>NZ_JBIVUQ010000020.1:0-133200 GCF_044757265.1 Streptomyces sp. NPDC091292 | reverse complement strand
TCAGCAGGGCGTCCAGGTTGTTCGTCACACAACGATCTTGGACGCCCTGTCTGCGTTCCCAGACACACCGTCAGCATTCGGAATGACTCGTCTAGCGCGCGTCGAGATCGGCTGACGCGCGCGGGGAACCCGCTTCAGGACGCCGACGGCTGCCGGTACGGGGCGAGTTCGGGCGCTGTCTTCGTCGCGATGAACTCGGTGATCCGGTACGCGCACACGCCTTCCGTGACGAACGGGTCGGCGGCCGTGATCGCCTCTATGGCGGCGCGGTCGCCGCCGACGGCCAGGATCACCCCGCCGTCACGGGGGTTCTTGCGCCCCGAAGCGATGAAGACGCCCGCCGCGTACTGCTCGTCCAGCCATGCGACATGGGCGGGGAGCAGCGGCTCCACGGCGTCGAGCGGCGCGGTGTAGGTCAGTTCCAGTACGAACATGATCACGAGCCTACCGGGGTGGCCGGGGGTGGTACGTGGGTGCTGTGTCAGTGGGGCCGCGTACGCTCGGCGGCACCATGACCTCCGCATCCACCTCCGCACCCCGTCCCCGCCCGCACACCGGCCCGGTCACCGACCCGTCCGCCGCTGTCCCGCTGCCCGCCGACTGGCCGACCACCGAGGCGCAAGCACGCGCGGTGCAGGACGAGTTGCGGGGTCGTGTGGTGCGCGACGAGCCGGGGCCGGTGGCGGGCGCCGGGCGGGTGACGGGAGTCGACGTCGCCTACGACGACGCGCGTGACCGGGTCGTCGCGGCGGCCGTCGTCCTCGACGCGGCGACCTTGACCGTGGTCGAGCAGGCCACCGCCGTCGGCCGGGTCTCCTTCCCGTACGTCCCCGGGCTGCTGGCGTTCCGTGAGATCCCCACCGTGGTCGCCGCCCTGGGGGCGCTGCGCGGCGACCCCGGGCTCGTGGTGTGCGACGGGTACGGGCTCGCGCACCCGCGCCGGTTCGGGCTCGCCAGCCACCTGGGCGTGCTCACCGGGCTGCCGACGATCGGCGTCGCCAAGAACCCGTTCACCTTCACGCACGCCGAACCGAGCACCGCGCGCGGGTCGGTGGCGCCTCTGATGGACGGCGACGAGGAAGTGGGCGCGGCGCTGCGCACGCGGGACGGCGTCAAACCGGTGTACGTGTCGGTCGGCCACCGGGTCTCGCTGCCCACGGCCTGCGCCCACACCCTCCACCTCACCCCCGACTACCGCCTCCCGGAGACAACCCGCCACGCCGACGCCCTCTGCCGCCGGACCTTGACGGACCTCACGACCTGACCGGGCAAGGAGGTCGCCGGGTTCCACCCGAGCGCAGCTCAAGCGCAGCGTCAGCGTTTCGCCGCCACGCGGAACCTGATGCCCGCCGCGCGCAGCCGCGCCGTCAGGGCGTCCCCCATGGCTGCTGCCGTGGTGACCTGGCCGGCCGTCCCGGGGAGGTCGTCGAAGGCCAGGCACAGGGCCGACTCGGCGAACATCTTGGCGGTCTCGCCGTAGCCGGGGTCGCCGCCCGAGACCTCCGTGAAGACGCGCTGCCCGCCGCCCTCGCCGACGAACCGTACCGAGAACCGGCTCCGGGCCCGCCGCGCCTCGTCGGGCCCTTCGCCCGGCCGCACCAGGTCCGCGAGGCGGCGCCGCGCGGCCGGTACCTGCGCAGCCGCGAACAGCGCGCCCATCGCCGCCACACCGCCCACCGCGACCGGAAGGTGCCGTACCGCCGCGTACTCCCGGTAGCGGAAGTCCGGCCCGTACCGCTCCAGAGCCCGCGCGGAGCGCTGCACCACCTGCATGTCGATCGTCGGCAGCGGCAGCGCCCAGGCCCCGATCTCCTTGGCGAACCGGGGCGCGCCGGTCGTCGCGTACGCCCGCCGCCCCACCACGCGCGGCTCGTGCCGTCTGCGGTCCCGTGCCGCCTCGGCCAACTGCCGTCCGCGCGCGAACTGCCCGAGCGCCGACGCGAAGGTTCCGCCCGAGAACGTCGCGTCGACGCTGACGAACCCGTCGATCCGCAACGGCACCCCCTCCGGCAACTGCCCCACCGTGAAGTACACGCCCAGGTCGTACGGGATCGAGTCGAACCCGCACGCGTGCACCAGCCGTGCACCGGTCTCCCGCGCGCGGACGTCGTGCCGCACATAGGTCACGTCGACGAACTCGGGCTCACCCGTCAGATCCACGTAGTCCGTCCCGGCGTCCGCGCACGCCGCCACCAGGTCATGGCCGTAGGTGACGTACGGGCCGACGGTCGTGGCCACCACGCGCGCGTGGTGGGCCAGTTCGCGCAGCGACGCCGGCTCGGCGGCGTCGGCGTGCAGCACGGCGACCTCGCCGGCGCCCGGCGCGAGAGCCGTGAGCCGTTCGCGCAGCCGCTCCAGCTTCCGTGTGTCGCGCCCGGCGATCGCCCACCGCAGCCCCTCGGGCGCGTGCGCGGCCAGATACTCCGCGGTGAGTGCGCCCACGAAACCGGTCGCTCCGAAGAGGACGATGTCGTAGGCCCGATCCGAGTGATCCGCCTTGCCCTGCCCGCTCATGACACCTCTCCGCACCTCTTGGCCCAGCACCGCGCCGTTGTCGGTGGCTGAGGCTAGCGTGGGGGAGCAGGAGCCGGGACCCGGAGGTGACCATGGCGGCGGCGAAGCAGGCACGGACGGTGTGGGAGCGGGTACGGGCGTACGCGCTCGGTCTTCCGGGCGCCGTCGAGGAGTTCCCCTGGGGCGACGACGCCGTGGCGAAGGTCAACAAGAAGGTCTTCGTCTTCCTCGGTGTCTCCGACGGCACCCATCCGCTGCGCGTCACGGTGAAGCTGACGGCCGGCGAGTCCCACGCCCACGCGCTGACCGCCCCCGGCGCGCAGCCCGCCGGGTACGGCCTGGGGAAGGCCGGATGGGTGCTGATACCGCTGGAGGAGAAGGGCGCTCCGGCGGCCGACCTGGTGTGCGACTGGGTCGAGGAGAGCTATCGCGCGATAGCGACCAAGCGGCTGATCGCGGAGCTGGACACGATGCCGCGCCGGTAGCCGCGGCCGGATTTCTCCATCCGGGCACATTTCTAAGCGCTTGCTCGTTCAGGGGTTGTGTGGGGCATGAGCCCTCCATAACATCCTTGGTGTTACATCAGTTGTGTCAGATTGTCGGATCTTGTATCGGACGGACTTCCGGGGGCGCGATGACGGTGACAGAGGCGGCAGGGCCGGGCCCCGGTGCGGGCCCGCTCGCGGGGATCCGCGTGGTGGAGCTGGCGGGCATCGGACCGGGCCCGTTCGCCGGCATGCTCCTGGCCGACCTCGGCGCCGACGTCGTACGGGTCGACCGCCCCGGCGGCTCCGGCCTCGCGGTCAACCCGGCGTATGACATCACGAACCGCAACAAACGCTCCGTCCTGGTCGACCTCAAGGCGCCCGACGGCCCCGGTACCGTCCTCGACCTGGTCGCGCGCGCGGACATCCTCATCGAGGGCTACCGCCCCGGCGTCGCCGAGCGCCTGGGCGTCGGCCCCGAACGGTGCCACGCCCGCAACCCCCGCCTGGTGTACGGCCGGATGACGGGCTGGGGCCAGGACGGACCGCTCGCCGCGCGCGCGGGGCACGACATCGCGTACATCGCGCGCACCGGCACCCTCGGCATGATCGGCCGCCCCGACGAACCGCCGACGGTCCCGGTCAATCTCGTCGGGGACTTCGCGGGCGGCTCCCTCTACCTCGTCGTCGGCGTCCTCGCCGCGCTGCACCACGCGCGCGCGACGGGCACCGGCCAGGTCGTGGACGCCGCGATCGTCGACGGCGCGTCCCACCTCGCGTCGATGATCCACGGCATGCTCGCGGCCGGCGGCTGGCAGGACCGGCGCGGGGCCAACCTCCTGGACGGCGGGTGCCCGTTCTACGGCTGCTACGAGACGGCGGACGGCGGGCACATGGCCGTCGGCGCCCTTGAACAGCAGTTCTACGACGAGTTCATCACCCTGCTCGGCCTCGACGGCATCGCCCCCGCGCGCAAGGACCTGGCCCGCTGGAGCGAACTGCGCGAGGCGGTCACGGCCCGGTTCAAGACCCGTACGCGCGCCGAGTGGACCGAGGTGTTCGAGGGCTCCGACGCGTGCGTGGCCCCCGTCCTGTCGCTGCGCGAGGCACCCCACGACCCGCATCTCGCCGCGCGCGGCACCTTCCTGGAGCACGGCGGCATCACCCAGCCCGCCCCCGCGCCCCGCTTCTCCGCCACCCCGGGGACGGTCCGGCGCGGGCCCGCGCAGCCCGGAGCCGACACGGCAGACGTCGCCCGCGACTGGGACCTGCCGCGCCTCACCGACCACCACCCCGACCCCCGGGGACAGGACCACGCGAAACCGGACCACGCGAAACCGGACCGCCCGGAACCGGCCGCAGGAGGCACCCAGTGACCCGGCCCCCCACCACGTACCCGACGCTGGAGCGGCGGCTGTTCGACCCCGAGCACGACGCCTTCCGCGAGACCGTCCGCGCCTTCCTGACCAAGGAGGTGCTGCCGTACTACGAGCAGTGGGAGAAGGACGGCATCGTCTCCCGCGACGCCTGGCGCGCGGCCGGACGCCAGGGCCTCCTCGGCCTCGCCGTACCGGAGGAGTACGGAGGCGGCGGCACCGCCGACTTCCGCTACAGCGCCGTCCTCGCCGAGGAGTTCACGCGCGCGGGCGTGACCGGACTCGCCGTCGGACTGCACAACGACATCATCGGGCCCTACCTCACGGGCCTCGCCACGGAGGAACAGAAGCGCCGTTGGCTGCCCGGGTTCTGCTCCGGCGAGATCATCACCGCGATCGCCATGACCGAACCGGGCGCGGGCTCCGACCTCCAGTCCATCCGCACCAGCGCCGAGGACAAGGGCGACCACTGGCTGCTCAACGGCTCCAAGACGTTCATCTCGAACGGCATCCTCGCCGACCTCGTCATCGTCGTCGCCCGGACCACCCCCGAAGGTGGCGCGCACGGCACGTCCCTCCTGGTTGTCGAGCGCGGCGCGGACGGCTTCGAAAGGGGCCGCAACCTCGACAAGATCGGCCAGAAGTCGCAGGACACCGCCGAACTGTTCTTCCACGACGTCCGCGTCCCCAAGGAGAACCTGCTCGGCGAGCTGCACGGCGGCTTCGTCCACCTGATGACCAACCTGGCGCAGGAGCGCATGGGCATCGCCGTCGCCGGGATCGCCGCCGCCGAACACCTCCTGGAGATCACCACCCGGTACGTCAAGGAGCGCGAGGCGTTCGGCCGCCCGCTCGCCAGGCTCCAGCACGTCCGCTTCGAGATAGCCGAGATGGCCACCGAGTGCGCGGTGACCCGCACCTTCCTGGACCGCTGCATCGCCGACCACTCCGACGGCCGACTCGACGCCACGCACGCGTCGATGGCCAAGTGGTGGGCCACCGAACTCCAGAAGCGGGTAGCGGACCGCTGCCTCCAACTCCACGGCGGCTACGGCTACATGAACGAATACCCCGTGGCCAGGGCTTTCACGGACGGCCGCATCCAGACGATCTACGGAGGGACGACCGAGATCATGAAGGAGATCATCGGCCGCTCCCTGCTCGGCTGACCCCACCCACACAGCTGACCCGACCCACCCGGCCGACCCTCGGCGAAAGGCACGAGCGTGACCACCGAAGCGTATGTGTACGACGCGATCCGCACCCCGCGCGGACGCGGCAAGGCCAACGGCGCCCTGCACGGCACCAAGCCGATCGATCTCGTCGTCGGCCTCATCCACGAGATCCGCGACCGGTTCCCCGGACTCGACCCGGCCGCGATCGACGACATCGTCCTCGGCGTCGTCGGACCCGTCGGCGACCAGGGCTCCGACATCGCCCGGATCGCGGCCATCGCGGCAGGACTGCCCGACACGGTCGCGGGCGTCCAGGAGAACCGCTTCTGTGCTTCAGGGCTTGAGGCGGTCAACCTGGCCGCGATGAAGGTCCGTTCGGGCTGGGAGGACCTGGTGCTCGCCGGCGGCGTCGAATCGATGTCACGGGTGCCGATGGCATCGGACGGCGGCGCCTGGTTCGCCGACCCGATGACCAACTTCGACACCGGCTTCGTACCGCAGGGCATCGGCGCCGACCTCATCGCCACCATCGAGGGCTTCTCACGGCGGGACGTGGACGAGTACGCGGCGCTGTCGCAGGAGCGCGCCGCCGCGGCCTGGAAGGACAACCGCTTCGACAGGTCCGTCGTCCCGGTCACCGACCGCAGCGGCCTCGTCGTCCTCGACCACGACGAGCACATGCGCCCCGGCACCACCGCGGACTCGCTCGCCAAGCTGAAGCCGTCCTTCGCGGACATCGGCGACCTCGGCGGCTTCGACGCCGTGGCGCTCCAGAAGTACCACTGGGTCGAGAAGATCGACCACGTCCACCACGCGGGCAACTCCTCCGGCATCGTCGACGGCGCCGCCCTGGTCGCCATCGGCTCGAAGGAGGTGGGCGAGCGGTACGGACTGCGGCCCCGCGCGCGGATCGTGTCGGCGGCGGTCTCCGGCTCCGAGCCGACCATCATGCTCACCGGACCCGCGCCCGCGACCCGCAAGGCGCTCGCCAAGGCCGGGCTGACCATCGACGACATCGACCTGGTCGAGATCAATGAGGCGTTCGCCGCGGTCGTCCTGCGCTTCGTCAAGGACATGGGCCTGTCGCTGGACAAGGTCAATGTGAACGGCGGCGCCATCGCGCTCGGCCACCCCCTCGGCGCCACGGGCGCGATGATCCTCGGCACGCTCGTGGACGAGCTGGAGCGCCGCGATCTGCGCCGCGGCCTCGCCACGCTCTGCGTCGGCGGCGGCATGGGCATCGCCACCGTCGTAGAGCGTCTCTGACCGTCCGTCCCGGCACACCCTTACGGAGAAGAAGCAGCCATGGCAGCCACCACATCGCGGCCGGAGAGCACCACCATCCGCTGGGAGCAGGACGACACCGGCATCGTCACCCTCGTCCTGGACGACCCCGACCAGTCCGCCAACACCATGAACCAGGCGTTCACGGCCTCCCTCACGGCCGTCGCCGACCGCCTCGAAGCCGAGCGGGACTCGGTGCGCGGCATCATCTTCGCCTCCGCCAAGAAGACCTTCTTCGCAGGCGGCGACCTCAAGGAGATGATCCAGCTCGGCCCCGGACAGGCCCAGCTCGCGTTCGAGACCGGCATGGGCATCAAGCGGGACCTGCGCCGCATCGAGACCCTGGGCAAGCCCGTGGTCGCCGCGATCAACGGCGCCGCGCTCGGCGGCGGGTACGAGATCGCGCTCGCCAGCCACCACCGCGTCGCCCTCGACACCCCCGGCACCAAGATCGGCCTCCCGGAGGTCACGCTCGGCCTGCTGCCCGCGGGCGGCGGCGTCACCCGGACCGTACGCCTCCTCGGCATCACCGACGCCCTCCTGAAGGTCCTCCTCCAGGGCACCCAGTACAGCGCACCCCGCGCGCGGGACGCCGGGCTCGTCCACGAAGTCGCCACCACGCCCGAAGAGCTGACGGCAAAGGCGCGCGCGTTCATCGACGCCAACCCGGAGTCGCAGCAGCCCTGGGACCGGCCCGGCTACCGCATCCCCGGCGGCACCCCCGCACACCCCAAGTTCGCCGCCAACCTGCCCGCCTTCCCCGCCAACCTGAAGAAGCAGACCGGCGGCGCCCCCTACCCCGCCCCGCGCAACATCCTCGCGGCGGCCGTCGAGGGCTCACAGGTCGACTTCGAGACCGCGCAGACCATCGAGGCCCGCTACTTCACCGAACTGGTCACCGGCCAGGTCGCGAAGAACATGATCCAGGCGTTCTTCTTCGACCTCCAGGCCGTCAACTCCGGCGCGAACCGCCCCCAGGGCGTCGCCCCTCGCACGGTCCGCAAGGTCGCCGTGCTCGGCGCGGGCATGATGGGCGCGGGCATCGCCTACTCCTGCGCCCGCGCGGGCATCGACGTCGTCCTCAAGGACGTGTCCGCCGATGCGGCGGCCCGGGGCAAGGCGTACTCCGAGAAGCTGTGCGCCAAAGCCGTCTCCCGTGGCCGTACCAGCCAGGAGAAGGCCGACGCGCTGCTCGCCCGGATCACGCCCACCGCCGACCCCGCGGACGTCGCGGGCTGTGACGCCGTCATCGAGGCCGTCTTCGAGGACCCGGCGCTCAAGCACAAGGTGTTCCAGGAGATCCAGCACCTGGTGGAGCCCGACGCGCTGCTCTGCTCCAACACCTCGACGCTGCCGATCACCGTCCTCGCCGAAGGCGTCGAGCGGCCCGCCGACTTCATCGGGCTGCACTTCTTCTCACCCGTCGACAAGATGCCGCTGGTCGAGATCATCAAAGGCGAGGGCACCGGCGACGAGGCGCTGGCCCGCGCCTTCGACCTGGTCCGGCAGATCAGGAAGACACCGATCGTCGTCAACGACTCGCGCGGCTTCTTCACCTCGCGCGTCATCGGCCAGTTCATCAACGAGGGGGTCGCGCTGGTCGCCGAAGGCGCCGAGCCCGCCTCAGTGGAACAGGCGGCGGCGCAGGCCGGTTACCCGGCGAAGGTGCTGTCCCTGATGGACGAGCTGACGCTGACGCTGCCCCGCAAGATCCGCGCCGAGTCGCAGCGGGCCGTCGAGGAGGCGGGCGGCACCTGGGACGCGCACCCCGCAGAGGCCGTCATCGACCGCATGGTCGACGAGTTCGGCCGTACGGGCAGGAGCGGTGGCGCGGGCTTCTACGACTACGTGGACGGCAAGCGCGCCGGTCTCTGGCCGGGCCTGCGGGAGCACTTCACCAAGGACGGCGTCGACATCCCGTTCCGGGACATGCAGGAACGCATGCTGTTCTCCGAGGCGCTGGACACCGTGCGCCTCCTGGAGGAGGGCGTCCTGACATCGGTCGCGGACGCCAACATCGGCTCCATCTTCGGTATCGGCTTCCCCGGCTGGACGGGTGGCGTGCTTCAGTACATCAACGGGTACGAGGGCGGGCCCGCCGGATTCGTGTCCCGCGCGCGGGAGCTGGCGGCCCGCTACGGAGACCGTTTCGCACCGCCGGCCCTGCTGGTGGCGAAGGCCGAACGGGGGGAGACCTTCACGGACGCCTGACGCCCGAAGGACAGCAGGAAAGCGGAGTGACCAGCAGGAAAGCGGGGCACCGGAATGTGCCGGTGCCCCGGGGTCATTGCCTGAGCCACTCCCGCAGCTCCTCCGTGAGCGACCGCTGGAACGCCGTCACCAGGGCCTGCACGACCAGCGGCTGCATATGGGCGGACAGGGACTTCATCGCGGCCACCCGCGCCTGGTCGGCGGAGCCTTCGCGGTGGAGGTCGCCCATCTCGTCGCGGAACATCCGGGACAGCTCGTGCGCGGCCTCGCGCGCGTGCCGCAGCAGAACGGTACGGGCGGCGAGGATCGTCTCATGGGCGATCGGCACGTCCAGCAACTGTGTGCCCAGGCGGAGGAGCCCCCGGTCCGCGCGGAAGATGCCGGGGTCCTCGGTACGGGTGAGCACGCCCATGGCGGCGAGCCGGTCCACGTCCTCGTCGGTGAGGGCGCGGGCCGCCCGCCGCTCCAGCTCCGCCCGCGTGACGTCCTCCAGCGCCTCCGGCGCCCAGGAGGCCACCACGGCACGGTGCAGCGCGAGGTCGTGCGCGCTCAGCTCCGGCGGCAACTGCTCCAGATACCGTTCGATGGCCGCCAGGGTCATCCCCTGGTGCTGCAACTCCTCGATGAGGCCCAGCCGCGCCACATGGTCCGGCCCGTACAGACCCACCCGGCGGGCACCGATCACCGGCGGCGGCAGCAGCCCCCGGGTGCTGTAGAAGCGGATCGTCCGGACGGTCACGCCCGCCCGCGCGGCCAGCTCGTCGACGGTCAGCGTCACGTCCGGTGCGTCCGTCGTCATCCCAGCTCCCAGCTCCGTACGGGTCCACCCCGGGCATCACCGCAGGCATCACGGCGGGCCCCTGATCACCGTGCAACAGTATTGCTGTCGCACCACCACTGTGAAACGGCGACGCCGCCGTGCACCGGAGCCCCGCCCACTGTCAGTGCCGGCCCGTACGGTGGCGTCATGTCGGAGATCACATACGTCCGGGGGGACGCCACCACGCCGTCGGGCAAGGGCGTCAAGGTGATCGCCCATGTCTGCAACGACATCGGGGGCTGGGGCAAGGGCTTCGTGCTGGCCGTCTCGCGCCGCTGGCCGGAGCCGGAGACGGCCTACCGGGCCTGGCACCGTGACCGCGCCCGCAACGATTTCGGCCTCGGCGCGGTGCAGCTCGTGCGGGTCGACCGCTATCTCTGGGTGGCGAACATGATCGGCCAGCGGGGCATCCGCACGGGCAGCAAGGGAGTGCCAGTGCGGTACGAGGCGATAGGAACCGCGCTTGGCACCCTGGCGGACCGGGCCGTCGAGCTGGGGGCCTCCGTCCACATGCCGCGCATCGGCTGCGGCCTGGCCGGCGGGAAGTGGTCCCGCGTGGAACCGCTCATATCCGACCGGCTCACCACGCGGGGCGTGGCGGTGACCGTGTACGACCACGACGGATAGGGGATTTCGGGAGCCCTCCAGCGCCCTTCAGGCACAACTCCCTTTCGCACGCGCGTTGTTGTGGACGTGTGAACGGGTAGGGCATCGGTATGTACCTTGTGCCCACCGACATCGGTCCGCTCCATCCGAAGGTGGGGGAACTCGCCGTCGCACTGCCCGTGTTCGCGCTCTGTCTGTTCGCCGTCGCCCGAGCGGTGCCCCGGCTGCGGCGGGCGCGCGCCCGGCGCGAGGACCGTACGCACGGTGCCGCGCGGCGCTCCGAAGCGGTGCGGGTCCGGGCCGAGCGGGAGCGGGCCGAGACAGTGGCCGTACTCGCCGGGGCCCACGGCGACGCCGCCCGCGCCCGGCAGCGCGCCCGTGAGACCGGCGCCGCCCCGGTCGCCGGTGCCCGCGCGGACGGCTCGCGCGAAGGGGGCGTCGCCGCCGTGGTCGGTCAGGCGAAGACGGAGGCGCGGCGGGCCGAGGTCGAGGCCGAGCTGCGACTCACCGTCTCCGAGGTGGCCTCCGACCTCGCGGCCCGCATGGTGGGCGAGCGCCGGCAGGCACCGGAGCCGAGGGCGCGCGGCTGAGCTGCGGGTCTTTACGCCGGTGACAGTTCCATAATGGACATATGCCGCAAAATGCCGGAGGGGTCGCCACCGGGTCCCCATCAGCCCCGCCGACCCCCTTTACCCCCGCACCCTCCTCACCGGCCTCACCCTCCTCACCCTCCTCACCCGCCTCGCCCCCGTCACTGCCGCCCCCCGACGGCATCCTCTGGGACTCCGTCGGCGACATCCGCACCCTGCTCACCCTGCCCCCCGCGATGGCCCTCCAGGTCGCCCACCCCGCCGTCGGCGCCGGCGTGGACGACCACTCGGTGTTCCGCACCGATCCCTGGGGCCGCGCCGAACGCTCCCTGGGCTCGCTCCAGCTCTGGGTCTACGGAGGAGAGGCCGCCGTCGCCGAGGGCATCCGGCTGCGCCGGCTCCACCGCACCATCAAGGGCACCGACGCCCATGGCCGCCCGTACCACGCACTGACACCGCACCACTACGCATGGGTGCACGCCACCGGCTTCCCCGTGGTGCGGCACGCGCGCGGATATCTGTGGGGGCGGCGCTTCACGGACGCGGAGGAGCGCCAGTTGTACGGGGAGTGGCTGCGGGTCGGCCGGCTGCTCGGTCTGCGCGACCGGGACATGCCGCAGACGGTCGAGGAGTTCTGGCCGTACTACCGCGACATGCTGGCCCACGAGGTGGAGCTGACGAAGGTCGCCGAGGAGCTGACCGCCGTCGACCCGACGGTCCCGCCGCCCGACCGCGGCCCGCTCCTGGTCCGGCTCCCGCTGCGCGCCCTGTGGCCGCTGCTGCGCGGACCGTTCGCCCGGCTCCGGCACTTCGTCACCGTCGGCCTGCTGCCCCCGGAGGCCCGCGAGGCGATCGGCCTCTCGTGGACCCCCCGCCAGGAACGCCGCCTGCGTCGCTTCGGCAAGGTGGTCGGCCGACTCGTACCCCTGCTTCCGGAACGGCTCAGATACTTCCCGATGGCCCACGAAGCGAGGCTGCGCCACCGTAGCCAACAGCAGCGATAAGGGCCGGCGCGAAAAACCCCCGGCGCGAAGAACCCCCGGCCGGAAGCCGGGGGTTCGAACAGTCACCGCTCGTGCGAACGGGCGATGTCCGCCCACGACTCCGGCGCGTCCGGCACCCCGGCCACCCGCACACCCGGCAGCGCGGGCCGCTCCGTCGCGTACAGCCATGTGTCGAACAGCGCCCCCAGCGACTTCCCGGACACCTTCTCCGCGTACCGGACGAACTCGGCCACGGTCGCGTTGCCGTACGCCTTCTTCTGCGGCCAGCCCTTCAGGATCTTGAAGAACGCCCGGTCGCCGATCTCGTTCCGCAGCGCCTGGAGCGCGAGCGCCCCCCGGTCGTACACGGCGCCGTCGAACTGGTTCTCCGGACCGGGGTCACCGGGCGCGACCTGCCAGAACGGGTCGTCGGCCGGGTGTGACGCGTACACGTAGTCGGCGAGTTCCTGCGCGGTGCCCTCGCCCTCCTTCTCGGACCAGAGCCACTGGCTGTAGCTCGCGAAGCCCTCGTTCAGCCAAATGTCCTTCCAGCCGTGGACCGAGACACTGTCCCCGTACCACTGGTGCGCCAGCTCATGGACGACGACGGACACGTTCGAGCCGTTCGCGAACTGGCGAGGGCTGTAGAACGGCCGGGTCTGCGTCTCCAGCGCGAAGCGGCTCGGCACATTCGGCACATAGCCGCCGAGCGAGTCGAAGGGATAAGGGCCGAACACGCTCTCCAGCCACTCGGCGGCCTCCGTGGTCCGCTCCACGCTTGCCCGCGCGGCCCCGGCGTTGGCGCCGAGATCCTTGCTGTAGGCGTTGAGCACGGGCAGCCCGGACGCGGTCGTGTCGGTCGTGATGTCGAACTTGCCGACGGCGAGCGTCGCCAGATAGGTCGCCTGCGGCTTGGCCGAGCGCCAGTTGTAGCGGGTCCAGCCCAGCTTCGAACTGGTCGACTGGAGCACCCCGTTGGAGATGGCCTGCGTCCCGTCGGGCACGGACACCGACACGTCGTAGGTGGCCTTGTCGCGCGGGTGGTCGTTCGACGGGAACCACCAGGCCGCCGCCTCGGGCTCGTTCGCCGCGACCCCGCCGTCCGGCGTCCGCTGCCAGGACGTGAAGCCGTACAGCTTCACCTCGGACGGCTTGCCCGCGTACTTCACGACGACCGTGACCGGCGCGCCCTTCGGCAGCCCGGCGGCGGGCGTGATCTCCAGCTCCTGGACGCCCGACGTCGTGAACGCAGCCTTCCTGCCGTTGACTCGCACCTCACTGGCCTTCAGGCCGAGGTCGAGATTGAAACGGGACAGGTTCTGCGTGGTCGTGGCGAGGATCGTCGCCGTGCCTTCGAGGAGGTCGGTCGCCGGCTGGTACTTCAGCCGCAGGTCGTAGTGGGAGACGTCGTATCCGCCGTTCCCGTAGTCCGGATAGTAGGGATCGCCGATTCCCGGTGCCCCGGGCGTGTAGTCGGCGGCCGTTGCCGGGATCGCCAGCAGCAGAGAGGCCGCGAGCGCGCCCGGGACGATGAGTCTGCGGTGCACGGAAGCTCCAAGTCATGGGGGTACAAGGACCGTTCGACCCTATTCAGCCCCTCGCGCCCCAGTCATGTCCATGGCCCCCGCTGTCACACGATCGCCATTCGGCCGACACGGGCGGATCTTTCGCCTGGACAGCCTCCTGGCGCACAAGGCCCTCTTTTGCGCGGGAGTTGACCGGAGTACCTTCCGCGCATGCCGAAACGTGTACGTGCGCGTCGACCGCGCTTCCTCCGCAGCACGCTCGTGATCGCGGCCACCGCCGCCCTCGTGCTGACCGGCGTCCTGCCGTCGAACGCCGCCCAGGCCACCCGACCCTCCACGACGGCCGCCGCCGACTCCGGCCACCCGGTACGCGAGAGCAAGCCCGTATACGCGTACGACACCGCCGTCCGCGAATCCGTCTGGGTCGACACCGGGTTCGACGGGGACGGCGACGGAAAGAACGACCGCGTCGGCGTCGACATCGTGCGCCCCCGCGAACCCGCCGCGCAGGGCCGCAAGGTGCCCGTCATCATGGACGCCAGCCCGTACTACTCCTGCTGCGGACGCGGCAACGAGAGCCAGAAGAAGACGTACGACGCGCAGGGCAACCCGATCGGCTTCCCGCTCTACTACGACAACTACTTCGTGCCGCGCGGCTACGCCTTCGTCGCCGTCGACCTCGCGGGCACCAACCGCTCCGACGGCTGCGTGGACGTCGGCGGACGCTCCGACATCCAGTCCGCGAAGGCCGTCATCGACTGGCTGAACGGCCGCGCGCACGCCTACACGACCCGCACCGGCACCGCCCGCACCCAGGCCTCCTGGACCAACGGCCGGACCGGCATGATCGGCAAGAGCTGGGACGGCACCATCGCCAACGGCGTCGCCGCCACCGGCGTACGGGGCCTGGAGACGATCGTCCCGATCAGCGCGATCTCCTCCTGGTACGACTACTACTTCTCGAAGGGCGCCCCGCTCTACGATTCCGGACCCGAGTGGCTGTCCGACTATGTCGACAGCCCCGAGGCGCGCGCCCGCTGTGCCGCCGTACAGAAGCGACTTGTCGACGAAGCGCCCCGCACCGGTGACTGGACCCGGCTGTGGGACGAGCGGAACTATGTGCCCGACGCGCGCAAGGTGAAGGCCAGCGTCTTCGTCGTCCACGGCATGCAGGACCTCAACGTCCGTATGCAGCACGTCGGTCCCTGGTGGGACGCCCTCGGAAAGGCGGGCGTCGACCGCAAGATCTGGCTGAGCCAGACCGGGCACGTCGACCCGTTCGACTTCCGCCGCGCCACCTGGGTCACCACCCTGCACCGCTGGTTCGACCATGAACTCCTCGGCTACGACAACGGCATCGACCGCGAGCCGATGGCCGACATCGAGCGCGCCCCCGACCAGTGGTCCACCAGCGCCACCTGGCCGCCCCGCACCACCGCCGCCACCACCCTGCGCCCCGCCACGGGCACCCAGTCCGGCGTCGGCACCCTCGGCCTTCGCCCCGCGACTGGCACCGAGACCTTCACGGACGACCCGGGCAGGAACGAGACCGACTGGGCCGCGCAGATCGACCGGAGCACCCCGGACAAGGCCGGATTCACCACCAAGCCGCTCACCCGCGACCTGCGCCTCTCCGGCTCCTCGCGGGTCACCGTCACCGCGACCCCGAGCACCCCGACCGCGCACCTGTCGGCGGTCCTGGTCGACCTGGGCCCCGCGACCATCCGTGACTACGGCGCGTCGGGCGAGGGCATCAGCACGCTGCCCGACCGGACCTGCTGGGGCGCGAGCACCCCGGGGGACAGCGCCTGCTACAAGGAGACCGCCGCCAAGAAGGCCGACGTCGGCGCGACCGTCGTCAGCCGGGGGTGGGCCGACCTCGGGAACTACGCCTCCGACCGTACGGGCCGCCCGCTGACGCCCGGCAAGCGCTACACGATCACGCTCGATCTCGGGGCGACCGACCACGTCGTCCCGGCGGGCCACCGTCTCGCGCTGATCGTCGCGGGCACCGACCAGGACCTCATCGACCCGCCCGCCGACCGGCCCACACTCACCCTCGACCTGGCCCGCACCTCGGCGAAGGTGCCGTTCGTCGGGGGCGCCGCCGCCTTCGCACGCGCCACATCGGGCACCGCGACCGCCGCGCCGCACACCACGGGCCGCGACCAGGTGCACCCGCCGCGCGCGACCCACCGCATCCCCGGAGGCAGCGCTTCATGACGCACCGCACCCCCGCCCCCACCCGGACCTCGAATCGGACCCGCACTCGCACCCATACCCGAGCCTTCGTCCTGGCCTCGGCCGCCGTCGCCCTGGCCGCACCCCTGCTGACCGCACCCGCACAGGCCGCCGAAGCCGGACCCCGCCCCACGCCCCCACCCCGTACCGGATTCGAAGAGTCCGCCGGGGCCCGCTGGACGACACAGCCCGAGGAGCAGTCCTTTCTCGCCGCCGTCGACCGGGGCGCCGAGCGGGTGTCCGTGTCCCGGATCGGCACGACCGCGCAGGGCCGCCCGCTCCAGCTCGTCCGGATCGGCGCCCCGCGCGCCGCGTCCACCGTGCTCCTGGTGTGCAGCCAGCACGGCGACGAACCGTCGGGCCGCGAGGCGTGCCTCACCACGATCCGCGACCTCGCGTACGCCGAGGACCGCGACACCCGGACCTTCCTGTCCCGTACGACGGTCCTCGTCGTGCCCACCGCCAACCCGGACGGCCGCGCCGCCGACACCCGCGGCAACTCCGCGGGCGTCGACATCAACCGCGACCACATGGCGCTCAAGACGGCCGAGGCACGGGCGATGGCCGCCGTGATCCGCGACCGGACCCCCGACATCATCTACGACCTGCACGAGTACGGCTCGACCCCGAAGTACTACGACAAGGACCTGTTCGACCTCTGGCCCCGCAACCTCAACACCGACCGGGCCGTGCACGACGAGGCCCAGGCACTCTCCGAGTCGTACGTCAGGCCGGCCGCGCACGCCTCCGGCTACTCGACCGGCACCTACGGCATCTGGACCGACCCGGTGACCGGTGAGCCGATCCGGCAGACGGCGGGCGACGGCCAGGAACGCATCCTGCGCAACGCGTCGGGCATCAAGCACGCCGTCGGGCTGCTCATCGAGAGCCGCGTCGACCCGCTCACGGACGCCGAGAAGGCCGACGAAGCGCTCAACAACCGGCGCCGCGTCTCCTCCCAACTCGCTGCACTGGACGGCATGTTCCAGTTCACCGACGAGCGGCGCAGGGCCATCGCGGCGGCGACCGGGGCCGCCCGTCTCGCCGGCTACCGCGACCGGGGCCCGGTCTATCTCGGCGGCGCGGACAACGATCCCGCCGAACCCGCCGAAGTCATCCAGGACCCGCCGTGCGCGTACCGGCTGACGGCCGACCAGTACGCCGACGTGCACGACGAGTTGGCGCTGCACGGTGTACGGGTCCAGCGGGACCGTGACGGAGCCACCGTCCGCCTCCGCCAGCCCTTGCGCGCCCTGGTCCCGCTGCTCCTCGACGCCAGGGCCCCGTACCACCTGACCGAGGGCCGGCCCGAGACCCGCTGCTGAGCCCGCGCCCAAGACCCTGGTGGGGCCGCCCGGGAACTCTCGGGCGGCCCCCGCGCGTTCACACGGTGTCCGCCTCCACGAGATCGGCCGCCTCCCGCGCGCACCCCCACGCCACGGTCACCCCCGCCCCACCGTGCCCGTAGTGGTGCACGACGGTCCCGCCGCCCGGCAGCCGCACCCGCTCCAGGCGCACGGCGTCGCGCACGGGCCGCAGACCCACCCGGTGCCCCAGGACCCTGGCGTCCGCGATCTCCGGCCGTACGGCCGCGCAGCGCCGCACGATCGCTTCGGCGACCGCCGGATCGGGCTCCGTCGACCAGTCGTCCTCCCGCGCCGTGCCGCCGAGCACCAGCCGGCCGGGCTGCGGGAAGAAGTACGCCGACCCGCCCGCCGACTCCGGACCGGTGTACCAGGTGTCCACGCCCGGGTTCTCCACCAGCACCAACTGCCCGCTGACCGGACGCACGGCCGGATCGGGTACGAGGTCGCGGGCGCCGAGCCCGGTGCAGTTCACGACCACCCGCGCCCGGCCCACGGGATTCACGGGATTCACGGGATCCGCGAGTTCCGCGAGCGAGGTCACCGTGCCCGGCACGACCGTGCCGCCCGCCGCCGCCAACCGGCCCCGCAGCCACCGCAGATGCGACGGCATGTCGATCAACGGCAGCCGCGCCCACAGCCCTTCACCGCTTTGGCACTCCGCCGCCGTCGCCGCCCGCAGCCCCGGCACACCGGCCGCCCACGCCCCGAGCCCGTCCAGCCTGCCGCCCTCGTGTACGCCCTCGACCATGCGTACGCCCGTCTCCTCCGGACGCCCCGCCAACTCCTCGTACACGGCGAAGGACTCCAGCGACCAGTCGCCGACCCTGTTCTCGGGCCGGATGCGATAGGGCCACCACAGCGCGCCCGCAACGGCCGAGGTCGTCCGCTCGGCGGGCTCCCGCGACCGGACCAGGACCCGGTGCCCGCGCTCCGCGAGCATCACCGCCGTCGTCAGACCTATGACGCCGCTGCCCACCACGATCACTTCAGTAGCCACGCCCGGACGCTAGCCGAATCCGCCACGGCGTGCTCGGTTCCCGTGCGCGGTGGGGATACTCAGGACATGTCTGCCGTGTATACGACATTCGGTCTGGCGCCCGCGACGCGCACCGGTGGGGTTCTCGCCAACGGCGACTACCAGGCTCACCGGGACTTCGTGGACTTCGTCGTCGACGGGCGCCCGCTGCTGTTCCAGCTCTCCGACCTCGACGCGGTGTCGCCGCTCGCCTCCGACGTACCGCCCGCGATCTTCGCCGCCCAGGCCCGCGGCCTCCTCCTGGAGGCGGAGGCCCCGCTCGCCGGCGGGCGGCACGTCATCTACGGGTGCCCGGAGTGCGAGGGCATCGAGTGCGGCGCCGTCACGGCCGTCATCGAGAAGGCCCCGGACGGCGACGACTACATCTGGCGGGACTTCGCCTGGCAGACCGACACGCGCGCGGACCTGGACCTCAACGGCTACCACGGCATAGGGCCCTACCGGTTCCGGGGCGCCGAGTACCGTGACGCGCTGCGGCGGCTCATCGAGGACGCCGCGAGCGACGGGGGCGGTGGGGGGCGAGGCCGTCGGCGGGTCCTGCTGATCGGGGCCCGGGTCGCCGTACTCGCCAAGCTCGCCGCCGCCCTGCGCGCCATCGGTATCGGCGCCGAGATCACCGACGGCGCGGCCGGGGTCCCGGCCGACGAGCTGCGGACCTACGGCGCGGTCGCCTTCGGCCGCGCGGTCGGCGAGCGGGAACGATCCGCCGTGCGCGCCGCCTTCGCCGAAGCGGGCGTCGAGGTGGCGTACGTCGACGGGCTCGCTCCCGTCGTTCCGCTGCTCGTCGCGCAGATCGAGCAGTCCCTGGACGTGGGGGCCGCCGGGGGCCGGCGCCGCCTCGCCGCCCTGACCGCGGCCGGGGGTGAGGCCCGGGTCGAGACCACATCGACCTGCCGGGTCCGCCTCATCGCGTACCGCGTCGACCGCCTCCACCGGACCCACACGCACGAGGTCTTCGACGGCGTCCTGCCCCCGGGCGATCACCGGATCGCGCTCGACGCCAAGGCGGCGCGGGGGGAGTCCTTCGTGGTGGCACGGACGACGGACAGTGTGCTGGTGGCACCTGTGCGGCGGTGAGCGGCCGTGACGTTCCGGGTCCGCGTGAGCCGCCGGAGGCAATCCGTTTTCCGATCGCCCCGGGCCCTCCGTAGGATCGACCCGTTATGACTGCCACTCTCGTCGCCAAGGATCTCGCCGCAGGGCACGGCGACCGCTCCCTCTTCACCGGGCTCGACCTCGTCGTCGCCCCGGGTGAGGTGATCGGTCTCGTCGGTGCCAACGGCGCGGGCAAGTCCACCCTGCTGCGGCTGCTCGCCGGGCTCGACTCGCCCGACGAAGGGGAGCTGCGGCTCTCCCCGCCCACCGCCGCCGTCGGCCACCTCCCGCAGGAGCCGGAGCGCCGCCCCGGCGAGTCGGTGCGCGCGTTCCTGGCCCGCCGCACCGGTGTCGCCGAGGCGCAGCGTGCCCTGGACGAGGCCACCCAGGCCCTGGTCGACGGCGCGCCGGGCGCCGACGACGCGTATGCCGTGGGCCTGGAGCGCTGGCTCGGTCTCGGCGGCGCCGACCTCGACGAACGCGCCGACGAGGTGGCCGCGTCGCTCGGCCTCGGCGTCGACCTCGACCAGCCGATGACGACCCTGTCGGGCGGCCAGGCGGCCCGCGCCGGACTCGCCTCGCTGCTCCTGTCCCGCTACGACGTGTTCCTGCTGGACGAGCCGACCAACGACCTCGACCTCGACGGCCTCGACCGGCTCGAAGCCTTCGTCAAGGGTCTGCGCGCGGGCACCGTCCTCGTCAGCCACGACCGTGAGTTCCTTGCCCGCACGGTCACCAAGGTCCTCGAACTCGACCTGGCGCAAGGGCAGATCAACCTCTACGGCGGTGGCTACGACGCCTATCTGGAGGAGCGCGAAACGGCCCGCCGGCACGCCCGCGCCGACTACGAGGAGTACGCCGACAAGAAGGCCGCGCTCGAAGGCCGCGCCCAGACGCAGCGCGCCTGGATGGACAAGGGCGTCAAGAACGCCCGCCGCAAGGCCACCGACAACGACAAGATCGGCCGTAAGTTCCGCAGCGAGTCCAGCGAGAAGCAGGCCGCGAAGGCCCGGCAGACCCAGCGCATGATCGAGCGCCTCGACGTGGTGGACGAGCCGCGCAAGGAGTGGGAGCTGCGGATGGAGATCGCGGCGGCCCCGCGCTCCGGCGCGGTCGTCGCCACCCTCCGCGACGCCGAGGTGCGGCGCGGGGACTTCCGCTTCGGGCCCGCGTCGCTCCAGGTCGACTGGGCCGACCGGGTCGCCGTGACCGGGGCGAACGGCTCCGGCAAGTCCACGCTCCTGGGCGCCCTCCTGGGCCGCGTACCGCTCGACGCCGGGCATGCCGCGCTCGGTCCCGGGGTCGTGGTCGGCGAGGTCGACCAGGCCCGGCAGCTGTTCTACGGCAGCGAGTCGCTGATCGACGCGTTCTGCGCGGCCGTGCCCGACACGGAGCCCGCCGAGGTACGCACCCTGCTGGCCAAGTTCGGTCTCAAGTCCGACCATGTGCTGCGCTCGGCGGCGACCCTCTCGCCGGGCGAGCGGACCCGCGCGGGGCTCGCCCTGCTCCAGGGCCGGGGCGTCAATCTGCTGGTCCTCGACGAGCCGACGAACCATCTGGACCTGCCGGCCATCGAACAGCTCGAATCGGCGCTGGCGTCCTACCCGGGCACGCTGCTCCTGGTCACGCACGACCGCCGGATGCTGGACGCGGTGCACACGACCCGCCGGATCGAGATGGCGGCGGGCAAGCTCACCGAGGTGTGAGCGGCGCCCCGGAGGGCGCCCCGGTCTCCCGGGGCGCCCCCACGACTCACCGGTTGTCCGGATTCACCTGTTGTTCGGGTCGACAAGCCCGGCCCTGCGCAGCGCGTCCGCCATGGCGCTGTTCGCGGGCGGAGCGGGCTGCCGCGCGGAAGCCGGCCGGCCGCCGCCCTGCTGCCCGCCGCCCTGACGGCCCCCGGCACCGCCCTGTCGGCCTCCGCCCTGGCGCCCGGCACCACCACCCTGACGTTCGCCCCCCTGACGTTCGCCGCCCTGTCGTCCCGCGCCCTGACGCGGCTGAGGCGGGCGCCCGCCGCGCTGAGCCCCGCGACCCTTGCCGCCGTCCGACGACCCGTCCACGGGCGCGATCTCGTCGTCCAGACGCAGCGTCAGTGACACCCGCTTGCGCGGAATGTCGACGTCCAGCACCTTCACCTTCACGATGTCGCCGGACTTCACGACATCGCGCGGATCCTTGACGAACGTCCTGGACATGGCGGACACATGGACCAGGCCGTCCTGGTGCACGCCGACGTCGATGAACGCGCCGAACGCGGCCACATTCGTGACGACCCCTTCGAGCACCATCCCCGGTACCAGGTCGGACAGCTTCTCGACGCCCTCCTTGAAGGTGGCCGTCTTGAACGCGGGCCGCGGGTCGCGCCCCGGCTTCTCCAGCTCCTTGAGGATGTCCGACACGGTCGGCAGCCCGAACGTGTCGTCCACGAAGTCCGCGGGGCGCAGGGAGCGCAGCGCCCCCGTGTTGCCGATGAGCGACGCGACCTCGCTCCCCACGGTCTTCACCATCCGCCGCACCACCGGATACGCCTCCGGGTGCACGCTCGACGCGTCCAGCGGGTCGTCGCCGCCCCGGATCCGCAGGAAGCCCGCACACTGCTCGTACGCCTTCGGGCCGAGCCGGGGGACGCCCTTGAGGGCCGTCCGGGAACGGAACGGGCCGTTCTCGTCGCGGTGCGCCACGATGTTCTCGGCGAGTCCCGAGCCGATCCCGGAGACCCGCGCGAGCAGCGGCGCGGACGCCGTGTTGACGTCCACCCCCACACCGTTCACACAGTCCTCCACGACCGCGTCCAGCGAGCGCGAGAGCTTCACCTCGGACAGATCGTGCTGGTACTGGCCGACCCCGATCGACTTCGGGTCGATCTTGACCAGCTCGGCGAGGGGGTCCTGGAGCCGCCGCGCGATCGACACGGCGCCGCGCAGCGACACGTCCATGCCGGGCAGCTCCTGCGAGGCGAACGCCGACGCCGAGTACACCGACGCGCCGGCCTCCGACACCATCACCTTCGTGAGCTGCAACTCCGGGTGCCCCGCGATCAGTTCACCGGCGAGCTTGTCCGTCTCGCGGGACGCCGTGCCGTTCCCGATGGCGATCAGCTCGACCGTGTGCTCCTTCGCCAGGCGCGCCAGCTTGGCCAGCGCCTCGTCCCACTTGTTCTGCGGGACATGCGGGTAGATCACGTCGGTGGCGACGACCTTGCCGGTCGCGTCGACCACGGCGACCTTCACACCCGTACGGAATCCGGGGTCCAGGCCCAGGGTCGAGCGGGTGCCCGCGGGCGCCGCGAGCAGCAGGTCCCGCAGATTCGTCGCGAACACCTGCACCGCCTCGTCCTCGGCGGCCGTCCGCAGCCGCAGCCGCAGGTCGATCCCGAGGTGCACCAGGATCCGGGTCCGCCAGGACCAGCGGACCGTGTCCGCGAGCCACTTGTCGGCCGGGCGCCCCCGGTCGGTCACCCCGAAGCGGTGGGCGATCATCCCCTCGTACGAGGAGGGGCCCGGCGTGTCCGACGGCTCCTCGGGCTCCAGGGTGAGGTCGAGGACGTCCTCCTTCTCGCCGCGCAGCATCGCGAGGATCCGGTGCGAGGGCAGCTCCGTGAAGGGCTCGGTGAACTCGAAGTAGTCGGCGAACTTCGCGCCCGCCTCCTCCTTGCCGTCCTTGACCTTCGCGGCCAGCCGGCCCCGGCCCCACATGCGCTCGCGCAACTCGCCGATCAGGTCGGCGTCCTCCGAGAAGCGCTCGGTGAGGATGGCGCGGGCGCCGTCGAGGGCGGCCTGCGGATCGGCCACGCCCTTGTCGGCGTCCACGAAGGCCGCGGCGGCGGCGAACGGCTCCACGGACGGGTCGCCGAGCAGGCCGTCCGCGAGCGGTTCGAGGCCCGCCTCGCGCGCGATCTGCGCCTTGGTGCGCCGCTTCGGCTTGAACGGCAGATAGATGTCCTCCAGGCGCGCCTTGGTGTCGGCCGCCCGGATCGACGCCTCCAGCTCCTCGGTGAGCTTGCCCTGCTCCCGCACCGATTCGAGGACGGCGGTGCGCCGCTCCTCCAGCTCCCGCAGATACCGCAGCCGCTCCTCCAGGGTGCGCAGCTGGGCGTCGTCGAGCATCTCCGTCGCTTCCTTGCGGTAGCGGGCGATGAAGGGAACCGTCGAGCCGCCGTCGAGCAGCTCGACCGCGGCCTTCACCTGCCGCTCCCGCACGCCGAGCTGCTCGGCGATCCTGCCTTCGATGGACCCTACGAGGGGTGTCGTCACGATCCCGTACCGCCTTCTCCACTGAGGTTGCGCGGCAATTGTGGCAGGTGGCACCGACAACCGGGCGGCAGGGCGCCCGACGGCGCCGCTCGGGCAGGGCCCGTCGGGGCGCGTCGGGCAAGGGGGTCCTGGGTGTGGCGCGGTGCGTCGGGCGCGGGCCCTGGGCGTGGCGGCCCAGTTCCTGCCGATCAGGTCTTGCCGAACGCTCCGGGCGGGAACATCCCGGCCGCCATCGCCGTCTTCAGGATTCCTCCGGCGAGTTCGGTGAGCCGTTCGACTCCGGCCGCGCCCAGATGCGCGTACGGGGCGTGGTCGAGGCGGTCCGTGCGGGCCTCGACGTCCTCGCGCAGCGCCACGCCCTCGCGGGTCAACTCCCCGTCCGGGTCGAGCAGTCCGCGCTCGCGCAGCCGTCCCGCGGCGGCGTCCCAGTCGGTGCGCGACCAGCCCCGGCTGCCCACGGCGAATCTCGGCGTCATGCCCCGGCCGGTCGCGGTGTGCGTCACCAAGGCCTCCACCGGGTCCAGTTCCGCGTCGAGCAGCGCCGCGAGGTGGCCGTCGCCCCGGTGCTCGCGCAGCAGTGTCGCCGCGTGCCAGTAGGCGAGGTGCGGCGCGTCGGGCACCGGCAGATCGGCGTGCGCCGCGTACAGCGGGCGGGCCGCCCTGGCGCACGCCTCCGTCGCGCGCAGCGCCAGCTTCGCCGCCTCCGCCAGCTCCGCCGACGCGATCAGCTCGTCGCCGAGCAGCCGCCGCAGGGTCGCGTCCACCGCGCGCGTGCGCGCCGCGAGCACGGTCTCCGGGTCGGCGACCGACCAGATCGCGGGCACGTGCCGGGCCACCAGCTCATGGTTGAAGTTGTAGAACGTCGCCGTCACCACGCCCGCACCGACCGGCCCCATGGCCGCCGCGCGCACCGCGAAGTAGGCGGCGGAGGGGTCCTCGATCCCGATCCCGGCCAGCTCACGCCCGAGGTCCGGCGAGAAGTAGTGGGCCGAGTGCAAGGGGTTGAGCATGTGGTGACATCGGCGACCGGCACGCTCCGGCAGAGATTCCATGGCTCGATGTTACCGACTGGTCGGTACGTGGGGAAGGTGTCGGCAGGATGCCGGGAAGCGCGGGCAGAGGGAGGCAGGGGGCGGGTCGGTCCCGCACTGGTCAGTCCGCCGTCGGGGACCAGGTGAAGCGCGGCCGGCGCCGCTCCAGAAACGCCGCGACCCCCTCGGCCGTGTCACCGCTGCCCCGCGCCTGCCGGGCCCAGTGCTCCGCCCGGTCCGCCCGGCCCGCCGCGAACTCCTTCGCCGCCGCCTGCGTGAGCTGCGAACGCGACGCCAGGACCCGGGTGAACTCGGCCACCCTCCCGTCCAGTTCCCCCGTGGGCAGCACCTCGTCCACCAGGCCGGTCCGCAGCGCCCGGCCGGCGTCGATCAGCTCGCCCGAGAACAGCAGGTACTTGGCCGTCGCCGGACCCACCAAGGACACCAGCCGCCGTGTCGTCGGCTCCGGATAGACGATGCCGAGCTTCGCGGGCGTCACCCCGAACAGCGCCTCCTCGTCCGCGAACCGCAGATCGCACGCCGCCGCGAGCTGACAGCCGCCGCCGACACAGTGCCCGCGTACGGCGGCCAGCGTCGGCTTCGGAAAGGCGGCGAGCGCGTCCTCGGCCCGTACCGCGAGATCCTGTGCGGCCGGCGCGGGACCGCGCAGCGAGGAGATGTCCGCGCCCGCGCAGAAGGTGCCGCCCTCGCCGGTGAGCACCAGGGCCCGTACCTCCGGGTCGGCCGCGAGGGTGTCGAGGAGCGGTGGCAGGGAGCGCCACATCGCCTCGGTCATCGCGTTGCGCTTGGCGGGGTGGCTGATCACGACGGTGGCGACCCCGTCGGCCAGACGGTGTGCCAACTGTGCCAAGGGTGCCGGCTGCTGCTCCATGGGCGGATGCTATCGACGGCATCGCGCGCGTGATCATCGATACGGCCGCAGGTGATGCCCGTCACGGGCCGCTCCAACCCCTACAACCTGAAGAGGGCTCCAATCCACCACAACACGGACAGGAGCAGTCGCACGAATGACGCCGTCATACGCCATCGGTCAGAACGCGTCGATACTCGCTGACTTCTGGTCAGTCATCCGGCATGGACCAGGGCATTCCCAACACTCGACGTGTGGTGACAATCGAGCGCAAGGGCGGCGACCGGACGATGGACAGCAGCGGGTGGGGTTCCGGCGCGCCCCTGGAGGGCGGCCCGGGGGTGTACCCGGACGCCGGGCAGAGACCGCTGTCGTACGAGGGTGTGTGGCGGTTCACCGCCCCCGCCACCGATTCCTCGGTGCCGCAGGCACGGCACGCGGTACGTGATCTGCTCGCCCGGCAGGGGGTGCCCGCGTCGGACGACGTGGTGCACGGCCTGCTGCTGATCGTCTCGGAGCTGGTCACCAACGCCGTACGGCACGCGGCGCTGCTGTCGCCGATGCTGGCGGTCGAGGTCGCCGTCGGCGCCGAGTGGGTACGGGTCTCCGTCGAGGACAACCATCCGTACCGGCCGACCGCCCTGGTGACCGATCACGGCCAGACCGGCGGGCGGGGCCTGCTCCTGGTCCGTGAGGTGACCAGGGAGGCCGGCGGGGCGTGCGACGTCGAGCACACGGCGACCGGCGGCAAGGTCATTTGGGCGGCCCTGCCCCTCGGGCCGGGCAGGCCCACCGAGCCCGAAGGACTGGGGCTGCCACTTCCGTAGCGACCGGCCGCCCCCGTGCCGACCGGTGACAGCGGCCCGGCCTCCCGTCGTCCCACCGGTCGGCCGGGCGCCGTCTCACCAGTCGGCCGACGGGCCGGTCAGCTCCCTGATCGCGGGCCGCGCCGTGTCGAGCACGGTCATGAACCAGGCCGAGAAGGGGTCCTTCTCGTGCCGCTCCGCCAGCTCCGCGGCGGTCACGAACACGGTGTCCTCGACCTCGGCCGGATCCGGCAGGGGCGACGACTGCACCATCCCCACGAACAGATGGTTGAACTCCTGCTCCACCAGGCCCGACGCCGGGTCCGGGTGGTTGTAGCGCACGGTGCCCGCCTCGGCGAGCAGGGACGGCGAGACCCCCAGCTCCTCGAACGTCCGCCGGGCCGCAGCCGCGAACGGCGACTCGCCGGGGTACGGGTGCCCGCAGCAGGTGTTGGACCAGACACCGGGGGAGTGGTACTTGCCGAGCGCGCGCTGCTGGAGCAGCAGCCGGCCCCGCTCGTCGAACAGGAATACGGAGAACGCCCGGTGCAGCTGACCGGGCGGCTGGTGCGCGGCGAGCTTCTCCGCCGTGCCGATCGTGGTGCCGTCCTCGTCGACCAGCTCCAGCAAGATGGTTTCTGCGGTGCCGTTCGACGAACTGTGCTCCGCGGTGGCAGGTGTGATCGGCATACCCATCCTTCGCTTCGGTCTTCGAACTTCAAGTCTGCCGTACAACACCGGCACTCCCGGTACCGGCGGGCCCGCATGTCCCGCCGCGCCGAAGCGGGCGGGACATGCGGCCTGTACTGGTCAGACGCCGAAAGCGGCCGGATACCTGATCGTTCCCTGGGGTACCGGCACGGAACCGTCGAACACCAGCGCCATCATTGCCTCGTCCGGGACCTCGAACCCGGGCCTGATCCCGTACCGCGACGCCGGTACGAAGCCGAACCTCGGGTAGTACTCGGGGTGCCCCAGCACGAGGACCAGGTTGTCGCCGCCCCGCGCGCGGACCGCGTCGAGCACCGCCCGGACGACCGCCGAGCCCACGCCCCGGCGCTGGTGGGCGGGCAGGACCGCCACCGGAGCCAGCGCGAGGGCGGGCGTGTCGCCCACCCGGCAGCGGGTGATCAGGGCGTGGCCCGTGACCGTGCCGTCCGGCGCCTCGGCGACGTACGACAGACCGGGCAGCCACGCCTCCGGATCGGCGCGCAGCGCGTCCACGAGCGCCGCCTCGTCCTCGGTGGGGAAGGCCGCGGCGTTCACGGCCCGTACGGCCGCCCGGTCGGCGGCCGTCTCGGGCCGGGTGCGCCATCCCGACCCCGCCGCGGTGTCCGCGGGGCGCAGGACGTACCCGGTGTACCCGTACTCCTCCCCGTGGTCGCGGCGCATCGCCAACTCCTCGCGGGTCGCCGCCAGGGCCTCAGCCATGCCCGGCGCCCCGGGGTCGGCGGCGGCCACGCGCGCGGAGAGCGGTCCGTAGTACTCGTCCCAGTCGGACTCGGGCTGCGGAAAGACATCGACGACGTGGTACCCGGCGGCCGTCGCCGCACGGATGTTCTCGTCACTCGTCCGCAGTGGGTACTGCGGGTCCCAGAAGGCGCGCGCCTCGGGGCCCGGCGTGTCGGTGGTCCACTCGCACTCCGTGAGCACCAGTGCGCCGCCCGGCGCGAGCAGCCTGCGCCACTTCCGCAGGGCGGTGTCGAAGCCGATCGAGTACGCCGAACTCTCGGCCCAGACGAGATCGAAGGAACCGTCGGGGAACGGGAGGTCCCCCATGTCGGCGCGGAGCGGGTGGATACGGTCGGTGAGCGAGCGGGCCTTGGCGGCGGCCCGCAGCTCGTCGAGGAACGGCTCGTGGAGATCCACCGCCGTCACCTCCATACCGGTCTCCGCGGCGATGACCAGCGCGGAGCTGCCGGGTCCGCAGCCCAGGTCGAGCACGCGCGGACGCGCGGGCAGCGGCCGGGTGGCGGAGACGGCCGAGAGGAGGTGACGGGTGGTGGCGCCGGAGCCGGGACCCTGACGCGGAAGGCCGCGGTGCAGGGCGAAGAACGCCTCCATGGAGGCGGTGTTGTCGGACAACGTGAAACCTTCGGGGTGTGGGGGCCCCGGTGCTGCCGAAGAGTCGGTCAGCCGTGGGCCCGTGAAAGGGGGATGCGTCGGTCGCCGCACGAAGCAGCGCTCACCACGACCGTCATCAACCCACCTCCACATATGTGCGCTACCCGGTGTCCCGTGGTCCGCACGCCGAAAGATCCCGCACACCGTAGCAGGCGCCCCAGCCGTACCGGGCGCCCCGGCGGCTCAGCGGCAGACCTTCGCCTCGTGCCGCGCGTGACCGCCGGGCTCCAACTGGAAGGTGCAGTGCTCGACGTCGAAGTGTCCGCCGAGGCAGCTCTGCAACTCGTGCAGCATCTTCTCGTGGCCCAGGGTGTCCAGCACCTCGCCGCTGACGACCACGTGCGCCGACAGGACGGGCAGGCCCGAGGTGATCGTCCAGGCGTGCAGGTCATGGACCGCCTCGACACCGGGAAGCGCCAGGATGTGCGCCCGTACCTCCGCCATGTCGACATCCCGGGGCGCCGATTCGAGCAGGATGTCGAGCGTCTCGCGCAGCAGCTTCACCGTACGGGGAACGATCATCAGGCCGATCGCGATCGAGGCGATCGGGTCGGCGGCCTGCCAGCCCGTCGTCAGGATGACCACGGCCGACACCAGGACGGCGACGGAGCCCAGCGCGTCCGCGGCGACCTCCAGGAAGGCGCCCCGCACATTCAGGCTCTCCCGCTGGCCGCGGACCAGGAGCGACAGCGACACCATGTTCGCGGCCAGGCCGATCACACCGAAGACGAGCGTCAGTCCGCCCTCGGTCTGCGTCGGGGTGACGAACCGCTGGATCGCCTCGTAGAGGACGTAGCCGCCGACGCCGAGCAGCAGCAGACAGTTGGCGAGGGCGGCGAGTATCTCGGCCCGTGCGTAGCCGAAGGTGCGGCGCGCGCTGGGCGGGCGGTTCGCGAAGTGGATGGCCAGCAGGGCCATGCCGAGTCCGAGGGCGTCCGTCGCCATGTGGGTCGCGTCCGCGATGAGCGCGAGCGAATCCGCGACCAGCCCGCCGACGATCTCGACCACCATCACGGTCAGCGTGATCGACAGCGCGACGCGCAGCCGTCCCCGGTACGCGGCGGCGGCCGTACCCGTGGTCGGTCCGCCGTGCGGCTGCCCGTGGTCGTGTCCGGCCCCCATGAAATACCGCCCTCCGTCGTCGCCCTGAAGTCTCGTCGAAGACCCCTCGGTGCCTTCAGTGAACTACGGGTGGGGGGTATACGGCAACACGGTGCTGAACACCGTTGTCATGTGCTCTGACCTGCGGAAATGAACCGCAGGTCAGAGCGTGGAAGCGGCTCGGTGGGATCAGCGGCCGGCCGCCTCGGGGTGGTGCAGACACCAGCCGCGCCAGGCCGAATCGACCATCTCCCGGGCGTCGAGCCGGGCCGTCCAGCCCAGCTCCTCGGCGGCCCGTCGCGCCGACGCCACCGCACGCGGGGCGTCGCCCGCGCGGCGGGGCTCGACCACCGCCGGACGGTGGTCACCCGACGCCTCGGCGATCAACGTGAGTAGTTCGCGTACGGAAACTCCCTCGCCGCGCCCGATGTTCACCGTCAAGTCACCCGTGACCTGCTCCGCGTTCAGCCGTCGCGCCGCCGCCAGATGGGCGTCCGCGAGGTCGGCGACATGGATGTAGTCACGTACGCAGGTGCCGTCCGGCGTCGGGTAGTCGTCGCCGAAGATCCTCGGGGCCTCGCCGCGCGTCAGCCGGTCGAAGACCATCGGGATCACGTTGAACACCCCGGTGTCCGCCAGCTCCGGCGTCGCGCAGCCCGCCACGTTGAAGTACCGCAGACACACCGTCGCGATGCCGTGCGCCCGGCCCGCCGCCCGTACCAGCCACTCCCCGGCGAGCTTCGTCTCGCCGTACGGGCTCATCGGCGCGCACGGGGTGTCCTCGCTGATCAGGTCCACGTCCGGGTTCCCGTACACGGCCGCCGACGACGAGAACAGGAACCGCCGTACGCCGGCCTCCGCGACCGCGTCGAGGAGGGTGGCGAGGCCGCCGACGTTCTCGCGGTAGTAGAGCAGCGGCTGCTCCACGGACTGCCCGACCTGCTTGCGGGCCGCGAGATGCACGACACCGGTCACCGCGTGCTCCGCGAGGACCCGCTTCAGCAGATCGCCGTCGAGCGACGACCCCTCGACCACCGGTACGTCCGGCGCCAGCCTCCCCGCCGCCCCCGACGACAGGTCGTCCAGGACGACCACGCGCTCTCCGGCGCCCGTCATGGACCGCACCACGTGCGATCCGATAAATCCGGCTCCACCTGTGATCAACCACGTCATGGTCCACGAGCCTAAGCCCGTCCCGGACGCCGTCCCGGATGTCGTCGCGGAGGGGCGAAACCGACAATGCAACCCTTCGCCGGTCAGGGATGTCCTCGTATAAAGGGATCTGGGGCCACGGTTTGTCGAGTGGGCCTTCGATCAACAATGATGATCGCGGCGGTGCCGACCGGGCAGACAGTGCTTATCGGCCCATGAACAGGCGGTGAACTCGCGCTTGTATTCATCCGATAGCCTCTGCCGACACGCCGCCCGGCCGACCCCGGCCCCGGGGCGCGCCCACCCACACACGCCCGGCGCCTGGCCGCGTCGGCATTCCAAGGAGTGAGTCCGTCTGTCGACCGCCATCCTCACCGGCAGGCCGGTTCCAGGGTCGTCGCTCGAAGGCGATCTGCGGGAACTCGGCTTCGACGTGCGGCTCACCGATGACCCGTCCGACGTCGCGGGACTCCTCACGGACGTCCCCGCCGACCAGCGCGTCGCGCTCGTGGACAGCCGGTTCGTGGGACACGTCCACGCGCTCCGGCTCGGCCTGACCGACCCCCGCTTCGAAGCCGCCGCGATCCCTGGCGCCGTGACCGCGAAGCCCGCCGCCCGCGCCGCACTGCTCGGCGCGGTGCGCGACACCACGGAGGGTCCCGCGCGCGGTGGCGCCACCGTCGCCGTCGACTCCCTCGCCGACCGCGTCGCCGCTCTCATGGAGGCCGGCGACACCCCGCCGCACCGGCCCGACCTCGGCACGCTCGTCGCCGTCGTCCCCGCCGACCCGCAGGCCCGCAACGAGGCCCGGCAGTCCGTCGCCGCCGTGGACGACGAGGCCGTACGGCTGCGGACCGCCGTGAAATCGCGCGACGGCTTCTTCACGACCTACTGCGTCAGCCCCTACTCCCGCTACCTCGCCCGCTGGTGCGCCCGCCGGGGCCTCACCCCCAACCAGGTCACCACCGCGTCGCTGGTCACCGCGCTGATCGCGGCGGGCTGCGCAGCCACCGGCACCCGCGCCGGATTCGTCGCCGCCGGCGTCCTGCTCCTCCTCTCCTTCGTCCTGGACTGCACGGACGGCCAACTCGCCCGCTACTCGCTCCAGTACTCCACCCTCGGCGCCTGGCTCGACGCCACCTTCGACCGCGCCAAGGAGTACGCGTACTACGCCGGACTCGCCCTCGGCGCCGCCCGGGGCGGGGACGACGTGTGGGCGCTCGCGCTGGGCGCCATGGTGCTCCAGACCTGCCGGCACGTCGTGGACTTCTCGTTCAGCGAATCCACCTACGACAGCACGGTCAGCACGGCCGACTCCGGCACCAGCCCCACCGCCGCCCTCTCCGGCCGTCTCGACAGCGTCGGCTGGACGGTCTGGGCCCGCCGCATGATCGTGCTGCCGATCGGGGAGCGCTGGGCGCTGATCGCCGTACTCACCGCCCTGACCACACCGCGCCTCACGCTCACCGTCCTGCTCATCGGCTGCGGCCTCGCCGCCTGCTACACCACCGCCGGACGCGTCCTGCGGTCCCTGACCAGGAAGGCCGCCCGCACCGACCGGTCCGCGCGGGCCCTGTCCGATCTCGCCGACTGCGGGATCCTCGCGCAGTCCTTCGCGGAGGCCCTCAAGGGCTTCGCGCGCCGGCTGCCGTCCTTCGCGGCACCGGCGCTCGCCCTGGCCGGCGGCGCCTTCGTCGTCGCGGCGAGCGCCTTCACGCCGTACGGCGGGACCCTGCCGATCGTCGCCGCCTGCGTGTACTGCGTCACCTCGGGCCTCGCCGTCGCCCGGCCCCTCAAGGGCGCCCTCGACTGGCTCGTTCCGCCCTTCTTCCGCGCGGCCGAGTACGGGACGGTTCTGGTACTGGCGGCCCACACCCAGGTGAACGGAGCCTTGCCAGCGGCTTTCGGGCTGGTGGCCGCCGTCGCCTACCATCACTACGACACGGTCTACCGCATTCGCGGCGGCACCGGCGCGCCGCCGCAGTGGCTGGTGCGGTCGACCGGCGGCCAGGAGGGCAGGGTGCTGCTGGTCACCGTCGCCGCCCTGCTCGGCAACACAGATTTCGGCCTCGCGCTCACGGCACTCGCCGTGGCCGTGGCACTCGTGGTGCTCGCCGAGAGCATCCGCTTCTGGGTGTCCTCGCATGCACCCGCCGTACACGATGAAGGAGAACCCGCATGATCGGCCTCGTGCTGGCGGCCGGCGCCGGACGGCGTCTGCGCCCCTACACCGACACCCTGCCCAAGGCACTGGTGCCGGTGGGACCCGAAGGGTCCGAGGAGGGCTCCGCGGACCATCTCACCGTGCTCGACCTCACGCTCGGCAACTTCGCCGAGATCGGCCTGACCGAGGTCGCGGTCATCGTCGGCTACCGCAAGGAGGCCGTCTACGCACGCAAGGCCGCCCTGGAGGCGAAGTACGGCCTGAAGCTCACCCTCATCGACAACGACAAGGCCGAGGAGTGGAACAACGCCTACTCCCTGTGGTGCGGCCGTGACGCCCTGAAGGACGGCGTGATCCTCGCCAACGGTGACACCGTGCACCCGGTCTCCGTCGAGAAGACCCTGCTCGCCGCGCGCGGCGACGGCAAGAAGATCATCCTCGCCCTCGACACGGTCAAGCAGCTCGCCGACGAGGAGATGAAGGTCGTCGTGGACCCCGAGAAGGGTGTCCGGAAGATCACCAAGCTGATGGAGCCGGCCGAGGCGACCGGCGAGTACATCGGCGTCACCCTCATCGAGGGCGAGGCCGCCGCCGAACTGGCCGACGCCCTCAAGGTCACCTTCGAGCGCGACCCCGACCTGTACTACGAGGACGGCTACCAGGAGCTGGTCAACCGCGGCTTCAAGGTCGACGTCGCCCCCATCGGCGATGTGAAGTGGGTCGAGATCGACAACCACGACGACCTCGCCAAGGGACGTGAGATCGCGTGCCAGTACTGACGAGGCTCATCCCCTCGCCGGTCGTCGTCGACATCCGCGCGGGCGCGCTGGACGACCTCGCCTCGGTCCTCGCCGACCAGCGGATCTCCGCCTCCGGGAAGCTCGCCGTCGCGATCAGCGGCGGCTCGGGCGCCAAGCTGCGCCAGCGCCTGGAGCCTGCCCTTCCGGGAGCCGACTGGTTCCCGGTCGGCGGCGGCACCCTGGACGACGCGGTCAAGCTCGCCGACGCCATCAAGAAGGGCCGCTACGACGCGGTCGTCGGCCTCGGCGGCGGCAAGATCATCGACTGCGCCAAGTTCGCCGCGGCGCGCGTCGGCCTGCCGCTGGTCGCCGTCGCGACGAACCTGTCGCACGACGGCCTGTGCTCCCCGGTCGCGACCCTCGACAACGACGCGGGCCGCGGCTCGTACGGAGTGCCCAACCCGATCGCCGTGGTCATCGACCTCGACGTGATCCGGGAGGCACCCGTACGGTTCGTCCGCTCCGGCATCGGCGACGCCGTCTCGAACATCTCCTGCGTCGCCGACTGGGAGCTGTCCAACCGGGTCACCGGCGAGTCCATCGACGGCCTCGCCGCCGCCATGGCACGGCAGGCCGGCGAAGCCGTGCTGCGCCACCCCGGCGGCGTCGGCGACGACTCCTTCCTCCAGGTGCTCGCCGAGGGCCTGGTCCTCACCGGGATCTCGATGTCGGTCGCGGGCGACTCCCGACCGGCGTCCGGCGCCTGCCACGAGATCAACCACGCCTTCGACCTCCTCTTCCCCAAGCGCGCCGCGAGCCACGGCGAGCAGGTGGGGATAGGCGCCGCGTTCGCGATGCATCTGCGCGGTGCGCACGAGGAGTCCGAACACATGGCCGAGGTGCTGCGCCGGCACGGACTGCCCGTCCTGCCGGAGGAGATCGGTTTCAGCCAGGACGAGTTCGTCCAGGTCGTCGCCTTCGCCCCGCAGACCCGCCCCGGCCGCTACACGATCCTGGAACACCTCGACCTGTCCACCGACCAGATCAAGGACGCATACGCCGACTATGCCAAGGCCATCGGTAGCTGAACTCCGCCCCGTCGTGCACCCCGCAGGGGTGAAGGACCGGCGCAGCGGTGAGCACTGGGCGGGACGCCTGTACATGCGCGAGATCTCGCTGCGCGTGGACCGGTACCTGGTCCCCACGCGGGTCACGCCCAACCAGCTGACCTATCTGATGACCGTCTTCGGCGTCCTCGCCGCCCCGGCGCTCCTGGTGCCGGGCATCGCGGGCGCGGTACTCGGCGTACTCATGGTGCAGCTTTATCTGCTCCTCGACTGCGTCGACGGCGAGATCGCCCGCTGGAAGAAGCAGTTCTCGCTCAGCGGGGTCTACCTGGACCGCGTCGGCGCCTACCTCTGCGACGCCGCCGTACTCGTCGGCTTCGGCCTGCGCGCCGCGGACCTCTGGGGCGAGGGGCGGATCGACTGGCTGTGGGCGTTCCTCGGCACCCTGGCCGCCCTCGGCGCCATCCTGATCAAGGCCGAGACCGACCTCGTCGGTGTCGCACGGCACCAGGGCGGGCTGCCGCCGGTCCAGGAGTCGGCGTCCGCGCCGCGCTCGTCCGGACTGGCCCTGGCCCGCAGGGCCGCGTCGGCGCTGAACTTCCACCGGCTCGTTCTCGGTATCGAGGCGTCCCTGCTGATCCTGGTCCTGGCGATCCTGGACGCGGTCAGGGGCGACCTGTTCTTCACCCGGCTCGGCGTCGCCGTGCTGGCCGGTATCGCGATGGTCCAGGCCCTGCTGCACCTCGTGTCCGTCCTCGCTTCGAGCAGGCTGAAGTGAGGACCCCCGGGAGCAGCCCCCTCAAGGTCGGCGCCGTGATCATCACCATGGGCAACCGGCCGGAAGAGCTGCGCGCCCTCCTCGACTCGGTCGCCAAGCAGGACGGCGACCCGGTCGAGGTGGTTGTCGTCGGCAACGGCTCCCCGGTACCGGACGTGCCCGCCGGGGTCCGCACGGTCGAGCTGCCCGAGAACCTGGGCATCCCCGGCGGCCGGAACGTCGGCATAGAGGCGTTCGGGCCGTCCGGCGGCGACGTCGACGTCCTGCTGTTCCTCGACGACGACGGACTGCTCGCCCAGCACGACACCGCGGAGCTGTGCCGCCGCGCCTTCGCCGACGACCCGTCGCTCGGCATCATCAGCTTCCGTATCGCCGACCCCGGGACCGGGGTCACCCAGCGCCGCCATGTGCCGCGGCTGCGCGCGTCCGACCCGATGCGCTCCTCGCGCGTGACGACCTTCCTCGGCGGCGCCAACGCCGTACGCACCCAGGTCTTCGCCGACGCCGGCACGCTGCCCGGCGAGTTCTTCTACGCCCATGAGGAGACCGACCTCGCCTGGCGCGCCCTCGACGCGGGCTGGATGATCGACTACCGCTCCGACATGGTGCTGTTCCACCCCACGACCGCGCCCTCGCGGCACGCGGTCTACCACCGCATGGTGGCCCGCAACCGCGTCTGGCTGGCCCGCCGCAATCTGCCGGCCCCGCTGGTCCCCGTCTACTTGGGCGTCTGGATGCTGCTGACGCTCGCCCGGCGCCCCTCGGGACCTGCGCTGAAGGCATGGTTCGGCGGGTTCAGGGAAGGCTGGACCACTCCCTGCGGGGCCCGTCGGCCCATGAAGTGGCGTACGGTGTGGCGCCTGACACGACTGGGCCGCCCTCCTGTCATCTGACAAGCTGATCTCTGAGAGCATTCGGGCCGTGTCCGGTCCCTGGCTCCCGCCTATGCCCGACCAGGCTGCGCATCTTGAAGACGAAAGTTTCCACTTGTGAGTGAGACAACGCATGACGGCGGCGTCACGCTGACCGCGCCTCCGTCGCCCGACGACGGGCTCTCCCCGGCCGCGCTCGCCGCCAAGTACGGCCTCGCCGTCAGTGGTGCCCGCCCCGGGCTCATCGAGTACGTCCGCCAGATGTGGGGGCGGCGCCACTTCATCCTGGCCTTCTCGCAGGCGAAGCTCACCGCCCAGTACAGCCAGGCCAAACTGGGCCAGCTGTGGCAGGTGGCCACCCCGCTGCTGAACGCGCTCGTCTATTACCTGATCTTCGGTCTCATCCTGAACGCCAGCCGGGGCATGTCGCACGACGTGTACATCCCGTTCCTGGTCACGGGTGTCTTCGTCTTCACCTTCACCCAGAGTTCGGTGATGGCGGGCGTCCGGGCCATCGCGGGCAACCTCGGCCTGGTCCGGGCCCTGCACTTCCCGCGCGCCTCGCTGCCGATCTCCTTCGCGCTCCAGCAGCTCCAGCAACTGCTGTTCTCGATGATCGTGCTGTTCGTCATCGTGATCGGGTTCGGCAGCTACCCCGGCCCCTCCTGGCTGCTGATCGTCCCGATCCTCGCACTCCAGTTCCTCTTCAACACCGGGCTCGCGCTGATCATGGCAAGGATGGGCAGCAAGACGCCCGACCTCGCCCAGCTCATGCCGTTCGTGATGCGGACCTGGATGTACGCGTCCGGCGTCATGTTCTCCATCCCGGTCATGCTGAAGGACAAGCCGGCGTGGATCGCCGACATCCTCCAGTGGAACCCGGCCGCGGTCTACATGGACCTGATGCGCTTCGCGCTCATCGACGGCTACGGCTCCGGCAACCTCCCGGCGCATGTCTGGGCGGTCGCCCTGGGCTGGTCCGTCCTCGTCGCGGTCGGCGGCTTCGTGTACTTCTGGAAGGCGGAGGAGCGGTACGGCCGTGGCTGAACAGCACCCCGGGGGGATCCCCACCGTCATCGCGGACGAACTCCACATCGTCTACCGCGTCAACGGCGCCAGGACCGGCAAGGGCAGCGCCACCGCCGCCCTCAGCCGGATCGTCAAGCGCGGCTCCGACGAGGAGAGGCGCGGCGTGCGCAAGGTGCACGCCGTACGGGGCGTCTCCTTCGTCGCCTACCGAGGTGAGGCGGTCGGCCTCATCGGCTCCAACGGCTCCGGCAAGTCGACGCTGCTGCGCGCCATCGCCGGACTGCTGCCCCCCGAGAAGGGCAAGGTCTACACCGACGGGCAGCCCTCGCTGCTCGGTGTGAACGCGGCCCTGATGAACGACCTCACGGGGGAGCGGAACGTCATATTGGGCGGGCTCGCGATGGGCATGTCCCGCGAGCAGATCAGGGAGCGCTACCAGGGGATCGTCGACTTCTCGGGCATTAACGAGAAGGGCGACTTCATCACCCTGCCGATGCGCACCTACTCGTCCGGCATGGCGGCCCGGCTCCGTTTCTCCATCGCCGCCGCGAAGGACCACGACGTCCTGATGATCGACGAGGCGCTGGCCACCGGCGACCGCAAGTTCCAGAAGCGCTCCGAGGCCCGCATCCGGGAGTTGCGCAAGGAGGCCGGAACGGTCTTCCTGGTGAGTCACAACAACAAATCCATCCGTGACACCTGCGACCGGGTGCTGTGGCTCGAACGTGGGGAACTGCGTATGGACGGCCCGACGGACGACGTACTCAAGGAGTACGAGAAATTCACCGGGAAGTAGCCGTACACGCAGGTCACGGCCCGCCCGCCCGGATCGCATGGACCCCGCCGGAACCGTCCGGCGGGGTTCCGTCGTGTTCGCACGTGTTCGGATGTCTCAACTTCTTTGCTGCTGGGGAATCTTGACGCCAATCGGTGTGTTGTTGTGATGTGCAGGACACCCCGACGAACCGTGTCTCGTTGTACAACGTAAGCTGTACCGGTCCTGATGCGCGGCAAGTGGGGCGATAAGCCGCAAGGTCCCCCTGCGGGTCGGCCCGCGGCGGGCGGGGCGGCGTGTCCGAAATAGGATGTATTGGGTCGGCAGTGTAGAACGGGAGATGTGACGGCAATGGCTACGGAAAGTCTCCAGCTCCGCGATGCTTCCGCCGTCCCCGCACCGGGCAGCGCGTGGTGACGGGCCCCGGGAGAACCCGGTCGGGGCCCGCCCCCCGGAGCGGCTCCCAGGCGGCGGCGGTGCACGGCACCCTGGACAAGGCCGCGGCCGAGAACTTTCCCGTGGCCCCCTTCTTCCTGCCCCGCGCCTGGCGCGACGACCTCATGGCCCTCTACGGGTACGCCCGGCTGGTCGACGACATCGGTGACGGCGACCTCGCACCCGGCGGCGCCGACGCCCGTCTCCTGGGCCTGTCACCCGAACGGGCCGACGACCGGCTCGCACTTCTCGACGCCTTCGAGGCCGACCTCCGACGTGTGTTCGACACCGACAGCGACACCGGCGGCGACACCGACGTGAGCAGGGGCGCCGACGGCGACCCCGGCGGCCCCCGCCACCCGTTGCTGCAACGACTGAGGCCGACCGTCCGCCGCCACGCCCTCACCCCCGAACCCTTTCTCGGCCTGATCGAGGCCAACCGCCAGGACCAGCTCGTCACCCGCTACGAGACGTTCGACGACCTCCTCGCCTACTGCGAGCTGTCCGCGAACCCGGTCGGCCGACTCGTCCTCGCCGTCACCGGCACCGCGACACCCGAGCGGATCCGGCGCTCCGACGCCGTGTGCACCGCACTGCAGATCGTCGAACACATCCAGGACGTCTCCGAGGACCTCGCGCAGGGCCGCGTCTATCTGCCCGCCGAGGACATGAAACGCTTCCACGTCCAGGAGTCCGACCTCGCGGCGCCCAGCGCGGGCGCCTCGGTGCGGGCCCTGATCGCGTTCGAAGCGGAACGCGCCCTGCGGCTGCTGAATGAAGGCACCCCCCTCGTGGGTAGCGTCCACGGCAGGCTGAAGCTGCTCCTCGCGGGGTTCGTGGCCGGGGGGAGGGCGGCCGTACACGCTGTCGCGGCCGTCTCCTACGACGTCCTTCCTGGACCGCCGAAGCCCACCAAGGTCCAGTTGCTGCGCGAGGTGGGAGCGACACTGCGAGGAGAGGGGTGAGCCGGGCCGTGGAGCCAGACCAACACGTGTCCGCACCGGTACTCGCCGCATACGGATACTGCGAGTCGGTGACCGGGCAGCAGGCCCGGAATTTCGCGTACGGGATCAGGCTGCTGCCGACGCCCAAGCGCCGTGCCATGTCCGCGCTCTACGCGTTCTCACGGCGCGTGGACGACATCGGGGACGGCGCACTCGCCCCCGACGTCAAGCAGGTGCGACTGGAGGAGACCCGGGCCCTGTTGACCCGGGTCCGCGAAGGCGCCGTGGACGAGGACGACACCGACCCGGTCGCGGTCGCCCTCACGCACGCGGCCACCGAGTTCCCGATCCCGCTCGGCGGCCTCGACGAACTCATCGACGGCGTCCTCAGCGACGTACGCGGTGAGACCTACGAGACCTGGGACGACCTGAAGGTCTACTGCCGCTGTGTCGCCGGAGCCATCGGCCGGCTCTCGCTCGGTGTCTTCGGCACCGAGCCGGCGGCGCGCGGCGTGGAGCGGGCCCCCGAGTACGCCGACACCCTGGGACTCGCGCTGCAACTCACCAACATCCTCCGCGACGTTCGCGAGGACGCCGGAGGCGGGCGCACCTATCTGCCGGCCGACGACCTCGCCAAGTTCGGCTGCTCCGCCGGGTTCAACGGCCCGACACCGCCGCCCGGATCGGACTTCGCGGGCCTCGTCCACTTCGAAGTCCGGCGCGCCCGCACCCTGTTCGCCGAGGGCTACCGGCTGCTGCCCCTGCTCGACCGGCGCAGCGGCGCCTGCGTCGCCGCCATGGCCGGTATCTACCGGCGCCTCCTGGACCGCATCGAGCGCGACCCCGAGGCCGTCCTGCGCGGCCGGGTCTCGCTGCCCGGACGCGAGAAGGCGTACGTCGCCGTGCGCGGACTGTCCGGTCTCGACGCCCGGCACATCGCGCGTCAGACCGTCAGGAGGCGCGTCCGATGAGCCCCTTGGGCGATCACCCCACGCCCGCGCACCACCGGCGGGCAACCCTCCACCCCACCTCGGCGTCCCTGACGGAGACAGCCCGCGCGGCGTTCGGCGATCATGCCGGACGGGCGCACGGCACGGTGGACGGAGAGGGCGCGTGAGCGACACGGACAAGCGGCCCGCGCGGCTGCCCGCCGACGCCGAAGGCCGCCCCGGACGGGAAGCCGTCGTGATCGGCGGAGGGCTCGCCGGGATCACCGCCGCACTCGGACTCGCCGACGCCGGTGTGCGGGTGACCCTCCTTGAGGGAAGGCCCCGACTGGGCGGGCTCGCCTTCTCCTTCAAGCGGGGCGACCTCACCGTCGACAACGGCCAGCACGTCTATCTGCGCTGCTGCACGGCCTACCGGTGGTTCCTCGACCGCATCGACGCGACCTCTCTCGCACCGCTCCAGGACCGCCTCGACGTGCCTGTCCTCGACGCCGCCACCCGCGTACGCACCCGGTCCGGCGAAGGACCACGGCTCGGCAGTCTGCGCCGCACCGCCTTGCCCGTACCGCTGCATCTCGCGCGCAGTCTCGCCGGCTATCCGCATCTGTCGCTCGCCGAACGCGTCAAGGTCGGGCGGGCCGCGCTCGCGCTGAAGAGCCTCGACCTGGCCGATCCGGAGCTGGACAACCAGGACTTCGGCTCCTGGCTGCGCAGACACGGCCAGTCGGCGCGCGCCGTCGAAGCACTCTGGGATCTCGTCGGCGTGGCCACCCTGAACGCGGTCGCGGGCGACTCCTCGCTGGGTCTCGCCGCGATGGTCTTCAAGACCGGGCTGTTGTCCGAGCCGGGCGCCGCCGATATCGGCTGGGCCCGCGTCCCACTCGGTGAACTCCATGACACTCTGGCCCGCAAGGCGCTCGACTCCGCGGGCGTACGTACCGAGATCCGTACACGCGTCACCTCCCTCTCGCCTATGGAGAACGGGCGGTGGACGGTGGAGGTTCCCGGTGAACGCATCGAGGCCGACACCGTTGTCCTCGCCGTCCCGCAGCAGGAGACCCACGACCTCCTCCCGGACGGGGCGCTCGACGATCCCGACCGGCTCCTCGGCATCGGCACGGCACCGATCCTCAATCTGCACGTCGTCTACGACCGCACCGTGCTCAGGCGGCCGTTCTTCGCGGCGGTCGGCTCGCCGGTGCAATGGGTGTTCGACCGCACCGACGCCTCGGGGCTGACCGACGGTCAGTATCTGGCGCTCTCCCAGTCGGCGGTCCACGACGAGATCGACGCACCCGTCGCCGCGCTGCGGGAACGCTTCCTGCCGGAGCTGGAACGCCTGCTGCCCGCCGCCCGGGGCGCCGAGGTACGCGACTTCTTCGTCACCAGGGAGCGCACCGCGACCTTCGCCCCGACGCCCGGGGTCGGCCGGCTCAGGCCCGGCCCCCGCACCAAGGCACCCGGCCTCTACCTGGCCGGCGCGTGGACCGCCACAGGCTGGCCCGCGACCATGGAAAGCGCGGTACGCAGCGGTGTCCAAGCCGCTGACGCCGCCCTCATGGTGCTCGGCCGACCCCGTGGTCATCTCTTCGAGGAGGCGGCGTGACGCTCGACCACCTCCTCGGGGCAGGTCCCCGCATCCCCGGCACCGCGACAAGAGGAGACACTGTGCCCACTGTGCCCCCGGCCGAACCGTCCGCCGAGGCCGTGGACGTGACCGCGCTCCTGGAGCGCGGCAGGACCCTGGCGTCGCCGGTGCTACGGGCCGCCGTGGACCGCCTCGCCCCGCCCATGGACACCGTCGCCGCCTACCACTTCGGCTGGATCGACGCCGAGGGCAACCCCGTGCACGGCGACGGCGGCAAGGCCGTACGCCCCGCGCTCGCCCTGCTCTCCGCGCAGGCCGCGGGCGCCGCGCCCGAGGTCGGGGTGCCCGGCGCCGTCGCCGTCGAACTCGTCCACAACTTCTCGCTGCTGCACGACGACCTGATGGACGGCGACGAACAGCGCCGCCACCGCGACACCGTGTGGAAGGTGCACGGCCCCGCGCAGGCCATCCTCGTCGGCGACGCCCTCTTCGCGCTCGCCAACGAGATCCTCCTGGAACTCGGCACCGTCGAGGCCGGCCGCGCCACGCGGCGACTCACCGCCGCGACCCGCGCCCTGATCGACGGTCAGGCCCAGGACATCTCCTACGAGCACCGGGAGCGCGTCACCGTCGAGGAGTGCCTCGAAATGGAGGGCAACAAGACGGGCGCCCTGCTCGCCTGCGCCTGCTCCATCGGCGCGGTGCTCGGCGGCGCCGACGACCGCACCGCCGACACCCTGGAGACCTACGGCTACCACCTGGGGCTCGCCTTCCAGGCCGTGGACGACCTGCTCGGCATCTGGGGCGACCCGGAGGCCACGGGCAAGCAGACCTGGAGCGATCTGCGCCAGCGCAAGAAGTCCCTCCCGGTGGTCGCCGCGCTCGCCGCCGGCGGACCCGCGTCGCAGCAGCTCGGCGAACTGCTCGCGGCCGACGCGAAGAGCAATGACTTCGACAGCTTCTCCGAGGAGGAGTTCGCCGCCCGTGCCGCTCTGATCGAGGAGGCCGGCGGGCGCGAGTGGACCGCGCAGGAGGCACGGCGTCAGCACGCCGTCGCCATCGAGGCGCTGGACACCGTCGAGATGCCGGACCAGGTGCGGGCGCAACTCGTCGCGCTCGCCGACTTCGTCGTCGTCCGAGAGAGATGATCATTATCGCCCGTATATGAATCGCAGTCGCCGACCGGTGCCCATCCAGGGCACCGGCCGACGGCGGACCCAGCAGAAGAAGAATCACTGCACGAAGGGGAAGCCATGACAGCGACGACCGACGGAAGCACCGGAGCCGTACCGCTCCGCGCTGCCTCGGCCACCGGAACAACCGACACGACCCCGCCGGCGTCCGGGACCCTCGACGCCGCCACACGCGCCGTCCGGCGCGCCACCGACTTCCTGCTCGCCCGGCAGGACGCCGAGGGCTGGTGGAAGGGCGACCTCGAAACGAATGTGACGATGGACGCCGAAGACCTGCTGCTCCGGCAGTTCCTCGGCATCCGCGACGAGGCCACCACCAAGGCCGCGGGCCTCTTCATCCGGGGCGAGCAGCGCGACGACGGCACCTGGGCCACCTTCTTCGGCGGCCCCGGCGACCTCTCCGCCACCATCGAGGCGTACGTCGCCCTCCGGCTGGCCGGCGACAGCCCCGACGACCCGCACATGGCGAAGGCCGCGGAGTGGATCCGCGCCCAGGGGGGCATCGCCGCGGGCCGGGTCTTCACCCGGATCTGGCTCGCCCTGTTCGGCTGGTGGAAGTGGGACGACCTGCCCGAACTGCCGCCGGAGCTGGTGTACTTCCCGAAGTGGTTCCCGCTCAACATCTACGACTTCGGCTGCTGGGCCCGGCAGACCATCGTGCCGCTCACCATCGTCTCCGCGAAGCGGCCCGTGCGCCCCGCGCCCTTCCCGCTCGACGAACTGCACACCGACGCCGCCGACCCCAACCCGGCCGGGCCGCTCGCCCCGGTGGCCAGTTGGGACGGTGTCTTCCAGCGCCTCGACAAGGCGCTGCACGCGTACCGCAAGGTGGCGCCGCGCGCGCTGCGCAAGGCCGCCATGAACAGCGCGGCCCGGTGGATCATCGAGCGCCAGGAGAACGACGGCTGCTGGGGCGGTATCCAGCCGCCCGCCGTGTACTCGATCATGGCCCTGCATCTGCTCGGCTACGACCTCGAACACCCTGTGATCCGCACGGGACTTGAGTCCCTGGACCGGTTCGCGGTGTGGCGCGAGGACGGCGCCCGGATGATCGAGGCGTGCCAGTCGCCGGTGTGGGACACCTGCCTGGCGACCATCGCGCTCGCCGACGCGGGTGTGCCCGCCGACCATCCGCAGCTCGTCAAGGCCGCCGACTGGATGCTCGGCGAACAGATCGTCCGGCCCGGCGACTGGTCGGTGCGCCGACCCCATCTCACCCCGGGCGGCTGGGCGTTCGAGTTCCACAACGACAACTACCCCGACATCGACGACACCGCCGAGGTCGTTCTCGCCCTGCGCCGCGTCCACCACCCCGACCCCGAGCGGGCCGAGCGTGCCATCGCGCGCGGAGTGAAGTGGAACCTCGGCATGCAGTCGAAGAACGGCGCGTGGGGCGCCTTCGACGTCGACAACACCAGCGCCTTCCCCAACCGGCTGCCGTTCTGCGACTTCGGCGAGGTCATCGACCCGCCGTCCGCCGACGTCACCGCGCACGTCGTCGAGATGCTCGCGATCGAGGGCAAGGCACACGACCCGCGCACCCGCCGGGGCATCGCCTGGCTGCTCGCCGAACAGGAGCCGAACGGCGCCTGGTTCGGCCGCTGGGGCGTCAACTACGTCTACGGCACCGGGTCCGTGGTCCCCGCGCTCACCGCCGCGGGCCTGCCCGTATCGCACCCGGCGATCCGCCGGGCCGTGGCCTGGCTGGAGTCCGTGCAGAACGACGACGGAGGCTGGGGCGAGGACCTGCGCTCCTACGACGACGCCGACGGCTGGAGCGGTCGCGGCGAGTCCACGGCATCGCAGACCGGCTGGGCCCTGATGGCCCTGCTCGCGGCGGGGGAGCAGGAGTCGAAGGCCGTCGAGCGGGGCGTCGCCTGGCTCGCCGAGACCCAGAACGAGGACGGTTCCTGGGACGAGCCCTACTTCACCGGCACGGGCTTCCCCTGGGACTTCTCGATCAACTACCACCTGTACCGGCAGGTCTTCCCGCTGACCGCGCTCGGCCGGTACGTCCACGGAGAGCCGTTCGCGGACCTGACGGCCGGTATGGCCGCCGACGCGACGGCCGACGGGGTGACCGGCATGGCGGCCGACAGGGTGGCCGACAGGGTGGCCGGTATGGCGGGCGGGCCGGCGGGCCGGTCGGCCAAGGGGAGCTGATGGCCGAAACGCCGGCATCCCCGGGCACCCCGCCGCTGCTGATCGCCTGTGCGCTCGGCATCGAGCACCTCGCCCTGCGCTCGGGCAGCCGCGGCTCCACGCCGGTGCCCATGACCCTGCTCCGTACGGGCATGGGTCCGGGAGCCGCCGAGCGGGCGGTGGCCCGCGCGCTGGCCGGTGAGGCGCTGCGTGGCGCCGCCGTCGTGGCGACCGGCTTCTGCGCGGGCCTGGCGCCCGGGATGCACCCGGGTGACCTGGTGGTCGCCGAGGAGACCCGCCTTCCGTCGGTGGACGGGGGCAGCGGCGCCACCACGGGCCGTACCACCCCGACCGGCACCACCATTCCGTACACGACCACTCCGTACACGACCACTTCTTGCACCGGCACGGAGCTGCTGGTCAAGGAGCTGGCCGGGGCCCTGCCCGGCCGGACCGTCCACACGGGACCGCTCATCGGTTCCGACCATGTCGTGCGCGGCCACGAACGCGCCGCTCTGCTGGCCACGGGGGCGATCGCGGTGGACATGGAGTCCGCCGCGACCCTGCGGACGGCCGTGGCGGCGGGCAGCCGTCCGGTTGCGGCTGTCCGGGTGGTCGTGGACGCTCCTGAGCATGAACTCGTCCGTATCGGCACGGTCCGCGGTGGAATATCAGCTTTCCGCGTACTTCGTGCCGTGCTTCCCGCATTTTTTGAATGGCACCGCAATGCAATGCTCCCCCGGAGGTGAGCTAGATGGCCATGCCGCTGCGTCAGACCGTCAAGGTGGCGACGTATCTCTTTGAACAGAAGCTCCGCAAGCGCGACAAGTTCCCGCTGATCGTCGAGCTGGAACCGCTTTTCGCGTGCAACCTGGCGTGTGAGGGCTGCGGCAAGATCCAGCACCCGGCGGGGGTTCTCAAGCAGCGGATGCCGGTGGCCCAGGCCGTCGGCGCCGTCCTGGAGTCCGGCGCGCCGATGGTGTCCATCGCCGGTGGCGAGCCGCTGATGCATCCGCAGATCGACGAGATCGTGCGGCAGTTGGTGGCGAAGAAGAAATACGTCTTCCTGTGCACCAACGCCATGCTGATGCGCAAGAAGATGGACAAGTTCACGCCCTCGCCGTATTTCGCGTTCGCCGTGCACATCGACGGACTGCGCGAGCGCCACGACGAATCCGTGGCGAAGGAGGGCGTGTTCGACGAGGCCGTGGAGGCCATCAAGGAGGCCAAGCGGCGCGGCTTCCGGGTGACCACCAACTCGACCTTCTTCAACACGGACACCCCGCAGACCATCATCGAGGTGCTCAACTTCCTCAACGACGACCTCAAGGTCGACGAGATGATGATCTCGCCTGCCTACGCCTACGAGAAGGCGCCCGACCAGGAGCACTTCCTCGGCGTCGAGCAGACCCGGGAACTCTTCAAGAAGGCGTTCGCGGGCGGCAACAGGCTGCGGTGGCGGCTCAACCACTCGCCCCTGTTCCTCGACTTCCTCGAAGGCAAGGTCGACTTCCCGTGCACGGCGTGGGCGATCCCCAACTACTCGCTGTTCGGCTGGCAGAAGCCCTGCTATCTGATGAGCGACGGGTACGTCACCACGTACAAGGACCTCATCGAGAAGACCGACTGGGACGCGTACGGCCGGGGCAAGGACCCGCGCTGCGCCAACTGCATGGCGCACTGCGGCTACGAGCCGACCGCCGTGCTCGCCACGATGGGGTCCCTGAAGGAGTCCCTGCGCGCCGCGCGCGAGACCGTCTCCGGAAACCGCGGGTGACGTCATGACCTCCGGAGAGCCTGTCCCACTGGGCCTTCCCGAGCTGCCGGTCCGACCCCTCGCCACCCGCCGCTTCACCCGGCGGATCGAGGTCGGACCGGTGGCCGTCGGAGGCGGTGCGCCCGTGTCGGTGCAGTCGATGACGACGACGCGTACGTCGGACATCGGGGCGACGCTTCAGCAGATCGCGGAGCTGACGGCGTCGGGGTGTCAGATCGTGCGGGTCGCGTGTCCGACTCAGGATGATGCGGATGCTTTGGCGGTGATTGCGCGGAAGTCGCAGATTCCGGTGATCGCGGATATTCATTTCCAGCCGAAGTACGTGTTCGCGGCGATCGACGCGGGCTGTGCTGCGGTGCGGGTGAATCCCGGGAACATCAAGCAGTTCGACGACAAGGTCAAGGAGATCGCGAAGGCGGCGAATGACGCGCGTACGCCGATTCGTATCGGGGTGAACGCGGGATCGCTGGACCAGCGGCTGCTGAAGAAGTACGGCAAGGCGACGCCCGAAGCCCTGGTGGAGTCGGCGCTGTGGGAGGCGTCGCTGTTCGAGGAGCACGGTTTCCGGGACATCAAGATCTCGGTGAAGCACAACGACCCCGTCGTCATGGTCAACGCCTACCGGCAGCTCGCGGCCCAGTGCGACTACCCGCTGCACCTCGGCGTCACCGAGGCGGGCCCCGCCTTCCAGGGCACCATCAAGTCGGCGGTCGCCTTCGGTGCGCTGCTCAGCGAGGGCATCGGTGACACCATTCGCGTCTCGCTGTCCGCGCCGCCCGTCGAGGAAGTGAAGGTCGGCATCCAGATCCTGGAGTCGCTGAATCTCCGTCAACGGCGGCTGGAGATCGTGTCGTGTCCGTCGTGCGGGCGGGCGCAGGTCGATGTGTACAAGCTGGCCGAGGAGGTCACGGCGGGTCTGACGGGCATGGAGGTGCCGTTGCGGGTCGCGGTGATGGGCTGTGTCGTGAACGGTCCGGGTGAGGCCCGTGAGGCGGATCTCGGTGTGGCGTCGGGTAATGGCAAGGGTCAGATCTTCGTGAAGGGCGAGGTCATCAAGACGGTGCCCGAGTCGAAGATCGTGGAGACCCTGATCGAGGAGGCGATGAAGATCGCCGAGCAGATGGAGCGGGACGGTGTTCCGTCCGGTGCTCCCGAGGTCATCGCGTCCGGCGCTCCCGGGGCCACCCCTTCGGGGACCTCCGCCGCCACTGTGAGCTGAACGAAGCACGTACTGAGAGGGGGCCCGAGCGTGACGATTCTGGAGACCATCAGGGGGCCGCGCGACCTTAAAGCGCTGTCCGAGGAGCAACTCGACGACCTGGCCGAGGAGATCAGGGAGTTCCTGGTCCAGGCGGTCGCCCGGACCGGGGGCCATCTCGGGCCCAATCTCGGGGTGGTGGAACTCTCCATCGCCCTGCACCGGGTCTTCGAGTCCCCGGTCGACCGGATCCTCTGGGACACCGGCCATCAGAGCTACGTACACAAACTCCTGACCGGCCGGCAGGACTTCTCCAAGCTGCGCGGCAAGGGCGGCCTTTCCGGCTACCCCTCGCGTGACGAGTCCGAGCACGACGTCATCGAGAACAGCCACGCCTCGACCGTGCTCGGCTGGGCCGACGGTCTCGCCAAGGCCCGCGATGTCCAGGGCGAGCGCAGCCATGTCGTCGCCGTCATCGGGGACGGCGCGCTCACCGGCGGCATGGCCTGGGAGGCGCTGAACAACATCGCCGCCGCCAAGGACCGGCCGCTGATCATCGTCGTCAACGACAACGAACGCTCGTACGCCCCCACCATCGGTGGCCTCGCCAACCACCTGGCGACCCTGCGGACCACCGACAGCTACGAGCGGGTGCTCGCCTGGGGCAAGGACGTCCTCCAGCGCACCCCGGTCATCGGACAGCCGCTGTACGAGTCGCTGCACGGCGCGAAGAAGGGGTTCAAGGACGCCTTCGCCCCGCAGGGCATGTTCGAGGACCTGGGCCTGAAGTACGTCGGCCCGATCGACGGGCACGACATCAGCGCCGTCCAGTCCGCGCTGCGCCGGGCGAAACGGTTCCACGGGCCCGTCCTCGTGCACTGCCTCACCGAGAAGGGGCGCGGGTACGAACCGGCGCTCGCGGACGACGCCGACCGGTTCCACACGGTCGGCGTGATGGACCCGCTGACCTGCGAGCCGCTGGCACCGTCCAACGGCCCTTCGTGGACGTCGGTGTTCGGCGACGAGATCGTGCGGATCGGCGCCGAGCGTGAGGACGTCGTGGCGATCACGGCGGCCATGCTCCACCCCGTGGGGCTGACGCAGTTCGCCGACAAGTTCCCGGACCGCGTGTGGGACGTCGGCATCGCCGAGCAGCACGCGGCCGTCTCCGCCGCAGGGCTCGCCACGGGCGGGCTGCATCCGGTGGTCGCCGTGTACGCGACCTTCCTCAACCGCGCTTTCGACCAACTGCTGATGGATGTGGCGCTGCACCGCTGCGGGGTCACGTTCGTGCTGGACCGCGCCGGCGTGACCGGGGTCGACGGGGCATCCCACAACGGCATGTGGGACATGTCGATCCTCCAGGTCGTGCCGGGGCTGCGGATCGCCGCGCCGCGCGACGCGGACCAACTGCGGGCGCAGTTGCGGGAAGCGGTCGCCGTGGACGACGCGCCGACGCTGCTGCGGTTCCCGAAGGAGTCGGTCGGCCCCGCGATTCCGGCCGTGGACCGGATCGGCGGGCTCGACGTGCTGCACCGCGCCGACCGGTCCGACGTGCTCCTTGTCGCCGTCGGCGTGATGGCGCCGGTGTGCCTCCAGGCCGCCGAACTCCTCGAAGCCCGGGGGATCGGCTGCACCGTGGTCGACCCGCGCTGGGTCAAGCCCGTGGACGAGGCGCTGCCCCCGCTCGCGGCCGGGCACCGGCTGGTCGCGGTGGTCGAGGACAACAGCCGCGCCGCCGGGGTCGGGGCGGCGGTCGCGCTGGCACTCGGCGAGGCGGAGGTCGACGTACCGGTACGGCGGTTCGGTATCCCGGACCAGTTCCTGGCGCACGCCAAGCGGGGTGAGGTCCTGGCGGACATCGGGCTCACGCCGGTGGAGATCGCGGGGCGTATCGGGGCGAGTCTGGCGGCGAAGGAGAGTGCCGAGCCGAAATCTGCCGAGCGGAAGTCCGCCGAGCCGAAGTCTGCGGTACGGAAGTCCGCAGAGCCGAAGTCCGCCGTACGGAAACCCTCCGCACGGAAGTCCGTCGCCGCGAAGACGAGTGCCGCCGAGACGCGGGGCCGTCGGTCCGGGGGCAAGGTGCGGGGTGCGGTCGATCCCGGGGCGCCCGATCCCGCCGCCCGGTCAGGCGCAGAGCCGTCGTCCCGTACGGACACGTCGTCCCCCGAGGAGTCAGCCGAATGAGCAAGGAGTTCGACCTCGGCAGGCTGCTGGCCGAGCGGGGTGCCGAGCGGTACGAGTTGCATGGCAAGTATCTGAACCACCAGTTGCCGCGCATGCTGCACACCATCGGCTTCGACAAGGTGTACGAGCGGGCCGAGGGCGCCCACTTCTGGGACGCGGACGGGAACGACTACCTCGACATGCTCGCCGGGTTCGGCGTGATGGGCCTGGGCCGGCACCACCCCGTGGTCCGCAAGGCGCTGCACGACGTGCTCGACGCGTCGCTCGCCGATCTCACCCGGTTCGACTGCCAGCCGCTGCCCGGCCTGCTCGCCGAGAAGCTGCTGACGTACAGCCCGCACCTGGACCGGGTGTTCTTCGGCAACAGCGGCACGGAGGCCGTCGAGACCGCGCTGAAGTTCGCCCGGTTCGCCACCGGCAGGCCGAGGATCCTGTACTGCGCGCACGCCTTCCACGGGCTGACCACGGGCTCCCTTTCGGTGAACGGAGAGGCCGGGTTCCGCGACGGTTTCGCGCCGCTGCTCCCGGACACCGCCGTACCGCTCGGCGACCTGGACGCGCTCGCCAAGGAGCTGGCGCGCGGTGACGTCGCCGGGCTGATCGTCGAGCCGATCCAGGGCAAGGGCGTCCACGAGGCACCGCCCGGCTATCTGCGGGCCGCCCAGGAGCTGCTGCGTAAGCACAAGGCGCTGCTCATCGCCGACGAGGTGCAGACCGGCCTCGGCCGGACCGGCGACTTCTACGCGTACCAGCACGAGGACGGTGTCGAACCGGACCTCGTGTGCGTCGCGAAGGCGCTGTCGGGCGGCTATGTGCCGGTCGGCGCGACCCTCGGCAAGGACTGGATCTTCAAGAAGGTGTACTCGTCGATGGACCGCGTCCTGGTCCACTCCGCGAGCTTCGGGTCCAACGCCCAGGCCATGGCCGCCGGACTCGCCGTCCTGTCGGTCATGGACGACGAGCAGATCGTCGCCCACGCGCGCGTGACGGGTGAGCTGCTGAAGTCCCGGCTCGCCGCGCTGACCGACCGCTACGAGATGCTCAGTGACGTACGCGGCCGGGGCCTGATGATCGGCATCGAGTTCGGGCGGCCCAAATCCCTCAAGCTGCGCAGCGGCTGGACCATGCTCCAGGCCGCCCGCAAGGGTCTGTTCGCGCAGATGGTGGTCGTACCGCTGCTCCAGAAGCACCGGATCCTCACCCAGGTCTCCGGCGACCATCTGGAGGTCATCAAGCTGATCCCGCCGCTGGTCCTGGACGAGGCGGACGTCGACCGCTTCGTGGAGGCCTTCACCGCCGTGATGGACGACGCGCACAGCGGGGGTGGCCTGATGTGGGACTTCGGTAAGACACTGATGAAGCAGGCGGTGGCCAACCGGTAGTCCGCGCGGCGTAGCGAGCCTTTTGCCTCTCTGGCAAGAAATTTGCCCGAGAGGCACGGCTCTGGCTCAATCAAGGTATGAGCCCTTCCGATGCGGCACGCGAGCCGGGTCCCGAACCGGCCGCGGAGCCGTTGACCGAGGCCGACGCGCTGCCCACCGTCGCCCCGCAGCTCCGCTCGCTGCGCCACCGCGCCTCGCTGACCCTGGAGGCCGCCGCCGCGTCCGCCGGACTCTCCCCGGCCCATCTGTCCCGCCTGGAGACCGGCCGGCGCCAGCCCTCGCTGCCCATGCTGCTCGCGCTCGCCCGTGTCTACGGTACGACCGTGTCCGAGCTGCTCGGCGAGACGGTCGCCGACCGGGACGCCGTCGTGCGCGCGCAGTCCATGGAACCGGTCAGGGCCGGCGGCTGGACCTACTGGACGGCGGGCGCCCCCGGCCGTGGAATGCAGGCCCTGCGCGTGCACGTGCCGTACGGGGCGCAGGGCGACATCGTCCGCGTCCACCCCGGCGAGGAATGGCTCCACGTCCTCGAAGGGCGGCTGCGGCTGCGCCTCGGCGACAGCGCCCACGTCCTCGCGCCGGGCGACAGCGCGCACTTCGACTCACTCACCCCGCACCGGATCGCCGCCGCCGACGAGAGCGGCGCCGACCTTCTGTTCGTCCACACCCTGCTGCAGAGCCCGTCCGCCGCGCTGTGCCTCGGCCCGGCGACCGGCCACCCCATCCTGGGAGACCCCCGATGACGGAAGCCCCGCGCTCGCCGGAGCCGACACAGCCCACCGAACCGATCGCGCCCCCGACGCCCAGCCGCCGCGACATGGAGGAGAAGCTTCCGCGCGGCCTGTGGGTGCGGCTGCTCGTCTATGTCGCGGTCGGGCATCTGCTCGCCGCGTTCATCTTCCTGCTCTTCGAGATCGGCGCGCAGAACCAGTAGTCCACCGCGCGGGGCGTGCGGCGTGGGGCGTGGTGCGGGGGCTCAGTCGAGCAGGTGCGCGCGGAGCCGTTCCCGCTGGTCCGGCGACAGTCGCAGGCCCTGCTCCAGATACGCGTCGGTGCCGCCCCAGGTCTCCTCGATGGTGTCGAAGGCCGCCGCCAGATACTCGGCGCGGGCGTCGAAGAGCGGGCTGAGCAGCTCCATGACCTCCGGCGAGTAGGCGTCGGCCGTGTCGCTGCTGCGGTGCACCTTGTAGCGGCGGTGGGCGGCGTTCGACGCCAGGTAGTCCGCCTCGATGGCGTCGCGTTCGACGCCGACGGCGAGGAGCGTCACGGCTATCGACAGACCGGCGCGGTCCTTGCCCGCCGCACAGTGCATCAGCGCGGGCACGCTGTCGTCGGCCATCGCGTGCAGCACGCGCGCGTGCTCGGCGGTGCGCTGCGAGATGATCGCGCGGTACGACTCGATCATCCGGTTCGCCGCGCGCCCCTCCGAGAGCAGCGCCCGCAGCTGGTCGAGATCGCCGTCGCGGACCATCTTCCAGAACTCGGCGCCGTCCGCCGGGTCGGTCAGCGGCAGATTCACGTTGCGCACCCCGGGCAGGTCCACGTCCGGGCCTTCGAGCCGCTGGTCGGCCGCGTTGCGGAAGTCGAAGATCGTGTGCAGGCCCAGCGACGACAGGAACGCGGTGTCCTCGGCGGTCGCGTGCGCGAGGTGCCCGCTGCGGAACAGCCGGCCCTGCCGGACCCGCCGGCCGTCCACGGTCGGCAGCCCGCCCACGTCGCGGAAGTTCCGCACACCGGCCAGCTCGGGCTCTGTCGACGGGACCTGCTGCGTCACGGGGGCTCCTCCCATTCGGCCGCCGACGCCGCTCATCGGCGTGGCGCGCTTTCGACCTTACGACATGGATTCCTGGGGCAATCATCTCCGGGACGACCGCCGCCGGGACACCCCCCGATACGGAGATGAACGTCTCGCCGTGCAGGGTGTTTCCCCAGTCCGGTACAGGGCGTTGCCCCGGACTCGTCGGGGGCGTTGCCCCGGACCCGTACCGCCCTCGATGATGTGCGTACCTGAGCGCGGCTGTTCGGATCTGTGGGGGTTTGATGATCGAGATCGGTGCTGACGGGCGGACCTGGCTCCTTTCCGGGCCGACGAGCAGCTACGCGCTCCGCGTCGCGGACGACGACGCCCTGCTGCATCTCCACTGGGGGCCCAGGATCTCCCTCGCCGACGCCGAGTCCCTGGCCGCCGGGCCGCCACCCGCGCCGCGCCCCTTCCACGCCCCTCTCGACGGGCGCGAGGAGTACCCCGTCGAGGGCGGCCCCCGCTTCGTACGCCCCGCCCTGTCCGTCCGTACCGAACAACCCCACGGCACCGACCAGATCCGCGGCACCGCATGGCGCTACCGGGACGCGTTCGTCGGGGACGACCTGCTGGAGGTGCGGTTCTCCGACGACCTGGTCGGGCTGCTGCTCACGCTCCGGTACGGCATGCGCGGTGATGTCGTCGAACGCTCCGCGACCCTGGCCCACGATGGCCCCGCTGACGCGCCCGCGCTGGAGGTGCTGCGCGCCGACTCCGCGACCTGGACGCTGCCCCGGCGCGACGGCTGGCGGCTCTCGCAGCTGCACGGGCGGTGGGCCGCCGAGACCCGGCTCGCGCGCTCCGAGCTGACGTACGGGGAGCACATCATCGGCAGCAGGCGCGGGCACACCGGGCATCAGCATCTGCCCTGGGTCGCGCTCGACGCCGACGGCGAGGCGACCGAGGAGCGCGGCGAGGTCTACGGCTGCGCCCTCGCGTGGTCCGGGTCCTGGCGGATCGCCGTGCACCGGTTGCCCGACGGCGCCGTCCAGATCACCGGCGGCACCGGACACGACGACGCGGGCCAGGACCTGCTCGCGCCCGGCGCCACGCTCACCACCCCCGTCTTCGCCGGACTGTGGAGCGACGGCGGCTTCGGCGGGGCGAGCCGCGCCTGGCACGCCTACCAGCGCGCGTACGTCGTCCCGGACGCGGACCGCGACCGTCCGGTGCTCTACAACTCCTGGGAGGCCACCGGCTTCGGGATCTCCGAGGAGCAGCAGCGCGCGCTCGCCCGGCGCGCCGCCGACGTGGGCGTGGAGCTGTTCGTGGTGGACGACGGCTGGTTCGGGTCCCGCACCAGCGACCGGGCCGGACTCGGCGACTGGACCCCCAACCCCGACCGCTTCCCGTCCGGTCTGAAGCCGCTCGCCGACGACGTGCACGCGCTGGGCATGCGGTTCGGGATCTGGGTCGAGCCCGAGATGGTCAACCCCGATTCCGACCTGTACCGCGCGCACCCCGACTGGGTGCAGCACTTTCCCGGACGTATCAGGACGGAATTCCGCAATCAGCTCATCCTCAACCTTGCCCGCGAGGACGTCCAGGCATATCTGTGGGAACGGCTCGACACCCTCCTGAACAGCGCCCCGATCGACTATGTGAAGTGGGACTTCAACCGCTGTTTCACCGACGCGGGCTGGCCGGGCGAGCCGTACCCGCAGAAGCTCTGGAACGCCCATGTACGTGCCCTCTACGCCCTGTTGGACCGGCTGCGCGCGGCGCATCCCGGTGTCGCCTTCGAGTCCTGCTCCGGCGGCGGCGCCCGGGTCGACCTCGGGATCATGGCGCGCACCGACCAGGTGTGGACCTCCGACAACACCGACCCGCTGGACCGGCTCGCGATCCAGCACGGTTTCAGCCAGCTCCATCCGGCGCGGGTGATGGCCGCCTGGGTCACGGACAGCCCGAACACGCAGCTCAACGACCGGGTCAGCTCGCTGCGCTTCCGCTTCGTCAGCGCCATGGCCGGGGTGCTCGGCCTCGGCGGCGACCTCACCGAGTGGAGCGCCGATGAGCTGGCCGAGGCGCGGACCTGGGTGGATCTCTACAAGGAGATCAGGCCGGTGGTCCAGCGCGGAGACCTCTACCGGCTGCGCGCACCCGACGGCGCGCCCGGCGGGCCGAGCGCCATCCAGTACGTACTGGGTGACGAGGTCGTCGTACTCGCCTGGCTGCCGGCCCAGCGGTACGGCGAGCCGGCGGCCCCGGTCCGGCTGAGCGGCCTGGACGCATCGGCCGCCTACGAGTGCCGGGAGACCGGGACCGTGCACCGGGGCGCGGTCCTGCTGCACCACGGTCTGCCCACCGGTCTGCGCGGTGATCTGGACGCGACGATCATCCGGCTACGCCGTATCTGACCGAATTGGGCTGTTAGGGCGATTGGTAAGGCTCTGGGCTGCTGGTCCAACTGGCCCTGGAATAAGCGGAATGAGGCGCTGTGCTGTCGGCGTCAGTGAGCAGGATCATATCCGTGACGGTGGGTGGCGATCATGCTCGGGCCATGTTCCGTGCGCACCACGGGAATTGCCGTATTCCGGAAGATCGTTCGTCGACGCAGGGTGACCGGTAATTCCGCCGAGGATCAAGAAGCGGAATGCTTTTGCGAATTCGCTGCTTGTCTGCGGCATTCCTGCTCGCTTAGCGTCCAGCCCCATCCGGACGGACGCCTAATCCTGCCGCCGCCCGGAATCCGCACACCCACCCGAAACCGGCAGGAGCGGGGGATCCACAGGTAGTACGCCGATTCCGGAACCCCCATCGGGAGACCGGAGCGGCTCGGGGTGAAGTCGCGTGCGAACGCGACCGGGCATCTCCAGCCCGAACCCGACAGCTCACCTCGCAGGCGCCGGAGAGGAATTCGTCATGCCCGCGAAGGGTAAGCACCGTCGTCCCAAGGCCCAGCGCCTCACCCGTGGAATCGCGGTCGCCGGCACCGGTGGCGCCGCGCTCGCACTGCCGTTGATCGGCGCCACCGGTGCCCACGCCGCGGCGCCGCAGTCCGCTCCCGTGGCCGCCGAGAAGTCCGCCGCCACCCTCGACCAGGCCGCCGCCCGGAAGGCCGAGGCGGCGCAGTCCGCCGAGACGCCCACGGTCACGACGTACACCGTCAAGCCCGGCGACTACCTCTCGAAGATCGCGCAGGAGCAGAGCGTCAGCGGCGGCTGGCACCAGCTCTACGAGGACAACCGGGAGGCCGTGGGCGAGAACCCGAGCCTGATCCACCCCGGTCTGCAGCTGACCATCGGCGGCACGGCCGCGGACGCTCCGGCGGCCGACCCGTCGTCGGCTTCGTCCTCGGACGACACCGCGGCGCCGTCCACCGACCCGGCACCAGCCGCACCCTCCGCGCCGTCCGACGACACCGCGGCCCCGGCCGACCAGGGCGCGAGCACGTCCACCGACACCGCCGGTTCGGGGTACACGCTGCCCGTCGACGGCGGCGCGGTCGGTACGCCGTACCACCAGTCCGGCAGCATGTGGTCCAGCGGCTACCACACCGGTGTGGACTTCGTCGTCCCGACCGGCACGACCATCAAGTCCGTCGGTCCGGGCACCGTCGTCTCGGCGGGCTGGGGCGGCGCCTACGGCAACCAGGTCGTCGTCCAGCACACCGACGGCCAGTACTCGCAGTACGCCCACCTCTCCCAGCTGTCCGTCTCGGCCGGGCAGACCGTGGCCGGTGGCCAGCAGCTCGGACTCTCGGGCGCGACCGGCAACGTGACCGGACCGCACCTGCACTTCGAGATCCGCACCGGGCCCGACTACGGCTCCGACGTGGACCCGCTGGCCTACCTGCGGTCGCACGGCGTCGGCATCTGAGACGTTCAGGGTCCGCGCCGTAGCCGGACCCGGGAATTCCGGAGATTGAGCGAAGGGGTCGCATCGGCGGATGCGACCCCTTCCGCCTATTCCGGGTTGGCCGAATCTTGACCGGTGGTCTTTCTCACGCGTCGTCAACCCCCGGGATGGCTTTATTACGGTGGCGTAGGTCACTGGCGCGAGGGAAAAATAGGCCGACGTGGCAGCAGAGTCGACATCCTTCATCAGAGACGCAATCAGCTCCTACGCCGCGGTCGGCGACAGCTTCACCGAGGGTGTCGGGGACCCCGGGCCCGACGGCGGCTTCGTCGGGTGGGCCGACCGGCTCGCCGTCCTCCTCGACGACCGACTCCCCGAACACACCTTCCGGTACGCCAATCTCGCCGTCCGCGGAAAGCTCCTCGACCAGATCGTCGCGGACCAGGTTCCGCGCGCCAAGGAGTTGGCACCCGACCTCGTGACCTTCGCCGCGGGCGGCAACGACATCATCCGGCCGGGCACCGACCCCGACGAGGTCGCCGAGCGGTTCGAACGGGCCGTCGCCGACCTCACCGACGCCGTCGGCACCGTCATGGTGACCACCGGCTTCGACACCCGGGACGTGCCGGTGCTCAAGCATCTGCGCGGCAAGATCGCCACGTACAACGGACACGTCCGCGCGGTCGCCGACCGCTACGGCTGTCCCGTGCTCGACCTCTGGTCGCTGCGGACCGTGCAGGACCGGCGGGCCTGGGACGACGACCGGCTGCATCTGTCGCCCGAGGGGCACACCCGGGTCGCGCTGCGCGCCGGGCAGGTCCTCGGCGTCGACATACCCGCCGACCCCGACCAGCCCTGGCCGCCGCTGCCGCCGCGCGGTCCCCTCGAAGTACGGCGCGACGACATCCACTGGGCCCGTGAGTATCTGGTGCCGTGGATCGGGCGGCGGCTGCGGGGCGAGTCATCGGGTGATCACGTGGAGGCCAAGCGTCCGGACCTGCTGCCCCTCTGAACCACCCGCCTCTGAAGCGCCCGCCTCCGAAGCGCCCGCATACGCACCACGCGCGGGGGCGACCGTGTTCGCCGGTATGCGTTCGAGGACGCCGCCGGCGAACACGTCGTACAGCGGCAGCGTCTCCAGATGGACGTACCCGATGTGGCAGTCGCACGCCGTGCGCGGGCACGCGCGCGGACCGAGCGCCGCGCGGTACGAGCCGTCGTACAGGTTCCCCAGCTCGGCCGGGACGAAGTGGCAGCGCCGCACGGTGCCCTCGCCGTCCACGGAGATCACGGACGAGCCGGTGCGGCACGGCAGCCCGGCGCTCCGGTGCGGGTGGCGGCTGTACGGGAACAGCGGATCGATCGCCGTCCACCGGTCGGCCTCCGCGTCGGTGTACGTATGGCCCTCTGCCGCGTTGATCCACAGGTACACGTGCGCGGGCAGCGCCGCCCGCAGCCGCCGGGCGTGCTCCAGGTGCTCGGGAAGGCCGACCACGCCGACACTGAACCGCACACCCCGCTCGGCGAGTTCACCGCACTTCGCGAGGAACCGGTCGTACGGAGTCTGCCCCGGGTGGTATGTGCACCACAGGGCGACCGTGTCCAGGTCGGCCTCCGCCAGCCAGTCCGTACGGCAGCTCAGATTCGTCTGGATCGCCACCCGGTCGATGTGCGGCAGACACGACAGCTCGACCAGGGCGCGCCGGTACCAGGAGCGGACCAGGCCCTCGCCCCAGGGCGTGAACAGTACGGACAGCCGGCCGTCCGTGCGCTGCCCGGCCCACTCCGTGAACCGCGTGAGCGCGGCCCGGTCGGCCCGAAGCTGGTCGGGACTGTCGCGCCGCTTGGCGAACGGGCAGTACGGACAGTCGTAGTCGCAGGACGCCAGCGGGCCCCGGTACAGCACCGTGAGATCCGAGCCGCCCACCGTGCCGCTCTTCCCGCCCTCTCCGTTCTCCGTACTCATCGGGCCTCGTACGCGGCCATCGCGGCGCGCACGGCGGGCGAGAACAGCTCCGGGCCCAGCGCGTCGGAGTGGGCGAGTCCCTCGGGAGACAGCCGCAGCCGGTCGTCCGCCGTGTCGTCGAGCCACCCGCGCGCGGTGAACCGGGCGCACTCGGCCGCGAAGTCGCGCTCCGGTTCGCCGCCGAAGCGCTCCCGGTACTCGGCCCGGTCAAGACCGTCGGCCTGGAGCAGCGACTGGAGCAGATGGCGCCGCCGCGCCTCGTCGGCGCCCACGTGTCGCCCGTGCGCCGCGCGCGAGAAGTCCTCCGTCGCCGTGTAGGCGTCGATGATCGAGCGGACCTCGCGCGCGTGCACGGCGTAGTCGAAGGAGTAGTGCAGCGTCGAGGTGTACGAACGGGCGCCGCAGCCCAGGCCGATCATGCCGTCCGTCTGGCACGCGTAGTCGTCGGGGCCCTGCGGGGGCGCGTCCGCCCGGCGGAACATCCGCATCGACACCTGTTCGTAGCCCCGCGCGCGGAGATGGTCGCGGCCCTGCCGGTAGAGCCGCAGCCGCTGCTCGTCCCACGCTCGGTCCCCGAGCGGCGTCCGCCCGTCGAGACCCGTCAACGGCCGCACGTACAGCGGATACAGATACAGCTCCTCGGGCCGCCAGGCGAGCGCCGCGTCCAGCGACGTGCGCCACGAGTGCGCGGTCTGCCCGTCGATGCCGTAGATCAGGTCGATGTTCAGGACCGGGATGCCCGCCTCCCTGATGTGCCCGAGCGCCGCCTCGACATCGGCCCGCCGCTGCGGTCGTACGGCCGCCCTCGCCTCCTCGTCCACGAAGCTCTGCACACCGAGGCTGAGCCGTGTCGTGCCGCGCTCGGCGAGGACGGCAAGCCGGTCCGGGGTGGCTGTCGCGGGGGACGCCTCCACGGACAGCGGCACCGCGCGCAGGTCGACGCCCGTCCGCTTCTCGGCGATGTCGCACAGCCGGTTCAGCTCGTCCGCCGTCAGGAACGTCGGTGTGCCCCCGCCGAACGCCGCCGTCGCGAACCGGACCGGCTCACCGTCGCCCAGCGCGTCCCGCACGGCGGTGGCCTGGCGGTCCAGTGCGTCGAGATACCGCGTGGTCAGTTCGTCCGGCGCGCCGATCCGCGTGAACAGATTGCAGAACCCGCAGCGGATCTCGCAGAACGGTATGTGCGCGTAGAGGGAGAGCGCGCCTTTGGGCTCGCCCTGCCAGAGGTCGCGCAGCGCGGGGCGGTCGGGGAGCGGGCGGTATGCCGTTTTGTGCGGGTATGCGTATACGTAGCTCTGGTACGGGGTGTCGACGGGGGTGTTCAGTTGAGTGCTCGGCGGGGTGTTCGGCAGGGTTTTCATACGGGTGCCTCGGTCGGGTCGACGAAGAAGTGGGCGTACGGCACTGTCCAGACCACCTCGTGGCCGAGCCGGTGACCGGTGAATCCGTCGTCCCCGTACGCCGTGCCGTGATCGGAGGAGACGATCGCGAAACAGCGGCGGCGCGTGCTCATCGCGGTGAGGAGCCGCCCGATGTGCCGGTCGACGTACTCCAGGGCGGCGGCGTGCGTCGCGGGGCTGTCGCCCGCCTCGCGCGTGGCGCCCGGGAGGTGGAACCAGTTGGGCTGGTGCAGCGCCGACACGTTCACGAACAGGAACAGGCGCTGATCGGGCGGCAGCTCCGCCACGACCTTCTCCGCGCGCGTGACCTGTGCCTCGAACGACGTGGGCGACGCGACGCCGAACTCGGGTTCCCAGTGGCTCTCCTGGAACAGGCCCGGCAGGACATCGCCGAGTGCGCCCTGCTTGTTGAAGAACCCGACACCTCCGACGCACACCGTGCGGTAGCCGGCGCGGGCGAGGCCGGAGACCAGGTCCGGCGTGTCGTACACGAAGGTGCGGCCCGCCGTTGTCTCACTGCCCGCGAACCGGGCGGCGAACAGCCGGGGGTGCGGGCCCGGTGTGGCGGGCGTCGGCAGGAAACCGGCGAACATCGCCTGGTGCGAGGCGTAGGTGAAGCTGCCGGGCGCGTGCCGCTTCTCCCAGACGCCGCCCGGCAGATGGCGCGCCAGATGCGGCAGCCGCCCGGATGCGGCGAGGTCGGCGGCGATGTCGTATCGGAGGGTGTCGAGCGTGACGAGGAGGAGGTCGTCACGGCCTACGACCTCGTTCATGTTGGGGTTAGTGCCGGGGTTCACGTCGGGGATTTCGGGTGGTTCAGGCGGTCGCACGGTGGCTCCCCTCCCGTCGGTCGGGTGCCGGGGTGTGGTGGACGGCCGCCACCTGCGCCGCGTAGGTGTCCAGGCCCTCGGCCCCACCGCCCGCCAGACCTGTGAGGCCCGGCAGCAGATCGCCGAAGGCGTTGACCTCGCCGACCGCGAACCTGCGCCAGCCGATGCCCGGCAGCAGATCCACGCCCACACAGAGCGTGTCCGGGAAACACGCGGCGGCCCGCTCGCAGACGGCCAGGGCGTCGGCCCAGTCGCCGCCCGCCCGCTCGACGGCGGCCCGCGCGAGCGCGAGATCGCCCCGGGCGCCGCCGAGATGCAGATTGGTCATGGGGGAGCGGCTGGTGCGGACGACCGCGTGGGTGGCCCGGCCTGCGACGACCACGACCCGCAGGTCCGCCACGCGCGCGTGGAGCGACGCTTTCGGCAGCCAGCGCTCGATGTGCAGCCCGTCCGGCGCCAGCGCGTCGACCAGCGCGGCGACCTCGCTCTCGGACGTGTAGCGGCGCACCTTCAGCGAGTTGAACAGCCCCTGGTCCGTCAGCTCGACCGACGTGGTGGCCCGGACCCGGCCGAGCCCTGCCGTCTCGACGGCCAGCACCCCCGACGCGGACGAACCGTGCGCGAGCTTCACGAAGGCCCGTGGCATCCGGTGCTCCGCCATCAGGTCCCGTACGTCGTCCCAGCCCCGCACGGGTACGCGCGCGCCGGATGTCGGCGACGGCGGCACCGGAACACCGGCATCGCTCAGCACGCGATGACAGAGCCGCTTGTCGAACAGCGTCGCGACGTCGTCCGGTCCGTCGAGCAGTCGGCAGCCGGTCCTGGCCGCCGCGTCCGCGACTCCCCGGACCGCTTCCGTGAACCGCTCGTACCAGCGGGACGTGCCCTCCACGCGCGCGGGATCGCCGACACCCCGCAGGATCGCGTCGACCTCCGGGTCCTCGCCCGGTGAGTCGATCCGCACGGTCTCGCCCGGCCGGAACTCCGCACCCCCGCGCAGGACGTCCAGCCACGGCAGCACGCGCGCGGGAGGCAGCCCTGCGGCACGCACCGCGTCCAGGAAGAACGTGACACGGCGGTTGCCGGGGTTCCCGACGACCACGAAGCGGACCGACTCACCAGGCACCGGCTACTCCGCCACTGCCGTGTAGCGCTGAACGCCGTCTTCGTCCTCGTCCTCGTCGGCGTCGTCCCCGTCGACGTCCAGTTCGACACCGGCCGGCTCCAGGGCCTGCCGCAGGCGCTCGCGCATCGCGTCGGAGAAGTAGTTGTGGTTCAGGTCCAGGGACTTGAGGTGGGTCAGCGGCTGCCCGGACAGCAGCGCCGCCGCCCCCACGTCACCGATCGTGCCCATCGACAGATCCAGCCGCTCCAGGCGCGCCACGACCGGGGCCGCCGCCAACGCCACCGCGATCTCGTCCTGGATCTCGCTGTTGCGCAGCGCGAGCCGCTTCAGGCTGGGCAGCCGCGCACCGGACAGGAACGGCGCCAGGTCGGACACCTCGGCCTCCGCGCCGTACCAGGAGGTGCCCAGCCAGATGTCCAGGTGCTCAAGGGCGGGCAGGTCGCTCGCGCCGATGCCGCGCACCACGGCGACGGGCAGGCCACCGGTCTGTACGGTCAGCGAGCGCAACTGTTCGTGCCGCAGCGGGTCGAACACCAAGCCGGTGCCGCCGCGCACCGAGAACTCGTGCAACTGCGGGAACCCTTCGAGCAGCGGAGCGACCGCGCCCTGGTTGATCCACGAGATCTCGCACTGCTCGAACGTGATGTCGCCGAGGAACAGGGCCCGCAGCGCCGGCAGCCGGTCACTGGCCGCGAGCAGGGCCGCGACGACCTCGTCAGGAGCCGTGTCGTAGACATCGCTCCAGGCGCCGACGATCAGCGCCCGCACCTCGGTCGTGTCCACGGCGTCGAGGAAGCGCGCGAACGCGCTCTCCCACGTCTCCTCGCTGTCGTACGAGTCGACCTCCACACGCCAGGCCACCGCCCCCGGATCGGGCAGCTTCTGCTCCTCGCCCGGCTCCGGGAAGTGGAACGCGGGCAAACCGTACAGCTCCTGGAGGTGTTGCGAGATGGCCATGCCTGCTGCTCCTGACACATGAGGACGAGGGTCGGGCTGATGTGCCTGAAGTTGTACCAAGCCGCTCTGACAAGCCGGTGGGACGGGTGGGTGCGGCGGGGGGACGGCAGGCGTACGGAACTTGTGCGGCGGGCGGTCCGGGCTCAGGTGGGGCGGGTGGGGCGGCTCCGGTGGGCGGGCCACCGCCGGCTCCGGCGTGGCGGCCGGCGGGGCTCGATTGTCAGACCCTCGGCCTACTGTCGATCTCGTGGCCGTCGCACCGTGTGACGGCCGGGGAGGGGAGAGCCATGTTCCGACAGGGAGACGTCCTCATCGTGCCGGTCGCGGAGTCCGCGGTTCCGGCCCATGCGGCCGACGCACCGCAGGAGCCGAGGGATGCCCGGGGCCGGCTGATCCTCGCCCTCGGCGAAGTCACGGGCCACGCCCACGCGGTGGTCGGACCGGGCCGACTCGTGCGGGAGCCGGGCCCGTTCGGACCGTTTCTGCTCCATCTGCCGGACGGCGGGCGCGTGGTGCACGAGGAGCATGCGGCGATACCGCTGCCGAAGGGGTGGTACCGGGTCGTGCGGCAGCGGGAGTACATCCCGGGGTCGGTACGGATCGTCGCCGACTGAGGCTCGGGGCGGCGAGCGAGTGCGCTGAGCGAGTACGTGGGGCCAGGGAGTTGACGGTGCGTACGGAGATGACGGGGCGCGGGGACATGGCGGGGAAGTCGAGCGTGGCGGGGACATCGGACATGGCGGAGGCAGAGGGCATGACGGGTTTGGCGGAAGCAGTGCGGTCGGGGGAGACAGCGGGGGCGGAGGTCGGCGAGGAGACCGTCGGCGACGCGGTCGCGGGCTGGCGGGAGGCCGCGGTGGTGAGCCGGCCGGCCGAGCGTGCCGTGGCCGAGGCCGGGGTGCGGCTGGCGTACCGACGGGCGGGCCTGCCCGAACCGGAGCGAATCGTCTGGGCCGGGTCCCCGCGCGAGGCCGTCCGCCTGGTCGTCGGTGGGCCTCAGGCGCTGGGCGGCGCGCCGGGCCGCAGTGTGCGGGACGAGATCAGGAGCCGCCCGTGGGCCGCCGAACGGCAGCGCCTGCACGCCGAGTTGGGGCCGGTCGGCTGGGCGGCCCACTGGGGCGCCACGGGAGGTCAGCTCTGGGACTCGGTACAGGCGCTGGCCGAGCGTCTGCGAGCGGGCCTGATAGAGGAGCTGGCGGTCCGTACCGCCGGGCGCGCCGCCGAAGAGCCGCCCGGTGAACCGCTCGTCGATGCGCAGGGCAGCCCCGTGAAGGAGTCGCAGCTCCGGTTGATCCTGCTGGACGCGGTGCTCGGTCAGCACGACGCGGCCTGGCTCTGCGCGTTCGACACGGCCGAGGGCGGGCCGCTCGACGGACTCGCGGCGGTGGCGCGGTCGGCGGGCTGGTGGTGGCCGTTCGAGCGGGTCGCCGTGGTCTGCGAGCGCCCGACCGAGCTGCACCGGGACGAAGCGGGCCGCCTCGACCACGCGGAGGGCCCGGCGCTCGCCTTCCCCGACGGCTTCTCCCTGTACGCGTGGCGCGGGATGCCGGTGCCTGGTGATTTCCTGAAGGAACTGTCGGCGCTCACCCCGGAGCGCATCCGCGAGGAGGAGAACGCCGAACTGCGCCGCGTGATGCTGGAGCACTTCGGCTACGACCGGTATCTCACCGAGTCGGGCGCCGTCCCGGTGCACCGGGACGAGACCGGGGTGCTCTGGCGCATCGCCCTGACCGGTGACGAGGACGTGGTGATGGTCGAGGTGGTCAACTCGACGCCGGAGCCCGACGGCACGAGTCGCACGTACTGGCTCCGGGTGCCGCCGACGACGCGCACGGCCAAGGAGGGCGTCGCCTGGACCTTCGGCCTCGCGGCCGAGGCGTACGAGCCGGAGCGCCAGACATGACCGGCCGCCCGTATGCGACGACCGGCGATCCCTGCGCCACGACCATCGGTCCCCGCGCGACCTTCGCGGCCTACACCCCGTGCGCCCCCTGCGCGGTCAACGCCTCGCGCTCCATACCCAGTTCGCGCGCGAGGGCGTCGTCGACCCACTCCTGCGTGCGGGCGCGGGACACGGCACCCGTATAGGCCGTCATCTGCACGGCGAGTCCGTCGAGGAGGGCGGTGAGGCGCAGTGCGGCGGCCGTCGGGTCGGTACAGGCGAACTCACCGGCCGCCACGCCCTCGGTGAGGGTCTCGGCCAGTGCGGCCTTCCACTGCCGGTCGAGGTCGCGGGTCACCTCGCGCAGGGCCGGCTCACGCAGGGACACCGCCCAGCCCTCGATCCACAGGCGCCAGCCCTTGGCCGGACCGGTGGGGGCGTACCAGCGGACGGCGGCGCGCAGCCTCCGCAGGGCGGACGTACGGCGGCTCAGGATTTTGCGGAGGTGGGCCAGATCGGCTTCGGCGGCATGCGCGAAAGCGGCGGCGACCAGGTTCTCCTTGGAGCCGAAGTGGTACAGGACGAGGGCGTTGCTCACGCCCAGGGCGGAGGCGACATCGGCGATGCGTACGGCGGCCACACCCCGCGCCTCGATCTGTCCGATGGCGGCACGCAGCATCTCCTCACGCCGCTCGGCCACGCTCAACCGCACTCTTGCCACCCGGGCCACCCTAGATGCTCGTCACGGACCGGCGACCGGGGGCCGCCTCCGGTGCCCGGTCGGGCACGCACTGCACTGGCGTTTGCGGGCCGGGCCGTCACCGGTACCAGCCGAAGCGTTCCGCGATCACCGGCAGCCGTTCCGCCACGATGGCGTGGGCGGCGGCGCGAGGCGTCGTCCCGTCGGCCTCGGCGCGCGCGAGCATCAGGTCGATCAGCAGACGCATGGCGCGCCGCGTGTGGGCGAACGCCTCGTCGGCGTCGGCGCCGATGTCGCCGAAGAGGGTCCACCACCACCAGGCGTTCGTACCGGAGTTGACGACGACATCGGGCAGAACGGTGATCCCGCGCGCGGTGAGCAGTTCCTCCGCGCCCGGCAGGACCGGCATGTTGGCGGCCTCGACCACCCAACGGGCCCTGATGTGGTGCTGATTGGTGGCGTCGATGACGTACGACACGGCGGCGGGCACCAGGACGTCGGCGTCGACGGCCAGCCAGGCGGCGCCCGGGAGTTCGCGGTCGCCGGGGCGCAGGGCGGCGCGGTCGACGGTGCCGTGGGCGTCGCGGGCGGCGAGCAGGGTTTCGATGTCGAGGCCCGCCGGGTTCACGAGCGTGCCCCGCACATCGGCGACCGCCACCACGGTCAGGCCCGCGCGGGCGAGGAAGCGGGCGGTGGCGCCGCCCATGGTGCCGAGCCCCTGGACCGACACGCGCGTGCCCGTGTACGGCAGGCCCGCCCGGTCCAGCGCGGCGAGGACCGATTCGGCGACCCCGCAGCCGCCGACCAACTCGTCCAGACCGATCCCGTCGACCTCGACCGCGAAGGCGTCCGCGAGCCGCCGGCGGGCCCCCGCCTCGTCGTCGAGGAGCGGGTAGACCGCCTGCACGGACGACACGAGGCCCGCCTCGGCCGCCGCCCGGTCGACCAGGTCCTGGGTCAGCCCCAGATCCTCGCCGGTGGTCCAGTGCCGCTCGATGTACGGGCGCATCGCGCGCAGATAGCGGACCAGTACGCCGTACGCCTCCGGGTCCCGGGGGTCGCAGTCGATGCCGCCCTTGGCGCCGCCGAGGGGGACGTAGCGGCCGTCGGGGTTGTAGTGGAGGGCTTCCTTCATGGTCATTCCGCGCGCCAGGCCGGTCACCTCGTCCAGGGTGCAGCCGTCCCGCATCCGCAGTCCGCCGCTGGAGACACCCCGCACCAGCCGGTCCACGACCAGGTGGCCCCGCCGCCCCGTGACGTGATCGGTCCACGTCAGCGACATCAGCGGGTCGGTGGCGGCGGGTGCGGCGGGCATGCGGTCTCTCCTCGCGGAACGGCGATCGGACGGCCCCCTCGGGACAACGACCGGGCGGCTCAACTGAACCGCCGGTCAGTATCAGGAGAGGGCGTCGCGCGTGTCAACGCGATTCCGCGGAGGCCCCGGCCGGTGCGTCGGCGGCCTTCCGGGCGGCGGCGGGCGGCACCTCGCAGGAGTCCTTGAAGCCCTGGCTGGTCAGGCCCAGCGCCGAGTTCATCCGGGAGCGCAGGTTCTCCACCGCGATCATCGCCGTCAGTTCGACGAACGCGGCCTCGCCAAGCTGCTCGCACAACCGTTCGGTCAGGGCGTCGGTGGCGGTGGGTGGGGTCGCGGTCATGGCCTCCGCGTACTCCATGACGTCCCGCTCCAGCGGCGCGTACACATCGCTGTCACGCCACAGCGGCACATGGTGCAGCTTCTCCGCCGGGACACCGTGCCGGGTGTTCTCCCAGTAGCCGAAGTCCATGCACCAGGAGCACCCGATCGACGCGGCCGACGCCATCACGGCGAGGGCCTTCAGGGTGGGGTCGAGCTTGTCCCACTTGGCGACCGACTGTTCGAGGCGGAGATCGGTCCACAGGACGCGCGGGTGGTGGCCGAGAGCCTTCGCCGGCTCCAGGACCGCGCCGTAGGAGCGCTTCGAGTACCACTCGATCGCGCGGTGGAACAGGGTGCGGGGCGGGCTGAGCGAGATGCGGGCCATGGGGCCACCTCCAGGGCGGACGGTGTGCTGTCACCTGTACGACGGAGGGGAGGCCCCGGAATGTGACATCCCCGCAGAGGGTTGTCGCGTCCAGATCCATGAGAGCCCCGACGACACCGTTGGCCGTCCCTGGCACCCGGCGTTGTCGGAGGGGCCGCCCATAATGGAAAAGCTGACCGACCCCACCAGGAGGCACCGTGACCGGTTCCCGTTCCCTGCGCTCCGGGCTTCGCGCGCTGCGGCCCGCTGCTTTCGGCGCGGACGCGACAGGCGAGCGGCTGGAGCGTATTCGCAGATCACCGCATTTCGCCGACGGGACGTTCCAGAATCCGCTCGGTGCGAGGACCCGCCCGTCCGGCTCCATGACCGAGTTCGCGAAGAACTACTTCCGCAAGGAAGAGCGCGTCCGGCGGGCCCCCACGGGCACCATCCCGCTGTACGAGGCGACGCTCACCGATCTCGGCCGGGAGCCGTCGAGCGGGCTGCGGCTCACCTGGATGGGGCACTCCAGCGTGCTCGCCGAGATCGACGGGCGGCGGGTGCTCTTCGACCCGGTCTGGGGCGAGCGGTGCTCCCCGTTCTCCTTCGCGGGACCCAGACGGCTGCACCCCGTCCCGGTGCCGCTGGCCGCGCTGGGCACGCTCGACGCGGTCGTGATCTCCCACGATCACTACGACCACCTGGACATGCCGACGATCAAGGCCCTCGCCGGCACGGACACGGTGTTCGCGGTGCCGCTCGGCGTCGGGGCACATCTGGAGCGGTGGGGCGTCCCGGCGGACCGGCTGCGGGAGCTGGACTGGGGCGAGTCCACGAAGATCGCCGGGCTCAGTCTCACGGCGACACCCGCCCGGCACTTCTGCGGACGCGGGCTGCGCAACACGCAGAACACCCTGTGGGCGTCCTGGGTCGTCGCCGGCGACGCACACCGGATCTACCACAGCGGGGACACCGGATACTTCCCCGGCTTCCAGGAGATCGGCGCGGAGCACGGCCCGTTCGACGCGACGATGATCCAGATCGGGGCGTACTCCGAGTACTGGCCCGACATCCATATGACACCCGCCGAGGGCATGCGGGCGCATGTGGACCTCCAGGGCGGTGTGCCGTCCGGTGTGATGATGCCGATCCACTGGGGCACCTTCAATCTCGCGCCGCACGCCTGGGCCGACCCCGGCGAAGGCACCGTCGCCGCCGGACGCGCCCTGTCCACGCGGATCGCCCTGCCGCGCCCGGGTGAGCCGTTCGAGCCCGCGGCCGACTCGCTCCCCCAGGACCTGTGGTGGCGCCCGGTGGCACCGGTGCCGGACGGCGGCTGGCCGACGACAGCGACCACATCGGAGACGGAACCCGCGCAGTCGGAACCTGCGGGGACGGAACCCGCGGAGGCGGTTCCGGTGGGCGGGGCGGGGGAGTCGGAGTCGGAAGGGGCGGGGAAGTAGCGCCGGGATCAGGGCGGGAATCAGGGCGGGGGGTGTGCACGCAAGCTCACCCCCCGCCGTAAGCGGAGAGTCACCAAATCGGCCCGCCTGGGCCCTGGACTCGCCCCCGGCCCAGCCCGCCGCGACCCTGAGCCCCCCACCTCATATCACTCACCGTGCGACATTGCCTCCCCTCGGTAATCACCCGTGAACCCTGCGCGGGAGATGCCCGGGAGATGCCCGGGAGACTTGCGTAGCCGGTCCCGTTTCGGGCAGTCGTGCGAAGGGTCATACCAGAGCGGGATGTTGCTCGGAGGAGTTTGTCAACTGCCCGGCGCACATGAGGTGTTCCCGACTACGGTGTGTGGTCGCCGAGTGGCTCAGGAATGGTGAACCGGCCCGCCCGCACGGCACCGCGATGCCGCTCCACCACACCGGCACCGCGATGCCGTGTGCCCGATTCGCGTTCCAGGAGTCCCGACGCTCCTCACGGCCCCCGGGGCCTGGGGTACCTCTCAGGACGCCAGAAGGACGCTGATGTCACACCTTCGCGCACCGGCCGCACGCGCAGACCGCCGTGAGGGCGGACGGCACGGCAGACCCGGTGGCCGCACCCCCGCGCCACCCCTGCCCGAGACCCATATACGCGCGCAACTCGTCCGGATCGCGGTGCTCCCCGCCGTGGCCGTCGCCCTCAGCGCCTGCGCCGCCGTGCTGTTCACCGTGCGCGCCGCCCCCGTACGGACCGGGCCCGCGCTCTGGCTCGTGCTCACCGGTGCCGCCGCCGTCACCGCCGCCGGACTCGTCATCGCCGCCGTCGCCGCGAACCGTGCGGCCCGCGCCGTCACCGACCGGCTGGCCGCGCTCCGCAGGGGCGCCGGGCGCGACCAGGCAGACCTGCGCGCCCTCGTGGAAGCGCTCCGGCGCGGCGACACACCCCCGCGCCGCCGCGCCCCCGCACCGGCGACCGCACCCGCCGACAGCGACGACTTCGATCTGCTCGCCCACGAGTTGGCCAAGGCCCACGACACGGCCCTGACCGCCGTGCACCAGGCCGCCCAGCTCTCCGGGCAGGCGGGCAGCGAACAGAAGGTCGAGGTCTTCGTCAATCTCGCGCGCCGGCTCCAGTCGCTGGTGCACCGCGAGATCTCGATCCTGGACGAGTTGGAGAACGAGGTCGAGGACCCCGAACTCCTCAAGGGCCTCTTCCACGTCGACCATCTCGCCACCCGGATCCGCCGCCACGCCGAAAACCTCGCGGTGCTCGGCGGCGCCGTGTCCCGCCGCCAGTGGAGCAACCCGGTCTCCGTGCACGAGGTGCTGCGCTCGGCCATCGCCGAGGTCGAGCAGTACTCCAGGGTCCGCCTCGTCCCGCCGATCGACGGCACCGTACGTGGCCACGCCGTCGCCGACGTCGTCCATCTGATGGCCGAACTCGTCGAGAACGCCACGGTGTTCTCGGCCCCGCACACCCAAGTCCTGCTGCGCGTCAACCCGGTCACCTCCGGGCTCGCCGTCGAGGTCGAGGACCGCGGGCTCGGCATGCCGGTGGGCGAGCAGAAGCGGATGAACGACCTCCTCGCCGACCCCGACCAGGTCAATGTCGCCAGCCTGCTGCGGGACGGCCGGATCGGGCTCCTCGTGGTCTCCCAACTCGCCCACCGGCACGGCATCGCCGTCCGGCTCCAGACCAATATCTACGGGGGAGTGCAGGCCGTACTCGTCCTGCCGCAGGACCTGCTCGGCGGCGACGACGAACAGCCCCCGGCGGCCCGCCCGCGCCGCGCCCCGGCCCTTGCCGCCGGCGCCCCGGGCCCCACGCCCGCCTCCACTGCCCCCCACTCCGGGGCGCCCGCCGCGCCCGGCGCCGTAACCGATCCCCAGCATCAGCAGGCCGAGGCCACGCACCCCGGGCACCGGCCACCGGCCGGAGCGCCGCGTCAACACGGCCACGCGAACGGGCATCCCACCGGCGCGCCCGCCCCTGCTCCCACCGGCCCCACGCCCGCCGCCCCGGCGGCAACCCACCCGAGCGACCCCGCCACCCCCCACGGCCACGTCCCGCTCCCCGTCCGCACCCACACCTCCCGCCCCAACCCGGCCGAGGCGCCGCCCGGTCCGCGACCCGGCGGCGGGGCGCCGGGAGCCGGTGACCGCCCCGTGGCGCCGCTCGTCCCCCGGAACGGCACGGTCCGAGGCACCATGGGCCGGCCCCAACTGCCCAAGCGCCAGGCCCAGGAGCACCTGGCCCCCCAACTCCGCGAGGGTCCAGGACCCCGGTGCGACGACGACCAGTACATCGGCCACGACCCGGGCCTGATGGCCGCGTTCCAGCGCGGCATCGGCCTGGCCGAGGCACAGAACGCCCTCGACCCGGCACCCCAACGGACACCGGCACCCCCACAGACACCGGCACCGCGACCCGTCCAGATACCCGGCCCCGACCTGGCCCCCCGACGCGACGGGAGCACCCCGGCCGGCTGACCCCCGTACCCCTCGACACCCCACGTGCCACCCGCACTCCACCGTTCGTACCCCCACCGTTCGTACCCCTTCGTACCCCCAAGTCCGTACCCCAAGGAGTCGATCCACCATGGCGAGCGACGTGCCGACCGGCCAGGTTTCCGATCTCGACTGGCTGATGAGCGGCCTGGTGCAGCGCGTGCCGCACACCCGCAGCGCGGTGCTGCTGTCATCCGACGGACTGGTGAAGTCCGTCCACGGTCTCGATCCGGACGGCGCCGACCACATGGCCGCGCTCGCCTCCGGCCTCTACTCGCTGGGCCGCAGCGCGGGCATCCGCTTCGGCGACGGCGGCGACGTACGGCAGGTGGTGGTCGAGCTGGACTCCACCCTGCTGTTCGTCTCCACCGCCGGGTCCGGCACCTGTCTCGCGGTGCTCGCGGGGCGCGAGGCCGACGCCGCCGTGCTCGGCTACGAGATGGCGATGCTGGTCAAGAGCGTGCGGCCGTATCTCGCGACCGCTCCACGGCAGTCCCCGCCGGCCGCCGGCCGCGCCCAGGTGCCCGCCTCCGTGGAACCCACGGCGATGAGGCATTGAGCGTGGTCACGCCGAAGGACGGGCCGTGGCTCGACGAAGCGGCCGGCCGGCTCGTCCGCCCCTACACGGTCAGCAACGGCCGTACCCGCCCGACGACCGCCTTCGATCTGATGTCGCAGGTGATGTCGACCGGGGCGACGCCCTTCGGCTATCTCGGGCCGGAACACTCCGAAGCGCTCGCGCTGTGCGAGGCCCCCGTCTCCGTGGCGGAGGTCGCGGCCCAGCTCAGGCTGCCCGCCGCCGTCACCAAGGTGCTGCTGTCCGACCTCGTCGACTGCGGAGCGCTCACCACCAAACCGCCCGCCTTCTACCACAACCCCACGGACCGGTCCCTACTGGAGGCAGTGCTCGATGGACTACGACGACAGCTCTGACCCCTTCCCCACAGCGCTCAAGATCCTGGTCGCGGGAGGCTTCGGTGCCGGCAAGACGACCTTCGTGGGTGCCGTCAGCGAGATCGCGCCGCTCAGCACGGAGGAGCTGCTCACCACGGTCAGCGCGGCGACCGACAGTCTGGAGGGCATCGAGAACAAGACCGAGACGACCGTCGCGATGGACTTCGGCCGGATCACCCTCGACCCGGAGCACGTCCTGTATCTGTTCGGCACACCCGGGCAGGAACGGTTCTGGTTCATGTGGGACGAGCTGTCCGAGGGCGCGCTCGGCGCGGTGATCCTCGCCGACACCCGCCGCCTTCAGGACTGCTTCGCGGCCGTCGACTTCTTCGAGAAGCGCGGCCTCGGATTCGTCCTCGCCGTCAACGAGTTCGACGGCGGCTACCGCTACGACACCGAAGAGGTCCGCGCCGCCATCGACCTCGACCCGGGCGTGCCCGTCGTCCGCTGCGACGCGCGGATCTCCAGCTCCGGAATCCAGACGCTGCTCACCCTCGTACGCCATCTGCTCGCGCACGCGCCGCGCCGCGCGCCGATCCATGGGGCGCACACATGAGATACGAGCCCGGGGCGCGGCCCGCGCACGGTCTGCTGACGCCCGTCGACCGGGAGGCCCCCGAGCGCGTACGGCGCCTGCGCGCCCTCGGCCTCGGAGCGGGGCCCGACCTGGTGTTCGACGCCTTCGCGGACCGGCTGGTCGAGGTGACCGGTTCGCCGTACGGGATCGTCAACTTCGTCGGTGAGAGGCGGCAGTTCTTCGCCGGGCTGCGCACCCCGCGGGGCCGCAGCGGTGTCCCGCTCGGCGCGGTCCCCGCGGTGGACGGCGGGCCCGAGCGCTGTCTGGCGCGCGACCGGGGCTACTGCCCGCATGTCGTCGTCCGCCGCAAGGCGCTGGTCCTGGAGGACGTCCGCGACTATCCGCGGTTCGCGGGCAACCCGCTCGTGGACGAGACGGGCGTCCGCTCCTATCTGGGTGCGCCGTTGATCGACCGTACGGGCATCGCACTCGGTACGGTGTGTGTACTGGACACCGAGCCGCGGCCGTGGGGAAGGCCCGGCCTGGAGACGATCAAGACCATGGCGGCCGAGCTGGTCGAGGAGATCCACCGGCGGGAGGACGGGCTGCTCTGAGCCGGACGGTCCCCACCGCGCCGGACGGCCCACTCGGAGCCGTACGCACCGCTCCGCGCCGCCCGACCGGAAGGGCATCCACCTGTGACCGCACCCGACCTGCGTATCGGCGTCCTCGGATTCGGACTGCGAGGCTCGCTCGCCGAGACCGCCCACCGGCCCGGCAGCGGCGCGCGCGTGAGCGTCGTCGCCGACCCCGACCCCGCGATGCGCGCCCGCGCCGCCGAGCGGCTCGACGGGGTGAAGACCGTCGAGAACCACGGCAAGGTCCTCACCGACCCGGACGTCGACGCCGTCGTGATCCTCACCCCCGACCACACCCACGCCGAGCTGGCGTGCGAGGCGCTGCGCGCCGGGAAACCCGTCTTCGTGGAGAAGCCCCTCGACATCGGCATCGACCGCTGCGACGAGATCCTGCGCACCGCGTACGAGACGGGCACCCGTCTCTACGTCGGGCACAACATGCGCCACATGCCGGTGGTCCGGCTGATGCGCGACCTCATCACGCGCGGCGAGATAGGCCAGGTCAAGACGGTGTGGGTCCGCCACTTCGTCGGGTACGGCGGTGACTGGTACTTCAAGGACTGGCACGCCGAACGCCAGTACACCAACGGCCTGTTGCTCCAGAAGGGCGCCCACGACATCGACGTCCTGCACTGGCTGGCCGGCGGATACACCCGGCAGGCACAGGCGTTCGGCGATCTGATGGTGTACGGGGACAGCCCGCACCGGCGCGCACCGGGCGAGCCCAAGGCCGCCGACTGGTACACCGAGGACGGCCACTGGCCGCCCGCCGAACAGCGGGCCCTCAACCCGGTCATCGACGTCGAGGACGTGTCCCTCGTCAATCTCCGCCTCGACAACGGCGTACTCGCCGCCTACCAGCAGTGCCACTTCACCCCCGACTACTGGCGCAACTACACCGTCGTCGGCGACGCGGGCCGCCTGGAGAACTTCGGCGACGGGCCCGGCGGACACGTGAAGGTGTGGAACACCCGCCGCTCCGGCTACCGGGCCGACGCCGACGCGGTGTATCCGGTGCCCGACGCGCAGGACGACGGAGGCCACGGTGGCGCAGACCCGCTGCTGATGGACGAGTTCGTACGGTTCGTCCGCGAGGGCGGCAGGACCGACACCTCGCCCGTCGCCGCCCGGATGGCCGTCGCCGCCGGGGTCCGCGCGACCGAGTCCCTGCGCGACGGCGGCACGCCCCGGGAGATCCCGCCGCTCGACCCGGAGCTGATCGCCTACTTCGCGCGCGGACAGACCCCGGCGGTCGGCGGCTGAGGCAGCGGGCCGGCTGCGCGGGCCGCCGGGGCTGAAGGAAAGCTGAGGTCGCGCTTAAGAAATCCTCGATGGACCACGGCGCCCGCCGTACGGCAGCGTGCGGTGCGACGGGTGCGTGTGGGACGGCCCGTCGGTCCACGACGGGAGCCGTGTCGTTGAAAGCGCTGGTCAAGGAGAAAGCGGAGCCGGGACTCCGGCTGCTGGACGTACCGGAACCGGAGATCGGTCACGGTGACGTCCTCATCAAGGTGCAGCGCACCGGGATCTGCGGCACCGATCTGCACATCCGGGCCTGGGACGGCTGGGCGCAGAACGCGATCCGCACCCCGCTCGTCGTCGGCCACGAGTTCGTCGGCGAGGTCGTCGCCACCGGACGTGACGTCACCGACATAGCCACCGGCGACCGGGTCAGCGGCGAGGGCCACCTGGTGTGCGGGAAGTGCCGCAACTGCCTTGCCGGGCGGCGCCATCTATGCCGCGCCACGGTCGGCCTCGGCGTCGGCCGCGACGGGGCGTTCGCCGAGTACGTGGCGCTGCCCGCCGCCAATGTGTGGGTGCACCGCGTGCCCGTCGACCTCGATGTCGCCGCGATCTTCGACCCGTTCGGCAACGCCGTGCACACCGCCCTGTCGTTCCCGCTGGTCGGCGAGGACGTACTGATCACCGGCGCCGGTCCGATCGGGCTGATGGCCGCCGCGGTGGCCCGGCACGCGGGCGCCCGCAATGTCGTCGTCACCGACGTCAGCGAGGAACGGCTCGACCTCGTCCGCAAGATAGGCGCCGGGCTGGCCCTGAACGTGTCCGGCGCGAGCATCGCCGACGGTCAGCGGATGCTCGGGCTGCGCGAGGGGTTCGACATCGGACTGGAGATGTCGGGGCGCGCCGAGGCGCTGCGGGACATGATCGCCAACATGACGCACGGCGGCCGGATCGCCATGCTCGGGTTGCCCGCCGAGGAGTTCCCGGTCGACTGGGCCCGGATCGTCACCTCCATGATCACCATCAAGGGCATCTACGGCCGCGAGATGTTCGAGACCTGGTATGCGATGTCGGTGCTTCTTGAGGGCGGCCTCGACCTGGCCCCCGTGATCACCGGGCGCTACGACTACCGCGACCACGAGGCGGCGTTCACGGACGCCGCGAGCGGACGCGGCGGCAAGATCATCCTCGACTGGACCGCGTGATTCCCGTACCGCGCGTGGCGATCCCCGTACCGCACAAGCACTTCTAGGAGCTTCCCCATGTTCGACTCCGTGCGCGACGACCTGCGCGCCACACTCGACGAGATCCGCGCCGCCGGGCTCCACAAGCCCGAGCGCGTCATCGGCACCCCGCAGTCCGCGACCGTCGGCGTCACGGCCGGCGGGCACCCCGGCGCCGTCCTCAACTTCTGCGCCAACAACTACCTCGGCCTCGCCGACCACCCCGATGTGGTCGCCGCCGCCCACCGGGCCCTGGACCGCTGGGGCTACGGCATGGCGTCGGTGCGCTTCATCTGCGGAACGCAGGAGGTCCACAAGGAGCTGGAGCAGCGCCTTTCGGCGTTCCTCGGCCAGGAGGACACGATCCTCTACTCCTCCTGCTTCGACGCCAACGGCGGAGTCTTCGAGACCCTGCTCGGCGAGGAGGACGCCGTCATCTCCGACGCGCTGAACCACGCCTCGATCATCGACGGCATCCGCCTCTCCAAGGCCCGCCGCTTCCGATACGCCAACCGTGACCTCGCCGACCTGGAGCAGAAGCTCAAGGAGGCGTCCGGCGCCCGCCGCCGTCTCGTCGTCACCGACGGCGTGTTCTCGATGGACGGCTATGTGGCCCCGCTGCGCGAGATCTGCGACCTCGCCGACCGGTACGGGGCGATGGTCATGGTCGACGACTCGCACGCTGTCGGCTTCGTCGGCCCCGGCGGACGCGGCACGCCCGAACTGCACGGCGTGATGGACCGTGTCGACATCATCACCGGCACGCTCGGCAAGGCGCTCGGCGGCGCGTCCGGCGGCTATGTCGCGGCCCGCGCCGAGATCGTCGCCCTGCTGCGCCAGCGCTCCCGCCCGTACCTCTTCTCGAACACTCTCGCGCCCGTCATCGCCGCCGCCTCGCTCACCGTGCTCGACCTCCTGGAGTCGGCCGGTGACCTGCGGAGCAAGCTCGCCGACAACACCGCCCTGTTCCGGTCCCGGATGACCGAGGAGGGCTTCGACGTACTCCCCGGCGACCACGCCATCGCGCCCGTGATGATCGGTGACGCCGCCGTCGCCGCGCGCATGGCGGAGCTGCTGCTCGACCGCGGGGTCTACGTCATCGGGTTCTCGTACCCCGTGGTGCCGCAGGGGCAGGCCCGGATCCGAGTGCAGCTCTCGGCCGCGCACTCCACCGAGGACGTGCACCGCGCCGTGAACGCCTTTGTCGCCGCGCGGGCCCAGCTCGACGCGGAGACGCCCGCGTGAACCTTTGCGCCTGATCGCCGCGTAAACCCAAGGTGTCAAACCCCCGCGTACCGGTACCCGGAAACCCTGGGAGAATCGGTCGCATGATCGAAGCGCGGCGGCTGCACATCCTCCGTGCGGTGGCCGACCACCGCACGGTCACCGCTGCTGCCGCCGCGCTCTATCTCACCCCGTCCGCCGTGTCGCAGCAGCTCACCGCGCTGGAGCAGGAGACCGGCCACCGCCTCGTCGAGCGCAGCGCCCGTGGCGTACGGCTCACTCCGGCGGGTGAGATCCTGCTCCGGCACACCCATGAGGTGCTGGCCCAACTGGAGCGCGCCGAGGCCGAGTTGGCCGCGTACGGATCCGGTGACGCGGGCACCGTCACGGTCGCCGCCTTCGCCACCGGCATCGGCCTGGTCGTCGCCCCCGCCCTGGCCCGGCTCGCGGGCACCGCCCCCGGCATCCGGGTACGGGTCCGGGACGCGGAGGGCGACGCCAGTCTGCGGATGGTCCTGGACCGGCAGGTCGATGTCGCGGTCGCCGTCGAGTACCGGGGCGCGCCGGGCGCCGACGACCCCCGGCTGACCCGCGTTCCGCTCTACGCGGAGCCCTTCGACGCCGTCGTGCCTGTCGGCCACCGTCTCGCCGGGGCGGACCGCATCCCGCTCGCCGAACTGGCCAAGGACCCGTGGATCGGGCCGTACCCCGGCAACCCCTGCCATGACGTGGTGGTCCTGGCCTGCGAGCACGCCGGGTTCGAGCCGCGCCTCGCACACCAGTCCGACGACTTCCGTGCGGTTGTGGCGCTGGCGTCGGCGAACGCGGGCGTCGCCCTCGTCCCACGCTCCGCGCTGCGTGACATGAACCTCGGCGGGGTCGTGGTCCGCCCGGTGGACGGCAGCGCTCCGACCCGGCGGGTGTTCGCAGCCGTGCGGCGCGGGACGGAGGCGCATCCGCTGATCAGGCCCGTTCTCGATGCGCTGGCCGGGGTCCTGGACTTTCCGGGTGGCCCTTCTTGAGAGGTTCTGTCGTCCCGAATCTGGGATAGCATCCCGAATATGGGAAAGCAGCAACAGGCCGGAGCCGTCGCACCGGACGGGCCACCCACGGACGTCGACGCCCGCCTCGCCGTACGCCTCGCCGCGCTGCGGGCCGAACACGGCTGGTCGCTGGGCGAGCTGGCCGAGCGCAGCGGCATCAGCCGCTCGACCCTCTCCCGCGCCGAGCGCGCCGAGATCAGCCCCACCGCCTCGCTCCTCAACCGGCTCTGCGCCGTGTACGGACGGACCCTGTCCCACCTGCTCAGTGAGGTGGAGACCGAGTCCGCCGACGTCGTACGGGCCGCCGCACAGACGGTGTGGCGGGACCCGGCGTCCGGCTTCGTCCGGCGCTCGGTGTCCCCACCGCACCCGGGTCTGCGCGGCGAGGTGGTGGAAGGCCGCCTCGAACCCGGCGCCGACGTGCCCTACGACCGGCCGCCGGTACCGGGCATGGAACAGCACATCTGGGTCCTCGACGGACGCCTGCACCTCACCGTCCAGGGCACCGAACACCTCCTCGACGCGGGGGACTGCCTGCGCTTCCGGCTCTGGGGCGCGACCCGCTTCCACTGCCCGGGACCCGGCGCGGCACGGTACGCCGTGGTGGTGGTGCGGCCATGACGACCCGAGTGGACCGGCTGACGGCCGCCCGACTCCTGGACTCCGCCGACGCGTTGGGCCACCTGCTCGTCGACACCGTACGCGGCGGCTCATCGGTCGGCTTCATGGAGTCGCTCGACCACGCCACCGCCGCCGACTGGTGGCGGGGGCTGGCACGGGACGTCGAGAGCGGCCGGCTCGCGCTGTGGGCCGCGCAAGACGCCGAGGGGATCGCCGGCACCGTGGGCGTCCAGTTCGCCGCCATGCCCAACGGCAGGCACCGCGCCGAGATCATCAAACTCATGGTGCACCGCCGCGCACGGGGACAGGGCCTCGGCCGGACCCTGCTGGCCACCGCCGAACACGGCGCCGCCGACGCGGGCGTCACCCTGCTCCACCTCGACACCGAGACCGACAGCCCCGCCGAGGGCCTGTACCGGTCCGCCGGGTGGCAGCGGGCAGGGATGATCCCCGACTATGCGACGGATCCGTACGGCATCCCGCAGGCCACGACCCTCTTCTACAAGCGGACGGTGCCGCTCACCGCGTGAGGGGGTGCGCGGCCGGGGTGGGGCGAGTGGGGGACGGGGAGAGGTGATTGTCAGTGGCGTTGGTTACGGTTCTTGTCATGCCGGACTCCGACGCCGTACGCCGTATCGCCCTCTCGCTGCCGGACACCAGCGAGAAGACCGCCTGGAGCATGCCCACCTTCAGGGTGGCGGGGAAGATGTTCGCGACCCTGCCCGAGGACGAGACGTCCATAGCGGTGCGCTGCCCCAAGGAGGAGCGGGAGGAGCTGGTCCTCGCGGAGCCGCGGAAGTTCTGGATCGCCGGCCATGAGGCGCAGTTCGCGTGGGTGCGGGTACGGCTGTCGGCGCTGGAGGACGACGCGGAGCTGACCGACATCCTCGCCGACTCCTGGCGTCAGGCGGCACCGACCCGCCTTCTGGAGGCTCACCCGGAGCTGGGGCTTCCGACCACGGGTTGAGCGGGCGGGCGATCAGGCATGAGCGGACCGGGAGGACCGGGGGGTCGGAAATCCTGTAGCGGCGGGCGCGGGAAACACGGATGATCGCGCAGGGCTGCGGACCGGGCAACAGACGGGGCATCGGACAGGAACAGGGGACCCCGTGAGGGGTGGGGAGGGGTGCGGGCTGTGAGGTCCGGGTTGTCGTCATGGTGGCCGCCGTCAGGACGACGTAAGAAGGCGGACGGGATCGCCGGGGGCGGGGGCGACCGACAGCGCATGTGGACAAGGGACTTCGGCCTCTTCTTCACCGCGCGGGCCGTCGCCAAACTCGGTGACACCATGCTGCCGGTGGCGCTCGCCGCGGGTCTGCTCCAGCACGGATACGGAGCGGGGGCCGTCGGTCTGGCGATGGCCGCGTCCGTCGCCTGCTTCGCCGGACTCGTCATCTTCGGCGGCGTCTTCGCGGACCGCTTCAGCACCCGCCTGCTGATGATCGGGGCCGACCTGGTCCGACTCGTCAGCCAGGCACTCGCGGCGGCCTTCTTCTTCACCGGCCATGTCGTCCTGTGGGAGATCTGTGTCATAGGCGCGGTCAACGGCGCCGCGTCCGCGATCTTCCAGCCAGGTGTCGCCAGTACCGTGCCGCGCCTGGCCGCCGACGTACAGGCGGCCAACGGCGCGATACGCGTCGCCGAGTCGGCCGCCCAACTCGCCGGACCCGCCCTCGCCGGACTCCTCGTCGCCTTCTCGTCGGCCGGGGGAGTCTTCGCGGCCCACGCGGGGACGTACGCGCTGAGCGCCCTCTGTCTGATCGTGCTGAGACTTCCCCCCGCCGCCCCCGGCACCCAGGCGCGGACCAGCGGCTTCCGGGCCGATCTCGTCGAAGGCTGGCGGGAGTTCCGAGCGAGGACGTGGCTGTGGGGCGTCATCGCGATCTGGTGCGTCTACATGATCGCGGTCTGGGGCCCGACGGTTCCGCTGGTGGCGACGCTGGTCATCCAGGAACACGGGCCGAGCGCGTACGGCCTGGTGAACTCGGCGCTCGGCGCCGGTACGGTCGTCGGCGGGCTCATAGCCCTGCGGCTGCGCCCCCGCTACATGCTCCGTGCCGGCGCCATCGCACTGTTCTCGTTCGCGGCCTTCCCCGCATCCGTCGGCGCCCAGCTCGGGGTCGAGGCGATGGCGGCGGGCGCGGCGATCGCCGGCGCCGGGATGTCGTTCTGGGGCGTGATGTGGGCGACGAGCGTCCAGACCCAGGTCCCACCGGACGTCCTCAACCGCATCCACGCCTACGACGTCGCCGGTTCGCTCGCGATGATGCCGGTCGGCCAGGCCCTCGCGGGCCCGGCGGCCCAATGGGTCGGGGCCGAGCGGGTCCTCCTCTTCGGGGGTGTGATGACTCTGCTCGTCGCGGCGGCCCTCCTCGCGGTCCCGGCGATACGTGGCCTGGTCCGCGTCGACACCGGCCTGCCCCGGACCGGCGGAAGCCCGGCGGTGCCACGCGAACCGTCCCCGCCCGGACCGCCGGGGCGGCTCTCGGGGAGGGACGGCAGATCGCGGGCCGACTCGGGTTCCGGGGGCGGCCCGGCCACGTAGGGACCTTGCGGCTCAGGGCCCTTGCGGCTTCCGGTTATCCGAACTGGCCGGGCTGGTAGCTGCCGGCGGGCTGGCGGACCAACACGTTCAAACGGTTGAACGCGTTGATGAGGGCGATCAGGGACACCAGGGCCCCGAGCTGCTCCTCGTCGTAGTGCTTGGCGGCGTCCGCCCACGCCTCGTCCGAGACGCCGCCTGCCGCGTCGGCGATCCGGGTGCCCTGCTCCGTCAGCTCCAGAGCGGCGCGCTCGGCCTCGGTGAAGACGGTGGCCTCCCGCCAGGCGGCGACCAGATTGAGGCGTACCGAGGTCTCCCCGGCGAGCGCGGCGTCCTTGCTGTGCATGTCGGTGCAGAAGCCGCAGCCGTTGATCTGACTCGCGCGGAGCTTCACCAGCTCCTGGGTCGCCGCGGGCAGCGTCGAGTCCTTGAGGACCTTGTCCGCCGAGCTGAGGAGGTTGACGATCTTCCCCGAGCCCGGGGTCCTGAGATTCAGACGGGCATCCATGATGACGAACTCTCTCTGCCGTTGTTGATGCTTACACCCATCTGACGGATGGGCCCGGCGAGATGTGACGCGCAGGCCCCTACCTGCGGAGGAACCCCTACCTGCCGAGGAACCCCGAGATCCGCTCCCGCAGCGACACCGCGTCCAGGCCGTGCGCGGCCACGTGCTCCTCGACCTGGCCGTACCGCCGCAGCTCCCGGCGGCCGACGCCCAGGGCGAGGAGCCGGTGCGGCACATCGGCGAGGGCTTCGCTCGCTGCGGGCGTCGACGTGCCCGCGAGGTAGGGCTCGACCAGCACGACGTCCGCCGTCGCCGCGCCGGTGGCCCGGCGCAGCGAGGCCGCGTCGAAGGGGCGCACGGTCGTCGCGTACAGCACGGTGACGTCCAGGCCTTCGGTGGCGGCGAGGACCTGGTCGAGCAGCGGTCCCACCGCGACGACCACGCCCCGGCGGCCCTCACGGACGGTGAGGAAGTGCTCACCGTCGACCGGCAGCGGGTCCTTGTTCGACTGGATCGACAGGCGGACGTAGACACGGTCGTCGTCGGCCGCGACCGCGTGCCGCAGCAGCGTCTCGGCCTCGTCCGGGTGGCCCGGCACCTGCACGGTCCAGCCGTCCAGCGTGTCGAGCAGGGCCACGTCGCCGGGCGCCATATGGGTGAAGCCACCGGCGGGCCAGTCGAACGACGCCGCGGCGCTCACCAGTACGCCCCCCACGTCCTGATGCCCGAAATCGAGCTTCACCTGCTCGAACGGCCGCTCGACCAGGAAGCTCGCGAAAGTGTGGACGATCGGGCGGAGCCCGGTCAGAGCCATCCCCGCGCCCGCGCCGACGAGCAACTGCTCCCGGATCCCGACGTTGATCACCCGGTCCGGATGGCGGTGCATCGCCTCCTCGAAACCGTCCTTGCCGATCTCGGCCAGGACGACCGCGACCCGGGGGTCCTCGTCGAGCAGCCGTGAGACAACGGGGGCGAAACGGTCACGCATCGTGTCCATGATGGTTCTTTCCTTTCAAAGGTCGGACGGCGGTCAGGCGGTGGCGGTCTTGGACTCGACCCGGGCGACGACGGCGTGCGGACGCCCCGGGTGCGGTGCGGTGAAGGCCGCGTACAGAGCCTCGTGATCACGGCCGTCGACCGTCACCGTGGACCAGCCCGCGGCCTCGAACCGGGCCGCGATGCCGCCCGGCCGGGCATGGCTCGCGGACGCGTTGTCGATCACGACCGTGTGCAGCCGGTCGAGTCCGGCCGGACCCGCGTAGGCCAGCGCCTCGTGATTGCTGCCCTCGTCCAGTTCGGCGTCGCCGATCAGCACCCATACGTTCGGCCCGTCGAGACCCTGGGCCCGCAGCCCCAGCGCCGTGCCGACCCCCAGCGGCAGCCCGTGCCCCAGCGACCCGCTGCCGATCTCGGCGCCCGGCACAAGGACCCGGTCCGGATGGTGCCCGAGCGGCGAGTCGTACGCCCCGAACCCGGGCAGCCAGTCCTCCGGTACGAAACCCTTCGCGGCGAGCACCGCGTAGTACGCCATCGGCCCGTGCCCCTTCGACAGCAGGAACCGGTCCCGCTCCGGATCGCCGGCCGTGCCGGGGGAGACCCGCAGGACCCGGTCGTAGAGCACCCACAGGACGTCGAGGGTCGAGGTCGCCGCCGGGCCGTGCTTCTCGTCGCCGGTCATCAGGCCCATGAGGTGGGGAAGGTCCGCGTAGCCGTACGCGTGCGTCGCTGTTGTCGCCATACAAGGGAGCGTGCAACCTCAAGCACACTTGGGGTCAAGCGGGCCGACCGTACGGTGTGTCGTGCGACGGTCGACGCTCCGTTCGAGCCGCAGGACAAAAGGGGTGCGCGATCACCGGCCGGAGTGCGGTATTGTTTCCGTGGTCGTTCGGCCAGGGGAAACCCCAGGTCAGACGAGCAACGGGACGTGGCGCAGCTTGGTAGCGCACTTGACTGGGGGTCAAGGGGTCGCAGGTTCAAATCCTGTCGTCCCGACTCGTGAGAGTCGCAGATCAGGGCCGGTTACGGAGCAATCCGCAACCGGCCCTTCCGTCGTTCCCGAGGACCCTCCGAGACCCCTCCGGGGACCCGGCCGGATCGGGTCGTCGCACCGGAAAACGCTTGGACTCCGCGAGCGCGCCCGCGGGACACTTCCCCACCTGTTCGCCCGTGCCCCCGCGTGGCCCCTCGTGGGCAGCGCGGCGGTGCGGGCCGTCCTACGACACCTCAGGGATGGGATGGGTTCCTCCGAATCACCCGTGACTCCGCCGCGCAAGGGCGCGGTGCTCCTCGTACTCCGCTACTACGGCCGGGAATTGTCCCGGCTGCGCCGTCTGACGGTGCCCGCGATGCTGCTGCCGGCGGTCGGCAACATCGGCATCGCCTACCTCGCGCCGCTGATCGTCGCCAAACTCGTCGCCGACATGGCCGACGGCGCCGACGTCGGCATCGGCCCGGCACTGCCGTACGTCCTCGGCTTCGCCGGTGTCCTGCTGCTCGCGGAGACGCTGTGGCGGATCGGGCTGCACTGCCTGAACCGCCTCGACGCCCTCGGTATCGAGCATCTGTACGTGGTCGGCATGGACGAACTGTTCGCCAAGGACGCCGCGTTCTTCCACGACAACTTCGCCGGATCGCTGACCAAGCGGGTGCTGAGCTTCGCCTCCCGCTTCGAGGCGTTCGTCGACTGCCTGACGTTCAACGTGGTGGGCAGCTTCGTGCCCCTGCTGTTCGGGTCCGTCGTGCTGTGGCGCTACGAACCACTGCTCGTGGTCGGCCTGTTGACGATGATCGCGCTCACCGGGGTGTGCGTGGTGCCCCTGATCCGCCGCCGCCAGGCTCTGGTCGACCGGCGCGAGGAGGCCATCGCCAGGGTCTCCGGGCATGTCGCCGACAGCCTGATGAACATGGACACGGTCCGGGCGTTCGCCGCCGAGGAACGCGAGGCCGCCGAGCACCGCTCCCGCGTCGCCGCGTCACGCCGGCTCACCCTGCGGTCGTGGGACTACGGCAATCTGCGCATCGACACCCTGGTCGCGCCGATGTCCGTACTGACCAACGCGCTGGGCCTCCTGCTCGCGGTCACGCTCGGCGGCGGCGGGCACGGTGTGGAGGCCGTCGTGGTCTCCTTCACCTACTACACCAACGCGACCCGGATCATGTTCGAGTTCAACCAGATCTACCGCCGTCTGGAGAGTTCGATGACGGAGGCCGCGCAGTTCACCGAGCTGCTGCAAACGTCACCGACCGTACTCGACCCCGCGTCGCCCGAGCCTCTGCGGTCCCGCCCCGCCGACGTCCGGTTCGAGCAGGTGACCTTCGCCCACGCGGGCGGCCGACCCCTCTTCGACGGCCTCGACCTGGCCGTGCCCAGCGGGACGAGGATCGGGCTCGTCGGCCGGTCCGGCGGCGGCAAGACCACGCTGTCCCGGCTGCTGCTGCGGATGACCGACGTCGACTCGGGGCGGATCCTGATCGGCGGCCAGGAGATCAACCGGCTGCGCCAGGCCGACCTGCGCAGCCTGATCGCCTATGTCCCGCAGGACCCGGCGATGTTCCACCGCACGCTGCATGACAACATCGCCTTCGCCCGGCCCGACGCCACCGACGCGGAGATCCGCCGCGCGGCCGAGGCCGCGCACGTCACGGAGTTCGCGGACGCCCTGCCGGACGGCTTCCAGACCCTGGTGGGCGAGCGCGGCGTCAAGCTGTCCGGCGGCCAGCGCCAGCGGGTCGCCCTCGCCAGGGCGATCCTGCGGGACGCGCCGATCCTGCTCCTCGACGAGGCGACCAGCGCCCTCGACTCCGAGAGCGAGATCCTGGTCCAGCAGGCGCTGTGGCAGCTCATGGAGGGGCGGACGGCGCTCGTGGTGGCGCACCGGCTGAGCACGGTCGCCGCCATGGACCGGCTCGTCGTCCTCGACCGCGGCCGGATCGTCGAGCAAGGCACCCACCAGGAACTGCTCATGTCGGACGGCGCCTACGCCAAACTGTGGCAGCACCAGTCGGGCGGCTTCCTCGATGGCACCCCGCCGACGGCGGACCGGCACGAAAAGCCACTCGACCTGCGCTGAACACGGGTCGACCGCGCCGAGTACCGCTCGGCCCGCGCCCCACACCGCCAGGACGCGCCGCACACCCACAGGACGCGCTGAAAACCTCAGGACACGTGGCCGACATAAGCGAGTGCCTGCTTCAACAGGGCCCCGTGCCCGCCCGGCATCTCGCTCCGCACCGCCTCGGACGCGGCCTCCTGCGGTGTGAACCACACCAGGTCCAGCGCGTCCTGCCGGGGCCGGCAGTCCCCGGCCACCGGAACGACGTAGGCGAGGGACACCGCGTGCTGCCGCGGGTCGTGGTACGGCGTGACCCCCGCCGTCGGGAAGTACTCGGCGACCGTGAACGGCTGGAGCGAGACCGGCACCGCCGGCAGCGCCACCGGACCGAGGTCCTTCTCCAGATGGCGCAGCAGGGCGTCGCGGACCCGCTCGTGGTGCAGGACCCGGCCGGAGACCAGGGTCCGGCTGACCGTGCCGTCAGGCCCGATGCGCAGCAGCAGACCGATGCTGGTGACATCGCCGCTCTCGTCCACGCGCACGGGCACGGCCTCGACGTACAGGATCGGCATGCGGGCGCGGGCGACCTCCAACTCGTCGCTGGTCAGCCAGCCGGGCGTGGTGTCGGTCATGTCAGACATTGCTTGATCATACTTTCCGGGTGTGCCGCGCGCCCCTGTTCGGCGTGATCGGACGTGGGCGGTCGGTGGCCGTGTCACGGCCGGGGCTTGTTCGCGAACACCCATCGGTTGCCCGCCAGCGCGTCGTTCGGCTCGGGCAGCGGGCCGCGCCCGTGATGGCGGGTGAAGTCGAAGGGGGTGTGGATCGACGTGGACCAGCCCTTGGCGACCAGATCACCGGCCGAGTCGGGCCGTGTCCCTCTGTCGAACAGACGGAGCAGGTCGATGCCGATCTGCCGGGCCGTCGAGGTGTAGAGCGGGCTGTCGCGGTACTCCAGCAGGTCCTTTTCGAGCTTGACCTCGAACGCCAGCGCGCTTCCTGGCCTGCTCAACCGGTCCACCGTGTCGATGAGGAACGTCTCCGCGTCGGGAGGCAGATAGAACAGCAGCCCCTCGGCCAGCCAGACGCTCGGTGCGGCCGGGTCGAAGCCGGCGTCGGCCAGCGCCCCGACCCAGTCCGCGCGCAGATCGACCGGGACAGGCACGCGCGCCGCCTTGGGCGCGGCCGACAGCCCGTCGAGCACCCTGTGCTTGAACGCCAGTACGCCTTCCCTGTCGATCTCGAAGACCACGCAGCCGGGAGGCCAGGCGAGCCGGTACGCCCGTGTGTCCAGCCCCGCCCCGAGCAGGACCACTTGGCGGGCGCCGCCCGTGTGCACCGACCGGAGGACGAAGTCGTCGAGGACTCTCGTCCGCAGACCGAAGTAGCGCGCGAATCGCCCCCACAGCGGGTTCGCGTCCCCGTCCGGAACCTGGTGAATACGGACGGGCCAGTCCGCGCACGCGGGCGCGGCGAGCACGAAGTGCTCCGCGTAGACGTCCCGTGCCAGGGTGTCGTGGCGGTGGGTCTCGATCGCCCGTGCCGCCGCGACCAGCAGAGCGGTCAGGCCGACACCGCCTTCCACGCTGTCCATGCCGTCCACGACTTCCACGCCCTCCACGCCCCGTGCCTCCTTCATGTGCCCTCCCCTGGGCGAGTGGTTGCTCATCGGTATCGGCTCCGCTCCTCCGGAATCAGCACGGGTTTGACCACGCGGCCCGCTTCGCAGTCGCGTTCGGCCTCGTTGACGGCGGCGAGTGGATACGTACGGATCAGCTCGTCGAAGGGGAACCGCCCGGCCCGCCACAGCCCGGTCAGGCGCGGGATCATCAGCCCCGGCACCGCGTCCCCCTCGCAGATGTGGGACATCCTCCTGCCCCGGTCCAGCGCGCCCGGCTCGATCGGCAGCGCGGTGTGCAGCCGTGCCACCAGACCGAGGTGGCCCCGGGGGCGCAGGGCCCGGAGCGCGTCGTTGATCAGCGGGGCGGAGGCGGTCGTGTCCAGCGCGTAGTGGGCGCCGCCGTCGGTCAGCCGCCGGATCCGGCCGGGCAGGTCGGTCGACGCGGCGTGCAGCGGGATCGCGCCGAAGCGTTCGGCGAGGGCCAGCCGTTCGGGGTGCCGGTCGACGGCCACGGTCACCGCGCCGGAGGCGCCGGCCGCCATCACCGCGGCCAGGCCCACCGCTCCCGCGCCGAAGACGGCGAGGGTGTCGCCGGGCCCGGCACCGAAGGTGGTGAGGACCGATCCGGCGCCGGTGAGGAAGCCGCAGCCGAGCGGCCCGAGCAGTTCCAGGGGCAGCGCGGGGTCGACCCGGACGGCGTTGCGGGCCGCGACCACCGCGTACTCGGCGAACGAGGACTGGCCGAACCACCGGGGCGCCAGCTCGCCCCCGGCCGCGTCGGTGAGCCGCGCGGGCTTCTCCTCGCGCCCGCCGAACAGGTTGAGCGAGGCGAAGGAGTCGCAGTAGGCGGGGGCCGCGCCCAGGCAGTTCCGGCAGGACCCGCAGGAGTCGAAGCTCAGCACGACATGGTCGCCTTCGCTCAGACCGGTGTGCGGGCCGCCCGTCTCCACCACGACCCCCGCCCCCTCGTGACCGAGCACCGCCGGCAGCGGTGAGCGGCCCGCCGACCGCCGGACCGCGAGATCGGTCCGGCACATCCCGCAGCCCGCGATCCCGACCAGGATCTCGCCGTCGGCAGGCCCCGCGTCCAGGACCACTTCCTCGACGGCGAACGGGCTGTCGTACGCGCGCAGTACGGCGGCGCCGAACCTCATCGTCACGCCTCCTCAAGACGGTTCCTCAAGACGGTTCCTCAAGGCGGTGCACGACGAACGGCCTGAGATTCCCGTAGAAGCCCCACGGCCCGCCCGCGACACCCACACCGCTCTCCTTGATGCCCGCGAAGGGCTGGGCGAGGGACAGTTCGGCGTGGTGGTTGATCCACGCCGTCCCGCACTCCAGCCGGTCGGCGACCGCCTCGGCCCGGTCGAGATCGGTGCCCCACACCGAGCCGCCGAGACCGAAGCCGGTGTCGTTGGCCGCGTGGACGGCTTCGTCGAGGCTCCCGTACGGCAGTACCGGCAGGACCGGTCCGAACTGCTCCGCCGTCACCACCGGGCTGTTGGGCGGCACATCGGCCAGGATCGTCGGGGCGTGGAAGTAGCCCGGCCGGTCCAGCCGGTGGCCACCGGCCACGGCTCGGGCGCCGTCCGCGAGTGCCTGGGCCGTGTACCGCTCGACCCGGGCCAATTGGGGGGCGTTGTTGACCGGGCCCATCTGCGTGCCCGGGTCGAGGCCGGCCCCGACGACCGCCGTCTTCGCGCGCTGGGCGAGCGCCTCGACCACGTCGGAGTAGAGCCGGGCCGGGGCGTAGACGCGTTTGACCGCCATGCAGACCTGACCGCAGTTGCGGAACGCCGCCCAGAACAGCCGGTCCGCGATCCGCTCCACATCGACGTCCTCCAGCAGGACGGCGGCATCATTGCCCCCCAGCTCCAGCGTGGTCCGGGCCAGCGAGGCCGCCGCGCCCCGGGCGACAGCCCGTCCGGTGGGAATCGAACCGGTGAAGGTGACATGGCGGATCCCCGGATGGGAGGCCAGACGTGCGCCGAGCGGTTCGTGACCGGTGACGATCGTCAGTACGTCATCGGGGAGGGCGGTCGAGACGACGGACCCCAGCAGCCGTGTGGCGAGCGGGGTGAAGGGAGAGGGCTTGAGCACCACCGTGTTGCCGGCGGCGAGCGCGGGCGCGAACTTCGCCGACGCGAGCTGGAGGGGAAAGTTCCACGGGACGATCGCGGCGACGGTCCCGAGCGGTCGCCAGCGGATCTCGCTGCGGACCGGCCGACCGTCCGTGAGGGGCTGCGGCGCGGGGTCGAGGTCGGCGAAGTAGCGGAGGCGGGCGGCCGTGCGGGCGATCTCCGCGTACGACTCGGCCAGGGGTTTGCCCTGTTCCCGGGTGAGCAGCGGCGCGAGGTCCGCCGCCGCCCCCTCCACGGCGTCGGCCGCCGCGCGCAGCGCGGTCGTACGGGCGACGGGATCGGCGCGCCAGCTCCGCCCGGCCTCGTGGGCCCGGTCGACGACGGCGTCCAGCTCGTCCGGCCGCTGGTCGGGAGCCTCATCGAACGCCTCACCCGTCGCGGGGTCGAGGACGGCGAAGTGTCCGCGGAGGGTTCCGGGTGTGCGACGGGACCGGCGGGTCGCCATGCGGGCGGTCAGCTCGCGGTGGCGACGGCAGCCGCGCATTCGCGGGCGTGCCGGTCCATTTCGGCCCGGAAGGCGGCCACCAGATGCGGCTGAATCCTTCCGCTGGTGCGGTCGCCCCCCTCGCAGACCGCGCCGCGCACCCCCACGATGTCCGTGCCGATACGGGTCAGTTCGCCGAGGTCTCCCGCCTTCACGCTGCCCGCGAGGGCGGCGAGGAGATCGGACGCGTGGGCCCGCCGGACGAACTCCGCGCAGACCTCGGGCGGTACGTGGTCGAACAGGCGGGTCCCGTCCTTGACCGCGGTGTCCAGCATGGCCGCGTCGGCGCCGGAGCGGACGGCGATGTCGGGCAGGGCGAGCGGGTTGACGCAGCCGATCCGGTGCGCGTCGGCGTAGCCCGACGCGACGACGAACGCGTCCGGCCGATAGTCCTTCACCGCCCGGACGACCCCCCGCATGACATCGATGGCCTGGGCGGGCGTCGTACATCCATAGAGGCCGACCTTGATGTACGTGGCTCCGGAGACCGCAGCGCCGAGCGCCGCCTGAGCCACCGTGCCGGGCTTGTACGGTACGTCTCCCACGGTGGCGGACACCGGCTTGTCCGCCGGGACCGCGTCGCGGATCTCCCTGATGACCCACGGGAAGTTCGCGCCGAGCGAGCCCTCGTCGGGCTTCTTGACATCGACGATGTCGAGATGCTCGGCCGCCTTCGCGCAGTCGAGGGCCTCCTCGACGCTGTCCGGGGAGATGAGAAGCAACAACGTGGACTCCTTCCACCGCCTGTCCACCTGGCCGATGCTCAGGTGAGCGGAACCGCTTGCATCCGGTGCGATTTGCTCATCATCAGGGCGGGTGCGTGGGCATCGGTAGGGCGTGCGGAGTCCCTTCGGTATTGCCACGGCTCACCGAGCGCGCCGTGCACGCCGGTTCGAACCGGCTCCCGTCCGAACCGCTGTTCCCACAGCCAGTCCTCAGCAATTCGGGCGCGCGGCCCTCACTCGTGCCCCGTCGGTGGCAGGTCCGGAGGGTGGCGCAGGGCGTCCAGTACGGCCCGTACCGCCGCGCGTGGGGGTGCGGCGCGGCGGATCGCCGCCGTGATCGTGCGGGTCACCGGGGTCGTGAGTTCCCTGGTGGCGACGCGGTAGCGGCGGTCGACCGCCAGTTTGGGCAGCAGCGCGATCGACAGGCCGGCCTCGACATGCTGAAGGGCCAGCATGTAGTTGCTGAACCGGCACGCCACCCGTGGCTCGAACCCGGCCCGACGGCACAGCCGCAGCGCGAGATTCGCCATGTACGACTGCGGCATGTCGAACGCCCACGGCTCGTCCGCGCAGGCCGCGAGGTCCACAGTGCCGCGCCCGGCGGCCGGGTGCTCGGGCGGCACCACCAGCACGATCGGGTCCGTGGCCAGCGGTACGAGGTCGAGGTCGGGACCGAGGGGCAGCTCGCCGAAGTCCGTCGTGGTGATCACGAGGTCCGCCTCGCCGACCCGCAGCGCGGGCACGCTCTCGTGCGGCTCCAGCTCCAGCAACTCGACGTCCAGGTGCGGATGTTCGCGCGCCAGCCGGGTCACCGCCGGTACGGCAAGGGTGTGGATCGCGCTCTGGAACGCCCCCAGCCGCACCAGCCCGGCCGGCTCCTCGCCGAAACCGCGCAGCTCCTCCTCGACGCCGTCCATGTGATCGAGGATCGCCCGCGCCCGCCGGGCGAGGATCAGCCCGGCGGACGTCAGCCGCACCCGGCGTCCCGTCCGTTCCAGGAGCTGGGTGCCCGTCTCGGTCTCCAGCACGGCGAGCTGCTGGGACACGCTCGACGGGCTCAGATGGGCGGCCTGGGCGACCGCCCGGACGGTACCGAGGGTGTCCAGCAGGCTCAGCAGCCGCAGCCTCCAGGGGTTCATCACCCCGCCATTGTCGTGCGGCCGTGCCGATGTTGTGCGGCTGCGCCGAACAGGGCGGCCGGAATCGTGAGATGGACGTGTCGCTCCGGCGCGACCTACCGTCGAGGACATGGCTGCCTCGACCACTCCCTCGCCCGAACCGCCCTCCGCCGACTCCTTCTGGGCCGACGCCGGGAAGCACCTCGTGCGCTACGGCGGAGAGTTCACCCGCGAGATCATCGACCGTGCCGCCGGGAGCTTCGTGTACACGGCGGACGGCCGGAAGATCCTCGACTTCACCTCCGGCCAGATGAGCGCGATCCTCGGCCACTCGCACCCGGAGATCGTCGCGACCGTCCAGCGGCAGATCGCGACCCTCGACCACCTCTACAGCGGCATGCTCAGCCGCCCGGTGGTCGACCTCGCGCGGCGGCTGGCCGGCACCCTGCCCGCGCCGCTGGAGAAGGCGCTGCTCCTGACGACCGGCGCCGAGTCGAACGAGGCCGCGATCCGGATGGCCAAGCTCGTCACAGGCCGGCACGAGATCGTCTCGTTCGCCCGCTCCTGGCACGGCATGACGCAGGCCGCCGCGTCCGCCACCTACAGCGCGGGCCGCAAGGGGTACGGACCGGCAGCGCCCGGCAACTTCGCCATCCCCGTACCGAACGCGTACCGCCCCGACTTCACCACCGCCGACGGCTCGCTGGACTGGCGCCGCCAACTGGACTTCGCCTTCGACCTGATCGACGCGCAGTCGACCGGCAGCCTCGCCGCGTGCCTGGTCGAACCGATCCTCAGCTCGGGCGGCATCATCGAACCGCCGGTCGGGTACTTCGCGGCGCTCAAGGAGAAGTGCCGGGAGCGCGGCATGCTGTTGATCCTCGACGAGGCCCAGACCGGCCTGTGCCGCACCGGCACCTGGTACGCGTTCGAGCGCGACGGCGTCGTCCCCGACATCCTCACGCTGTCGAAGACGCTCGGCGCGGGACTGCCCCTCGCGGCCGTGATCACCAGCGCCGAGATCGAACAGGAGGCGTACGAGCGCGGGTTCCTGTTCTTCACCACGCACGCGGCCGACCCGCTCGTGGCCGCCGTCGGCAACACCGTCCTCGACGTCCTGATCGGCGACAAGCTCGACCAGCGCGCACGGCTCCTCGGCGACTTCCTCCGCCGGGGCCTCGCGGACATCGCCGAGCGCCATGAGGTCGTCGGTGACATCCGGGGGCGGGGCCTGCTGGCCGGGCTCGAACTCGTCACCGATCGCGACACGAAGCGGACCTCCGACGAACTGGGCGCCCGGGTCACCCGCCGCTGTCTCGAACTCGGCCTGCACATGAACATCGTCCAGCTCGCCGGCATGGGCGGCGTGTTCCGTATCGCCCCGCCACTGACGGCCACCGAGGACGAACTCTCCCTCGGCCTGACGATCCTGGACCAAGCGATCGGCGACACGTGTGCGGATTACGCGGCGCGTGGCGGCGTCGTCTGAGGGAGACCGATGGCGACTGCCCGCCCGGGTCCTCCGACACTCGCGGACATGCGTCGGCGCCCGAAGCCCCCTCGAAGTCGGGGGCCCCGGGCGCCGATGTGTTCGGAGTGTCAGCCCTCGGTCCAGCCGTGGTTCTTGCTGAACTGGAGCAGGGCGCCCCGGAGTTGCACGATCTGTGCGCCGGTGAGCGTGGGTGCCGAGGACAGCATGACTTCGGTGACCTCGTGAAGGTACTCGGCGGAGGTCAGTACGTCGCACAGCGAGTCGTCGCCGTCCGCCTGCCTCGACGCCCCGGAGAGCACCGCCCCCGAGTGTGCCGGCGGCCGGTGATCGGCTCCCTCGGCGAGTCGTACCGCCGATGCCTTGAGGCCGCGGTCCCCTTCCTCGATCTCGAACTCCACGGCGAGCCCGGAGCGCAACTGGTGCTCGGGAATCTGTAGATCGTTGACGTGCAGGAAGACGTCTTCCCCGCCGTGATCGGGGGCGATGAACCCATAACCCCTCACAGAATCGAACCGCAGCACACGACCAGTAACCATGCCACCAACCCCCAAAACCACCGGGCCCGTTGCCCGCATCTCCACCAAGTAAGGAAGGGTACGCACGCGACCCGTCCAAGCGGAAGCCTACTCCGTGTCCCGGTGTCCCAGTCTCCGGGTGTCCCGGTGTCGCGATTGCGACATGTCCCACCTGCGCCATCCCGAAGCGATGACAGCGCGTCCGGCGCCACCTGATTCTGTGCAGCACGCATGAACATCTCCTTGCGTGCACGGAAAGGTGCTGAACAAATGAGACGGATCCGCTGTGCGGCGGTGATATCGGCCGGACTCGCGCTCACCGTCGGTGGTGTCACGCCGGTCGCCGCGAACGGGACGACGGCCGCGCAAGGCAACGGCGCCACGGCCGCCACCCCCCAGCCCGGCAAGGGCAGCGCCACCGTGCGCCTGATCACCGGGGACCGCGTCACCGTCACGAAGGACGCGGGCGGCAAGCCGGTCGCCTCCGTCGAGCCGGGCAGCGGCCGGCGCGGTGTCCTGTTCCGGACCATGGAACAGGACGGCGACCTGTCGGTACTGCCGTCCGACGCCCTCGACCTGGTCTCCACCGGGCGCCTCGACCGCCAGCTCTTCAATGTGACCTCGCTCATCGAGCAGGGATACGACGAGGCGCACGGCGACACCCTGCCCCTGATCATCAGCAAGCCCGACGGCACCCCGGCCTCGGCCGTGAACAAGCTCACCGTGCTCAGCGACGACGCCTCGCCGGCCCGCCGCCTCGCCAGCATCGACGCGCAGGCGGTCCGCGTCCCGGCGGACGACCTGGGCCGGTTCTGGAAGCGACTGGTCCCCTCCACCGAGCCGTTGAGCACCGCCCGCACGGCCGTGGCGCCCAAGGTCTGGCTGGACGGCCGGGTGGACGCCGCCCTGGACCGCAGCACCGCGCAGATCAACGCCCCCGCCCTGTGGAAGGCCGGATACGACGGCAGGTCCGTCAAGGTCGCCGTCCTCGACACGGGCGCCGACCAGACCCACCCCGACCTCGCCGGGCGGATCGGCAAGGCCAAGGACTTCTCCGGCAGTACGGGGACCGGGGACGCCTTCGGGCACGGCACGCATGTCGCCGCCACCGTGGGCGGCAGCGGCGCGGCCTCCGGCGGCAGCCGCAAGGGCGTGGCCCCCGCGACCGACCTGCTCATCGGCAAGGTGCTCGGCGACGACGGCTACGGCACGGAGTCCCAGGTGATCGCCGGTATGGAGTGGGCGGCCACCGAGGGCGCCAAGGTCGTCAACATGAGCCTCGGCGCGGACATCCGTACCGACGGCACCGACCCGATGAGCCTCGCCGTCAACGAACTCACCCGCAGCAGCGGAGCGTTGTTCGTGGTGGCCGCCGGGAACATCGGCGACCAGGGCCCGGGAACCGTCGGTTCACCGGGCGCCGCCGAAGCGGCGCTTACCGTCGGCGCCGTGGACCGCGACGACTCGCTCGCCTCCTTCTCCAGCCGGGGCCCGCGCTACGGCGACCGGGCCGTGAAGCCCGACGTCACCGCGCCGGGCGTGGGCATCGTGGCGGCCCGCGCGGCCGGCACCACCATGGGCGACCCGGTGGACGAGTACTACGTCGCGGCCTCCGGTACGTCGATGGCGACCCCGCATGTCGCGGGCGCCGCCGCACTGCTCGCCCAGGCGCATCCGACCTGGGACGCCCAGCGGATCAAGGACGCGCTGATCAGTTCGGCCAACACGGTGCAAGGGCAGCAGCCCACCGAGCAGGGCGGTGGCCGGATCGATGTGGCGGCGGCGGCTCTCGGACCGGTCAGCGCGACCGGCACCGTGGCGCTCGGCCCGTTCCAGACCGGTGACGACGGCGGCGGCGCGGGGCGCACCGTCCGCTACACCAACAACTCCGACCGGGAGATCACCCTCGCTCTCACCGCCCGCCTCGCCACCACCGGCGGCCGGGCCCTCCCCGACGGTGCCCTGCGGCTCGGCTCCGATTCGGTGCGGATCGCCCCCGGCGCCACCGTGGACGTACCGCTGACGGCGGACCCCTCCCGTGCGGGCCGGGGCGACTACTACGGTTATGTCACCGCCGTGTCGGCCGACGGCAAGGTGAAGGTCCACACGACGGTGAGTCTCGTCGTGCACGGACCCACGCACCGGCTCACCGTCACCACCCTCGACCTCCAGGGCAAGCAGGTCGACGCGCTGCCGATCATCTGGGGCCCCGACGGCTTCGTCGAGTACACCGGCACCTCGCCCGCCGTCGCCGAGGTCGAGGAAGGCACCTACCAGGTGGACTACTCCAGCCTGGACGACGCCGCCGACGGCCAGGAGCTGCGCCATGTCGTCCTGCCCGAGGTGAAGGTCACCAAGGACACGGCCGTCACCCTCGACGCACGCAAGACGACCCTGGTCGACATCCGCACCCCGAAACCCGCGGAGCAGCGCGGCATCCTCAACTACCAGACGTACCGCCGCATCGACGGACACGGCCTGATCGAGGGCACGATGTACTTCGACCTCGCCAAGCGGCTGTACATCAGTCCGACCGAGAAGGTCACCGACGGCACCTTCGAGTTCTCCTCGCGCTGGCAGCTCGTCGCCCCGATGCTCAGGGCGAAGGTCTCGGGCACGGATCTCGACCTCACCCCCTACTACTCGGGGAGTTCGCCCCTGTTCCCGGAGAAGGGCACCACCCTGACCCCCGTGGACGCGGGCGGCGCGGCCAGGCCCGACTTCGGCAGGGCGCGCGGCAAGCTCGCGATCGTCCGTGAGGAAGACGGATTCGTCGAGGCGGAGCTGGCGGGCAAGGCGGCCCGAGCGGGCGTGAAGGGCCTGCTGATGGTCTCCTCGTCGGACATCGCCTGGACCCGCTGGCGGCCCGACGGCGACCGTATCGCCCTGCCGGTCGTCTGGACCGGAGCGAAGGCGGGCGCCGCGCTCCTCGACCGGCTCGACAAGCGCCCCACCACCGTCCGATTCACCGGTACCGCCCGCAGCCCGTACCTCTACGACGTGATGCAGGTGTCCGAGCAGCAGGTCCCGAAGCGCGTGGTGCACACCGTGACGGAGAAGAACAGCGCCGTCGTACGGGCCACCTACGCCGACAACGGCGGCCTGCCGTGGGCGGCCGAGCAGCGGTTCGGCCGGCGGCCCTACCAGGACGCGGCCTGGCTCCAGTACACCCGCTTCGTACCGACCGGGTTCGCCCGCACCGAGTACATCAGCGCCAATGACACGGAGTGGCAGCACCGGGTGCACCACGAGACCACCTTCGACGTCGACTGGCCGCTGTTCGCCGGCATGAACGACGCGCCCCGCACCTATCGGGCGGGCGAACGGCTCGACGAGCGGTGGCAGGGGGCCGTGATCCGGCCCGCGATCCCGAAGGACACCAGCAACCCGTCGGTCCGCAAGGGGGACCTGCTCGCCCTGCGCATCCCGGAGTTCACCGACTCCACCGGCCGCCACTGGACCCGGCAGCTGGGCGCCCCCGACGACTCGGCCGCCGCCGTGCTCTACCGCGACGGAGTGAAGACCGGCGAGGCCGAAGGCGCCTGGGCGAACTTCGAGGTACAACCCGGCACAGCCGACTACCGGCTCGACCTGACGACCTCGCGCGCGTCCGGCGAGTGGGCGTTCGGCACCCGTACCGACACGTCCTGGTCCTTCCGGTCCGGCACCACGGACAAGGCCGCACCGCTGCCGCTGCTCCAACTCGACTACGACGTACCGGTCGACGCGGACAACGCCGTACGCGCCGGACGCTCGCACACCATCGGGCTCTCCGTCCGCGCACAGAACGGACTCCCGGCGCCGCGCGGGGTCTCCGTCCGCGTGGAGGCGTCCTACGACGACGGGAGGCACTGGAGCGGCGCGCCCGTGAAGGACCGGGGGAGCCGCGGGTTCACGGCGACCGTCGTACGGCCGTCCGGCCACGGCGACCGGTATGTGACCCTGCGGGTCACCGCGCGGGACAGCCAGGGCAACACCGTCCGGCAGACCGTGGAACGCGCCTACCTGCACCGGGGGTAGACCCGACGGCAACGGGAGGGCCCCGGTCGGCGTACCGGCCGGGGCCCTCCCGCTTGTCCGCTCTGCCCCTGGACCGGTGCAGTACGGTGGGCAACCAGCGAGTCGGGCGGTATCAGGGGGGTGCGCCGTGACGCTGGAGGCAGCGGGGGTGAGTGATGCCGAGGAGGCCGCGTACCGGATCCTCGTGACGATGGACCGGGTCTCCGCGCACGACTTCGCGTCCCGCGCGGGGCTCACCCCGAAGGAGGCCGAACAGACCCTCACCGTGCTGACGGTGAAGGGCCTGGCCAGCCACAGCGACGGAACACCGAGGCGATACCGGGCGACACCGCCCGACGTGGCCCTCATGCCCCGGCTCAAACAGAACGCCGACGCCCTCGACACCGCCCGCGCCACGGCCACCGATCTGCTGGAGATCTACCAGGACACCATGCGGCGGCGCGACGCCGGCCAACTCATCGAGGTGATCACAGGCGCGGACGCGCTGCGCCAGCATCTGCGCCGGATCCAGGCGGACACCCGCGACGAGATGCTGTGGTTCTGCAAGGCCCAGTACGTGGCCATGCCCTCGGGCAGCAACAGCGCGGAGTTCGACGCGTTGGCGCGGGGCGTGCGGTACCGGGTCCTCTACGAGAAGGCGTTCTTCGACGACGAGGGCGCCGTGGACAACGTCATCGAGGGAGTGCGCGCCGGTGAGGTCGCCCGCGCGGTCGCCCATCTGCCGCTGCGGCTCGCCATAGCCGACCGCGCCATCGCCATCTGCCCGCTCGTCCCCGGCGGCCCGCACGGCAGCCCCGAGGAACCCACCGCCGCCCTGCTCCGGGACAGCAGTCTCCTCGCGGCCCTCGTCGCCCTCTTCGAGCGGTACTGGGACGACGCCGTGCCGCTGCACGTCGACGACACCGGAGCCGTCAGCGGCACCGACGGAGCGGCCGGCACCGACGCCCTCTCCTCCACGGACCGACGGCTGCTCTCGCTGCTGGTCGCGGGCGTCACGGACAAGGCCATCGCCTCGCAGATGGGCCTCAGCAGGCGCACGGTGCAGCGCCACATCCAGCACCTGATGACGTTCGCCGGCGCGGCGACCCGTATGCAACTCGCCTGGCAGGCGGCGCGCCGGGGCTGGATGTAGCGAGCGGTCCCTCCGGGGTTGGACAAGGGGTTGGATAAGGGGAGACGAGACGCGACGGAAGGACGACTCTCCCGATGCACCGGACGCACCGTACGAAACTGACCGCCACGGCCGCCGCCTTGCTGGGCCTGACAGCCGCCGCCGGGACCGCGCACGCGACCCCGCCGGGTCCCGGTGTCGTCGGCACCGTGATCTCCCGTACCACCGTGGGCGACACCGACTACGTCCTGCGGGTACTGACCATCCCGCCGGGGCAGGCCACCGGCTGGCACTACCACGACGGGACCATCCACGGATTCGTACGACAGGGAACCCTCAGCCACTACGACGCGACCTGCGGCTCGGACGGCGTGTACCCGGCCGGGACCTCGATCACCGAGCGCCCCGACTACACCCACATCGGCCGCAACCTCGGCACGGAACCCCTCGTCCTGGAGGTCCTGTACGTCCTGCCGCACGGCGCGCCCCTCTCGCAGGACGCGCCCAACCCGGGCTGTGGATTCGAGTGACCGCCCGAGGGCGTCCGAGAGACCGCCCGAGGGACCGTCCGCTATAGTCGAAAACTAGCAGTGTTAATTAGTGGTGTCAGTTAACAGTCGGCAGTGCTGACCAGCCGGTCCCGCCCCGAGGAGTCTGTCGTGCGCCCCGTCCACTTCGCCGCCGCCCGCCGCACCCCTATCGGAAAACTGCGCGGAGCCCTCTCCTCCGTACGGCCCGACGACCTCGCCGCCACCGTGATCCGCGGCCTCATCGGCGACGCCCCGGGTCTCGATCCGGCGCGGATCGACGACATCTACTGGGGCGCCGCCAACCAGGCGGGCGAGGACAACCGCAATGTCGCGCGGATGGCGGCCCTGCTCGCCGGGCTGCCCGCATCGGTGCCCGGCGCGACCGTGAACCGGCTGTGCGCCTCGGGTCTTGAGGCCGTCACCACCGCGGCCCGCGCCATCGCGTCGGGCGAGGCCGACATCGTCCTCGCGGGCGGCTCCGAGTCCATGAGCCGCGCCCCCTTCGTCCTGCCCCGCCCCGACGAGGCCCTGCCGCACCGCATCGAGACCGTCGACACCCGGCTCGGCTGGCGCCTCGTCAACCCGGCGATGAAGGACCTGCACGGCCTCCTGTCGATGGGCGAGACCGCCGAGGAGGTCGCCGAGCGGTACGGGATCGGGCGCGAGCGGCAGGACGAGTTCGCGCTGCGCAGCCACCAACGCGCCGCCGACGCCCGCAAGAACGGCCACTTCGACGCCGAACTCATCCCCGTGACCCGCCCGGACGGAGTCGTCGTCGCCACCGACGAATGCGTCCGCGAGGACACCTCGTACGAGAAACTCGCCCGGCTGAAGCCGGTGTTCCGGGCGGGCGGCACCGTCACCGCGGGCAACGCGTCGCCGATGAACGACGGCGCAGCGGGGCTTCTCCTCGTCAGCGAGGACGCCCTGCGCGACCTGGGCATGGAGTCCCTGGGTCGGTATGTCGCCGGGGCCTCCGCCGGGGTGGACCCGGATGTGATGGGCATCGGTCCCGTGCCCGCGACGCGGAAGGTGCTCGGCCGCAGCGGGTGGGGGATCGGGGACATCGAGGAGGCCGAGTTCAACGAGGCGTTCGCCGCGCAGGCGCTCGCCTGTGTGGACCAGCTCGGCATCGACCCCGACCGGGTCAACGCCACCGGCGGCGCCATCGCGCTCGGCCACCCGCTGGGCTGCTCCGGCGCCCGTATCCTCACCACCCTCCTGCACCGCATGCGCCGCACCGGCGCGGCACGCGGCCTCGCCACGATGTGTGTCGGCGTGGGCCAGGGCACGGCGGTCCTGGTCAGCCGCGAGGCGTGACGCGACCGGGCACCGATCATGGCGCCGGGCACCGATCACCGTGCCCAGCACCGATCACCGTGCCCAGCACCCGTTCCCTCGGGAAGTAGCCCGCGTGGCGCGAGTCGTAGCTGTTCAGCGGATTGTCGCCGAGGAGGACGAGCCGGCCGGGCGGTACGAAGGGGCCCGCCGTACGGTCCAGGGCCGGCATACGGTCCAGCGGGGCCGGGTCGCCCGGGACCGCAGCCACGCGTTTGATGATCCACCGCCGGGCCGCCACCTCGTCGGCCGGGGCCGCGCGGTCCACCGGCGGAAGGGGCCACCTCACTCCCCGCGCGGGACGCTCCAGCACGACGACACGGCCCGGCGCGATCCGTCCGCCCCGGCGTACGAGGACCCGGGCACCGTCCTCGTACACCGGCACCATGCTGTCGCCGCGCACGGTCACCCGGACCAGCCTGTAGCGCAGCAGAACGGCGGCGCCCGCGACGCCGAGGGCGGCGGCGGACATGGTCCGGCGGGATGCGGGGGTCACCGGTGGGCCGCTTCCCCGAGGCCGGGCACGTCGTCCTCCGCCCGGTAGCCGGACGCCTGAAGGGCGAACAGCCGTGCGTACTCGCCGTGGGCCGCCATGAGGGCCGCGTGGCTGCCCTGTTCGACCACCCGTCCCGCCGCGAGTACCACGATCACGTCGGCATCGCGGACCGAGCCGAGCCGGTGCGAGATCAGCAGACTGGTCCGGCCGCGCCGGTGGGTCCGCAGCGCCTCCTGGATCTCCGCCTCCGCCTGCGCGTCGAGCCCGGACGCCGGCTCGTCCAGGATCATCAGGTCCCGTTCGTCCCGCAGGAACGCCCGAGCCAGCGCGAGCCGCTGCCACTGGCCACCGGAGAGCACGACACCGGTGCCCGGCTCGCCGTCCTCCGGCGCCGTCGGGAAGCGGCGGGACAGCAGCGTGTCGTAGCGCCGCGGCAGCGTGGACAGCTTGCGGTGGATGCCCGCCCGCTCGGCCGCCCCTCTGATCCGCTTCGCGTCGGCGAAGGCGTCCAGATCGCCGAGCCCGATGTTCTCCGCCGCCGTCATGTCGTAGGCCATGTAGTCCTGGAACGCCGCCCCGGTCCGGGTGCGCAACCGCGCCGGGTCGACGTCACGAAGGTCGACGCCGTCCCAGAGGATCGCGCCCCGCGTCGGGTCGTGGAACCGGCAGAGCAGCTTGACCAGGGTGGACTTGCCCGAACCGTTCAGTCCGACCAGCGCGAGCGCCTCCCCGTGCCGCAGCCGGAAGCTGACCCCGCGCAGGACCCACGGGTGCCCGTCGGAGTACCGGAACCACACGTCCCGGAACTCGATGCCCTCCCGCAGAGCCGGCAGCCGGGCCGGAGGGGCGGCGACCGGCAGGTCCGGCTCGCAGCGGACGACGTCCAGGTAGTGCGCGAACAGCATCAGCGCCTCGTGGGAGCCCGCGAGGTGGCCCGCGACGGCGGTGAGCGAGCCCTGCACGCCCGCCACCGCCGCGATGAAGATCGCGATGTCGCCCACCGAGAGCTGACCGGACCGCGCCGCCACCACGGCCCACACCACCCCACCGCCGGAGACCAGCGCGGCGAGCAGTGCGAGCCCCGACTGGACGAGCGCGTCCCGCCGGTCGAGCAGCGCCCTCGCCGCGTTGGCCGTGCGCCGGTCGGCGAGCATCCGGCCCTGGAGGAAGGCGCCGATGCCGAACAGGCGTACCTCCTTGGCGGCTTCGACGGTCGACAGCAACTGGCTGTAGAAGATCTCGCGCCGTTCCGTGGGCCCGAGGTCCCACTGCAGGCGCACCCGCTGCCGGGACAGGATCAGCCCGGCGACGAGCGCGGGCACCCCGGCCGCCAGCACCAGCACGGTCATGGCCGGGCTGAGCACGAAGAGGGAGCCCAGGAAGCCGGTGACCGTGATCGTGGCCTGGGCCAGCCCCAGGATCCCGTTGACCACCTGGCCGGGCCCGACGGCGCTCGCCTGCTGCGCCAGCCGCAGCCGGTCCAGGAAGGCGGGGCTCTCGAACCGCTCCAGACCCACGAACCCGTTGACGGCCGTGAACAGACGGTCCTGCGTCAACAGGCCGATCGCGCGCTCCAGTTGGGACTGGAGGTACTGGTTCGTGTGCGTGGTCACCGCCGACGCCACTCCGACGCCCGCGAGCCCCGCCGCCAGGCCGACGAGCGCGGCCGTCGAAGCGGCGCCGTCCGTCAGGCCGTCCAGGGCGAGCTTGGTCAGCCACGCCGCCGCCACGGGGAGCGCGCCCGTCGCGAGCGTCAGCAGCACATAGCCGGTGAAGACCGCCGGAGCCGCCCGCGCCGCCAGGGCGATCGCCGCCGCCGCGTGCCGGGCGAAGCGTGCGGGCCCCGCCCGGCGGTTCGCGGGAGCGGAGGACGGGGCCCCGGTCACGCGGTCAGGCCGGCCGGGCGGCCGAGCGCCACATCGCCGTCCACGACGACGAGCCGTCCGTCCGCCGCGTGCTCGGCCCGCAGGACGCTCGGGAAGGCCCGGATGCCCAACGCGGTGCCCATCACACCGTCGGAGTCCTCGACCACGACCTGCGCGACCTCGCTCAGCTCGGACACGAACTCGGCCGCCGCGTCGGCGTCTCCGACGACGGTCGCGATCACCGATGAGCGACCGCCGGGCTCGTGCCGGGCGTGCTCGACGAAGCGGGGGAGTTTGTCCCGGCAGGGCTCACAGGTCGGCGAGAAGAACCCGAAGAGAACCGGCCCGGTCACCAGGTCGCGCACCAGCGGCTCCCCGAGAGTGCTCGCCGTGTCGAAGTCCCCGACCTCCTGGCCCACTTCGAGGCGCAACGGCTCCCCCTGCACGGCGCCGAGCAGTTCCGTGTGCTCCCGCAGTCGTCTGATCACGCCGAGAGTGAGGACCAGATTCACCGTGCACAGCGTGCCGACGAGGGCCACGACGGCGATCAGAAGAGGCATGAGGGCTCCTTGGCTGAGGGGTGTGTTTGCTGTACGGACGGCTGCTGGGCTTTTGCTGTACGGACGGCTGCCGGCCGCGCGGATCGGCTGCGGATCGGCCCGTCAGGCCGACCGGTGGTGCGGGTCGGCCGTCCCCGCACGCGCGGCGGTGGGCAGCGGACGGAAGAGGGCCAGCAGATGGTCGAGTTGGGTGACGGCGGCACCGGCCAGCAACCCGGCGGCCCCGGCCACCAGCGCACCGCCCGGTCGGGCGGTCGTGGACACCTGTACGGCGAGCGCCCCGGCCACGGCGGCGGCGCAGAGCACGGCATTGCGCACGACGTGCGGGGTGCCCAGCGGTGTCGTCGACGGGCCGAAGCAGTGACAGGGCGCGGTGGCGTCCCGGCGTACGGCCGACGCGACACCGGCGGTGAAGGCCGCCAACAGGGCGGCGGCGATCAGGAACCCGGCGGTCGCGGCACCCCGCACCGGCACGGCCATCAGGACACACACCGTGGCCTCTCCGGCGATCACCGTGCGGGCCACCGGGCGGACGAGGACGGGCGGCACCACACCGAGGGACCGGACGGACCCGACAAAGGCGGTGTACGCGGAGCGCCCGACGACCTTGCCGGCGACGGACACCAGGAACACAAGGCCCAGCAACGCGCGGGCTCCCACGGCCAGGTACTCCATCGAACTGCCTCCGGACGCGTAGATGTGGACAGGGGGCGGGGACGGAGCCGTGCGGCGGGAGATCACCCGCCGCACGGCGGTGGAGAGGTGACGAACTGCCGTCAGATGCAGTAGCCGGAGCCCGCGCTGCAGTTCGCGCAGCGGTCGAAGGTCCAGGGACCGCCGCCGCACGGCTGCTTCCGGTACCACCGGTGTCCGGTGGCGGCGCAGCCGGACGACGCGCCGCCCTGCACGCACTCGTAACACATGCAGGCGGCTCCCGCCGCGGACGCGTCCACGCGCGGTACGAGCAGGTCCAGCATCCTGCTGCCCAGCGCCTCAAGGCTGGTGAGCATGTCTCACTCCTTCGTGATCGATGGGAAGACCGTCCCCGATGCGCCGATGTGGCTGTCCGCAGGACCCCGTACATCCTGCGGGGCGTGGCCACTTGGCCGTGGACGGTGAGGCACGAGGTTCACGGCCCTTCGCCGCGAGGTGTGCCTCCGACCACCAGAGTGCTGGCCGGCCGGGCGCCTGTCGTTGTCCCCGGGTGCGGGGTGGTTGTCGGTTCGTGCCGGGTCGCCCGGCGGCGGAAATCGCGTGGCGGCGCGCCGTACGCGGACCGGAACGCGCGGCTGAAGTGCGCCTTGTCCGGGAACCCCCAGCGCGCCGCGATGGAGTGGATCGGCTGATCCGCGAGGAGTGGATCCGACAGATCGCGCCGACATCGCTCCAGCCGTTCCCGCCGGATCCAGGCGGCCACGCTGTGGCCGTCCTCCTCGAAGAGGGTGTAGAGGGAGCGGCGGGAGAGCTGGTGTGCGGCTGCGATGCCCTCCGGTGTGAGCGGATCGGCGAGGTGGTGGCGGATGAACCGCTGGATCTGTGTCCGCAGGGCCCGTCGCCGGTCTTCGATGCCGGGGCCATCAGCGGGAGCGACGGCGTCGCCGAGCACCGACGCGACCAGTGTCGTGGTGACCTCGGTGAGCAGGGGGCCGTCGGCTCGGGCGAACTCCTCGGCCCGGCCGGTGACGTCCGCCAGCCAGCGCGACAGCGCGCCACCCATGCCCGGCCCGAGGGGGACGGGAACGGCGTGCAGCCGCTGGACGGCGCGCGGCGGCAACCGCAGTACGGCGCGCGGGAACTGGAGGATCACGAAGGAGTGGACCCCGGCCGGGTCGTCGAAGTACCCGCTGTAGGGCCGGGAGCTGTCCACCAGGACCAGGTGCCCGGCCCCGACCCGCGCCTGGCGGCGCCCCACACTCACGGTCGCCTGGCCCCTTGTCATATGGAGGACGTGGAAGGCCTGCGGGTCGCGTCGGCGGATGAGCGGCGCGGTACGGGCGAAGCTGGTGCGCGGACATCCCAGTGCCGCGACCCACACCCCGCCGAGGTGCAGGGCCCGCACGCCCGTACGAGGTCGGCCCCGCCCCTCGGGCTTCAGGACGGCTACGTGCCACAGCGCGTTGATCTCGTCCAGCACCGCGCGGTGCGGTGCGGCGGGTAAACCACATGCGGACAGAGGCATCCATCGCTCCTGATGTCAGGGGGCCGTGTGATGTCCCTCCAGGCTGCTGCGGAAGTCCGTCCCGGCACACGAAGAGACCTGTCCGGGACATGTCCGGGACAGGCTCGGCGGGGTGTCTGTCGCCCTCTGTGCGCATATGCGCCACCAGGGGAGGTGGACCCTACCAACAGGCAGGGGGTTAACCCCCTTTGAGGCAGGGGGCGCACCGGATCGAAGGCGCGGGGATCCCTCCGTAGCGTCGTGGGTCCACCCGATCGCACCTCACCCCAGGGACGTCCCATGCACTCCCCGTCCGGCGGAGTCCCGCCGAAGCCCGGTACTTCGGGTATCGAGTACCCCGGGTATCCAGATTCTCCGGAGCTGGAGCTGGAGCCGGAGCCGGAGCCCGTCGCGTACGAGGGCCCGGTCCCGCGCGTGCCGCGCGACGAGGTCCGGCGCCGACTGCTGACGGCCGCCGCGCGCTCCTTCGCCGAACGCGGTTACGCGGACAGCCGGTTGGAGGACATCGCCAACGCCGCCGGCTTCACCAAGGGCGCCGTCTACTCGAACTTCGCCGGTAAGCAGGAGCTGTTCGGCGCCATCCTCGGCGACGGCGCCGACAGCGAGTTCACCGCCGTCATGGCGGAGATCGGCGACGCCGAGGAACCGGCCGACGCGGTCGGCCTGGCCGCCCGTACGGTCGCGCGCCGCATCGTGGGCGACGCCGAACGCGGCCAGCTCGGACTTGAGTTCGCGGCGCGCGCCGCCCGCGACGAGCGGACCAGGGCCGTCCTCACTCCGCTGCGCCGGGCCCAGCGCGCCGCCGCGGCCCGCTCGATCGAGACCGTCGCCGCCCGCACCGGAATCCGGCCCGCCGTACGGCCCGAGTTGGCCGCCCTGATCCTGCACTGCCTGTGCAACGGCCTGTCGAACGAGTGCATCGCCGATCCGGAGGGGGTCGGCGCCGACACCGTGGAGGAGGCGCTCGCCGCCGTCCTCACCGCGCTGATCGACCCGTACGCCCCGTCGGCCGCGCCCTCCGCGCCACCCGAAGCGGAACCCGCACAACCGTCCGCCCACTCCGACCGTTCCCACGGCTGAAGGAACCTTTCGATGGCCACCCTGCTCCACTCCCTCGGCCGGACGGCGTTCCGGCACCGAGGCGGCTTCCTCATCGGCTGGCTGCTCCTGATCGCGCTGGCGGTCGGCGGCCTCGCCACCTTCGGCTCGCATCGCGACAGCGAGGCCACCATCCCCGGCTCCCAGTCGCAGCAGGGCATCGACGTACTGGAGAAGTCGCAGCCCGCGGCGACCGGTGTCACGGCGCAGCTCGTCTTCGTCGCGCCTGAGGGGGCGACCGTCGACGACCCCGCAGTCCGCGCCGTCATCCAGCGGACCGTACGCGATGCCGCGAAGGCGCCCCAGGTCCAGACCGCCGTCGACCCGTTCGACGCGAAGTCCGTCTCCGCCGACCGGCGTACGGCGCTCGCCCAGGTGCTCTACCCGGTCACACGCGACGCGTTGGAGGACTCCAGCGTGACCGCCCTGGAGAAGATCGCCGGTGCGGCGCGGACCGACGGCCTCCGGGCCGAGGTCGGCGGCACGATCTACAGCACCGCCGGGCTGGCCGTCGGCATCGGCGAGGTGATCGGCCTCGGTGTGGCGATCCTCGTGCTCGTCCTCACCTTCGGCTCCCTCCTGGCCGCCGGACTGCCCCTGCTCACCGCCCTGATCGGGCTGACCGTCGGGCTGATGGGGCTGCTCCCGGTCTCCCACGTCGCCACGGTCTCCTCCACCGCGCCGAGCCTGGCCCTGATGGTCGGCCTCGCGGTGGGTATCGACTACGCCCTGCTCATCCTCTCCCGGCACCGCACCCAACTGGCCGACGGGATGGACGCCGAGGAGTCCGCGGCCCGCGCCACGGGGACCGCCGGCGGCGCGGTGGTCTTCGCCGGACTCACCGTGATCATCGCGCTGTCCGGGCTGTCCGTCGTCGGCATTCCGTTCCTGAGCGTCATGGGGCTGGCCGCCGCCGGCACCGTCCTGATGGCGGTGGCCGTGGCGATCACTCTGCTGCCCGCGCTGTTCGGCTTCGCCGGGACGCGGCTGCGGCCGAGGCCCGGCTCGCGGGCCGAGCGCCGCGAGCGCGCGGTGGCCGGCGGCCGGCGGATGTCCGGCGGCGAGCGCTGGGCCCGGCTGGTCACCCGCAGGCCGCTCGCCACTGTGATCACCGTGGTCGTCGCGCTCGGCGTGGTCGCGCTCCCGGCCGCCCAACTCGCCCTGGCCATGCCCGACAACGGAACAGCCGCGCCCGATTCGACCCAGCGCAAGGCGTACGACCTGATCTCCGACGCCTTCGGCCCCGGCCGCAACGGCCGCCTCCTCGTCCTCGTCCAGAGCGCGGACGGCGACCCGGCACCCGCCGCGACCGAGGTAGCGACCGGCCTGAAGCGACTCGACCTGCCCGAAGTCGTCTCGGTCAGCGCGCCCGAGGTGAGCGAGGACGGGAGTACGGCGATTCTGACCGTGGTCCCGAAGGCCGGTCCGCGCGACGAGCGTACGGAGGGACTGGTCCGGGACATCCGCGCCGAGACACCGGAACTCGCCGCGAAGACGGACACCGAGATCCTGGTCACCGGCTCCACCGCCGCGGCGATCGACGTCTCGGACCGGCTCAGCGCGTCCCTGCTGCCGTTCGCGTCGATCGTCGTCGGCCTGGCGCTGCTCCTTCTGCTCCTGGTCTTCCGCTCGCTCGTCGTCCCGCTCAAGGCGGCCTTCGGGTTCCTGCTCTCGGTGGGGGCGGCGTTCGGCGCGGTCGTCGCCGTCTTCCAGTGGGGCTGGCTCGCCGACCTGATCGGTGTGCCGACCGCGGGACCGGTGTTCAGCTTCATGCCGATCGTCCTGATCGCCGTCCTGTTCGGGCTGGCGATGGACTACGAGGTCTTCCTCGTGTCCCGGATGCGGGAGGACTACGTCCACACGGGCAAGCCGTACGAGTCGGTGATCGCCGGGTCCCGGCACGCCTCCCGGGTCGTCACGGCCGCCGCGCTGATCATGTTCGCGGTGTTCGCGAGCTTCGTGACCGCCGACGACCTCACGCTCAAGCCCATCGCCTTCGGCCTCGCCGTCGGCATCGTGGTCGACGCGTTCCTGGTCCGGATGACACTGGTGCCGGCCGTCCTCGCGCTGGTCGGCAAGGGCGCTTGGTGGCTGCCCCGCCCGCTCGACCGGCTGCTGCCCGACCTGGACATCGAGGGCGCCAAGCTGGACCGGCCGGACGGGGTGGACGACCGACGAGGGCTCATGAACGTCCGCACATGAAAACGTCCGCAAAACGTCCGCACCTGCAGTGTGCCCTTGACCTGAATCATGGTTGAGGTATGAGGCTGGAACCGTCCTGGAGATCACCTCGGAAGGAACGGCCATGCGTGCTGTCGTGCTGTACCAGTTCGGTCCACCGGAGAACTTCCGCTTCGAGACCGTGCCCGACCCCGTGCCGGGCCCTGACCAGGTCCGTATCGCGGTGAAGGCGGCGGGCGTCCACCAGATCGAGACGGCGATGCGGGAAGGGCTGCCGATCGGGCCGCCGCTCCCGGAACTCCCGGCGATCTTCGGCGGCGAGGTGGCGGGCGTGGTGGAGTCGGTCGGGACGGGCGTGGACGCGGCCTGGGTGGGCGCCGACGTGGTCACCGCGCTCGGCTCGCCGGGAGGCTACGCCGAGCGGGCCGTCGCCGATGTCTCGGCGCTGCACCGCATCCCGGACGGACTGGACCACGCGTCCGCCGTCGCCATGGTCGTCACCGGCTCCACCACCGTCGGCCTCCTCGACATCGCGGCACTCACCCGCGACGACGTCGTCCTCGTCACCTCGGCCGCGGGCGGCGTCGGACGCCTGGTCCTCCAGTTCGCCCGCCGCATCGGCGCCACGGTCGTCGGCGCGTCCGGCGGACCGGCGAAGACCGCGGCGGTACGGGAACTGGGCGCCGATCTCGCCGTCGACTACAACCGTCCCGACTGGCCGGACACCGTCCGCGAGGCCCTGGGCGACCGGCACGTCACCGTCGTGGTGGACGGCGTCGAGGGGGAGAAGGGACGGGCGGCCTTCGAGCTGCTGGGCGAGGGCGGGCGGTACGTCACCATCGGGGCGTCGTCGCGCGAGCCGTTCCGGCCGGACGAGGCGGAGCTGACCCGGCGAGGGGTGACGTTCACCGACGCCCTGGCCCTGCTCATCGCAGGGCAGGACGGGCCCGCCGACGAGGCCCGCGCGCTGGCGGCAGCCGCCGACGGGACCATGGTGCCCGCCGTCCAGACCTTCCCCCTGTCGCAGGCGGGCGCGGCACACACCGCGCTGAAGGCACGGGCGACGACGGGGAAGGTGGTGCTTGTTCCGGATGGCGGGTGAGGGGTGAGGGGTGAGGGGTGAGGGGTGAGGGGTGAGGGGTGAGGGGTGACGGACGGCGGGTGAGGGGTGGCGGGTGGCGGGTGGTGCAGATCGCTGGGTGACCGGGGCGGCGGGTGGTGGCGAGAAGGCCCTTACGCCATTGAGTTGAATGGGCATACCATCGGTCCCCGCATGTACGCCATCACACCGCTCGAATTCGCCGCGCTCGCCGTCGCCGCCGCAGTGGTCGGTTTCTCCAAGACCGCCGTCAGCGGCGCCAACACCGTGAGCCTCGCCGTCTTCGCCGCCGTCCTGCCCGCCCGCGAGTCCACCGGGGTCCTGCTCCCCATCCTCATCTTCGGAGACGTGCTCGCCGTCCTCACCTACCGCCGGCACGCCCACTGGCCCACCCTGTGGCGGCTGTTCCCCGCGGTCGGCGTGGGCGTGCTCGTCGGCACCGTGTTCCTGATGTGGGCGGACGACGCCCAGGTGCGGACGTCGATCGGGGCGATCCTGCTGCTGATGGCCGGGGTCACGGTGTGGCGGCGCCGGGTGGCGGACGCCGACGAGGAGCCGGACACGGTCGGCTCACGCGCGGGTCGCGTCAAGGCGCGTTCGTACGGGGTGCTCGGCGGGTTCACCACGATGGTCGCGAACGCCGGCGGGCCCGTCATGTCGATGTATCTCCTCTCGGCGGGCTTCCGCAAGCTCGGCTTCCTGGGGACGTCGGCGTGGTTCTTCCTCATCGTCAACACCTCCAAGCTCCCGTTCAGCGTGGGCCTCGGCCTGATCGACGCCCGCTCGCTGCTCCTGGACGCGGCCCTCGTCCTGTTCGTCCTGCCCGGCGCGCTCGTCGGCAAGCTGTGCGTGGACCGCATCAATCAGCGGCTGTTCGAACGCCTGGTGATCGGCGCGACGGTCCTGGGCGGCGTCCAACTGCTGGTCCGATGAGACCGCCGGCGCACATCCTCGTACTCGGCGGCACCACGGAGGCCCGCCGACTCGCCGCCACCCTCACCGGGACACCTGGCGAGACATCGGGCGACACATCCGGCGACACATCGGGCGTACGGGTCACGACCTCGCTCGCGGGCCGTGTGTCCCGCCCCGGTGACCTGCCCGGCGAGGTCCGCGTCGGAGGCTTCGGCGGCACCGAAGGACTGGCCGCGTGGCTGCGCGAGCACCGGGTGAGCGCCCTCGTCGACGCCACGCACCCCTTCGCCGCCACCATCAGCGAGCACGCCGTACGCGCCGCCGACGCCGCCGGCGTCCCCGCCGTACTGCTCCGCAGGCCAGGGTGGCTGCCCGGCCCCGGCGACCGCTGGCACGACGCCGCGTCCCTGGACGGTGCGGCCCGCCGGCTGCCCGCACTCGGCAACCGGGTCTTCCTCACCACCGGGCGCACCGGACTTGCCGCCTTCGCCGCACTCGACGGCCTCCGCTTCCTCGTACGCTCCGTCGAGCCGCCCGCGCCGCCGCTGCCCCGGCACGCCGAAGTCCTGCTGGCGCGGGGCCCGTTCACCGTCGAGGGTGAGACGGCGCTGTTGCGGGACCGGCGGATCGACGTGCTCGTCACCAAGGACAGCGGCGGCACCGCCACGGCCGCCAAACTCACCGCGGCGCGCACACTCGGCGTACCCGTCCTCGTCGTACGGAGACCGCCGCCACCCGCAGGCGCGACCGTCGCCGATGACGTGCCCCAGGTTCTCGCGCTGCTCAGGGCGCACGGACTGCCGGACTGAGAACCGGGTTCACGCCGACGCGGTGGCCGTTGCCGGCCGTCCCGACGGCAGGTTCGCAGCCAGATCCTCCGCCAGGAGCCGCTTCGCGATCACGTCCACGGCCGCCCGCAGATCCGTGCCCGGCGGGCGCCCCCTGTCCTGCTCAAGCCGGCCGTTCAGCCAGTGGGCCCACGCCTTCGTGATGACCTCCGCCTCCCGCTCGCCCGCCGCCGTGTGCGAGAACAGCGAGCCGGCGCGCGTGAGGTACCCCTCCTGCACCATCCGGTCGAAGACGGGCACCAGCACCTCGGGCGGCATCTGGCGGCGGGCCGCGATCAGCCCCAGACTCGCGTGCCCGACCAGCCGTGTGAACATCTCGACCTGCATCACGGCCCACGCCCCCGCCGTGTCGAGCCGGGTGTCCGACTCCGCGAGGATATGGCGGGCGGTGTCCGGGCCCGCGCTGCTCAGGATGCCCGCGACCGAGCCCTCAAGGACCTTCTGCGAATCGCCGGACGACGGCTGCGCGAACCCCTCACCCATGTCCGCCGACCCCATCCTGGCACTGTCCCGGAGCGGCACCTGCTTCAGGAACAGCGCCACCACGAAGCCCACCAGCGCCACCGGAACCGTCCACAGGAACACGGTCTGGAGGGTGTCCGCGTACGCGTTGATGATCGGGGCCGACGCGGTCGGCGGCAGCCGGTGCAGCCCCTCCGGGCTCTGCGACGCCTTGGCGATCACCGCCGGACCCGCGTCTCCCGTACGGACCGCCGAAGACACCCCGTCGGCGAGGTTCGGTTTCAGTGTGTTGGTGTAGATGGTGCCGAACACGGCCGTGCCGAACGAGCTGCCCAGGGTCCGGAAGAACGTGACACCCGAGGTGGCGGTGCCCAGATCCGCGTACTCGACGGTGTTCTGCACGGCGATCGTCAGCACCTGCATGCACAGGCCGATGCCCGTACCGAGCACGAACATGTACAGCGACGACAGCCATGTACTCGTACCGGGACCCATCAGGGACAGCAGATACAGGCCCGCCGCCATCACCAGCGCCCCCACGATCGGGAACATCCGGTACGCGCCCGTCTTGCTGACCACATTGCCGCTGAACACCGAGGCGATGAGCAGCCCGATGACCATCGGCAGCGTGCGCACACCGGAGATGGTCGCCGAGTCCCCGTCGACGTACTGGAGGAACGTCGGCAGGAACGTCATCGCGCCGAGCATCGCGAAGCCGACGATGAAACTGAGCACCGAGCAGACGGTGAACACCGGGTTCTGGAACAGCCGCATCGGCAGCATCGGCTGCTCCGCGCGGGTCTCCACCCAGCAGAACAGGCCGAGCGCGACGACACCGCCCACGAACAGCCCGATGATGACGGCGGAGTTCCACGCGTACTCGTTGCCGCCCCAACTCGTCGCCAGGATCAGCGCGCTCGCGCCGACCGCGACCAGCGCGATGCCCACATAGTCGATGACGGGCCGCACCGCCGACTTCACCACCGGGATGGTGCGGGCCGCCGCGATGACCACCAGGATCGCGATGGGCACATTGACGTAGAACGCCCAGCGCCAGGTCAGATGGTCTGTGAACAACCCGCCGAGCAGCGGCCCGATCACGGTGGCGACCCCGAACACGGCCCCGATCGCACCCTGGTACTTGCCGCGCTCACGCAGCGGGATCACATCGGCGATCAGCGCCATCGCGGTCACCATCAGACCGCCCGCGCCGATCCCCTGCATCGCCCGCCAGGAGATGAGCAGCGTCATGTTCGTTGCCAGACCGCACAGGAACGACCCGGTGATGAAGACGATCGCCGAGATCTGGAAGATCACCTTGCGGCCGAACAGGTCACCGAACTTGCCCACGAGCACCGTCGCGACGGTCTCCGCCAGCAGATACGACGTCACCACCCACGACATATGGGCGGCCCCGCCGAGATCCGACACGATCGTCGGCAGTGCCGTACCCACGATGGTCTGGTCGAGTGCGGCAAGGAGCATGCCCAGCATGATCGTCACGAAGACGACATTGCGGCGGCGGCGGTCCAGGACCGGCGGCGCCGTCGCAGCGCCCCCGGTGGCGGCCGGAGCCGCGTCAGCGGTGGTGGTCACATCCCACACCTTCACACCACCGGCGGTCACCCGCATGCGGGACCATCCGCACCGGTGACACCCCCTGCGGCAGGTTCTACTCCCGGGGATGCCTGCGCAGCAGGTAGGTGTCCATGATCCAGCCCTTCCGCTCCCGGGCCTCGGCACGCACCTGTTCGATACGGGGCCCGGCCTCGGCGAGCGGCCCGGACACCAGGATCTCGTCGGGCGTACCGATGTAGGCACCCCAGTAGATGTACAGGTCCTGATCGGGGTCCTCATCGGCGTACCGCCGGAACGCCTGGTGCGCGTCGAGCATCACGACGACATCGTCCACGCCCTCGGGAAACCCCTCCGCGAGCCGGCGCCCGGTGGTGATCTGCACGGGCCGCGCCACCCGGTTCAGACCCGTCCGGTGCCGCGCCACGAGCGCCGACACACTGCTGATCCCGGGCACCACGTCGTAGGTGAAGGTGACCGTGCCCCGGTCCAGGACCTCGTCCAGGATGCCGAGCGTGCTGTCGTACAGCGCGGGATCGCCCCACACCAGGAAGGCCCCCGACTCGTCCTCGCCGACCTCCTCCGCGATCAGCCGCTCGTACAGATCGGCACGGCGGCTGCGCCAGTCCCCGACGGCGGGGGAGTACGCGGCGCCCTCCGCCTTCCGGTCCCGCTCCGGGTCGCGCGCCTCGACCAGCCGGTACGCGGCCGGGTCCGGCAGATGCGCGGCGAGGATGTCGCGCCGCAGCCCCACCAGGTCGGCCTTCTCCTCACCCTTGTCGAGCACGAAGAACACCTCGGTGCTCCGCAGCGCCTTGACGGCTTGGAGGGTGAGGTGGTCGGGGTCGCCCGCACCGATGCCGATTACGTGGATCTTTCGCACGGGTCGAGTCTTCCGTACGGCGACGTACGGCCGGTGGTCAGGTGCGGATACGCAGCCGGGGCGCCGCCGCGACGGGGTCCACCGGCGACTCGCCTCGCTCCACCCGGTCGGCCAACTCCCGTGCCCAGGAGGCGAGTCCGACGCCGTCCATCCCGTACGGACACGTCGTCCCGGACGCCACGCACCACTCCTCCACCGCGCCCGCCCCGCGCCGCAGCAGCCGGGCACCGCCGGTCGCGTTGCCGCGCGCCGCGTGGGTCAGGCCGACCGCGAGCTGTGCCAGGCCCCGCCAGAGCTGCCTTTCGCCGTCGGGCCCGCTCTTCCAGGCGTCCTCGAAGACCTCGTGCGCGTGGAACGGCCTGCCCGCGTCGAGCAGCCGCTGCGCCTCCGAGACCGTCGCCTCCGGTGCGCGGACCACTCCCTCCGGCTGCCGGGCCACGCCCTCCGCGCCGTAGGGCAGGGGGCGCCCGAGACCGTCGCGTGGGCGCGCGTTCCGCGCCCGCCCCTCGGCGTCACGGTCCCGGGCCCCGCCTGCTGTGTCCCTCATACGGCGATTGTCCCGCACCACCGCCCCGTACCGTCCGGCACCACCGCCCCGCACCCCCGTCCGCACCGGCTCGGGCATCCGCTCGGGTGGGGTAAAGTTCTGTTCGCGTGATCACGCGGGACACCGCACCGGATCACGACGGGACGTGGCGCAGCTTGGTAGCGCACTTGACTGGGGGTCAAGGGGTCGCAGGTTCAAATCCTGTCGTCCCGACTCGTGAGAGTCGCAGATCAGGGGTGGTTTCGGAATCTTCCGAAACCACCCCTTGGTCGTTTTGGGGACCCATTGGGTGATTACCTGACAAGTAATCAGTAGGGGGCAATTTCCTGCAAGCCCTCTATATGCCTACGACATGATGCGCTGTCATATTCCTGCCAGATTGCCCCGTTCATCTCGTTGTACCCATCAGGGGAAGGCAGGAAAATGGGCAGATTCAGGTACGGAACTACAGGTTCGGCCATCGCACTGGCCGCCTTGGGATCGCTCGTGGCCGCGGGAGGCACTGCTCACGCGGAAGCGGGTCAGGACACCATCACCATGCTGAAGCAGGAGAAGTCCCAGTGGTGCTGGGTCGCCTCCGGGCTGACCATCGCCAAGTTCCACGGCTTCGGCTCCACACAGACGGACTTCTGCAGCCGGGCCCAGCCCTACTACGGCTGCGACAACCAGCCCGCCACACTCGACGACATGGCCAGGGGCTGGAACAGCCTCGGTATGACCCACCCGGGCTCGGGCCTGAACAGCGCGGCCACGTTCAACCAGGTGTACACCGACGTCAAGGCGGCCCGGCCGATCGGCGCCCGCATCGGATGGACGTCCGGTGGTGGCCACATGAACGTGGTCTACGGCTTCGACACGTCGAACAACACGATCGCCGTGGCCGACCCGTGGCCGGACACCACCACCTACACGTGGTGGAACTACAACGACTACGTGAGCAACAGCTCGTCCAAGTGGACCCACTCCCGCATCGGTATCTCCGGCTAAGGCAGGCGACATGCGCGACATCAGCGGTACCGGAATGCCCAGCGAGCGGGCTGCCTCTCGCCTCTCCCGTCTGTCGGTCGTCATCGCAGTGAGCGCGTCCGCGCTGCTGTCCGTCGTCGGTCCGACGTACGCGGCCCCGGCCAAGGACCCCCTCCCGGCCGACATCCCCGACTACCAGGCCGCCCTCGACGCGGTGAAGTCCACCGACGTCCGCAACGCCGTCTGCCGTTTCCTGCGCACTCCGGTGCCCACCGGCGACGCCGGCACCCCGGTGCAGCCGATCCCCGAGACGGCCGAGCCCTGTCAGGGCCTTCCGATCTTCACGATCAAGGACCCACTGGCGCGGAACGAGATCACCCCCGGGTTCGCCGCGGGCACTGCCCAACCGCTGCCCACCGAGGCGGTCAAGCTGACACAGTTGGTCTCCTCGCTGAGCACCACCGTCAACGGCCGCAACGCCACCGTCATGCTCGCCCCCACCCGGGGCGGCGGCTGGCACCTGGCGGCCGTGCGCGACGGCGACAGTGACGCCACCTACGCGGGCAAGGCCACCGCGGGCACTCTGGTCTTCACCGAGCCGCAGATCCGCGGCTGGTACCAGCTCAAGCTCCTCACCGTCGAGCCACTCAACGACCAAGCCCGGCAAGGACTGGGCGGCAAGACGTCGGTGTCGCTCAGCGAGTACCAGAAACTGGTGAAGGCCCGCTACGCCGACAAGCAGCCCGGCTCCGAGTACGACGCCAAGGGCTACTCCAGCGGCTACAGCCTCCGGGGGACGGAGGATGACGACGCCTCGTCCTCCACCCTGCTCCTCGCCGGCGGTTCCGGAACGGCACTCGCCCTCGTGGGCGGAGCCGCCGTGCTCCGTCGGCGCCGGCGTACAAGCACCGGCTGAACCGGGGGAGACCCGACGGCCACGTAATTACAGAGCGGGGGTGGTTCCGGAAGATTCCGGAACCACCCCCGCTCCCGCTGCCCGCCGCGCACTCTCAGGAAGGCGTCGCCGAGGTGCTGTCGGAAGGTGTCGGGCTTGTGCTCTGTGACGGTGTCCCGCTCTGGTCGGGGGCCTTCTCCTTGTCGTTGCTGCCGCATGCGCTCAGTGCGGCCACCAGGGCGAACACCGCCACGCCTGCCTTGATGGTGTGCCGACGCGAAGATCCGGGACGGGACATCTTGGCCATGCGTCACTCCCTCTGCCTCATCGGAGTCCGGGCGGACGACACCGCATCACCCGGCAACGTGAACTCTCCCTCCAGTGTATGGATCAGGAACAGCAGCCCCCCGAATTCGGTGACGCACACCGGCAGAGTTCGGCCAATCTTCGTCACAGTGGGCGCGCTGCGGCCTGTTCACTGCTGTTTCAGCTTTGCCCATCGCTCCGCGGAGAGAGTGAACTCGCTGATTTCGATTCTTTCTTGTTTCTCCCGTTCGAAGACGCTGTGCTGCCGCACATACAGGAACCCGAGATGCTCCAGAAGCCGCGCGGAACGCGTGTTGCGTACGTCGCATTCCGCCAGGGTCGTCCGCAGGTCCTGGGCGAACAGCTCGGCGAGCACGCCACGGACGGCCTCGGACGCGAAGCCCTGCCCCTGCCGGGCACGGGCGATACTGAAGCCCAACTCGGCTTTCACGCCGCCCGGATGCCGATTCACCGCGATATCGCCTATGAGGCGTTCGTCCTGCTTCAGCTCGACCGCGTAGGGAAACCAACCCGGACGGGTGGGATCGCGGCGGGCGTATTCACCGACGAGGCGACGCGCCGATGCGAGAGGGAGCGGAAAATCCCAGTTCTGATAGCGGGCGACTTCGCGATCCGAGCGATAGGCGGCGAAATCCGCAACGTCGCGTGGAAGGAAACGTCGGAGCCGGAGCCGTGAAGTTTCAATCTGCACCGGACGAGGATTCCAGGGCTGTGTGCCACTGGGAAGTACTCCCATGAGAAACCGTCCCGGATCGACTGATCAGCCCTCGGTCCAGCTGTGGTTCTTCGCGAACTGGGCCAGTCCGACGCGGGTCCGCACAAGTTGCTCGCCGGTGAGCGACGGGTCCGACTCCAGAAGGACCTCGGTGACCTCCCGAAGGAACTCCTCCGCGCTGAGTACGTCGCACAGCGAATCGTCGTACGGGGTCGGCGGCTTGCCTTCCGTTCCCGGGGCGAGACGGACCGCGGATGCCTTCGGCCCGCGGTCACCGTCCTCGATCTCGAACTCCACCCGCACACCGGGGCGTACGTACTCCTCCGCCACATGCATATCGTTCACGTGCAGGAACACATCGTCCCCGCCGCCTTCTGGCGCGATGAATCCATAACCCCGCGCACTGTCAAAACGCACCACACGACCGGCAACCATGACACCTCCCACCGGAATCGGGCCCCTTGCCCACGCGGGCCCCTTGCCCGGCGATTCCGGTGGAGAGCGTAGCCACGACCGTGCCGTCCGGGCGAGGCTCGTAGATGAACAGGCCCGTCAGTCGCCGCACCGGTAAAGGGTGCCCTGGGTGTACTCGTCGTTGCCGCCGAACGCGGAGGCCGGAACCGCCGTGCAGTCGGACTTCACCCATGCGCGTACGGCGTCGACGGCCGCGTTCTTCTCGCCCTGGGTCTGCGCGTATCCCTGCCAGCCGTCGGCGCTGAGCAGGACGAAGCGCAACTGCCCTTCGGACACGAGCTTCCTGACCTCCTCCGGCGCCGGCATCGGCGAACCGCCGCTGAATCCGCCCATCGGCATCACATAGGCGCCGGTGGCCAGGATGTAGTTCCAGGACATGACGGCGGAGTCGTTGGCGAACACGAACTTCGCCCCGTCGCTGTGCCGTTGTGTGTACGCGAGCAGCTTGTGCTGGCTGTCGGTGAGGACGTCGTGCTCGTTGAGCGACGCCGCCGCGGCGGCCGTGCCACTCGGCGCGTTGCCCACCCCCACGACGTTGGCCGCCCGGCGTACCGCGCTGCCACCCGTGGCGAAGGGCCCGGCCGACGCGTCCATCGCGCTGCCCGCATACATCGGATCGAGCACCGACAGGGACCAGGCCGCGGGCCCCGCGAACATGGCGACCAGCCCCGCCGCCAGTCCGACGACGGCCGCCCTGCCCGTCCGCAGGTCCTTCCGGTGCGCCACGAGAAGCGCGGTCACCGCGACCGCGCCCGCCAGGATGAGCAGCCACGGCAGCCACGGCAGGAAGTCCGGATACAGGAAGCAGAGGAAGGCACTCCACACCATTTCCACCGCGATCACGGCGGGCAGCACCCACACCCTCCGGCCCTCCCGGTACGCCTTCCAGAAGGCCACCAGGCCGGCCCCCGACAGCGCCGCCAGGGCGGGAGCGAGCATGGCGACATAGGCGGTGTGCGGCACTTCGATGGCGCTCAGCACCAGGGCGCTGATGATCAGCCACCCTCCCCACAGGACGAATCCGCCGCGCAACCGGTCCGTACGCGGGACCTTGCGCCGCCAGCCCGCGCAGAGCACCAGGCTCGTCAGCGCCAGCGGATACAGCCAGCCCACCTGGGGGGCGAAGCGGCTGCCGAGGAGCTTGCCCGGGACCGCTCCACCGCCGGAGGGTCCGGTGCCCGGCGGTGTGCCGGGCGCCGCTGCCGGGTCCGGTGCCGCGTCCGGTGCGCCCTCGCCCTGCGGGGGACCCACCGTGTCGTTCATCTGGCTGACGGAGCCCGGGATCAGATCGCTGGAGAAGCGGTTGAGACCGTTGTAGCCGAAGACCATGCTGAAGGCGCTGTTGTTGGTGGTCCCGTCCACGTACGGCCGTTCGGATGCCGGAGTGAACGTCAGGACGGCGACCCAGGACAGGGAGACCGCGAGGGTGACCGCACCCGCGGCCAGCACATGGCCCACTCTCCGCCGCAGCGGCGCGGGAGCCACCAGGAGGTAGCCGATGGCGAGGGCGGGCAGGATCAGCCACGCCTGGAGCATCTTGGCCTGGAAGCCGAGGCCGATCCACACCCCGGCGAGCAGGAGCGGGCGCAACCGTGCGCTGAACATGGCGCGCTGGCAGGCATCGGCGGCCAGGACCAGACACATGGTCATCGCCCCGTCCCCCATGGTGTGCCCGAACATCGAGGCGACGGCGGGGGTCAGCGTCATGATGCCGGCGGCCAGCAGACCCGGTACGACGCCCACCCACAGACGTACCACGCGATAGAGCACCAGGACGCTGATCACGCCCTCGATGACCTGGGGGAGCGTCAGCGACCAGGCGTGGAAGCCGAAGACGCGCGCGGACAGGGCCTGCGGCCAGAGGAAGCCGCCGATCTTGTCGAGAGTGACGGTGGCGCCCGGGTCCAGGGCGCCGAAGAAGAAGGCCGGCCAGCTCTCCGACATGCTGCGGGCCGCGACCGCGTAGAAGGGGGCATAGCCGCTGGTGGTGATGTTCCAGGAGTAGAGCAGGGCTGCCAGGGCGGCGATGCCCAGCAGCGCCGGTCGTGCCCAACGGGGCTGATCCGCGGGGGACTTCCACACCTCCCAGCGGCTGCGTCCGCCGGTCGAGGGTGGTTCGTGCTCCGGCGATCGTGCGTCGGGGAGGTCCAGCGAGGTACTCATACCGGGCCGCATTCGCTGCCGCGTGAAGTGTCCATGGCGGAAAGTTAGGGTGTTCGTCGCGTTGTCCACCACGGCTCGGCGGAAGCCGACGAGCAGGTTGGCCGATCAGCGTCCCCGCCATTCCGGTTTCCGTTTCTCGGCGAACGCACGCGGCCCCTCGATCGCGTCGGCGCTGTGCATACGCCGCTCCTCCCACGGGTAGCGGGCCGCGAACGCCTCCTCCAAGGACAGACCGGCGGACCGCGTGGCCGCCTCCTTGATGGCCCGCACCGCCAGCGGAGCGCTGCGCACCAGGTCGGCCACCCACGTCTCCGCGCAGTCGTCAAGATCCTCGGGTGGTGCGACCTCGTTGACGAGGCCGAGTGCGTAGGCCCGCCGGGCATCCATCGGGCGCCCGGTCAGCAGATGCCCCATCGCCGTCTTCCACGGCAGTTGCCTCGTCAGCCGGAACACACCTCCGGCTCCCGCGACAAGTCCGAGCGTGGCCTCGGGCAGGGCGAAGCTCGCGTCCTCGGAGGCCACCACGATGTCGCAGGCCAAGGCGAGTTCGAAACCACCACCCAGGGCGTAGCCACGCACTTTCGCGACGACGGGCTTGGTCAGGTCGAAGCGTTCGGTGAGCCGTGGCCAGCCGGGTCTGCCCCGGCTTCCGAAGGTGGAGGGCGCGGCGAGCCCTGCCTGCTCCCTGACGGCCAGTTCCTTGAGGTCCTGGCCCACGGAGAAGGCGCGGGTGCCCTCGCCGGAGAGCAGGGCCACCCACATGTCGTCGTCGGCTTCGAAGTCGTCCCATATCTCGCCGAGTTCCTCGTGCATACGCAGATCCATGGCATTGAGGACATGCGGCCGGTTCATGGTGATCCGGGCGACGTGCCCTGCCTTTTCGTAGCGCACTCGCGACAGATTCTTCATAACGGCCACTGTAGAGATCCTCAATGGCCGGAGTGGGCCCGACAATGGTCGGAGTGGTCCTGACAATGGCCGGAGTGGGCCCGGCGGATACCCCGTCGCTCGCGACAGGTCACCCCGCGCGCCGCTCACGAGCAGCGAGCCGCCCACGTTCCAGCAGCGTACGTCAAGTAATCGATGCGCCCGAATGTTCAACCGGAGCGCGGACGCAGTTGAACGCGCGTACCGCCGGAATCGCATATTGATATTCGGCGCACGGCCGGGTCATAGTGCAACGGCGAGCGCATTCCGCGCTGTCGGCGCCTGTCCGTGGTACGCGAGCAATGTGCAGGAGGGGCCGTGCTCCAGCTCACCGATGGTGACGTGGACGAACTCATCGAAACGGTCGATGTCGTAGCCGCCGTACGTGACGTGTTCCTGGCGCACGCGGCACAGCGCACGGTGCTCCCCGAGGAGAGCTGCCTGCGCTGGACCAACGACCAGGGTGAGTCCTGTCGTAGCCTCAACATGCCCGGCCTGGTCGAGATCGGCGGCAGACGCTTCGCCGGCACGAAGATCATCAACGCGAGTCTGGGCAACCCGGACCGCGGCCTGGCGCGCGCCGACGGCGTCGTCCTCCTCTTCGATCTCACCACCGCCCGGCCGGTCTGCCTCATGCCGGCGGCCCGCGTGTCGGCCGCGCGCACCGCGGCGGTGAGCGTGCTCTCGGCGGAGCTGTGCTGGGCCCGCCCCGCACGATCCGTCGCGGTCGTGGGCGCCGGAGCGCTCGCCGAGGCCCATCTCGCCCTGGCGCTGCGGCGCTGGCCGTCCCTGCGGACGGTCCGGCTCCACGACCGGGTCCCCGCACGCGCGGCGCTCCTCGCCGAACGCCTGGCAGCCGCCCACCCGGGGGCCGCCTTCGAGGTCACCGGGACAGCCGAACAGGCCGTACGTGAAGCGGAGTTGGTCATCCCGGCCACGACGACCACGACCGGATACATCCCCGCGGAATGGATCGCGCGGGGGGCCGTCGTCGTCAACGTGTCCCTCGACGACCTGCTGCCCGACGCGTTCACGGCCGCCGACAAGGTGATCGTCGACGACTGGAGCCTCGTCGCGGCCGACACCACCCGGCTGCTCGGCAGGATGTACCGCGACGGCGACGTACTGCCGCCGCCCCGCCGACGCGCCGCCGATACGGCGGGCCCCCACGCCGTGGAGGTCGCCGCCGAACTCTGCGACATCATCAGCGGCACCGCGACACCCCGCACCTCCGCCACCGACCGCGTCGTGATCAACCCGTTCGGGATGTCACTGCACGACGTGGCGGTCGCGGGCCAGATCTACACAGCACATCTCGGCACGGCGCCGACTCCCCCCGTGGGAGCCGCCATGACATGACACAGCCAGCTCCTGCTTTGACCGGCGATGTACCTGCGCAGACGCGCCCATCGCCCGGTGAGGAGTGCGAACCAGCGTTCGCTGCGGCAGCGCAGAGCACACAGCAGCAATCCCATGTGCGGATGTCGATGTCGAAGGATCGCGACCGGCTGTGCCCCTGAGGCACGGCTCGGCCAGCACCTTCTCAACGGGCCGGAGAGAAATTCTCGATGGCGTATCCGAAAAGCAGTCATCCCCCGCAGAGCACGGAGAGGTAATTCCAGCATGGAAAAACTGACACTCGACGCGACCGAAATCAGCGCGGTCACGGAACTCCTCGACTCGATCGAGGAAGATTTCGAAACCCTTGATTCCGAGAGCGCGATGCACCGGGCCACCCTGCTCGCCCACGAACTGCCCCGCCGGATAAGGCATCATCTCAACGCGTTCCGGCTGGAGCAGCTCCCCGGTGTGCTGTGCATATCCGGCTACCAGGTCGACGAGAACCGGCTCGGGCGCACCCCCGCCCACTGGCGCGGACAGGCGCAGCCCTCGCCGAGCCACCGGGAGGAACTCCTCCTCATGATGTACAGCTCACTGCTCGGCGACCCCTTCTGCTGGGCGACCCAGCAGGACGGGCGGCTGATCCACGACATCGTCCCGATCCAGGGCCACGAACACGAGCAGCTCGGCTCCAGCAGCCAGGCACTGCTGACCTGGCACACCGAGGACGCCTTCCACCCGCTCAGGGGCGACTTCCTGTCGTTCGCCTGCCTCAGGAACCCCTACCAGGCCGCGACGACCGTCGGATACGCCGACGACCTGCACCTGCCCGACGACGTCAGGGACGTGCTCTTCCAGCAGCGCTTCACCATCCGCCCCGACGAGTCCCACCTCAGCAAGAACAACTCCGTCTCCGACGCGGAAGCGTTCGAGGACATCGAGAAGATGCAGAGCAACCCCGAGCGGGTGGCCGTGCTCTTCGGCGTCCCGGACCAGCCCTACATCCGGGCCGACCCCTACTTCATGGGCGTTCCCGAGGACGACGACGAGGCGCGCTTCGCCCTGGACGCGCTGTGCAAGGCGATGGACGAGGCCATGTTCGACGTCGTTCTCGCCGGCGGAGACTTCTGCTTCCTCGACAACTTCCGCGTCGTCCACGGCCGCAAGCCCTTCACCGCACGCCACGACGGGACGGACCGCTGGCTCAAGCGGATCAACGTCACCGGCGACCTGCGCAAGTCACGCGCCGCCCGGGACGCCAGGGCGATCCGAGCGGGAGCGTGAGCCGATGACACCACGGGAACCCGATCCGATGACATCGGACGTGACCGAGTCGGGCACGGAGCCCGCGAAGAGGGAGGGCACCTCATGAGGCTCCGGCCCGCGCCCCTGGAGGACTGGCTTCGCGAGTCCTACTTCACCGCGGACATCGACATCAGTTCCAGCGGCGTCCACTCGTACTCCATGGCGGAGCTGCGCGACCTGACGGCGCTGCGCCACGAGGACCTCGACCGCCTCGTCTTCGACGACGGCTACTCCCTCGGTGCTCCCGCCGTGAGGGCCGCCGTCAGCCGGCACAGGGGCGGCGTCGACCCGGACCGGGTCATGACGACGAGCGGCTCCGGCGAAGCACTGTCCCTGGTGATGTCCGCACTGCTGACGGCCGGCGACGAGGTCGTCGTCGTCCAGCCCGGCTACCACCTTCTCGTCGAGTACGCGGTCGCGCTCGGCTCCACGATCAAGAACTGGCGCCTCGACCCGGAGCGGGACTGGCGGCCGTCGCTGGACGAGCTGGCCGGCCTGGTCACCGGGCGGACCAAGGCGATCATCGTCAACTTCCCGCAGAACCCGACCGGCACCACCGTCTCCGAGGCCGACCTGCACAGCATCGTCGCCCTGGCCCGCGACACCGGCGCCTACCTCCTGTGGGACGGCGCCTTCAACGACCTCACCTACGGCACACCGCCCCTGCCCGACGTCTCCGCGCTCTACGAGCGGGCCGTCAGCTTCGGCAGCTTCTCCAAGTCGTTCGGACTCCCCGGACTCCGCTTCGGCTGGTGCGTCGCCCCACCCGAGCTGCTGACGGACTGCGTCCACATCCGCGACTACACCACGCTCCATGTGTCGCCGCTCAACGAACTACTCGCCCAGGCCGTACTGGAAAACGCCCAGTCCTTCATCCAGCCACGGCTCGACCAGGCCCGCGCCAACCGCGCACTGCTGCTCGACTGGGCGGCCACCCACTCCGACCTCGTCTCGCTCACCGCGCCGGACGGCGGTGTCAGCGCGTTCCCCCGGCTCATCGACGTACCGGACGTCGACGCCTTCTGCGACGCCCTGTTCCAGAAACGAGGGGTGCTCGTCATCCCCGGATCGTGCTTCGGCAGCCCTCAGCACATCCGGGTCGGCTTCGGCGGCCGGACGGACCAGCTGACCCAAGGCCTGGAACGCCTGGCGGACGCCCTGAAGGAGGCCCGCCGCTGAGCCGTACGCAACCCTGCTCCCTCGCGCGAGCGACGCCTTTGTCCTCGCGTGTCCCTCGCGCGAGGGAGCGACCGATCACTGTGCGGAGGGACGGCCGCGCGGTGGGCCGACTGCCATAATGACCGGCGTGAACCGTGCGACAGCCTGGCGTGACAGCTGGCCCGGAGTGCTACGGCGGGCCTCGGCGCTCCCGCGCAACGCCGTGTTCATCTCCACACTGTGCGTGCTCGCGGTCGCCGAATCGCTCGCCGAGCTGGTCGCCGTCCGCGGCTCGATCCCCCGGATGTTCGCGGACACCTCACAGCACGCGACGCAGAACGGAAGCGTCGGCGGTGTCCAACTCGCCATGGTCATCGGCCTGTTGTGCCTGTGCACCGCACTGCCCCTGGCCCTCCTGCGGCCCGTCCTCGCCGGACTCACGGTGACCGCCGCGAGCTTCGGCTCGCTCACGATCTTCCACACCCTGACACTCGCCGGCTTCGCCGCCCAGCTGATCGCCCAGTACCGCCTCGGCCGCTGCGGACACACCCTGACGGCGATGCTCTTCACCACACCGTTCCTCGCACTGGCCCTCGCCGAACCCTCGGACACCGACTACCGGGTGCGCACGGTGCTCCTCGCCTCACTGGCCCCGATGGCCGCGTTCACCGGTCTCGCCCGACGCGCGCGACAAGGGGACCGGGAACACAACGCCATCCGCGAAGTCATGGTCGGCAGCCAATGGGAGAACGCCGCCCGCGAGGAGCGCGCCCGTATCGTCCGCGAACTGCACGACGTCGTCGGCCACCACGTCTCCATGATCGCCGTGCAGGCCGAGACGGCCCGCGTGGCCACCCCCGGCATGCCCGCCGCAGGCGGTGAGCGGCTGCTCGGCATCGGCGACACCGCCCGCGCCGCCCTCACGGAAATGCGCCGCCTGCTCGGCGTACTGCGCGACGACGACGAGCCCGCCACCGGCGGCGAACGACGGCCGCAACCCGACCTCACCCAGCTCAACGACCTGCTCGACGAGGCCCGCAAAGCCTCCACCGCCACCATCCGGCTCATCCTCAGCGGCATCCCGCGCCCCATGGGTCCAGGGATCGAGCTGGCCGCCTACCGCATCGTCCAGGAGTCCCTCACCAACGCCCGCAAGCACGCCATGGGCGCACCGGTCGACGTGGAGCTGCACTACGCCCACGACACCCTGCACCTCAGCATCCGCGACAACGGCCCCGGAGCGCCGCCCACGACACCGGACGGTGGCTACGGCCTGCTCGGGATGCGGGAGCGGGTAGCCGCGGCCGGCGGGCTGATCACCACGGGTCCCGCGGACTCCGGTGGGTTCCTCGTCGAAGCCAGTTTCCCCGCCGAGCCGGAACGGACCACATGACCTCCCCGCCGACACCCATCCGCGTCGTCATCGCGGACGACCACCTGGTCGTCCGCACCGGATTCGCCGCACTCCTCGACTCCCAGCCGGAATTCACCATCGTGGAGACCGCCACCACCGGCGTCGACGCGGTCCGTGTCTGCCGCGAGGTGTCACCCGACGTCGTCCTCATGGACATCCGTATGCCCGAGATGGACGGAATAGAGGCCACCCGGAGGCTCCTCGGTGACGCACCCGACGGGGCGAAGGTGCCGCGTGTCCTCATCCTGACGACGTTCGACCTGGACGAGTACGTCTACGACGCCCTGCGCGCCGGAGCCAGCGGCTTCCTGCTCAAGGACGCCACCGCGGAGCGGCTCTTCGACGCCGTGCGCGTCGTCGCCGCCGGAGAGGCCCTGCTCGACCCCGGGGTCACCCGCCGGCTGATCAGCGAGTTCACGCAACTCCCCGCCAGGACCCCGGCCCAGCCGCCGCCCGGCTTCAAGGTGCTCACGGCGCGGGAGACCGAGGTACTGCTGCTCGTCGCCGAAGGCATGTCCAACGGGGAGATCGCCGCGCGCCTCGTGGTCACGGAGGAGACGGTGAAGTCACACGTCAGCCGCACCCTGACCAAACTCGGTCTACGGGACCGCACCCAGGCCGTGATCGCGGCGTACGAGGCGGGACTCGTCGTCCCGGGATTCCGCAGGACCGAATAGCGACTGCTGCGGGTCGCCCCGTTTTTCCGGACTTCGCTTTGCCGTACGCCATGAGGTGTTCAACTGCGGCCCCGCGTCAGTTGAATACCGCTGCGGTGACCCCGGCCCCGCGCTGCCATCGGAACTATTGCCACTCCTGGGCGCTCTCATGGATGCTTGCGGCCGAGCGAAGCTGTGCCGCATGGAACACCGTGTGAAAATTCCCGTGAGGAGAAGAGCGCTGTGAGAGTGACGGTGCGGGCGCCGGACGACGGAGAATTCCCTGACCCGTCGGAGGACGGCCATCGAGGCGGTGGCCCGGAGGGAAACGAAGGAATTCGTCCCGGCACCATCCGGAGAATTGTCCCCTATGCAAAGCGGTATCGCTTGCGGCTGTCATTTCTCGTAGGTGCTTCCGCGCTCAGCGCACTCGTCACCGCGGCAAGTCCGCTGCTGTTCGGGATAGTCATCGACAAGGGCATCACGCCGGGCAAGATGGATATCGTGATGTGGGTCGCGGGCGCTCTTCTCGCACTCGCTCTGGTCGACGCCATGACGCAGTACTTCCAGGCGAAACTCTCCGCCCAGATCGGCGAAGGTCTCGTCTACGACCTGCGTACACAGGTCTTCCAGCACGTTCAGGCGCAGCCACTCGGATTCTTCACCCGCGCCCAGACCGGTTCCCTCGTCAGCAGGCTGAACACCGACGTCATCGGCGCCCAGCAGGCGGTCACCGTGCTGATGGCCGAGACGGTGAACACGGTACTGACGCTGACCCTGGTGCTCGCCGCGATGTTCTACCTGTCCTGGCAGCTCAGCCTGGTGGCGCTGCTGATGGTTCCGCTCTTCCTGTTCCCGGGGAAGGTCATCGGCCGGCGTATGCAGCACCTCGCCCGCGGCACCATGCAACTCAACGCGGAAATGGGCTCGTTGATGAACGAGCGCTTCAACGTCGCCGGCGCCATGCTCAACAAACTGTTCGGACGCCCCGCTCACGAAACGGCGTACTTCTCCGAACGCGCCCGTGCCGTACGGGACATCGGAGTGAAGACCAACGTCACCGCCCAGATGCTCGGCATCATCATGGGAGTCACCGCCTCCGTCACGCTCGCTCTGCTGTTCGGATTCGGCGGGGCCCTCGTCGTCAACGACGTCATCGCCCTCGGCACCCTCGTCTCCCTGGTCACCCTCGTCGGCCGCCTGTACACACCCATCCAGCAGCTCTCCAGCGTCCAGGCCAACGCCATGACCGCCCTCGTCAGCTTCGACCGGGTCTTCGAAATCCTCGATCTCGACCCGCTCGTCAAGGAACGGCCCGGAGCGATCGACCTGCCGTCCGAGGCCGGCGCGGCACCGGACGTGTCCTTCGACAGCGTCTCCTTCCGCTATCCCTCGGCCGACGAAGTCGCCCTGACCTCCCTGGAGTCCACCAACCACAGAGGTCCGGAGCGGGACGACAAGGGATGGGTACTCGACGGCATCAGCTTCCGCGCACCCGCGGGAAAACTCACCGCTCTCATCGGCCGCTCCGGCGCGGGCAAGACGACCCTCACCAACCTGATGCCCCGCTTCTACGACCCCGTCTCCGGCGCCGTACGCATCGGCGGCCACGACCTTCGCGACCTCACCATGCAGTCCCTCCAGGACACGGTCGGCGTGGTCACCCAGGACGCCCACCTGTTCCACGACACCATCCGAGCCAACCTGCTGTACGCCCGTACCGACGCCACCGAGCAGGAACTGATCGAGGCATGCCGGGCCGCACAGGTCTGGGAGGTCGTCGCATCGCTCCCCAACGGTCTGGACACCGTCGTGGGGGACCGCGGATTCCGGCTGTCGGGCGGCGAGAAACAGCGCGTAGCCCTGGCCAGACTGCTCCTCAAAGCGCCGCCCGTGGTCGTGCTCGACGAGGCGACCGCGCACCTGGACGCCGAGTCGGAGGCGGCAATTCAACGGGCGCTCAAGACCGCCCTCAAGGGCCGTACGTCAGTCGTGATCGCTCACAGGCTCTCCACCATCCGCGAGGCCGACCAGATTCTCGTCATCGACGGTGGGCAGGTCCGCGAGTGCGGGACGCACGAGACGCTGCTCGCGGCGGGAGACCTCTACGCCGACCTCTACCACACGCAGTTCGCGCGGCAGGCGAAGGAGAGCGACGACGTCGTGCTCGGCACGGCCGGTCCCTCCAGCTGACATTCGCGGCCCAGGCACCCGATCCTTTCCTGACACCTTCCGGTCCTTCTGTCCCTGCTGTTCCTTGCCTGAAACACCTGAAGAGGAGACGTCATGCGTACCGTCACTTTCGACTTCGAGAGCGCCGAAGCCCGATTCAAGGTGCTCATCAACCACGAGGAGCAGTACTCGATCTGGCCGGCCGACCTGGAGGTTCCGGGCGGCTGGACCGAGACGGGTGTCTGTGCGTCAAAGGCCGAATGCGATGCCTATCTGGAGGAGACCTGGACCGATATGCGGCCCAAGAGCCTCCGTATCGCGCTCGACGGTAAGTAGCGGGCCGCGCGGAGATGCCGCACGTATTCACCAACGGCATTCGGCTTTCCTACGAACGTTCGGGCCGCGGTGAACGGGTCCTCATGATCATGGGATCCTCAGCCGCGGGACGGGTCTGGACCCTGCACCAGACCCCCGCGCTGAACGAGGCCGGCTACCAGACCATCACGGTCGACAACCGAGGGATCGCTCCCTCGGACATTCCCCCGGGGAAATACACCCTCGATGACATGGTCGCGGACACTCAGGGTCTGATCGAAGCCCTGGATGCGGCGCCCTGCCGCATCGTGGGTGTTTCCCTGGGGGCGATGATCGCGCAGGAGTTGGCTATCCGCTCGCCACACCTGGTCAGGTGTGCCGTACTGATCGCCACCAAATCGCGTTCCGATGTCATTCGCGCCGCGCTGGGATCGGCCGAACGGGCTTTGATGCAGAGCGGAGCGACGCTGCCCGCCGATCACCACGCGGCCATGTCGGCGCTGCAAATGCTCTCTCCTTCCACTCTCAACGACGACAAGGACGTCTCGCTGTGGCTGGAGACCTTCCGGCTCTCGGGCGGCGAGAGTTCGGTCGGGCAGTCGTGGATCGAGACGGATGCCGACCGCCGCGATGCTCTGCGGGAAGTCTCCGCACCGTGTCGTGTCATCGCGTTCAGCGATGACTTCATCACCCCGCCGCATCTTGCGGCCGAGGTCGCCGATGCGATCCCGGACTGCGACTACGTGGAGATTCCCCAGAGCGGTCACTTCGGATATCTGGAACGTCCACACGAGGTGAACGCGGCAATCATCGAATTTCTGGACAAGAACTAGCGGAACCGTGTGGGGGGCGTTATGAACGGTGAACTGGACTACTGGCGTGACCGAGTGGCCGAGCTGCCGGCACTTGAGCTGCCCACGGATCGGCCGCACATGCCAGGCCAGCTCACCGAGGTGGCGACCGTCGGGTTCGGGGTACCGGCGCCGACCGCCCAGCGGTTGCGCGCACTGGCCGATGAGAGGGGAGTGACGCTTCCCCACACGATGCTCGCGGCGCTCAGCGTGCTCATCGGGCGGTACACGCGGTCGGACGACGTGGCGGTGGTCGCCGCGGGTATCGCTGATGCGGCGCGTGGCGCGAAGGGCTCGGGCCCCGGCTCCGGCTCCGGCTCCGGTGTGACGGTCCAGCGGGCGGACCTGTCCGGGGATCCGACGTTTGCGGAGCTGCTGGAGCGGATGCGGCGGGGTGGTGCGGGTGGGTCCGCCGCTGTCGACGACGCCGACGGGGGCCTGGAATCGCTTTCCGAGGACGTGCTGCGCTCATTGGCCGCCGAGCGTTCCGGCTCGCGTAGCCCTCTGTTCCAGGTCTACTTCGGCTATGTGGGTGCGGAGGGGCAGGGGGACGGGCTTTCCGGCGGGTTGGAGTCGGAGTTCGACTTGGTGGTCAGGGTCAGGGATGGGGTCAGGGGTGGGGCCGGGGGTGGGGTTGGCGATGAGGGCCTGGTGGGGGAGGTTCAGTACAGCACTGCGCTGTTCGATGCGGCGACGGTGGAGCGGCTGGCGGGTCATCTGGTGTCGGTGTTGGAGGCTGTGGCTGTTGGGGATGCGGGGCAGCGGGTGGGTGAGCTGTCGGTGCTGTCTGTGGGTGAGCGTGAGGAGTTGGTGGGTGGTGGGGTTGGTGAGGTGGTGGTGTTGCCGTCGGTGGGTGGTGTGCATGAGCTGATTGCTGAG
>NZ_JBIVUQ010000019.1:98224-139082 GCF_044757265.1 Streptomyces sp. NPDC091292 | reverse complement strand
CGCCATCCTCGCCGGACAAGGCCGCGTCCTCGGCAACGACCTCGCCCACACCCCCACCCACACCCACTGCGAACTCGCCCACGGACACCCCGGCCAACACGCCGACCACGTATGGGACTGGGACCACAAGCCGTCCCACGCACTCTGGGCCCGGTGGGACACCCAAGACGCCACCCCCCGTTACGAAAACCTCCCCTGGTGCGAAACCCCCGGCGGGCCGGACGCCGACGCCTGCACCCTCTACCTCGACCACCCCCACCCCCACTCCTGGACCCTCACCGACCCCGACGCGGCTGAAGCCTGACGCGGTCTATGCCCTGCTGCGACGCTGCGTGACTATCCCCTCTCCGCGCAGTGAACCGCCGTAGCCCCGGGATCCGTCGTGTCGGTGCGAGCGAAGAATGAGTTCTCTGGGAAAGAGGCGTGACCGATGGTGGACCGACACTCGTTCTGGGCCGGCGAAGAGCTGCCGGAGCGGAACAGGCAGGATCTGGCGCGGAACGCGGCAGCGTATCCCGGGTATCCCGCAGGCAATTGGAACCACACGCTGTGGGTGCACCCCCGTGGCACGGACCTGGGCGGCAGCAAGTCGGCCGAGGAGCTGATGGCGAGTTACCGTGCGGCGGCCGAGCCGCTGGGGTACACCGTGAAGGACCTACGGGCGGAGGCGCCCGCCCTGGTCGAGGGTTTGAGGGATCTGCCCGAGAACCTGCGGAACCCGCAGATGCTTACCGACATTTGGGCCTTCGAGATGCGGAACAACGGCCAGATCTCCGTAAAGGACAGTGCGGTCTACCTGGTGCAGGGCGCGTATGGCGGCGGGACCTCCGACTTCTCCGCCCGTCCGGATGAGGGAGCGCAGTTCTCGGGGGCGGAGGAGGTCTTCGACCGCGATTTCGCCGTCCCGATGATCAACAGCAATGCCGCCATCTACTACCTCCCCGTCGACCATGTGACCTACAGCGAAGACGACATGGACAACGACGACGCCATCGCCGAGGCCCCGCAGATCGACATCTGGGCCACATGGGTCAAGCCGGGCAGCGAGGGCCAGGAGATCATGCGGGGGGCCTCCGAGAGCATGATCACGCGGTACGCCAAGATGGCCGAGGCGTCCGTCGCCCAGGGTGACGTCACGATGGTGCTCGGGCCTGAGCAGGGAAGGTTCGTCCCGGGAGAGTTCAGTACCCTGGCGTCCGAGTTGGGCAAGAAGACCAATGTCGCCGACCCGGAGTGGGCGCTCCTCCCCGGGCAACTCGCCGTCCACTCGCTCTACGACGGCATCGCCAAGGTGGACGACCGGTCCGGTCGGTCGGTCAAGCAGGTGCCCGACGAGAAGTGGCCCGAGCGCACCTTGGAGACCGGCCCGCTCGGCGCGGACCGGACCCGATCCCTGCCCGCGCTGAACACCACGAAGACCTACGAGGCATCCTGGAAGCAGGGCCGCGAGCCGGTCAACCCGGCGGCGGCGTACTACGCGGCCCAGTCCCCGGGCATGAACCCTCGCGGACAGGGCTCCTCGTACTCCCCGCCGCAGACCGGGATACCGCGCTCGCCGGCGTCGAGCAACAACTCCGGCCGGGGCAGGTAGCCACCGAGCCGAGCCGAGTCAGGCTGAGTAAAGCCCGCGTCAGGCCGTGGCATTCTCCGGGCACCCGCACGACCGGCGATGCATCAGACGCGGCTCCAAGCGCTCGGTACGCGGCGCCGCCCCTGGGTCGTCCAAGCGGTCGAGGAGCATACGGATGGCCCGCTCGCCGAGTTCCGTACAGGGCTGGGCGAACGCCGTCAGGGGTGGGGCGAAGAGGTCGGCGCCCGGCAGGTCGTCGTAGGAGACCAGGGCCATGTCCCGGGGGATCGACACACCGGCCGCGCGCAGCGCCTGCATGCTGCCGATCACCATCGAGTTGTTGCCGATGATCAGGGCGGTGGGTGGTGTGACGGTGGCGAGGAGGTGCTCGGTCGCCGCGTGGCCGCCGGCGATGTCGGAGTGGCCGTCGGCGATGAGGGAGGTGTCGTAGGGGAGTCCGGCACGGTCCAGGCCGGTGCGGTAACCCGTCAGGCGTTCCTCCGTGGTGACGAGCCCCGCCAGTCCCGTCACCATGCCGATACGGCGATGGCCCAGCTCGGCGAGGTGGCGTACGAGGGTGGCGGTGCTCTCCTCGTTCTCCGGGCCGATCTGGTCGAAGCGGTCGTCCACGAGACGGTCCACCAGGACGGTGGGCACCCGGGCGGCGGCCAGATGGGCCAGCGTGCGCGACGGGTCGGTGGACGGTGCCAGGACGACACCGTCCACACGGCGCTGGAGCAGGCCGCTGACCACCTTGAACTCCAGGTCGGGTGCGTCGTGCGAGTCGGCGAAGACCAGCGTGCGCCCCGCGCGGCCCGCCGCACGGTCGACCCCGCCGAGCACCTCGGCGAAGAACGGGTTGGTGATCGCGGAGACCACGACGCCGATGGAGTCCGTACTCGACGTGGCGAGGGAACGGGCGAGGGTGTTGTGGGTGTAGCCGGTCTGCGCGATGGCGCGTTCCACCCGCTGCTTGGTCTCGGCGCGCACCTGCCGGGTGCCGTTCACCACGTAGGAGACGGTGGCGATGGACACGCCCGCGACACGTGCGACCTGCGCCATGGTCGTCATGGGCCTCCTCCGGCGTACCAACACGATCCGCGTACGTTAACCGTGTGCATGTTAACCGCTTAGATTCCAGTGTGCCCAGCTCTTGCTAAGCGCTTAACTTCGGCCTAGCGTGACCGGCATGCAGGTCCCCGTACACCTCGACGCACTCATCGAACGCGCCCGGAGCCTCACGGCGCCCGGACGGCGGTCGATCCTGGGCATCGCCGGGCCGCCGGGGTCCGGGAAGTCCACGCTCGCCGCCCGCGTGGCCACCGCGCTGGGCCCGGCCCACGCGGCCATGGTGCCGATGGACGGGTTCCACCTCGCGAACGAGGAGCTGCGGCGGCTCGACCGCCGACAGCGCAAGGGTGCGCCGGACACGTTCGACGCGCGGGGCTACGTGGCTCTGCTCCGGCGGCTGCGCGACCGGACCGAGAGCTGTGTGTACGCGCCGAAGTTCCACCGGGAGATCGAGGAAGCCATCGCCGGTGCCATCCCGGTCCCGGCCGATGTTCCCCTGATCATCACCGAAGGCAACTACCTGTTGCTGGACGAGGGCCCCTGGAGTGAGGTCAGGGGGCTCGTCGACGAGGTCTGGTACGTCGCCCCCGCCGAAGAGGACCGGCTTACCTGGCTCATCGAACGGCACACGGCGTACGGCAAGCCGCCCGACGAGGCCCGCACCTGGTCCCTCGGCACCGACCAGCGCAATGCCGACCTGGTGGCGGCCACCCGTAACCGGGCCGACCTGGTGTTCCCGCCTCCGCCTCTCGACCACGCACCCGGACCAGCCGAACCCTCCGTACCACCCGTACCGCTCGACAGGAGAACCGACCCCTCATGACCGACGCACTCAAGCGCCTCTCCGACGAAGGCGTCGCCATCTGGCTGGACGACCTGTCGCGCGGACGGATCACCTCCGGCAATCTCGCCGAACTGATCGACCAGCAGCACGTGGTGGGTGTCACCACCAACCCGACGATCTTCCAGAAGGCGATATCCGGAGGGCAGGGGTACGGGGAGCAGATCTCCGATCTCGCCACGCGCAAGGTGCCCGTAGAGGAGGCGCTGCGCATGATCACCACGGCGGACGTGCGGGACGCGGCCGACATTCTGCGCCCGGTGTTCGACGCCACCGGGGGTCAGGACGGGCGGGTCTCGATCGAGGTCGACCCGCGCCTCGCCCACAACACGGCGGCGACCATCGCCGAGGCCAAGCAGCTCGCCTGGCTGGTGGACCGCCCCAACACCCTCATCAAGATCCCGGCGACCCGGGCGGGCCTGCCCGCGATCACCGAGGTCATCGGCCTGGGCATCAGCGTCAACGTCACGCTGATCTTCTCGCTCGACCGCTACCGCGAGGTCATGGACGCGTATCTGGCGGGTCTGGAGAAGGCGAAGGCGGCGGGCATCGACCTGTCGGAGATCCACTCGGTCGCGTCCTTCTTCGTGTCGCGCGTCGACGCGGAGATCGACAAGCGCCTGGACGCCCTGGGCACTTCTGAGGCGAAGGAGGCGCGCGGCAAGGCGGGCGTCGCGAACGCGCGCCTTGCCTACCAGGCGTACGAGGAGGTCTTCGGGTCCGATCGCTGGGCCGCCCTCGACACGGCGGGCGCGAACAAGCAGCGTCCGCTCTGGGCGTCCACGGGTGTGAAGGACCCGGCGTACAAAGACACCCTGTACGTCGAGGAGTTGGTGGCGCCGAACACGGTCAACACCATGCCGGAGGCGACGTTGTACGCCACCGAGGAGCACGGCGAGATCCGGGGCGACGCTGTCAGCGGGACGTACGCGCAGGCGCGGGCGGAGATCGACGCCGTCGAGAAGCTCGGGATCTCGTACGACGACGTGGTGCGGGTGCTGGAGGACGAGGGCGTCGAGAAGTTCGAGGCGTCCTGGAACGACTTGCTCGTGTCGGTGGCCGCCGCGCTGCGGCAGACCTAGGGGCCTCTGACGCTGCTCATGGTGGTGCGGGGGCGCCGGGGAACTCGGCCCGCACGGTGAGTCCGCCGCCGGGGTTGGCGCTTGCCGTGAGGGTGCCGTGGTGGGCGGCGGTGATCGAGCGGACGATGGCCAGGCCCAGGCCGTGCCCCGAACGGTCGCTGGAGACGCGCGGGCGGGCCCGATAGAAGGGCTCGAACAGGCGGTCCACCACGGCCCGGTCCACCCGCGGGCCGGTGTTCTCGATCTCCAGGACCACGGTTCCGCCGGTTTCGCGGAACACGGCGAGGTGGACGGAGCCTCCGGCGGGGAGGTTGTGGGTGAGCGCGTTGTCGAGGAGGTTGAGGACCAACTGGCGGAGCAGGGTCGCGTTGCCGGTGACCTCGCAGTCGAGGTCGGTGTCCACATTGAGTCGGATGTCCCGCGCGCTGGCCTGTTCCACGCGCTCGGCGGCGGCCTGCTCCGCCAGGTCGGTGAGGTCCACCGGGTCGGGGTCGAAACGGGGGTGGTCCGCGCCCGCCAGGTCGAGCAGGGCGTGCACGACGCTGATGTTGCGCTCGTTGGATGCCCGCAGGATGGGGGCGAGTTCGGCGAACTCCTCGCCGGTGGGGTCGGCGGCGGCGATCTGGAGGACGGCCCGGGTGGTGGCCAGCGGGGTCAGCAGCTCGTGCGAGGCGTTGGCGGCGAACCGCTGGTGCGCGGCGAAGGACTCCTCAAGCCGGGCCAGCATCGTGTCGAAGGTGTCGGCCAGTTGCTTGAGTTCGTCCTCGGGGCCCTCGGCGTCGATACGGTCCGTCAGGTTGCCGTCGGCCGCCTTCGCCGCGGCCTCGCTGATGGTGTGCAGGGGCGACAGCAGCCGCTTGGACAGCAGCCAGCCGGCGCCGAGGCCGACGGCCATCACCAGGAGCACGCTGCCGGACGACACCAGGAGGACCGTGTTCCAGACGTCCTCCTTGGTGGAGATGCTGCCCGGCCGGTCGGCTGCGGGGCTCAGCTGAAACTCGGGTCCGAGGTTTGGTGCGGGGCTCGGCCTGGTGGTCGGGGCCGGTTCCGTGGTGGGCATCGGGGACGCGGGTCGGTGCGAGGCGCCCTCCGGTACGACCACCGTCGTGCTGAGGTCGTACATCGGCAGGAAGCGCATCCCGGCGTAGATGATCGCGACCATGAGAGCCGCGCAGACGGCGAGCGCCGATCCGAAGCCGAGGAAGAGCCGGCTGTGGATGCTCAGAGTGCGCCGCCGAGGCAGGCGCGGGGTGCCCGGCCGGTGCGGGCGTCTCACTCGGTGCCCAGGTAGTAACCGGCGCTGATGGCCGTCCGTACGAGTCGCGGTTCGCCGAGTTTTTTGCGCAGGGTGTGCACCACGAGGCGTACCGCGTTGGTGAACGGGTCGGCGTGTGCGTCCCACGCCTTGTCGAGGAGGTACTCGGCGCTCAGCACACCGCCGTCGGCACGCATCAGCAGCTCCAGGACGGCGAGTTCCTTGGCGGTCAGGCGTACTTCGGTGCCCGCGCGGGTGACCCGGCGGCGGTGGGTGTCGAAGGTGACGTCGGCGAAGGTGAGGACGGGGGAGTGGGCCATGGGGCTGCGGCGGTACAGGGCCCGTAGCCGGGCAACCAGTTCGGGGAAGTCGAACGGCTTGGCGAGGTAGTCGTCGGCGCCCAGGCCGAGCCCTTCGACCTTGTCGCCCAGGCGCCCGGCGGCGGTCAGCATCAGGACGCGGCAGCCGATGTCCATGGCGACGATCCGGCGGCACACCTCGTCGCCGTGCACATCGGGCAGGTCCCGGTCCAGGACCACCGCGTCGTAGTCGTGGACCGCGACCCGCTCCAGGGCCGTGCCCCCGTCGTGCGCCACGTCGACCGCGATGGCCTCCCGCCGCAACCCGATCTCCAGGACCCGGGCCATGTACAGCTCGTCCTCGACCACCAGCACACGCACGCGCGACAACCTTTTCTTTTCATTAATTTCCGGGCTTCCCTGGGGAATTGCCGACCGGTTACGGATCCGGACTCATCCGTCATATCAAACGGCGTATTTGATCCGTGTATGAGGTGCGCTGTGCCGCCCCGGTCGGCAAACACCCTTCAAAACTCCGCCTTCCTAGCGTGACGTTCATGAATCTGTTCAAACGAGCCTGGTGGCGGCTGGCCGGCCACCTGGGCAAAACGGTGATGCTGACCGGACTGTTCTTCGTCATCTGCACGCTTGTCCTGTCCGGCTTCCTGATCCAGTCGGCGGCGGCGCGGGCCGCGGACTCGGCCAAGGGCAGCGTGGGCGCGGTGGTGACGATGCAACTGGATCTGGACGCCCTGATCAACTCGGGTGGTGCCGGCAGGTCGGACGGTGCCGAGCCCGGCATCATCGGGCCCGGCGGTGACCTGCGCGCCGACCTGGTGGACAAGGTCTGCGAGTCGTCCGTCGTGGCGCGGTGCAACTACACGTCGGACTCCGCCGCGGCCCCCACCGACAAGGTCGGGCTGCACCAGCCGGTGCCGCCGCCGGGCGGTCAGGACACCACCGGCACGGACCTCTTCAAGGCCGACGGAGTCCGCGACCTGGAATCGGTCGCCGATTTCCGTAACGGAGACTCGCGGCTCGTCTCCGGTTCCGGGATCACGCCGGACAGCAAGGCCGACATGCTCGTCATCGAGGAACGGGTGGCGAAGGACAACCGGCTCAAGGTCGGCGACCGGATCAAGCTGAGGGCGGGCACGATCGACCCTGAAAAGGGCGGCATGAGCACCAAGGAGGTCGAATTCACCGTCGGCGGCATCTACAAGAACAACACGGCCGACTCCGGCGCTTACGTACCGGCGATGGCGGACCCCGCGAACCAGATCTACGTCACTCCGGACGGCGCGACCCGGCTCCAGGCCAAGGACCCTGCCGGGGGCGGAGCCGTCCTCAGGTCGGCGACCTTCACCCTGCGCGACCCCGGCGACCTGGGCCGGCTGAAGGCGGACGCGAAAGCGGCCGGGGCGGACCTGAAGATCTTCCCGCTCAGCGTCAACGACAAGCAGTACCGGACCCTGGTCGGACCGATCAACAAGACGGCGGACTTCGCCGCGGTCACGGTCTGGCTGGTCGCGGTCGCGGGGACCGTCATCCTGGCCCTGATCATCGCGTCGAACCTGCGTGAGCGCCGCAAGGAGATGGGCATCCTGCTCTCCCTCGGCGAGAAGAAGCCCAGGCTGCTCGGCCAGCAACTGGTGGAGGTGGCGGCCTGCGCACTCCTCGCGATCGGCTTCGCCGCGGCGGGCAGCCAGTTCATCGCCGAGGGCATCGGCGGCCAACTCCTCGCGGGCCAGGTCTCGTCGGCGAAGGAATCCGCCGCCGACGAGGGCCCGCGACAGGACCTGACCGACCCGACCGGCGGCGCCAACAAGAAGGAGGAGGGCCCGGAGACCGAACCGATCGACACGATGAACATCCGGCTCGGCGCGGGCGACATCGGCAAGGTCGGCGCCACCGGCCTCGGTATCGCCGCGCTCGCCACGATCGTCCCCGGCATCCGGATCCTGCGCCTCAACCCCCGCGACATCCTCACGAAGGGCGACTGACGTGACCCCGAAGACCACCCCGACCTCCACTCACACGTCCACCCCGATCCTCCAGCTCACCGGGCTGAGCCGTGCCTACCAGTCGGGCAACAGCCGCCGCACCGTACTCAAGGACGTCACCTACTCCTTCGAACAGGGCCGGATGTACTCCGTGATCGGCCCCTCGGGCAGCGGCAAGACCACCCTCCTCTCGCTGGCGAGCGGACTCGACTCACCCACGGCGGGCACCGTCCGCTTCCGTGGCGACGACATTGCCGCGATCGGCCTCGGCCGCTACCGCAACCGGCATGTGGCTACGGTCTTCCAGTCGCTGAACCTGCTCACGTACATGACGGCCGTCCAGAACATCACCTCCGCGATGGAGATCACGGGGGTGAAGGGCGTTCCCAGGAAGCGGCGCGCCGTCGAACTCCTGAACCTGCTCGGCGTGGACGAGGCCGACCGGCACCGCAGGACGCTGGAGCTGTCGGGCGGCCAGCAGCAGCGGGTGGCCATCGCCCGCGCCCTCGCTTGCGAGGTCGACATCCTCTTCGCCGACGAACCCACCGGCAGCCTCGACCAGGACACCGCCGCCGGCATCATCGAGGTGTTCCGGAAGCTGGCGCACGACACCGGGAAGTGCGTGATCCTGGTGACCCACTCCCGGGAGGTCGCGGACGCGTCCGACGAGGTGATCCGGCTGAAGCGGGGCAAACTCATGACGATCTGAGCCGGAACGGCCCGTCTGTACGGGCTGTCCGCACCGGCAGCGGAGTCAGCGGGTCGATCCCCTGTGTTTCCGGCGTCCGCAGCCGCAGGAGTCGCGGTGGTGGAACTCCGTGGGGATCGTCACCGACCGGGGTGCGCGGTCCGGGGTTTCGATGCGGCTGAGGAGCAGATCCACCGCCGTCTCGGCCAGGGTCGCCGCGTTCTGGGCGATCGCCGTGATCTGCGGGTCGAACAGGTCGGCCCATTCGAAGTCGTCGTAGCAGACGAGGGCGAGGTCGCGGGGGACCTTCAGGCGGCGTCGGCGGAGGGCTCGCATGGTGCCCAGGGTCATCTGGTTGTTGGCCACGACCAGGCCGGTGGTGGGTTCCTTCGCGGCGGTGAGGTGGGCCAGGACCCGTTCCTCGGCGGTGTGCTCGTCGGACTCGCCCGCGATGATCAGCCGTGGGTCCTTGTCCAGGCCGAGTTCGTCGACGGCCTTGAGGTATCCGGCGAGCCGGTCGCTCGCGGACATGGACGTGAGGCTGCCCTGGACGAAACCGATACGGCGGTGGCCCTGCTCCGCGAGGTGTGCGGTGAGGCGGTACGTCGACTCGACGCACTCGGAGTAGACCTGGTCGGCGGGCAGGGTCGAGCGGCGGTCGATGAACAGGAGCGGGAAGCCGTCGTCCAGTAGCTTCACCAGGCTGCCGGTCAGTTCGGGGCTGCCTTCCAGGGGGCTGACGACGAGCCCGCTGACCCGGCGGGCGAGCAGGTGGTTGATGACGTCCACGGCGACGAGCGGGTCGTCGTTGGTGTCGGCCACGATCATCGTGTACCCGGCACTTCGCAGCAGCCGGTCGATGTCCCGTACCAGCTCCGCGAAGTAGGGATTGGTGACCACCGACATGGCCACGGCGATGGTGTCGGTCGACTGGGTGGCCAGGGCGCGTGCGGCGAGGTTCTGCCGGTAGCCGGTCCGCTCGACCGCCCGCCACACCAACTCCTCGGTCTCGGGCGCGACTTTACGTGTCTTGTTGAGCACGTGCGACACGGTCGTGGTCGACACCCCCGCCAGCCGGGCCACGTCGGCCATCGTTGTCACTTGAGTGCCCCTCCGCCGCTGAAAGCCTGTCTCGACCGAGAGAAAAGCTCGACCGGGAGAAAAGCTATCTCGGCGCAAGCCCTTGCGCAACCGCTTGCGCCTCCTTATGGTTTACGCATTCGTCACACGCAAGCGGTTGCGCGGCGGCCGTTTAGTGACGCTCAGTGACGATGCTTCGTGGCGACGCCGTGACGAGGCGCCTGCCGGAACGAGCAGGACACACCTCAACCAGCAGGACACACCTCAACCAGCAGGACACATCTCAAACCGGCAGGACACATCTCTGCGACTCAGCCCCCCATCCCCCAAGGAGACGGTGACATGAAGAGGGCCTTTCGGATGGTGACCGGTGTGGTGGCGCTGGGAGTGGTCTCGGCGGCGCTGGCCGGCTGCGGGGACGGGGCGAGCGGCGGTACGGGCGCCGACGGCGGGCAGTTGACGATCGGGTTCGTGCCGGGCATCGCATCCGACCCGTTCTTCAAGGCGATGCAGGTGGGCGCCGAGGCGGAGGCGAAGAAGCTGGGCGTGAAGCTGCTGTGGCAGGGCGCGCCCGACGAGTACTCACCGCAGTCGCAGATCCCGTTCGTCGACGCGATGCTCACCCAGCGCGTCGACGGACTGGTCATCGTGCCGACCGATCCCGACGCGCTCCAGCCCAGCGTCACGAAGGCACAGACGCTGAAGATCCCGGTCGTGACCGTCGACACCACGGTGTCCGACCGGAGCTATCTGACCTCGGCCATCACCGGCGACAGCGAGGCGGGCGGCAGACAGGCGGCGAGGACCCTGGCCCAGCAGATCGGCGGTGCGGGCGAGGTGTTCGTCCTGAGCGGTTCGCCGAGCGCGACCACCGACCGGCTGCGCGCGAAGGGGTTCAAGGAGGAGCTGGCCAAGCATCCGCGGGTCAAGCTCGTCGGTGAGGAATACACCATGAGCCAGGCGGCGAAGGCGACTTCGGCGCTGACGACCACCCTGCTGAAGTACCCGGATCTGAAGGGTGTGTTCGCCGTCAACGGCACATCCGGCACCGGCTCGGTCGCCGCCCTGCGCAACACCGGCAAGGTAGGCAAGGTCAAGCTGATCGGCTACGACGCGTACGAGAACCAGGTCCAGGACCTCAAGTCCGGTGTCTACAGCGCCCTTGTCGCGCAGAAGCCCGGGGACGAGGCGGCGCTCGCGCTGCGGAACCTCGTGGACACCCTCAAGAAGCAGGACGTCGACAAGATCAAGAAGGACGTCGTCCTGCCCAATGTGGTGATGACCAAGGACAACCTCGGCCGGACCGACACGTACCAGTACCCGGCGAAGTGACGCGCGCCGGGTTTTCTCCGCACACCGCGTGACACACCTCTGTCCCCAACACGGAAGGAAGGGAACCGCCATGGCGTCCGCCACCACGCGTGACGGCTTGTCGCTCCGTAGTAGCCCGGTCAAAGCGCTGTTTCTGCGCCAGGACGTCATGCTCCTCGGTGTCCTCGTCCTGATGGTCGTCTTCTTCACGGCGATGAATCCGCGCTTCTTCACGACGTTCGCCCTCGCCAACATCCTTCAGGACTGGGCGCCCGTCATGCTGCTCGCGATCGCCCAGACCTACGTGATCATCACCGGCGGTATCGATCTGTCCGTCGGCTCCACACTCGGGCTGTCCGGCGTCACCTGCGCCATGGTCATGCGCTCACTGAACGAGGGCGGCACCGGCACCGTCGCGACGATCGTCGTCGGTGTGGTGGCGGCCCTGCTCACGGGCATGGCCGTCGGACTCGTCAACGGGCTGCTCATCACCCGGGCGAGGCTGGCGCCGTTCATCGCGACGCTGGCCACCATGGGAGCCGGCGCGGGCCTGACCCTCGTCCTCACGAGCGGGGTGCAGATCGCGGGCGGCCCGACGGCGGTGATCCGGCTGGGCAACACGCAGTATCTGAATGTCTTCACCCTCCCGCTGATCATCGTCTTCGTGGTGCTGGCGATCGCCTGGGTGGTCCTGGAGGCGACACGGTTCGGGCGCTGGACGTACGCGGTGGGCTCCAACTCCTTCGCCGCGCGCGGCGTCGGCATCGGCGTACAGGCGCACCTCATGAAGATCTACCTGCTCTCCGGACTCCTCTCCGGCGCCGCCGGGGTGTTCCTCTACTTCCGGCTCGGCTCGGGTTCGCCGACATCGGGGCAGGGGCAGGAGCTGGCCGCGATCGCGGCGGCCGTCATCGGCGGCACCAGCCTGTTCGGCGGCAGCGGGCGCATGTCGGGCACCGTGCTCGGCGCGCTCATCACGACCTCCGTGCTCAGCGGCCTGATCCTCATCGGCGTCGCACCCAACTGGCAGCAGGTCGTCATCGGCGGACTCATCGCCCTCGCCGTCGGCGTCCAGCAGGTCAACCTCCGTACGGGAAAGGTGGCAGGCCATGGCTGAAGCGATCTACGAAGCCCGTGGGGTGAGCAAGTCCTACGGCAGCGTGCGGGCGTTGGAGGACGTCGACCTCACCGTGCACGCGGGGGAGATCGTCGGGCTGGTCGGCGACAACGGCGCGGGCAAGTCCACGCTGGTCAAGGTGTTGTCCGGGGCCCATCAGGCGGACGGCGGCGCGGTGCTTCTGGACGGGGTCGAGCGGCGGTGGCGTTCGCCGCACGAGGCGCTGGAGGCCGGGATCGAGACGCTGTACCAGGACGCCGGTCTGTGTCCCGATCTGACGGTCGACGGGAATGTCTTCCTCGGGCGGGAGCGGCTGCGCCCGGGGCTGCTCGGCAAGCTCGGGTTCCTCGACAACAAGGCCATGGCCAAGGTCGCCCGGGACGAGCTGGAGCGGGTCGGGGTCGATCTGTCGGGTGTCAGCCGGACCGTCAACGCACTGTCCGGCGGACAGCGTCAGGCCGTCGCGATCGGCCGGGCCATCGCCTGGGCGCGGAAGGTCATCGTCCTCGACGAGCCCACGAACCACCTCGGCGCACGGCAGTCCGCCGAGGTACTCCGGGTCATCCTCGGCGCCAAGGAGCGCGGCCTCGGAGTCGTCTTCATCTCCCACACGCTGCCGCACGTGCTCGAAGTGACCGATCGCGTGGTCGTGCTGCGGCTGGGGCGGGTGGTGGCCGACGAGCCGACGTCGACGTTCACACCGGATTCGCTGCTCAAGGCGATCACGGGGTTGAGCGGTCCGGCTGCCGCCGCCTGAGACCGACAACGGAAGAGCCCATGCAAGAGCCCATGCAGCCCATGGAAGGGTCGATGAAAGAGTCGATGAAGGAACTCAGTGACGCCACCCTCGCCTCGCTCCCCGACGTGGAGGTCCCGCGCTACGACCGGACCGCCCTGCGCAACGGCATCGTGCACATGGGCGTCGGCCACTTCCACCGCTCCCACCAAGCCCTGTATCTGGACGAGTTGATGCGTCGCGGCGCGGCGACGGACTGGGCGATATGCGGTGCGGGGGTCCGGCCCGGAGACGCCGCCGTACACCGCGCCCTCGCCCCGCAGGACCACCTCTACACCCTGACCGTCAAGGAGCCCGACGGCAGTCGGCGCAGCCGGGTCATCGGCTCGCTGAACGGCTACCGGTACGCGCAGGACGACCCGGCGGGCCTGGTGGCGCAGATCGCCGACCCCGCCATCCGGATCGTGTCGCTCACCATCACCGAGGGCGGCTACGGAATCGACCCCGCGACCGGCGAGTTCACCGCCGAATCTCCGGAGATCCGCGCGGATCTGGCGGCCGACGCACCCGACAGGACCGTCTTCGGCATCGTGCTCCAGGCCATGCGTCTGCGCCGTGAGCGCGGGGACCGCGGGATGACCGTGGTGTCCTGCGACAACATCCAGCACAACGGGCGGGTGGCGAGCGCGGCCTTCCTCGGCTTCGCCGAACTCAAGGACCCCGCGCTGGCCCGGTGGATGCGGCAGCACATCAGGTTTCCCAGCTCGATGGTCGACCGGGTGACACCGGGGACGGTGGACGCCGACCGCACCTACCTGGAGGCCACCCACGGCTACCGGGACCGCTGGCCGGTGACCTGCGAGCCGTTCCATCAGTGGGTGCTGGAGGACGACTTCGCCGCCGGCCGGCCGCCGCTGGAGGACGCCGGAGTCGACATGGTCGCGGATGTCGAGCCGTACGAACTGATGAAGCTGCGGCTGGCCAACGGCACTCATCAGGCGCTGTGTTACTTCGGCCATCTGCTGGGCCATCGCTACGTCCACGAAGCCGTCACCGACCCCGACATCCGGGCGCTGCTGCTGCGGTACATCGACGAGGAGGCGGTCCCGACCCTCCGCCCGATCGCCGGAGTCGACCCCCGGGCCTACGGCCGTACCGTCATCGACCGCTTCTCCAACCCGGAGATACAGGACCCGCTCACCCGTATCTGCGCCAAGACGTCGGACCGCATCCCGACGTTCCTGCTCCCCGTGGTGACGGCGCAGTTGAAGCGCGGCGGCCCCACCCGGCAGTGCGCCGCGGTCGTGGCGAGCTGGGCCCGGTACGCGGAGGGCACCGACGAACAGGGCCGGACCATCGACGTCGTGGACCCCCGCCGCGACACCTTGATGGCTGCCGCCCGCAAACAGGGCAGCCAAGCGACAGCGTTCATCGAAGACCCGTCCGTCTTCGGTGACTTGGCCCAGTCCGCTCAGTTCGTCCAGGACTACACGGACGCCCTGGACCGCATCCGGACGAAGGGCGTCCGCCGAGCGTTGGGGGAGCTGGCGGCGCTCTGACGGCGGCTTGGGGGTGCCACTTGGCTCCGGGGCCGTGGCGAAGGCGTGCGGAGTGTGCGGGGGCACCGCCAGGAGGTCACCTTCGTTGAGGACGGTGACCTCCTCGCCTACCAGCACCTGGACGCAGCCCTCGACATGGTTCTCGCGTCAGGCGTCAGGCGTCAGGCGTCAAGCTCCCCAGCGGAGCGCGATCGTGTCGCCCGCGTTCACCGTCCTGTCGCGGGTGGCGGCGGTGAAGGCGGAGCCGTCTGTGCTTGCCTTCCAGGTGTTCGAGCCGCTGTTGGCCTTGCCGTTGACGGCGGTGACGGTGCCCGTGCCGGTGGCCGGGGTTATTGAGGTCACGCAGCCCGAGGGGGTGGCCGCGGTCACGGCCGCGTCGAGTACGGCGCCCAGTGTGGTCGTCGTCCCGGTCGGCGTGAAGCCGACCGAGCACACCTTCAGGCCACCGGCACCGTCGTCCACGGTCAGCGCCAGCTTGGTCGCCGTACCCGGCGTGAAGGAGCCCTGAGCCACCCACTGCGCGGCGCCCGCCGTGGCCGGGACGGGCGGGGCGGCCGTGAAGCCGCCACCGGCCACCGCCCGCAGACCGTCGATCGACGCGTACGCCGACGGGCTCGTGTCGCTGGGCAGGTACTTGAAGCCGCCGCCCGGGTTGAACTGCTGGGAGATCAGGAAGTCGACCGGAGTCCTGCCCATCGAGGTGAGGAAGTCCCCGGTCTGCGGGTTGATGCCGCACGCGTTGAGACCGGACACGGCCCAGCCGTTGGAGTCCGTGTTGACGCCGAACATGGCATTGAACGCACCGCTGCTCGCCACCAGCTTGCTCTTGAGGAACGCCTTGGCCTGCGCGATGTCGGTGTCCGTGTTCGGCACCCCGGACACACAGAGGGCCGCCATCGCCGCGCCCGTCATGTCGATGTCGCTCGCCGCCGCGAGCTGCGAAGGATTGCCCTCCGCCTTGCTGAAGTTCCAGCCGTCGTCGTTGTGCTGGTTCGCCCGGATCCGCGTGACCATCGCGTCGCGCAGGGCCTGCGGTACCCGGACCTGCCCGGACTGCGTCTTCGCGCCGTTCAGGGCGAGCGCCGCGAACACGGTGCCGTTGAAGTTCGCCGACGGTCCGAAGTAGCCGGGCTCGGCGGTCTGCCAGTAGCCGTAGATGTCGGCGAACGTGTTCCGGGACGCGGAGACGCGCGCCGGGTCGATACCGGCGGCGTAGGCGTTGAGCGTGCCGCGCTCGTAGTCCGTGACGACGGGGGACGCGGACGGCCAGCCGCTGGTGGACAGCAGGTTCCGGTAGACCGTTCTCGCGTTCTTGCTCGCGTCGCCGCCGGGCGTGACATCCACCACCGCGGTACCGGCGGCGGCGAACGCGCTGAACGCCCACTCGTTCGACAGCCCGGACCCGGCGTACGAACCGTCCGCCGCCTGAAGGGTTTTGAGGTACGCCACACCGTTCGTCTTCGACGTGGCGATCTGCGCGGGGGTCGCGGTCGCGGCGGCGGGCAGCGTGGTCAGCGCGAACGCGCCGAGCGCCGCGGCGGCCGTGAGAGCGGAACGGCGCAAGGGGACGAAGGGGGACGAGGACACCGTACGGGGCATGGCCTGCTCCTGGGATGAGGGACGCCGGCCGGCCCGTGCGGGGCCTCGCGATGCGCGGCGGGAGCAGCGGGTGTGGCCGCCGTCCGAAACGCGTGGACCGGCTTCCAAGGTGCTTCACCGCTTGGGCATTCGGGCTCGGGGCGGCCCTCTGCCACCCCACACCGCTGCGCGTCAGCCCCGGAGTCCCACCGGGTTCCCCCACTCGGCACTGCGGGACGGTACCCGACCGGCACCCCCGTCGCCACCGGTCGCCCCGGCCGGCCCCGCGCCGGACCGGACGGCATCTTGACGGTCCCCACGAGCCGTGTTCAAATCCGGCTGATACGCGAGAAGTTCCAGGGGAAGCCGGTCGAAATCCGGCGCTGACCCGCAACCGTGGGCCCGGCAGCAGCCGGGCGAGCCGGAATGCCTGGAGCGTGCAACAGCAACAGACGCCGTCGCGGACTACGGCGTGGTGCGACCAGCTTCCGTGCCCGGGGACCTCCCTGTGCGCCGGGAGCCGTCACCCACGTCCCCGCCGGCGAACGGCAGGCTACGAGGGGGCCGCGGTGGGGACCGGAGACAGACGAGACGAGCGGACGGGCACAGTCCACGGCACGGTCCATGGGCGCCCGACGGGCACCGGCCCCGCGCCCCGCCCACCCGCCGCACACCCGTCGCGATCGAACCCCCGACGCCTCACCGCCCTGGTATCGGCGCTGCTCGTCCTGCTCGCGGCCTGCGTGACGTTCCTCACGACCACCGCCACCGCCACCACCCCCGCCGCCGCCGACCCGATCGGCGACTGCACCGCCACCAAGGGCGCCGTCGTCGCCGTCGACTTCGGGCCCTTCGGCGGCAAGGTCGAGCGCGGCTGCGACACCACCCCGACCACCGGCTACGACCTGTTCCGCGACGCCGGATTCACCACCACCGGCACCCAGCACGACGGCCCCGCCTTCATCTGCCGCATCGGCTTCGGCTCCTTCAACTCGGGCAGGCAGTACCCGACCCCGGACAAGGAAGCCTGCGTCCTGACCCCGCCCGCCTCCGCGTACTGGTCCTACTGGGTCGCCTCGCCCGGCCAGGACGACTGGAGCTACAGCCAGTACGGCGCGATGGACCGCAAGCTCAAGGACGGCGACGTCGACGCCTGGGTGTACGGCGGCACGGACGTAGGCGGCACCACGGGGCGCCCCACCTTCAGCCCCGACGACGTCCGCGCGGGCGGCGGCTCGCAGACCCCCGACCCGGGCGGTACGCCCACGGGCGCACCGGGCGACATCGACCTGAAAGCCGCCGCCGGATGGCTCAAGATCCGCCTCACCGACGGCGAACGCATCGTCGACGAGGGCGCCGAAACCCCCAACTACCTGCTGACCACCGAGACCGCGTACGCGCTCGCCGCCGCCGAGGGCAAGAGCGCGGCGCTCGACAAGGTCACCGCCTTCCTCGCCGCGCACAGCACCGCGTACGCGTATCCGAACGGCACCGACCAGGCACCCGACGCCACCGCAGCCGCCCGGCTCGCCCTCGTCGCCGCGAGCACCGAGGCCGACCCGCGCGCCTTCGGCGGCCACGATCTCGTCGGTGACCTGGCGAAGAACGTGTGCGCGGCGGGCCCGGAATCCCCCGGGCCGAACCCCGGCTGCACCGCGAAGGGCGACTTCCGCGACGCCACGTACACCGACGGGCAGGCGCTGTCCGTCCTGGCCCTGCTGCGGGCCGGCACCACACCTCCGGCCGCCACCGTCGACCGGCTCACCCAGCTCCAGTGCCGGGACGGCGGCGTCACCAGCATCCTCATCCGTACCGGCGAGAACTGCGACGGCGACCCCGCCACCACCGCACTCGTCGCCCTCGTCCTGAAAAAGGCGGGCGGCCACGACGCCGCCGTGACCAAGGCCCGTACCTATCTGGCCGGGACACAGCGCGACGACGGTTCCTTCACCGCCTACACCGGCTCCACCACCGGCAGTGTCTCCGCGACCGCGTACGCCGCCCAGGCGCTGCGTGCCCTCGGCGAAACCCGCCGCGCCGACCCCGCCGTCGGCTGGCTGTCGCGGCAGCAACTCGACGGCGGCGGCTTCGGCTTCGAGGAGGACGCCACCGATCCGGCGCTCTATCCGACACCGCCCGCCGTCCTCGCGGGCGCGCACACCAGCCTGGCCACGCTCACGACGAAGAAGACGGAGCCGACCGGCCCGCCGACCTCCGGACCTCCGACCACGGACCCGAGCGATCCGCCCCCCGGCCCCGGCCCCGACCTGAAGCAGGGCGTCGCCTACCTCACCAAGGCGGCCAACCTCAAGCAGGGCCAGTACTACACGCCCGGCCCCGGTTCGCCCCGGGCGGACTTCGGCCTGACGATCGACGGCGCCTACGCCCTCGCCGCCACCGGCCTGAACAACGCCAAGCTGCGCGGCATCGTGGACTTCCTCGACCACGGCGGCAAGGACGGCGAGGGCCGCACGGTCCACGACTGGACCGGCATCGGCACCGCCTACGCAGGGGGCGGCTCCCTCGGCAAGACCGCGCTGCTCGCCGAGTCCGTCGGCCGCGACCCCCGCGACTTCGGCGGCGAGGACCTCATCGCCGCGCTCGGCGAGGCCGTCTGCGCCAGGCCGAGCACCGCCCCCGACCGGTCGTGCGCCGCCAAGGGCGCGTACACCTACGCCCCTTCCGTCTTCTCCCAGTCCCTCGCCGTCATGGCACAGGTCCGCGCGGGCGAGGAGGAGGCGGCCGAGGAGCCGGTCGCCTATCTGGCGGGCCTCCAGCAGGACAACGGGGCCTGGCCGAGTCTGATCCCCGCCACGAACGACTCGGACGTGGACTCCACCGCGATCGCCGCCATGGCGCTCGACCTGGTGGGCGGCGGCACGGCGGACGAGGCCGGCGACGCCGCCATCGGCGAGGCCGTCGACAAGGCCCTCGCCTGGATCGCGTCCCAGCAACTGCCCGACGGTGGCTTCCCGGGCGCTGCGGGCAATTCGGTCAACTCGGCCGCCCTCGCCATCCAGGGCATGTCGCTCGACCGGGCCTCGTACCAGGCCGAGATCGCCAAGGCCCGCAAGTTCCTCGCCGGGCAGCAGAACGCCGACGGCGGCTTCAACGTCGCCAAGGAGGGACAGCGCGGCTCCGATCTGCGCGCCTCCACACAGGCCGTGAGCGGCGCCAGCGGCATCTCCTTCGGAGAGCTGGAGCGCAGCTTGGACGGTACGTCACCGCAGCCGACGCCGAGTTCGAGCGGTGGCGACCCGGACATCGTCACGCCCGGTGACACGGGAGGTGGTTCGGGGGGTGACTCCGGCGGTGGCGGGTCGGCGGACGGTGGCGGGGGTGCCCTCGCCTCCACCGGCGTACGGGTCGGCGCGCTCGCCGCGATCGCCGTGGGGTTGATGCTCGCCGGGTGGCGCACCGCGCTCGCCGCGCGCCGCCGCGTGGAGACGGGGGCCGGATGCGTGGAGAGGGAGGCCGGACGATGACCCGTACCTGTACCCGTGCCCGTACCCCTCTCCGTCTGGTGTGGCTCCGTGCGCTGACCGCGCTCGGTCTGACGGCCGCCGCCCTGGGTGCCACCGCCGGACCGGCCGCGGCCGACCCGCAGCCGATGGGCCGCTGCACGACCACGTCCGGCGCGGTCCTCGCCGTCGACTTCAGCGACTGGGGCGGCCCCGTCCTCCGCTCCTGCGGCACGACGCCCACCACCGGGTACGAGCTGCTGAACCAGGGCGGCTGGCGCACCACCGGGACCGGGCACGACGGCCCGGCGTTCATCTGCCGCATCGGCTACAGCGGTTACAAGAACGGCAAGCAGTACCCGACGCCGGCGCAGGACGACTGCGTCCTCACCCCACCGGCCTCCGCCTACTGGTCGTACTGGCACGCCAACCCCGGGTCCGACACCTGGGAGTACAGCCAGCTCGGCGCCATGCTCTACAAGCCGAAGCCCGGCAGCGTCGACCTGTGGATCTTCGGCGGCACCAACATCGAGGGCACCGAGGGACGGCCCACGGTCACCCCCGATCAGCTCCGCGCCCACAACACCGAGCCGCAGGGCGATACGGGGAAACCTGACTCCCACGAGAAGGCACCGCCGTTGCCGCCGGACGTCGACACCGGACCCAAGGCCGGGAAGCCGCCCACCGAACCGGCGGACTCTCCTTCGCCCCAGCCGAATGAGCCCAAGGCGAAGAAGCCCAGGCCGAGCAAGAGCGCGAGCGAGTCGCCTTCGCCGTCGCCCAGCCCGACCGCCGACTCCCCGACCGCCGCCACGTCGAGCCCCGGCACCGACGTGGTCGAGGCGGGCCCGGCCGCCGACGCCCGGCACGACGCCGGCTCGATGGCACCCGTGGCGACCGGTGCCGCGCTGGTCGTCCTCATCGGCGGCGCCGCGGTGTACGTGGCGCGCAGACGCCGCCGTACCGAGTGACCGGGGTGGCCTCGACCACCACCGACGCGTCCGGTGCTCCTGGTGCGCCCGGTGCGAAAGACTCCCGGTCCGGCCCGTCCGCCGACCGGGGCGGCCGGCGGCTGCCGCGCATCCTGCACCCGGTGGCCTGGTGGGTGTGGGCGCTCGCGCTCGCCACCGCCGTCAGCCGCACCAACAACCCGCTGCTGCTGTTCCTCGTACTCGCCGTCCTCGGCTTCGTCGTCACGGCCCGGCGTACGGAGGCTCCCTGGGCGCGCGGCTTCAAGTACTACCTGTACCTCGCCCTGACGGTCGTGGCGATCCGCGTCGTCTTCCGCACCGTCTTCGCCACCGGCATCACCCCGCACGACACCTTCCTCTTCTCACTTCCGCACATCCCCACGCCCGACTGGTACGCGGGCATCCAGATCGGCGGCCCGGTCTCCCTGGAGGCCCTGCTGTCGGCGGCGACCGACGGGCTGCGGCTCGCCTGCATGCTGTGCTGCATCGGCGCGGCCAACACCCTCGCCAACCCCAAGCGCGCGCTGCGCGTCCTGCCCGGCGCCCTGCACGAACTCGGCGTCGCCGTCACCGTCGCGATCAGCGTGGCGCCGCAACTCGTCCAGAGCGTGCAACGGGTCGCGCGCGCACGGAAGTTGAGGGCCGGACGCACCCAGGGCCTGAAGGCGCTGCGCGGCATCGTCGTGCCCGTACTGGAGGACGCCCTCGAACGGTCGCTGCGCCTCGCAGCCGCCATGGACTCGCGCGGCTACGGCCGGGCGGGCACGGCCACCCGCCGCTCCCGGCGGATCACGGGCGCGCTGATGCTGCTCGGCATGTGCGGGCTGTGCGCGGGGGCGTACGGACTCCTGGACGCGACCACGCCCGCCTTCCTGGGCCTGCCCGCCATGGGTATCGGCGCCGTGCTGTGCGTGGCGGGCCTGCGCCTGGGCGGCCGGCGCACCGCCCGCACCACCTACCGGCCCGACCCGTGGCGGCTGCCGGAGTGGGCCGTCGCCGGCAGCGGTGTCCTGTCCGCCGTCCTGCTGTTCAGCAACCTCGGCTACGACCCCGCCCAGCTCAACCCCACCTTCTACCCGCTCACCTGGCCCGATCTGCCGCTCGTGCCGACCGCCGCGATCCTGCTCGCCGGGACGGCCGGCTTCCTCGCCCCGCCGCCGGGCCCGCGGCCCGCCCCGCAGCCCGCCGCGCCGTACCGCCCCGCCGAGAAAGCCGAGCCCGCGTGATCACCTTCGACCAGGTCACCGTCCACTACGACGACGCGCCCGAGCCCGCGCTCCGTGACATCGACCTCACGGTGGAGGAGGGCGAACTCTGCCTCGTCATCGGCCACACGGGCGTCGGCAAGTCCACACTCCTCGGCGCCGTCAACGGGCTCGTACCGCACTTCACCGGCGGCACCCTGTACGGCCGCGTCACCGTGGACGGGCGCGACACCGCCCACCACCCGCCCCGTGAACTCGCCGATGTCGTCGGAGTGGTCGGCCAGGACCCCGTCGACGGCTTCGTCACCGACACCGTGGAAGAAGAACTCGCGTACGCCATGGAGCAGTTGGCGATCCCTCCGGCGACCATGCGCAAGCGCGTCGAGGAGACCCTGGACCTGCTCGGACTCGCCGATCTGCGCCATCGCGCGCTGTACGAACTCTCCGGCGGCCAGCAGCAGCGGGTCGCGATCGGCTCGGTCCTCACCGCCCACCCCCGCGTCCTCGTCCTGGACGAACCCACGTCGGCCCTCGATCCGACGGCGGCCGAGGAGGTCCTCGCGGCCGTCACCCGGCTTGTTCACGATCTCGGCGTCACCGTCCTCATGGCCGAGCACCGCCTCGAACGGGTCGTCCAGTACGCCGACCGCGTCATCCATCTGCCCGGCGACGGCCGCGCCCGCAGCGGACCGCCCGCCGACATCCTCCGTACGTCGGCCATCGCGCCGCCGATCGTCGAGCTGGGCCGCGCGGCCGGCTGGTCGCCGCTGTCGCTGTCGGTCCGTGACGCGCGCCGCGCCGCCGCCGCGCTGCGCTCCCGCCTCGCGGACCGTGCGCCCGGCCCCGTCCGCCCGCTCCCGGCGCGGGACCGGCGGCGGCTGCTGACCGCCCGGGGGGTGACCGTCACCTATCGGGGGGTGCCTGCCGTCAGGGAGGTGGATCTCGATCTGTACGCGGGCGATGTCACCGCGCTGATGGGGCGGAACGGTTCCGGCAAGTCGTCGCTGCTGTGGGCGCTTCAGGGTTCGGGGCCCCGGCGCGCGGGGACGGTCGGGGTGGTCGATGCCGGGGAGGGGGGCGGCACGGTCACGGATCCGCACAAGGTGCCTGCGGCGCGTGCCCGGCGACTGGTCGGCCTGGTCCCGCAGACCCCGGCCGACCTGCTGTATCTGGAGAGCGTCAAGCAGGAACTCGATCAGGCGGACCGGGAGTCGGGTGGTGGTTCAGTTGGAGAGTTGAAGGCGCGCGCCGTCCTGGACCGGCTCGCGCCCGGCATCGATGACGCCACCCACCCCCGCGACCTGTCGGAGGGGCAGAAACTCGCCCTCGTACTCGCCGTTCAGCTCTCCGCCGCGCCCCGCGTCGTGCTGCTGGACGAACCCACACGCGGTCTGGACTACCGAGCCAAGTCGGAGCTGATCGGCATTGTCGACGCCCTCGCGGCGGAGGGCAGGTCGGTCGTCATCTCCACGCACGACGTCGAGTTCGCGGCGCGCGCCGCGGACCGGGTGGTCGTCATGGCGGAGGGAGACGTCGTCGCCGACGGCCCGACCACGGAAGTCATCGTCTCCTCACCGGTCTTCGCGCCGCAGACGGCGAAAATCCTCGCGCCTCTCCCGTACTTGACGGTGACTCAAGTGGTGAACGCGATGAGCGCCCTTACGTCCAAAGGCGATGAAGGGACGAACCCGTGACGGCGCAGCGCATAGCGACGGCCATACGGCTCACTCCGCGCGTCGGCATCGTCATGGGGCTGGCCGCACTTCTCGGACTGGTCGCGTTCTTCTGGCCGTTCGTGGTCGACCCGGGCAAACTCGGTTCGAACTACGCGCCCCTGCTCATCTTCGGCGTCCTGCTGATCCTCGTCCTGTGCGTGGTGCTGTCGGAGATCGCCGAGGGCGGCATCGACTCCAAAGCACTCGCCATGCTGGGCGTTCTCTCCGCCGTCAACGCGGCCCTCCGCCCCCTCGGCGCCGGAACCGCCGGAGTCGAAACCGTCTTCTTCGTCCTGGTGCTCGCGGGGCGGGTCTACGGCCCCGGGTTCGGCTTCACTCTCGGCTGCACCTCGCTGTTCGCCTCCGCGCTCATCACGGGCGGGGTCGGCCCGTGGATGCCGTACCAGATGTTCGGGTGCGCGTTCGTGGGGATGCTCGCGGGGTTCCTGCCCCGGGCGACCGGCCGGCGCGAGGTCCTGATGCTGGCGGTCTACGGATCCTTCTCCGGCTACCTCTTCGGCTTCCTCCTCAACCTCTCCTTCTGGCCGTTCTCCCTGGACCCCAACAGCTCCATCGCCTACCTGCCCGGTCTGCCCTTCACCGAGCAGTGGCAGCGCTACATCGCCTTCGACCTCGCGACATCACTCGGCTGGGACACGGGTCGCGCGGTCACGAACTTCGTGTGCCTGATGCTGGCGGGTCCGGCGGTACTCACCACATTCCGCCGCGCGGCCCGCAGAGCCCGCTTCCGGGCCCCGGTCCACTTCGCGGGGCCCGGGGGCGCGGAGTCTACGGCGCAGGAAACCACGGAACGATGACGACCTGGCTGACCCGGCCGCGCACCGAGGCGATGTCAGTGCCGCCACCTACTATCCCGCCATGAGCATGATCGGAGAGTACGTCCGCCTCACTCCCGCCGAACTCGACCGTGCGGTGAAAGATCCGGACTGGGCCCTGAAGTTCGTTGAAGAGTTGATCGAGGCGGAACCGGACGAACAACCCACGGCGGCCGAGGCCCGCTGCCACGACACCGGCAAGACATGGCACGCCCTCGACTTCCTGCTCCGCCGCCTCGGCTTCCCTGTCGACATCGTTCACGGTGAGATGGAGATTCCGGGGGCGGAGGACTGGGGCTACGGGCCGCCCCGCTACCTCACCCCGGAGCAGGTACGTCTTGCGACCGACGCCCTCGCCGCCACCCCCCACCAGAACCTGATCGAGAACGTCACCCCGGCAGACCTCGCCCAGGCCCGCATCTACCCCGATGTCATCTGGGAACGCGGCGAATCACTGGACTTCGTGACCAGCCATTACCAGGCACTGGTCCCGTTCTTCCAGGCAGCGGCCCGCGACGGAAACGGAATGCTGGTGTGGCTCGACTGACTTCAGTGAGCCTTTTGCATCCTCAGTCCGAGCCGGTCGGAATGTCAGGTGATCTGGTCCGGTAGGTCCGGATGCCACCCGCCGTTTCAAATGATCTGGTTTGCCGGCACCGATGTCCGGCACTCGGCAAATTGGAACAGAATCCGTGGCTATTGTGCTGCACGGTGGCCGCTGATTTCTCGCACCACGCTCGTGGCGAAGGGCGTGAAGACGGCCGGTACGTGATACTGAATCCACCCGGACCAGTGCGGGGGAATATCCAGTCTCAACCTGCGGTACAGGAGTGCATGCCGATGAATCTGGGTCTCGCCGACAAGGTTGCCGTCGTCACCGGTGCCAGCAAGGGTATCGGCTTGGCCATCGTCGAAACCCTAGGTCGTGAAGGTGCCCGCGTCGTCGCCGGCAGCCGTACCCAAACCCCCGAACTCGCCGCACTGTGTGAGAAGTACGGCGTCACTTTCGTTCCCGTCGATCTGGGTGACGCCGACGGCCCCGACCTTCTGATCCATGCCGCTGCCGAGCGCCAGGGCCGGATCGACGTGCTGGTCAACAATCTCGGCGCCACCCGTCCCCGTACCAGCTTTCTGGACATCGATGACGCCGAGTGGCGGAGCGTCTTCGATCTGACCTTCTTCAGCGCGGTCCGCTCCAGCCGCGCCGCGCTACCCCATCTGCTCGCCGACATCGGCGGAGCGATCGTCAACATCAGCTCCGTCAACGCCCGCCTGCCCTTTCCCATGGTCGTGGACTACTCAGCGGCCAAGGCTGCCCTGAGCAACCTGACCAAAGCCTTGTCGGAAGAGTTCGCCCCACAGGGCGTACGCGTCAACGCCATCGCCCCCGGACCGGTCCGCACTCCCTTCTGGACCGACCCCGGCGGCTTTGCCGACGCCACAGCAGCCGGCACCGGCAAGAGTGCCGAGGAGACCCTCGACGACGTTCTGCCCCAGCAGATGGGCATCTCCACCGGACGCATCACCGAACCCCAGGAAGTGGCTGAACTCTCCGCCTTCCTGGTCTCCCCGCACGCCGCCAACATCACCGGCGCGGAATTCGTCATTGACGGTGGCCAGATCAAGACCATCTGACCCAATCGTTCAAGACCACGGGCCCATAGAACCAGGTCATTTGAGATCGGGACCAGATCGCTTGAGACGGGACCGCCAGGCCGTTGCCGGTCGCCGTGATTCATTCGAAGCGCGGCCAGGGCGATGGTTTCTGCGGTGCGGCCTTTCCTGTACCAGGCCATGCCGAAGTTGCCTCTTGTGCAGGCCATTGTGCGGGAACTGGGTGGGATGGCGTTGCCTGGCATCGTGGAAGTCCGTACCGGCCCAGCAAATACCGAGAAGCAGCATCGGGGCCCGTTCGAGATTTCTGGAACGGGCCCTGGGGGCAGTCGCTTGGTGCCGCCTGCAGCACGCGCTGATAGATTCCTTCCCGCACGTACGTTGCGATCTGGGGTGGGTTCGTTGGTCTGGTGGGCGGAAAGGTCCCTCCGGGACGGGGAGCGTCCTGCGTGGGCATGGGTTCCATTGCAGTCCGTAGGGCCCATACGGTTCGGTCAGAGCAGGGAGGAAGTCTCAGCCGCTCTGGGCGAGCCGATCACGGCATGGGACACCAAGAAGTACGCGCCCTGGTTTCCCTTCGACGGGGTTGGCATCGACACCTACTACGACCAGGAGACGCAGACCCTGGCCGCAGTCGCTGTCGACGCCTCCCGGGGCCCGCAGGTCAGCTTCGATGGTGTCCCTCTGGTTGGCCGGCTGCCGTCGGAACTCGAACCCTGGATCGAGAAGACCGCCTCCACACTTGCGGATCCGACGCTGCCCGAGTACGTCGACGGCCTGCGCTTCGGGCGCCGCGGAGAGCCGTATCTCCTCAGCCTGGGACTGGTGCTGCGCTGCCAGCAGAACGGAGACCACGCCCGCTGTCGCCCTGTGTTTCTTGCACCTCAGTGGGCCATGCGAGGCCAGGAACGGATCGAGGACTTGATCCCCGACCGGGAGTGGCTGACGTACTGAGCTGTTCCGACCTGACGGAAGGTTGGGCGTGCGGCCTCAGCAGCTCCTGGCCGCCCTCGCGCCCACGCTGGAACAGGCCATGGAGACCGTGCGGAAGAAGGCGTACGTGATCCTCGACGGAACCGTGTCGCCCATCGACGGCATTGCCGCCGACCGCCCGTACTACTCGGGGAAGAAGAAGCACCACGGGACGAGCGTGCAGGTACTCGCGGATCCAGCCGGCCGTCTCATCCGGGCCTCGGACGCGCTTCCCGGGGCCGTGCACGATCTGATCGCGGCCCGGGCCCACCGCATTCCCGCCGCCGTCCGAGCCGTCGTCGCCCTTGAACTCGCCGCCTGATCAAGATGGAAATGCCTCAGTGACTTCAGGCGCGGTTCTTGGTCGTGCTGCTGTGGATCATCGACATCAGTAGCCCGTGTGTTTCGGCGTCTGCCGTTACCACCAGGCCGTTGCCCGTCGGGGTGCCGTCGATTCCTGTGATGGTGCAGCCGGCGGCTCGGCAGAGGGTGAGGCCGGCGGCGAAGTGCACGCTGGTGGACAGGTCGCCGCCGTCCGTGACGTACGCGGCGCGTTTGCCGGCGGCGACCCAGGCCAGGGCCAGCGTCGTGGAGACGACCCGTGGTCGGAACCGGGCGACGAACCCGGGGTCGGCGAGCAGGTCGACGGCGCGGAAACCGGGTGCGTTCGGGAACGGGGGGTCCAGGTTGACGTCCACCAGGTCGGTGGAGGGCGTCGGTGTCAGACGCGCGTCGGCCCCTTCGTTCCGTACCCACGCGGTCTCGCCGTCGGTGAAGAAGACCTCGCCGCTGAACGGGTCGGCCACCGCCGCGGCACCGCCGCGCAGCGCGACATTGACGGCCACCAGCATGGACCCGACGGCGTAGTTCAGCGTGCCGCACAGCGGGTCCACCAGCCACTGACGTGCGGACTCGGCGGAACCCCGCTGCCCGCCCTCCTCGCCGAGCACCGCGTCCTCAGGGCGCGCAGCACGGAGGACATCGAGAATCGCTTTCTCGGCCTCGACATCGGCGGCGGTGGCGAAGTCCCCGCCCCCTTTGTCGACACGGGTGAGCCGCCGACCGTACAGGTCACGCACCACACCGGCACCGGCGAGTGCCGCCGCTACTGCCACCTCGGCATCGTCCATGCCCTCATGTGACTTGATCATGCCGTGCAGGATACGGGCGCGCATCGATGGGCCAGCTCTCAGGGATTCCAAAGCGTCCTCACACGAACGGCCGCAAGGCTCTCCCTCAGTCCCCCAGTTCCCGAGCGAGAGGACCGTCCCATGAACGACGACTGCGACCAGACACGCCCCGTACCGGCCGGATCAGCCCCGTCGGCCACGAAACGGTGGACCGGAAGGATCTTGGCCGTCGGCCTGACGCTCGCGGTGGCCGGAGTCACCACCGCCGGCACGTCGTCGGCCGCCGATCTCTCGTCCTTCGTGACCGCGACCACAGCAGTGACCACAGCAGCGAAGGCCCCGGTCACAGCCGAACCCTCCGAAGGCGGCGCGACCGGCATCGTCACGAGCACATCTCCGACGGGCTTCACCTTCTCGACCGCAACCGGCGTGCAGGTGACCGTCAGCAGGACATCCGCCACGACCTATCTGAAGGGAACCCGCCGCGCATCGGCGAGCGCCGTGAAGAAGGGCGCGAGCGTCCTCGTCCTGGGCACGGTCGACAGTGCCGCCATCAAGGCCACGCGGGTCGTCGTGCAACCCGGCGGCGACGGTGGCGCTGCGGCGGCCAAGGCGGCGGGGGTGATCCCGTTCCAGCAGGGCACGCCGTCGCCCGCGAAGTCGGTCGGCACGATCCCGTCGGACTACACCGAGGGCGAGGGCACGATCGTCAACGGCACGGCAGCGGACAAGGCGACGAAGGCCGCGCAGGCCCGCGTCCCCGGAGGCGTCGTCAACCGTGTGGTGCGGCTGAGCAGCGGTGTCTACGAGGTCCACAACATCAGCGTCAATTGGCCCCACCACATCTTCGTCAGCAAGGACTTCAAGGTCCTCGGGTACGAGTAGGCCGGTGACGTCGGCTCTCGTGACGTCGCACCCGTGACCTTCAGTGTGCGGCGTCCAACCTGGCGTGCTGCTCCTCCGTGAGGTCCAGGTCGACCGCCGCCAGGCTCTCCTTCAACTGCTCCACCGATGAGGCGCCCACCAGGGGGATCACGGGCATCGGGCGGCCGATCTGCCAGGCCAGGACCACCTGGTTCACGCTCGCCCCGGTCTCCCCGGCGATCTCACGGAGCACCGCCAGGCGCGCGGGCGTCCCCGGGTGGTCGTAGTCGTCGGGCAGGCGCTTGTCCGGGTTGGAGTAGGCGCCACTGAGCAACGGGGTGTACGCGACGAGGGTGAGGCCGGGCTCGGCGTCCAGATAGCTGAACAGTTCGGGTCCGGCGTGGCCGAGGCTGCCTTCCTTGAAGAGCTGCGTGGGAATGTCGGTACGCGGGCGCAGCAGGCTGTGCTGGTACTGAAGGACCTCGTAGCCGGGGAGTCCGGCCGCGGCGGCGGTGGCGCGCGCCCGCTCGACCCGCCACATCGCGTGGTTGCTCACCCCGAGCAGCCCGACCGTGCCCTCCGCGACGAGTTCCGCGAAACCCTCGACGGTCTCGCTCAGCGGCACCGTGCGGTCCTCGATGTGCGCGTACAGCAGGTCGAGACGGTCCATGCCGAGGCGGTCCCGGCTGCGTTCGGCGGCCTCCCGGATCACCTTCGCCGACAGGCCCTCGGGGTTGTCGACGAAGCCGGTCCCCGGGGCGAGCGGGCGCGCGCCCAACTTGGTGGCGACGGCGATCTCGTCGCCGACGCCCCGGCTGCGCCGCCAGCGCCCGAGCAACTCCTCGCTCTGCCCGCCCTGTCCGCCGTCCGCCCAGTAGGCGTAGTTGTCGGACGTGTCGACGAAGGTGCCGCCCGCTTCGACGTAGTGGTCGAGGAGGGCGAAGGAGGTCCGCTCGTCCGTGGCGGTGCCGAACAACATGGCGCCGAGCGCCAGCACGCTCACCTCGCGGCGGGTACGGGGGTCGGTGCCGATGGTGCGGTACTTCATGGTGCTCCCACTGGTCAGGGCCCGGCAGTTCCGGGCGCTGAAGTGGGAGTATGGAACTTCGCGTGCACTTCAACGCAAGGCGCCATCAGTGGCGGTGCCGCATCGCACCCCCTTGGCCCTGCCCCAGGAACGTCCCGACGGTCGCCGAGAACCCTGCGGCGTCATCGAGCCACGGATGGTGAGCGGCGCCCGGCTGGACGACGAGTCCGGCGGACGGAAACAACTCCGCGAACTCGGCCACCGTACGCGGCGGCGCACCCGGATCGACCTCTCCGGCCAACAGCAGTACCGGCGAGGTGAACCCGGCGAGGGCGGCGCGGGTGGCCTCCGGGTCGAAGGCGCCCTCCGCACCGAATCCGGCCATCACTTCCCTGTTCATCTGCGCGTCCATCTCGGCCTGATGCGCCTGTGCCACCTCGTCCCAACGCCCGTACGAGAAGAGCGAGATGGCCCCCCAATCGCTGCCGTCCCCCGCGACGATCGCCTCCAGCGCCGCGTACGCCGCCGGGTACCACGGTTCGCCCTCGCGCAGCCGGGCCGTCTCGCACCGGAGGTCTCCGCTGATCGTGAGACCGACGGCCCTGACGCTCGGCGTGATCAGCGCCAGTCTGGCGACGCGTTCCGGGTGGCGTACCGCGTACTGCGTGGCGAGGTTCGCGCCGGCGCAGTGCGCGACCAGATCCATCCGGTCCAGGCCCAGGTGCTGGCGCAGGGCCTCCACGTCGTCCACGAGCCGGTCACAGCGGTACGACGTGGTGTCGGCGGGCGTCGCGGACCTGCCGGTGCCCCGCAGATCGAGCCTGATGAGCTGTCGATACGCGGACAGACCGCCGAAGTCCCCGAGATACGCGGAGTCCGCCGGTCCACCCGGCAGACACACCACGGGTGCGCCTTCTCCGAGCAGGTGGTAGGCGAGTTCGGTTCCGTCGTGGGCGGAGAAGGTTCGCGTGGACGTGGACGAGTTCGCCGAGATGAAGCGCATGAATGTGTGGCCTTCCCACGGGATGCCTGAGGGCGTATGCCTTGGGCGCTCCCGGGGCCACCTACATCAGATGAACCGCACAACCACGGGGGAGGAGAGCACCCGGCCTGATACAGCGTTAATGGGTCTCACCTCCTCGGTCGGTCACCGGCCCACCGACGCTATCAGTCCTTCACGGCCCTGGACATAGCTGCTCCCCTGGCGATCGTCGGATTGCCCGGCGAACGGGCGGCGGGGCTGGAACGAGGGTCCGCGCCGGGATGCGGCGATGCGGGGGATGCGGGGAGTCGCTGACCGACACGAAGGCCACCACCTAAGCGGCCGTGTTGCGGGAGTACACGCGGGTGGAGTTCGGCCTCCGGCTGGCCTACTTCGACCGGCCACCCGCCGAAGTCGACTGGGCCGCATGGAGCGAGGCACTCACCAGCCTGAGCCTGGTCGCCGAGGACGAGGTCATCACGGCGGCCAACAACCTGGCCAAAACCATCGCCATGGTCGGCGAGCAGGCCCACCGAGGCGACCAGGACGGCGAGCGGTGGCGGCACCTGCAAAGCCAGTCGGCCGACGCCCAGCTGGTGTTCGTCAACTCCCCCTGGAGGGGAGGCTGTTCATACGATTACGGTCACCGGCCGTTCGACGCCAAGAACGTGTCGAAGGTGCGCGGTGCCCGGCCCGTCAACTCCCTTACCGACGAGGTCACATGGGACATCGTGCCGGAGGCCATGTCCGCGTAGAGCCAGAGGAGGTCGTCCACGAACCAGGTGGGCAGGCCCTGTGCGCGCAGGCCCTCGGCCGCCTCCTGGGGCGGTACGTCGTGGAAGGGGACGCGGAGTTTGTCGGCGATCTCCGCGTGGGTGAGCGCTTCCGGGCCGGTGAGCGCATAGGTGTGGGTGTCGTCGGCGCGCGGTGGGGGGCCGGTCAGGAGGACTGTGGCGCACGCGGCGACGTCGTACGCGTCGATGTACGCCACGCGGCCGGTGCCGTACGGTCCCGCGAGGGTGTGGCCGTGGGTGAAGCCGCCCTCGCCGGTGAAGAAGTTCTGCATGTAGCCGGTGGGTTGCAGTGTCGACCACCGCAGACCGGACGCCTTGAGGTGCTGCTCGATCTCCCAGTGCGCGCGTACGGACAGCTTCGCGTCCGGGCTCGGCCGCCAGGCCGACACCTTCACCACGTACGAGACACCGGCGGCCCGCGCCGCGTCGACGGCGGCGGTCTGCTGCCGCACCATCGGCTGCCGTCCGGCCACGGGGAGCGCGCCACCGCTGTTGAGCAGCAGCCGGTCGGCGCCTTCGAGCGCGGCTGCCACCGTGCCCGGTTCGTCGAGGTCCCCGACGACGTAATCGCAGCCCAGCGCCTCGCCCTTCGCGGCGTCCCGGACCAGCGCCCGAAACGGTGCGTCGGCCTCCGCCAGCATCCTCACCAAGTGCCGGCCGATGGAGCCGGTCGCACCCGTCACCAGAATCATCCGTCCCCCACCCGCTCCGAGAACCGTCGGGGAGACTCTACAGCGTTAGCGGAGGGTGCCTCCGATTAGGGTCGTGGCCCTCCCGACGGAGGTGACCGGTCCGGATGTCAGGCGTCGAGGTCGTCCGCGAAGGTGCGGAAGTCGGTGCGGTTCTGGTGGATCGTCCACAGGGTTTCGGCCAGTACGGCCGGGTCCTTCTTCGGGTGACCGGGGACGATCGCGCCGGGGATGATCAGCTGCGCCACGTGGACGTCGTCGTCCGCCAGGGTGTCGTGCAGCATTTGGGCGTACGCGCTCTCGGCGGCGAACGCCACCGACGTACCGGCGCGGTCGGGGTGCGGCTGGACGGCGGAGCCCCCGTTGACGAACACGACCGTGCCCCTGCCCAGCGACCGCATTCCGGGCAGCACCTGCTGGACGGCGGTCACGGGACCGTAGAGCGAGAACTCGATCGGGCCCCGCAGATTGTCCACCGTGGTCCGCAGCACCGGCTTCATGAAGTCCCGGTGCGGGAGGGGGCTGTACTGCAGGACCTCGATCGGGCCCAGCGTCGCGGTCGCGGCGTTCAGCGCCCAGCTGAGCGCCGCCGGGTCACGTACGTCGGCGGAGAACCCCCGCGCGTTCAGCCCCTCCTTGTCGAGGTTCGCGGCGAGTGCGTCGACGTGCGCCTGGGTGCGGGAGATCAGGGCGATGTCGAAGCCCTGGCTGCCGAACTGCCGCGCCACGGCGGCCCCGAGCCCGCTGCCCGCCCCGATGATGGCGATGGTCGTCACTGTGGTCCGTTCCTCCGAGAGTTCTTGCCGGCCGGTGTACCGAGGGTGCGTGGGGTCAGCGGGGTACGAGTTTCAGGGTCGCGGCCCGTGCGGTGTCCGCCACGACCGGGTCGACGTAGGCGCTGCTGTAGCTCCGGTATTTGGTGCGGTAGGCGGTGTCGAGACGGTCGTTGACGGTCGCGTCACCCTCCTCCACGAGGGTCACGTCCTTGGTCACCCCGCCGGAGCGGATCTGCCCCTCGTGGCGCGCGGTGGCGTGCCGGTACCAGGCGCCGCCGCGCCCCCGGACCGCACGTACGAACAGGTCGTCGCCGTCGCGCACCACCCAGATCGTCGTCGCGCCGCGCTCGGTGCCGTCCTCGCGCAGGGGCACGATGTCCAACTCGTCCGTGGTCTCGATCCGGTTCAGCTCGTCGGGTGTCCAGGCCGTCATCGACATGTCTCCTTCGTGGTGCCGCCGTAGGGCTCCGGTGCGACGGCGCCGTCGGGGCCGCCGCTGCCGTACGGCTCGGATGAAGGCTCCTTACCGCGATCGGCGGCTTCCGTATCGGCCCGGGGCGGCGGGGGAGCCATACGGGTGCGAGGCGGGGCGGTCAGGACGTCGTCGGCGGGCGGTGCTTCGGTAGCCAGGACGTGGCGTACGCGACGGCCTCGGCGAGGGAGAAGAGCCGGGAGGGCGCCGCGCCCACCGTGCCCCGTACCACCGGGCGTTCGGCCTCGAACGATGTGCCCAGCGCGTCGAAGCGGTCGGCGGAGATCGCTGTGTCGCGCACCGTGAGCCAGCGGCGGCCCGTCGGCGTCATCGCCGCGAAGGAGTTGTCCGCCTGAGGGGTGGGGATCCGGTATTCGGCCAGGTGGAACGCCGTGCAGGAGTCGAAGCCCGCGCCCAGCAGGAGCACGCGCGCACCGGCTTCCTCCAGGCGGGCGAGCGGGCTGCGCTCGCCGAGACGGCAGTCCGGCGCGTGACCGTCCATGAGGCCGGCGGCCCGCGCGCCCAGGGCCGCGAAGGAGGTCTGCGGGTGGGCGCTGCGGACGGCGCCCGGCCAGGTGCGGACGGTCTCCGGGAGGACGCCGACGCCGAAGGCGGGCGTGGTGCGGGCGTCGTAGGCGGGCATCGACGCGCGGATGTCCGCCCACCATCCCTCGGGCACCGGCGGGTTGCCCCAGTTCGCGGGGTCGGAGTTGTCGCCGGAGTGGGTCGGCACCACCAGTGTGCCGTCGTCGCCCAGGACGTCGAGCAGCGCCCGGACGACCGTGCCGGCGCCGCCGCACACCCATCCGAGTGAGCTGAGTGACGTGTGCAGGAGGAGGGTCTCGCCGGGGTGCAGGCCGAGCGTGCGCAGGTCGGCGGCGAGTGAACCGCGCGTACACAGCGGCCCTGCGGGGGGAGTCGTGGACATACCGGCCGAGTCTGCGGGTCCCGGGACCCGGCCGCCACCGGGTTTCGGCGGCGCCGCGCGCGTCGTGACAGTTGTTTATGTGCGCAATTATTAAAGTCTGGGGGGTGGAGACGCGAGAGCGGATGCGGGCCGGGGCGCAGGTACGGGAGCTTCGGCTCCGGGCGCGGCGGGGTGCCGTCCAGGGGCGAGGGGTGTGGGACCGGCCGCTCGGCGCGTACTACCTCATCGCCGGAAGCTGTCTGCTGATCACCGGGCTCGGTCTGGTGATGGTCTACTCCGCGTCGCAGGTGCAGGCGCTCCGGCACGGCCTGCCGTCCACGTTCTATCTGCGCAAACAGCTCCTCGCGGCCGGTATCGGCGGGCTGCTGCTCCTGTGCGCGTCCCGCGCCCCGGTCCGGTTGCACCGCACCCTCGCGTATCCGCTGCTCGCCGGCACCATGGCCCTGCTCGTGCTCACGCAGATCCCGGGGCTCGGACGGACCGTCAACGGCAGCACCAACTGGCTGTCCCTCGGCGGTCCGTTCCTGCTCCAGCCCAGCGAGTTCGGCAAGCTCGCCCTTCTCGTCTGGGGCGCCGACCTGCTGGCCCGCAAGGAGCGGCACCGCCTGCTCGGCCAGTGGAAACACCTGCTGGTCCCGCTCGTACCCGGCGCGCTGCTCCTGCTCGGACTGGTGCTGCTCGGCGGCGACATGGGCACCGCGATGATCCTCACCGCCGTCCTGTTCGGTCTGCTGTGGCTCGCCGGGGCGCCGCCGCGGCTGTTCGGGGCGACCCTGGTCGCGGCCGGTCTGCTCAGCGCCGCACTGATCGCGACGAGCGCCCACCGCATGTCCCGGCTCGCGTGTCTCGGCGCGACCGACCCGGGCCCGGGGGACCGCTGCTGGCAGGGCGTGCACAGTCTGTACGCGCTGTCCACGGGCGGGATCTTCGGCAACGGCATCGGCGCGGGCGTGGAGAAATGGGGCCAACTCCCGGAGCCGCACACCGACTTCATCTTCGCCGTCACGGGAGAGGAGCTGGGCCTTGTGGGCGCGTTGTCGGTGCTCGGGCTGATCGCCGGGCTCGTCGCGGCGGGCCTGCGCGTGGCGACGCGTACCGAGGACGCCTTCGTCCGGCTGGCGGCGGGCGGCATCGTCACCTGGATCGCCGCGCAGGCCACCATCAACATCGGCGGCGTGCTCGGTCTGCTCCCCATCGCGGGCGTCCCGCTGCCGATGTTCTCGTACGGCGGCTCGGCGCTGCTGCCCACGCTGTACGCGATCGGGCTGCTGCTCGCGCTGGCCAAGGACGAGCCCGGGGCGCGCGCGGCGGTCGCGGCACGCCGACGCGAGAGGCGTGGGCGACGCGGCGGGGGGCGTCGGGGTCGGGGACCGCGCGTGCGTACGGGCCGGGCTGTGCGATGACGCACGCACCCGGGACACCTTCGCCCTACGACCTGTTCGCCCTACGGCTTGCTCTCGCGGCCGACGAGCGTCACCGTCACCCGCTCCCCACCCCCCTTGGCGTCCGCCACCGCCCCCTCGTCGCCCCCGCCGTCCGGCGTGTGCCAACCCCGGTCGGAGCCGTCCGCCGCCCAAGTACGGCCCGCGTAGGAGACCGACGCGATCGGCAGGGCCTGCGCCCGGGTCACCAGCCACTGGGCCAGCGCCCAGCCGGTACGGGTGTCGGGCACGCGGTACGCGAGTGCCTGGCCGTCGGCCGGTGCGGTGGTGACCGGGCCCTTGCCGAAGCCGGTGCGCACCGCCTCCGCGACCGCCGTGCGGCCCGCCTTCGCCGAAGTCGGCGGATCGCCCGCGCGTACCGTGCAGTTCAGCGCGGGGCCCCGGCCGCCGCCGAGCGCGGCGGCCAGCGCGGCCGACGCGTCCTCGTGCTGCGCGTACGCCTCGGGGAAGCCGCTGCGCTGGACCTTCTGCGCGGCGACCGTCAACGGCATCCGCTCATAGCCGGACACCGTCTCCAGCTCGTCGTAGAACTTGTTCGCCGCGTACACCGGGTCCTGCACCTGCGCCGCCGTCCCCCAGCCCTGCGAGGGCCGCTGCTGGAACAGGCCCAGTGAGTCCTTGTCGCCGTAGTCGATGTTCTCCAGCCGGGACTCCTGGTACGCGGTCGCCAGGGCGATGACCAGCGCCCGCTGGGGCAGCCCGCGTGCGCGCCCCGTGGCGGTGATCGTCGCGGCATGCTCCGCCTGCTCCAGGCTGAGCGCCACCGGGGGAGCGCCGCGTGCGCCGCCGGGCACCGCGCAGCCCTCGACCGGGGGCGCGGGTACGGGACGGGTACGCCCCAGATAGTGGCCCACCAGGGCGGCCACCGCGCACACACCGACGAGCAGGACCAGGGCGCGCAGCCCACGGCGGCCGGACCTGCGGTTCGATCGGGCCACGGCGCGTCGGTTCCTCTCCCGGGGATGCTATTTGCATGCTCGCGCAACTGTACGGACCGGATGGACCGGATGGAACGGGCGGACCGGATGGAACGGGTGGACCGGGCTGGCCGGATGGCATACGCGAGCGCGGGCGGGGCGACGACGGGCACGTCCCCGAGGCCGGTCGCGCCACCGGGGGCAGAGTGCCACACGGTTTCGCGCTCGCGTTCCTCGGGGACGGCCGTGCTGCCCTGCCCGCGCCCGGTTTTCAGGAGCGTGTCGGGTCTACGAGGGTGACGGGGAGGTCGACGGAGTGGCGACCGGCGGGACGAGGACGCCGTCCACGAGGTAGACCGTCGCGTTCTCCGTGGTGATGTTGCCGCAGGTGATCGGCACGGTTCCGTTGACCTTGAACGAGTCGCCCGAGCCCTCCGTGGTGATGGTGCTGCCCTCCAGCGTGGTGAACTTGCCGTTGGGAAGCTCCGCCTTGGTGATGTGCTTGTGCTCGACCACGTGGTAGGTCAGCACCTTCTTGAGCTGTGCCCGGTCGTTGAGGAGTGCGTCCTTCTTGGCCGTGCCCAGCTTGTTGAACGCGTCGTTGGTGGGCGCGAATATCGTGCTGCCCTTGAGGTCGTTGAGTTCGGTCGTCAGGTCGGTCTTCTTGATGGCGTCGGCCAGCGTGGACAGATTCGGGTTGTTGTCCACCGCGGTCGTGACGCGTTCCTTGGCGATCTCCGCGGCGCTCCCGTTGCCGCTCTGCGGCAGCGAGGAACACCCGGGCCCGAAGGGCTGCTCGCTGGGCGACGCCGACGCGGACGCTGTGTCGGTGGGGCTCGGCGTCGAGCTGGCGGCCGACGCCTGGGATGCCAGTGCGCCCAGGGACAGCGGGAGGCTGAGCGCCGCCGCCGCTGCGAAGGCGGTGGTACGGATACGGGCGGACTTCATACCGATTCCTCGTTCCTTTGACAGGGGAGGAGGGCCGGGTTCAGGGGCCTCCGGAGGGTTCGACTGACTGCCGCGGGAGCCGCATGGACGGCGGCTCCGCATACCGGTTGGGGGAAGTCACCAGACCGGCCGGCCCATCGATTCCGTTGTCGATCGAGCCACCCACCATTGAAGCGCGAAACGCTCTGCTCGGCATCCGGAGCCTGCTGCGGGGGGCCTGCCCGGTACTTGCCCGCCGGGCGGCACGGCCTCTGGAACGGGTACGGGGTGAGGCGACGGTGAAGAGGTGGCGGACTTCGTCACGGCCGACCTGCCCGACGTCAACTGGCCCCCGCGGACGGCGAGGTGCGGGGCTCGTCCGGTACGGCGCGGAGGTGTCCGGGGTCCCGTACCGCGGTTCAGCGGGCGGCGCGGACGCCGTCCAGGGCGACGGTCAGGACGCGGTCGCGCTGGGCGGGGTCGGGGAAATGTGTCGAGGTGATCCCGGCGACCATGCGCAGCAGGTCGTCGAAGGTCATGTCCGTGCGTGCGGCGCCGGCCTGCTGCGCCCGTTCGAAGAGGGGGCCGCCCGCCGCGTACATGGAGTCCCGGCAGGCGAGGAAGATCTCCGACTCGCTGTCGATCGCCTCACGGATCGCCCGCTTGGTCACGGTGTAGTCCACGAACCGGTGCAGCCAGGTGGCCAGCGCCTCCCACGGCTCGCGCGAGGCGACCTGCTGGGCGACCCGGCACAGGGCGTTCACCTCGTCCGCGTAGACGCTCTCGAAGAGTTGGCGGCGGGTCGGGAAGTTCCGGTAGAGCGTGCCGATGCCCACGTTCGCGCGCCGGGCGATGTCCTCCAGGGACGCCTCGGCGCCGTTCTCCGCGAACGCCTCGCGCGCGGCGGCCAGCAGGGCGTCGTAGTTGCGCGCGGCGTCCTTCCGCTGCGGGCGCCGCGTCGCGACGATCTCGCTGACGGGGAACGGCTCAGTCGTCACGGTGGCCTCCTGTGCCGGATCCAGGTTGAAGCGGAGGGGTGCCTCCGATACAGTGGAGGCATACCTCCACTTTAGCAGTCGGGGTCCGTTCCGCCTGTCTACGAGGGATACGCGGGCATACGCAGGGATACGCGGGGCCTGCCCGCCCTGTGCGGCCCGGGTGCGCGGCCACACCGTCGTGACGCGCTCGCCCCACCCCGCCCCCTGTGACCCGCCCCTCAGCCCACCGGGCCCGTACGACCGTGGCCGTACGACCTCCGCCGCACCCTGTTCGGAGAGGCTTTCGATGCTCCGCAAGTCCACCCGCCTCACCTTCGCGGTCCTCGCGACCGGTGCGGGCGTGTTCTCCATGCTCCAGTCGCTGATCGCGCCCGCCCTGCCGACCGTCCAGCACGCCCTGCACACCTCGCAGTCCACCGCGACCTGGGTGATGACGGCCTATCTGCTGTCCGCCTCGGTCTTCACACCGATACTCGGCCGGGTCGGCGATCTGGTCGGCAGAAAACGCACCCTCGTCGCCGTCCTCGCCACCGTGACGATCGGCTGTCTGCTCGCCGCGCTCGCCCCGACCATCGGGGTGCTGATCGTCGCCCGGGTCGTCCAGGGCGTCGGCGGCGCCCTGTTCCCGCTCTCCTTCGGCATCATCCGCGACGAGTTCGCACCCGGCGACGTGGGCCCCGGTATCAGCAACCTGTCCGCCGTGATCGCCGCCGGTGGTGGCGTCGGCATGGTGGCGGCCGGGCCCATCGTCGCGGCCCTCGACTACCGGTGGCTGTTCTGGATCCCCGTCGTCGTCGCCGCGGCGACCACACTCATCGCCGTCCGGCACGTCCCCGAGTCGCCCACGCGGGCCGAGGGACGCGTCGGCTGGCTCGGCGCCGTACTGCTCTCGGGCTGGCTGGTGGCGCTGCTGCTGCCGCTCAGTCAGGCGAGCGTGTGGGGCTGGGGATCGGCCCGGTCGGTCGGACTGTTCGCCGCCGCGGTCGTCCTCTTCGCGCTGTGGCTGGTCGCCGAGGCGCGGTCCCGCCATCCGCTGATCGATCTGCGCGTCCTGCGGCTGCCCGCCGTCTGGACCACCAACACCGCGGCGCTGCTGTTCGGCGCGGGGATGTACGCGATCTGGACCTTCCTCCCCGGCTTCGTCCAGACACCGCGCTCGGCCGGCTACGGGTTCGGCGCGAGCGTCACCACGGCCGGGCTGCTCATGGTGCCGATGCTGATCGCGATGTTCTGCTCGGGCATCCTGAGCGGCCGACTGGAACCCGTCCTGGGGGCCAAGGCGCTGCTCACTGCCGGCGCCGCCCTCGGCGCCGTCTCCGGTGGTGTCCTCACCCTGTGGCACGACCGGCCCTGGCAGGTCGCCTTCGCGGCGGGCGTCTTCGGCCTCGGGATCGGCCTGGCGTTCGCCTCCATGGCCAACCTGATCGTCGGCAGCGTCCCGCCCGCGCAGACCGGCGCCGCGACCGGCATGAACGCCAACATCCGCACCATCGGCGGGTCCATCGGCGCCGCGGTGACGGGCGTGCTGGTGACCGCCCACCTCCAGCCGTCGGGCCTGCCCCACGCCTCCGGCTACACCCACGGCTTCGCCCTGCTCACCGCCCTCTGCCTCGCCGCGACACTCGCGGCCCTCCTCGTACCGGGCCGGAACGCGGGCCGACGGCCGGACGGCCCCCGCGCCTCGGGCGGCTCGGGCGGCTCGTCGGGTACGAAGGCGTGGACGGCGGAGGAGGAGGCCACGGCGTCGCCCTCGGCGCACGGCTGACACCCATGCCACACACCGGCGTCCGTCGGACGGTACGCGGGATCGGGTCAGCGCGGTTCCGTGTGGCGCGGTGCGCCGGAGGAGAGCGCATGTGTGCGGCGACCGGGAAGAGCGTGCCGCCCGCCGCGAGGAGTAGGCGTTCCGCACGCTGCGGTGTCCGTCGGACGGTACGCGGGACCGGGG
>NZ_JBIVUQ010000019.1:0-98127 GCF_044757265.1 Streptomyces sp. NPDC091292 | reverse complement strand
GGGTTAGCGAGGTTCGCGGCGCCGTCGGCGCTGTGGCTGGATGTGGCGCGGTGCGTCGGAGGGGAGCGGCGTGTGCGTGCCGCCCGGCGCGAGGAGTAGGCGTTCCGCACGCTGCGGCGTCCGCCGGACGGTACGTGGGATCGGGGTTAGCGAGGTTCGCGGCGCCGTCGGCGCTGTGGCTGGATGTGGCGCGGTGCGTCGGAGGGGAGCGGCGTGTGCGTGCCGCCCGGCGCGAGGAGCAGTCGTTCCGCACGCTGCGGCGTCCGCCGAACGGTACGTGGGATCGGGGTTAGCGAGGTTCGCGACGCCGTCGGCGCCGTGGCTGGATGTGGCGCGGTGCGTCGGAGGGGAGCGGCGTGTGTGCGGCGACCGCGAAGAGCGTGCCGCCAGCCGCGAGCAGCAGGCGTTCCTCACGCATCAGCACCGCCCGGTACTCGGCGTACGACACCTCCAGGTGCGGGCTGCCGGCGGGTTTGACGTCGTACACGTAGTAGTGGGCGCCCCGGGTCTCCGTGGTCCGGAACACCTCGCCCGTGAAGAAGGTGGCGACCGCCACGAGGACGCAGGCCGCCTGGAGCCCTTTGACAGTCCATCGGGTCATCGCGGGAAGCCGCCCGAAGGCCACCCCGGTCATGGTGCGATCCGCCCGCACCCCCTCCTTGCGCGCCCCGGCGATCCCGACCAGCACCAACGCGAGGACGAGCACCACCACGGACAGGAGATACGGCCCGCCGATCCGTATGCCACCCGTCGTGAGCAGGGCGAGAGTGAGCGCGGCGGCACTCAGACAGGCGGCGGCCATCCCGTACACCTCGAAACTCCGCTCCATAGCCGGAGCCTCGCACCGCCACGGCCCTGTGCGCCTTGCCCGATTCCGGACCGGCCGAACCTCACCGTCCTCACCGGCGCCCAGGCCGACCGCATCGTCGTGGAGAACGGCCGCGCCGTCGGGGTGACCTACGAGCGCGGCGGCCGGATGGAGACGGTACGCGCCGACGCCGAGGTCATCCTCAGCGCGGGCGCCGTCAACTCGCCCTGGCTGCTGCTGCGTTCCGGCATCGGCCCCGCCGACGAACTGCGTGCCGTCGGGGTCGACGTCGTCCACGACCTGCCGGGTGTCGGCAAGAACCTCCACGACCAGTTGGAGGTGTACATCACCCGGGCCAGCGCCCAGCCGCTCAGCTACAGCGGCGAGGACCGCTGGGACCGGGCGCTGCGACACGCCGTTCAGTACGGGCTCTACCGGACCGGGCCCGCCACCGCGACGATCACCGAGGCGGGCGCCTTCCTCAGCAGCGCGGACGATGTCACGTCACCGGACCTGCAACTGCACTTCCTGCCCGCGTACGTCGTGTGGAAGGACGGCTCGCACACCGCCGAGAAGATCCCCGGGCACGGTGTGACGCTCCTCGCGTGCAACGTCCGCCCCCGCAGCCGGGGTGCGGTCACGCTCGTCTCGAAGGACCGCTCGGTGCTCCCGGCCGTCGACCCGAACTATCTGGACGACCCGCACGACTGGGAGATCGCGGTCGAGGGCTTCCGGCGGATGCGTGAGGTGTTCGCGGCCCCCGCCTTCGCGGGACTGCTCAAGGAGGAATGGCTTCCGGGGGCCTCCGTGGAGACCGACGAGGAGATCCGGGCGTACATCCGGCGCTGGGCCAAGACGGACTACCACCCCGTCGGCACCTGCAAGATGGGCGTGGACGACCTCGCCGTGGTGGACCCCGAACTACGGGTCCACGGGCTCGACGGGCTCCGGGTGATCGACTCCTCGATCATGCCGAACATCATCAGCGGCAACACCCAGGCCCCGTCGATGATGATCGGGGAGAAGGGGGCGGCGCTGATTCTCGCGGGGGCGTGATCCGGGCGCGTGATCCGGGCGTGTGATCCGGGGAGCGGGGCCAGGAAGCGGGCGGGGTCACGCCTTCGCCCGCCCGGACACGCGTCCCGTCCGCCACAGCCACCGCACATCCCGCCCGAACGACCAGACGAGCGCCGCCAGGGCCAGGAACACCAGCGCGGTCGCCGCTCCCCGCCCGAGGACATCGGCGCCCGTCACCAGCAGGACGACGCCCTGGAGCGCGGCCACCGTCTTGCGGGCCGTGCTCGGGGGCAGCGGTGACCGCAGCCAGGGCAGGGCGCGGGCCGCCGCGACGAACGCGTACCGCATCGCGCCGATCAGCACCACCCACGCACCGAGGGACGCGGCGACATACACGCTGAGCACCAGGATGAGGAACGCGTCCACCTCCATGTCGAAGCGGGCGCCCAGCGGCGACGACGTCCCGGTGCGGCGCGCGACATGACCGTCCACCGCGTCCAGGACCAGCGCCACCGTCACCAGCGCGACCAGGACCGTCACGGGCGGCGGGCTCTCGAAGGAGTCGGCGACCAGCGCGGTCACGCCTCCGACGAGCGTCGCGCGGGCCAGCGTCACCCGGTTCGCCGGGCCGAAGGGGCGCGGCCAGGTCCGGTGCACCGCCCGGGTCAGGACCGCCCACGTCACCGCCGTGAACGCCAGACCGGTCAGCCAGCCCGCCGGGCCCAGACCGAGCGCCGCGCCCAGCAGCGCCAGGACCAGGATCTGCGCGCCCGCCCCCACGGACGTCTCGTGCCGCGTCAAGTTCGTGCCGTACATGTGGTTGAGAGCCACCGCGCACCCTTCCGCCCAGGTGACAGAGTCGATCGGCGCCGCGTACCGTGCTCGCGGCTTGGCAGTGATCTGTACGTCGTACGCCACCCGGATGTTCACGGACGCCCGGCGCGGACGGTGTGTCACCCCGATGTGCGGGAGGAAAATCTGTGGAGCGTGCGGCTCGGGCCTTCTGGCTCGCCACCCCCGACCACGGCGAGATCCGCGAGGTCGCCCTGCCACCCGTCGGCGCGGGAGACGTGCTGGTACGCGCCCTGTGGTCCGGCATCAGCAGAGGCACCGAAAGCCTCGTCTTCCGGGGCGGGGTGCCGGTGAGCCAGCACACCGTCATGCGCGCCCCGTTCCAGGACGGCGACTTCCCCGCGCCCGTCAAGTACGGCTATCTCGCCGTCGGAACCGTCGAGGAGGGCCCCGCCGGGCTCCTCGGCCGTACCGTGTTCTGCCTCCACCCGCACCAGACGCGCTACGTGGTCCCGGCGGCGGCCGTCACTCCGGTGCCGGACACGGTGCCCGCCGCGCGCGCGATCCTCGCCGGGACCGTCGAGACCGCCGTCAACGCGCTGTGGGACGCCGCGCCCCTCGTCGGCGACCGGATCGCCGTGGTCGGCGCGGGCATGGTCGGCGCGTCCGTCGCCGCCCTCGCCGGGCGCTTTCCCGGTGTCCGTGTCCAACTGGTCGACGCGGACCCCACCCGCGCCGCGACCGCCGCCGCGCTCGGCGTCGACTTCGCGCTGCCCGGCGACGCGCTCGGCGACTGCGACCTCGTCGTGCACGCCAGCGCCACCGAGGCCGGCCTCACCCGCTCCCTCGAACTCCTCGCCCCCGAAGGCACGGTGATCGAGATGAGCTGGTACGGCGACCGGAAGGTCAGCCTCCCGCTCGGCGAGGCGTTCCACTCCCGGCGTCTGGTCGTACGCGCCAGTCAGGTCGGCGCCGTGTCCCCGGCCCGCCGCTCCCACCGGACCTTCGGCGACCGGCTCGCCCTCGCCCTCGACCTGCTCGCCGACCCCGCCTTCGACGCCCTGATCACCGGCGAATGCGCCTTCGAAGACCTCCCCGCAACCCTCGCCGCCATGACCGCCGGGAACCTCCCGGGCCTCTGCCACCGGGTCCGGTACGAGACGGCCTGAACAACCGGAACCCCCGGGACGTACTCAACGGCGAGCCCCGGCCGACAGCTTCTGGAACCGTTTCAAGGACAACCGCGCCGCCGCACCTGGAGGGTCATCCGTTGTTCAGCATCACCGTCCGCGACCACCTGATGGTCGCCCACAGCTTCCACGGCGAGGTCTTCGGGCCCGCGCAGCGCCTGCACGGCGCGACCTTCCTCGTGGACGCCACCTTCCGCCGCCCCGAACTCGACGCGGACAACATCGTGGTCGACATCGGCCTCGCCACCCGGCAACTCGGCGAGGTGGTCGGCGACCTCACGTACCGCAACCTCGACGACGAACCCGCCTTCGCCGGCGTCAACACCTCCACCGAATTCCTCGCCAAGGTCATCGCCGACCGGCTCGCCGAGCGCGTCCACGCGGGCGCGCTCGGCGCGGGCGCCCAGGGACTCACCGGCCTCACCGTCACCCTCCACGAGTCGCATGTGGCCTGGGCGAGTTACGAGCGTGACCTGTGAGGGCCCACCCCGTGCACCCCGCCGACATCATCCCGATGTCCACGCGCTCCCTGCACTTCGTCCTGCCCGGACGCGTGGACGACCCCACCGCACCGAGCGGCGGCAACACGTACGACCGCCGCGTGGGCCTGGACCTCTCCGGCTTCGGCTGGCGCGTCCACGACCACGCGGTCCCCGGCGCCTGGCCCCGGCCCGCCCCGGCCGCGCGCCGCCGACTAGCCCGCACCCTTGCCTCGTTGGCGGACGGCAGCGTCGTCCTCCTGGACGGGCTCGTCGCCTGCGGGGTCCCCGAGGTGGTGGTGCCGGAGGCCGCGCGCCTGCGGATCGCCGTCCTGGTGCATCTGCCGCTCGCGGACGAGACGGGGATCGCGCCCGCCCGCGCGGCCGACCTGGACGCCCGGGAACGGACCACCCTGCGAGCCGTGTCCGCGACCGTCGCCACCAGCGCCTGGGCCGCCCGACGGCTGATCGACCACCACGGACTCGCCCCCGCGCGCGTGCACGTCGCCGCCCCCGGCACCGACATCGCCCCCCTCGCCCCCGGCACCGACGGCATCTCCCGGCTGCTGTGCGTCGCGTCGGTCACCCCGCGCAAGGGACAGCACCGGCTCGTGGAAGCCCTGGCGAGCATCGCCGACCTGCCGTGGAGCTGCGTCTGCGTCGGCGGACTCGACCACGACCCCGGATACGTCGCCGCACTGCGCGCCCTCGTCGACACGCACGGACTCGGCGACCGCGTCCGGCTCGCCGGACCCCGGACCGGCGCCGACCTGGCCGCCAGCTACGCCGCCGCCGACCTCATGGTCCTCACCTCGTCCGCCGAGACCTACGGCATGGCCGTGACCGAAGCCCTCGCACGCGGCATCCCCGTCCTCGCGACGGACGTCGGGGGACTGCCCGAAGCGATCGGCCGCGCACCCGACGGCGCGGTGCCGGGCATGCTGCTCCCGCCCGGCGACCCGGCGGCCCTCGCGACCGCTCTGCGCCGCTGGTTCGGCGAGCACGAGACGCGGCGCCGCCTCAAGCAGGCGGCCCGCAGACGGCGTACCGCACTCGACGGGTGGGCGACCACCGCGCTCAGCCTCTCCGGCGTACTCGAACAGCTCCGGCGCGACACCCGGCGGGCCGCGTGACGACCACCGACGCACCCCGCTACCCCCCGGCCTGGCTGGCGCTGCGCGAGCCCGCCGACGCCGCCGCCCGCGCGGCGGAACTCCTCGAACCGCTCCGCACCCGCCTGGCCGCGTCCCGCGCACCGGGCGGGCGGCGGACACCCCGCCTGACCATCCGCGACCTCGGCTGCGGCACCGGCTCCCTCGGCCGCTGGCTCGCCCCCCGGCTCCCCGGACCGCAGCACTGGATCCTGCACGACCACGACCCCGACCTGCTCCTGCGGGCCACCACACACACCCCCCGCGCGGCGCTCGACGGCAGCCCGGTCACCGTCGCCGCCGACCACGGCGACCTCTCCCGGCTCACCGCCGACACCCTCACCACCACCTCGCTCGTCACCGCGTCCGCACTGCTCGACGTGCTCACCCTCGACCAGGTCGAACGGCTCGCCACGGCCTGCGCCGACGCGGCCTGCCCCGCTCTCCTCGCCCTCTCCGTCGCGGGCCGCGTCGACCTCACCCCCACCGACCCCCTCGACCCCGCGATCACCGACGCCTTCAACGCCCACCAGCGCCGCACCGGACTGCTCGGACCGGACGCCGTCACCGCCGCGTACGACGCGTTCGCGGCACGCGGCGCGACCGTACGCGTCGAGCCCAGCCCCTGGCGCCTCGGCCCCGACGACTCCGCGCTGACCGCCGAGTGGCTGCGGGGCTGGACGGGCGCGGCCCGCGAGCAGCGACCCGACCTCGCGCCCGACATCGACCGGTATCTGGTACGACGTCAGGAGCAGTGTGCGGCAGGCGAGTTGAGGGTCGTCGTGCACCACCACGATCTGCTGGCACTGCCCCGGGCCGGTGGGGTGTGACGGCGGCGCGCCCGGCGCTCCGCTCCCGGCTGACGTCGGCCGCCGGCGCGGGCATCCTCGCCTTCCTGATGTGGCGGCTCGGCACGGGCCCGTTCCTCGACGGGGTACGCCGCATCGACACCGTCACCTTCCTCGCGGCCGTCGGAGTCGGCGTGTTCACCACTGTGTGCTGCGCGTGGCGCTGGTGCCTGGTGTCCCGCGCCCTGGGCATCCCGCTGCCCCTGGGCCGGGCCGTCGGCGACTACTACCGGGCCCTGTTCCTCAACGCGACCCTGCCCGGCGGCGTACTCGGCGACGTGCACCGCGCGGTCCGGCAGGGACGCGGCGCCGGTGACCTCGGCCGGGGCGTCCGCGCGGTCGTCCTGGAACGCACCGCGGGACAACTCGCCCTGCTCATCGTCGGTACGGCGGTCCTGCTCACCCTGCCGTCCCCGGCGCTCCCGGGCGCAGGACCCCTCGTCACGGCACTCGCCCTGCTGACCGTGGCAGGCGCGCTGCTCGCCGTACGCGTACCGCGCTGGCGGCGAGCGCTCGCCCGCACACTGACCGAGGCCCGCACCGGCCTCCTCGCCCGCCGCACCTGGCCGGGCGTCCTGCTCACCTCCCTCGCGACCGTGGCAGGCCACCTGACCCTGTTCCTCCTGGCCGCCCGAACCGCGGGCACCACAGCCCCGCTCACCGTCCTCCTGCCCCTGATGACCCTCGCCCTCCTCTCCATGTCCCTCCCGCTCAACATCGGCGGCTGGGGTCCCCGGGAGGGCGTGACGGCCTGGGCGTTCGGCGCCACGGGGTTGGGCACGACCCAGGGCCTGACGGTGGCGGTGGTGTACGGCGTGCTGGGAGTCGTGGCGAGCCTGCCGGGCATCGCGGTGCTGGTCACCCGCCGCCGCGGCACCCGACCAGGATCAGCCGCCCTCGCGCGGACCACAGAGGGGCGCACGCTCCCGGTCGATGATCGCCGTGAGGTCGATCTGGTCGTAGTTGCTGAGGATGGTTCCGCACCAGTCCAGATCCCGGTAGATGGTCCAGTTGGTCGACTCGCCCGCAGCTCCGCCGCCGTGCGTGAGGAGTTGGTGGTTGTTGACGACGGGCGCGGTCGCTCCGTAGGCCATGAAGCTCCGGACACCGGGCACCGCCGCGCCGCGCGGGCGCATGGGCAGCTTCGCACTCATGAAGAGTTCGGTGTAGGCGGGGTTGAGCAGGTGGCCGTCCTGGAGCGCCTGCGCGAACCTGACCAGGTCGGGACCGGTGGAGAAGGCGTTGCCGCCGCCCGTCCCGATGAACATGCGCGCCGCGCCCTCGCCGGCGCGGACGGCGTCGATCCGCTCTCCTGACGAGGTGAGCGCGTAGGGGTGCGCGATACGGGTGTCCGTCAGCCACTGCGGCCGGGTGAAGAAGTCGCTGCGTGTCATACCGGCGGCGGCGAAGATGTGTTGGCGTACGTACTGGTAGAAGGACTGTCCGGAGACGGCGGCCACGATCGCGCCGAGTGTGTCGTAGCCGCTGTTGCTGTACCGGTTGCTCGTGCCGGGTGCGAACTCCAGCGGCTGCTTCCGGATGATCTTCACCAGCTCGGTGGTGACCTCGTCGGCGCTGGTCCAGGTGCCGGCCTTGTCGAGGAACTCGCTGTTGGTGAGCAGATCGCCCATGCCGGAGGTGTGGGTGAGCAGGTGATGGATGGTGACGGTGTCGGCGATCGCGGCCGGGAAGCCGGGGAGATAGGTGCCGAGCGTCCCGTAGCAGTCGAGCTTGCCTTGTTGGGCGAGCTGGAGGACGGCCAGGGCGGTGAACGGCTTGGATGCGGAGGCGAGCGCGAAGACGGTGTCCACCCGGTTCGGTACGGACCGCTCCTTGTCGGCCATTCCGTAGGCCCTGGACAGGACCCTCTTTCCGCGGTGGCTGAGCAGCACGGTTCCCGAGAACTGGTCCCGCGCGGCGAGCTGTGCGACGAATCGGTCGTACGCGCCGCCGGGCAGCAGGTCATCGGGTATCCGTCCGGCCGGTGCCCGGCCCACGGTGTCGGCCAGGGCGCTGCCGGGCGTCGCGAGAACGCCCGCGGAGGCGGCGGCGGAGACAGCGGCAACGCCCATCGACCGGAGCACGGTTCGCCGGGAGGCATCGGGTTGGTGGTGAGTTTGGTTGTGAGCCATGGGGCTGTTGTAACGAGCGAGGTGTTTCCCGCCCGTTTCCGTCCGTTTCCACGCCTGCCGACCGACCCTTGCGCCCTACCCCGACCCCAACTCCATCTCGAACAAGGTGTCCTCGCCGAGTGTGAAGCGCCGTACCGGAGGTCGCAGGGCATCCCGCATCACGGCCTCCCCGGTGAAACGGAGTCCGGGGACCCCGTCCCCGAGCAGTACCGGCGCGACGGTCACGTACAGCCGGTTCAGGACCTTCTCGTGCAGGAAGCGGGAGACGGTGACCCCACCCCCCTCCACCAGCACCCGGCCGAGGCCCCGCCGGGCCAGCGTACGGACGAGACGGTGGGGCGCGAACGCGTCGGCGTCCGGTAGCGACACCACCTCGACCCCCGCCGCCACCCGCCCCCCGGGTTCGTGTCCCGCGCCGACCAGCCACAGCGTCGGCGCCGCACCGTCCGTGAACACCTGGAGCCCCTGCGGCACCCGGCCGCGCGGATCGAGGACGACCCGTACCGGATGCGACCCCGCGCAGGCCCGTACCGTCAGCCGGGGGTCGTCCGCCGTCGCCGTCCCCGCGCCGACGACGACCGCGTCCGCCAGGGCCCGCAGCCGGTGCAGATGGAGACGGTCCTCGGCTCCGGTGACGTAGTCCGCGTCGCCGGTACGGGTCGCTATGAAACCGTCGATGCTCTGGCCGAGTTGGGCGAAGGTGGTGTGCGGGCCCGCCAGGCACAGCGGCAGATAGCGGCGGGCCAGAACCCCCGCCTCGTGCGTCGCGTCCCGGTCCCAGCGGTGGACGCCGTCCGTTCCGCGTACCAGCCCCGCGGCCTCGGCGCCCGCGAGGGACCGTATGCCGAGCAGCCGTTCCCAGGCGTCGGCCGCCGTGAGTGCGGCAGGGTCCGAAGCCGCCGTCTCCACCGGCCTGTTCACGCCTCGTCACCGCTCAGGAGAGACACATACGCGCCGAAGGACTCCACCAGACCGGCCAGCAGCTCCTGTCCCTTCGCCGCCGTCGCCAGGGACGGGCGGCCGATGACACCGGATTCGGTGTAGGCGTCCATGCCGAGCGTGAGGAGATGGCCGCGGCCGTCGGATATCAGGTCGGCGGATTCGTGACCGGGGCGCAGCAGTTCGGGGTTCGTGTGGAGCAGGATCGACGTCTCCAGTTCGCCCGCGTGCATGTCGCTGTGCGCCGAGGTCTCCACGCCCGCCCTGGCGCGCGCCGCGTCCCAGTCCGCGGAGCCCGGGAACAGCGCCATCCGCAGGCCCTCGCCCCGGGACTCCTGGACGACGTTGCGCAGGACGTAGTTTCCGCCGTGCCCGTTCACCAGGATCAGCGCGCCGACACCGGACCGGCGCAGCGACTGCGCGATGTCCCGGACGACCGCGTACAGCGTCGCCGCCGAGATGCTGACCGTTCCGGGCCAGGCGGCGTGCTCGTGCGAGCAGGAGAGGGTCAACGGCGGCAGCAGCAGCACCGGGTACGCGGCGGCGGCCTCCCGCGCGACGGCGCAGGCGACGACGGTGTCCGTCACCAGCGGCAGATACGGACCGTGCTGCTCGAAACTGCCGATCGGCAGTACGGCGATCCGGGCGCCGCGCGCCCGCACGTCCTCCGTGGTGTCGGCCGGCAGCACACCACCGACCGGGAGCCGCGATGCCAGGTCACTCATGAGTCCCCCTTCACACACACCGTCACACACACCGTCACACACACCTTCACGGGCACCTCGCCCACCCCGCGCGCCACAGCGTACGCGGCCCGGTCGCGCCCCGGTGGGCCTCGCCGTACCCCTCCCGAACAGGACGAAAGCCACGGCGAGTTGGTGTTTCATGGCGATATCTCCCCCGCCGGAACAGGGGAGTCGGCGGCTAGGGTCGGGCCATGACAGGAGCCAGGACAGGAAGTGACGGCGCTATCGGCGGCGGAACCGGCGCGCGGACACCCCCGGCGGGTGTCGAGCGCGTGGTGACGGTCCGGCTGTCCACCGCGCACGGCGAGTTCCTCGCGTACGGCTATCTGGACCACGAGCGCGGCGAGGAGCAGATGGCGCTCGTGCACGGCGAGGTCGCGGGCGATCTGACGCTGACCCGGGTGCACTCCGAATGTCTCACCGGGGACGCCTTCGGCTCACGCCACTGCGAATGCGGCGACCAGCTCGCCGCGGCGCTCGCCGCCATCGCCGCCGAAGGGCGCGGCGTCCTCGTCTACGTCCGGGGCCACGAAGGCCGCGGCATAGGACTGCTCGCCAAACTCCGGGCGATGAAGCTCCAGGCGGAGGGGTTGGACACGGTCGACGCGAACCTGGCGCTCGGGCTCCCCGTCGACGCCCGTGACTACGGTGTCGCCGCGGCCATCCTGCACGACCTCGGCGTGTCCTCCGTACGCCTCCTCTCCAACAACCCGCGCAAACGCGAAGCGCTCCGGCGCCACGGCATCACGGTCGCCGAGCAGGTGCCGCTGCTCATCACGCCCGGCGCCGAGAACCTGCCGTATCTGCGGGCCAAACGGGAGCGACTGGACCACCACCTCCCGCATCTGGAGCACCATCTGCCCCATTCGGACGCCTCCCTCGCCCCTCCGGGTGGCGAACGCCACCCCCTGCCCGGTCCACTTCACAGAGAGGGATCATTCGGTCCTCATTAGACTGGGCCGGGTTGCTTGCTGCTGGAACGGAACAACCCCAGGCACACCTGCGGGACCGCCAGCGACCCGGAATCCTCCGGGAACGAGACGCGAGGACCCGATGGCAGCCACCACACCGGCCCCCACGCCGGAGAACAAGGAACTCGTCCTCCTGGACGAGGAGATGCGCGCACGGTTCGGCGCGACCGCCCGGTTCTCCGCGTCCGCCGCCGCGCCGCCCCGCACGCTGGTCGACCTCCTCGACGCGTCGGTACGCCAGTACCCCGACGAGCCCGCCCTGGACGACGGCACCACCCGACTGACGTATCGGACCCTCGCCGTCGAGGTGGAGCGGGTGCGGCGCCGGCTCGCGGGCGCCGGGGTGGGGCTCGGCGACCGGGTCGGCGTGCGCGTTCCGTCCGGCACCAATGACCTCTACGTGGCCATCCTCGCCGTTCTCGCGACCGGTGCCGCCTATGTGCCGGTCGACGCCGAGGACCCCGACGAGCGGGCCGAGCTGGTGTTCGGGGAGGCGGGGGTGCGGGCCGTCATCGGTGCCGGGGGACACATCGACACCGGACGCCCCGTACACGGCGAGCCCGCCACCGACACGGGACGTGCGTCGGATGTCACGTTCGGTGACGACCCGGCCCCCGACGCCGACACGCGGCGCGCCCCGGCCGGCCGGCCCAGCCCCGAGCACGACGCGTGGATCATCTTCACCTCCGGCTCCACGGGCAAGCCGAAGGGCGTCGCCGTGAGCCACCGCAGCGCCGCCGCGTTCGTGGACGCCGAGGCCGCGCTCTTCCTCGCCGACGACCCGATCGGACCGGGCGACCGGGTCATGGCCGGGCTCTCCGTCGCCTTCGACGCCTCCTGCGAGGAGATGTGGCTCGCCTGGCGGCACGGCGCCTGTCTGGTGCCGGTGCCGCGCTCCCAGGTCCGCAGCGGCGCCGACCTGGGGCCCTGGCTGGTCGAGCAGGACATCACCGTCGTGTCGACCGTGCCGACCCTGGCGGCCCTGTGGGAGCCGGAGACCCTGAGCGACGTACGGCTGCTGATCTTCGGCGGCGAGGCGTGCCCGCCCGAGCTGGTGCAGCGTCTGGTCACCGAGGGCCGCGAGGTGTGGAACACCTACGGGCCGACCGAGGCCACCGTCGTCGCCTGCGCCTCGCTCCTCACCGGCGCCGAGCCCATCAGAATCGGGCTGCCGCTCGACGGGTGGGAACTCGCCGTCGTCGACGAGGCCGGGGAGCCCGTCCCGATGGGCGGCAGCGGCCAGCTCGTGATCGGCGGCGTCGGCCTCGCCCGCTATCTCGACCCGGAGAAGGACGCCGAGAAGTACGCCCCGCTGGACTCCCTCGGCTGGGAGCGCGCGTACCGCAGCGGCGACCTCGTCAAGGCCGAACCCGAGGGGCTGATCTTCCTCGGCCGCGGCGACGAACAGATCAAGCTCGGCGGACGCCGGATCGAACTCGGTGAGGTCGACGCGGCCCTCCAGGCGCTGCCCGGTGTCGCGGGCGCCGCCGCCGCGGTCCGGACCGCCCGCAGCGGCAACCAGCTCCTCGTCGGCTACCTCGTCACCCAGGACGGCTGGGACCACACCGCCGCCGTCCAGCAGCTCCGCGCCGCGCTGCCCGCCGCGCTCGTCCCGCTGCTCGCACCCGTCGCCGACCTGCCCACCCGCACCTCCGGCAAGGTCGACCGCGACGCCCTGCCCTGGCCCCTGCCCGACCTGGAGACCGGCTCCACCGCCGAACAGCTCTACGGCACCGAGGCATGGCTCGCCGAGCAGTGGAGCGAGACCCTCGGTGTGCCGGTCACCAGCGCCGACGACGACTTCTTCGCCATAGGGGGCAGCAGCCTCGGCGCCGCCCAGCTCACCACCCGGCTGCGCACCCGCTACCCCGCAGCCGCCGTCCTCGACATCTACCAGCAGCCCACCCTCCGCAAGCTCGCCCGGCGCCTGGAGAGGTCCGCACCGGACGACGGCGCGGCCCGCACCGTCGCGCCCGTCCCCACCCGCGCCAAGATCGCCCAGCTCCTCCTCCTGGCGCCGCTGTACACCGTGAAGGGTCTGCGCTGGACCGTGGCGCTGCTCGCCCTCGGCAATGTGCTGCATCTGCTCGGCCCCTACCCGTGGGCGCCCACCGCGTCCTGGTGGGTCGTCGTCGTCGGAGCCGCGCTGTTCTTCAGCCCGCCGGGACGCCTCGCCCTCGCGGCGGGCGGCGCGCGGCTCCTGCTGCGCGGCGTGACACCCGGCCGCCATCCACGCGGCGGCTCCGTGCATCTGAGGCTCTGGACGGCCGAACGGCTCGCCGAGTACTGCGGTGCCACCTCGCTCACCGGCTCCTGGCTCCAGCGGTACGCCCGTGCGCTCGGCGCCCGCGTCGGCCCCGACGTCGACCTGCACTCGCTGCCCCCGGTGACCGGCATGCTCAAGCTGGGCCGGGGCTGCGCCGTCGAGTCGGAGGTCGACCTGTCCGGGTACTGGCTCGACGGCGACCGGCTGGAGATCGGCCCGGTCAAGGTCGGCGCCGGGGCCGTCGTCGGTACCCGCAGCCTGCTGTTCCCGGGCGCCCGGGTCGGCAAGCGGTCCGAGGTCGCGCCGGGCTCGGCGGTCGCCGGGCACGTCCCCACCGGGCAGCGCTGGGCCGGTGCCCCGGCGGTCAAGCTCGGCAAGGCCAAACGCGACTGGCCGAAGCAGCGCCCGCCGCGCTCCACGGGCTGGCGCACCATGTACGGCGTGACCGGCTTCGGCCTGCTCGTGCTGCCCCTGCTCGCCGCCGTGCCCGCACTGCTCGTCGTGGGCCGCTTCGTGGCCCCGGCCGCCGGATTCGGCGACGCCCTGCGCGGCGCCCTTGTCGCCGTGGTCCCGGCGGCGCTCGCCTTCGGCCTCGCGTACGCCCTCCTCCTGCTGATCGCCGTACGCCTCCTGAGCATCGGCCTGCGCCCCGGCACCCATCCCGCGCACAGCAGGACCGGCTGGCAGGCGTGGACCGTCAGCCAGCTGATGGACCTGTCCCGCGAGACCCTGTTCCCGCTGTACGCCGGGCTGATCACCCCGGTGTGGCTGCGGCTGCTCGGGATGAAGATCGGGCGCGGCGCCGAGGTGTCCACGGTGCTCGCGCTGCCCAGCCTCACCACCGTCGGCGAGGGCGCGTTCCTCGCCGACGACACCCTCACCGCGCCCTTCGAGCTGGGCGGCGGCTGGGTCCGGATCGGGCGCGCCGAGATCGGCCGCCGGGCGTTCCTCGGCAACTCCGGGATGACCGCGCCGGGCCGCAGCGTGCCCGACGGCGGTCTGGTCGGCGTGCTGTCGGCCACCCCGAAGAAGGCCAAGAAGGGCAGCTCGTACCTGGGCCTCCCGCCGGTACGGCTGCCCCGGTCGTCGGCGGACGGCGACCAGAGCCGCACCTACGAGCCGCCCCGGCGGCTGCTGTGGGCGCGCGGACTGGTGGAGCTGTGCCGGCTGCTCCCGGTGTTCTGCTCGGCCGCACTCGGCGTACTGACCCTCGCCGCGCTGTGCGCCCTCGCCACGGCGGGCGGGGACGGTGTCGGCGGGCTCGGGATCTGGGGTGCCGCCCTGCTGTCCGGTGTGACACTGCTCACCGCCGGTGCTGCGGCGGCCCTCGTCTCCGTCCTCGCGAAGTGGCTCCTGGTGGGCCGCCACCGCACCGGCGAGCACCCGCTGTGGAGCGGCTTCGTGTGGCGCAACGAACTCGCCGACACCTTCGTCGAGGTCCTCGCCGTGCCCTGGCTGACCGGATCCGTCCCCGGAACCCCCCTGATGACCCTCTGGCTGCGCGCGCTCGGCGGCCGGATCGGGCGGGGTGTGTGGTGCGAGAGCTACTGGCTGCCCGAGACGGACCTCGTGACCCTCGGAGACGCGGCCACCGTGAACCGGGGCTGTGTCCTGCAGACTCACCTCTTCCATGACCGGATCTTGCGGACGGATACTGTGGTCCTCCGTGAGGGAGCCACCTTGGGGCCCGGCGGCATCGTCCTGCCCGGCAGCACGGTCGGGGCCCGCTCGACCCTGGGCCCCGCCTCGCTCGTGATGGCCGGGGAGTCCGTGCCCGCCGACACCCGCTGGCTGGGCAACCCGATCGAGGCGTGGCGCTCCTGAGCGGCACACCGGCACAGCGTGCGAGCACAGCGCAGGGAGCGTACACAGCAGTGAGTGGTCAGCGGACCCAGGAAGCGGACCCGTACTTCCCGGCCAACGGCGACGCCCGCTACCGGGTGCACCGCTACGAACTCGGTCTGGACTACCGGCCGGGTCCCAACCGTCTCGCGGGCACCGCACGCCTCGGCGCGATAGTCGGGCGCGCCCCGCTCACCGAGTTCCAGCTCAACCTCGCCGACTTCCGGATCAGCCGGATCCGCGTGGACGGGCGGGCGCCGCACTACACCCACCGGGGCGGCCGGCTCCGGGTCCGGCCCGCGAAGCCCCTGCGCGCCGGTGCCGCCTTCACCGTCGAGGTGCACTGGTCGGGCAACCCGGCACCGGTCCGCAGCCCCTTCGGCGAGGTCGGCTGGGAGGAGCTGACGGACGGCGCCCTGGTCGCCAGCCAGCCCACCGGCGCACCCTCCTGGTACCCGTGCAACGACCGGCCCGCCGACAAGGCCGCGTACCAGATCGCCGTCACCACACCGTCCCCGTACACGGTCGTCACCGGCGGCCGGCTGCTCACCCGCACCACCAAGGCCTCCACCACCACCTGGCTGTACGAGCAGTCCGCGCCGACCTCCAGCTATCTGGTGGGCCTGTCCATCGGCAGGTACCAGACCGTGCTGCTCGGCGACCCCGGGCCCGGCGGTGTCCCGCAGACCGCGTATCTGCCCGCCCACCTGCTCACCGAGTTCTCCCGCGACTTCGCCCGGCAGCCCGCGATGATGGACCTCTTCCAGGAGCTGTTCGGGCCCTATCCGTTCGGCGAGTACGCGGTCGTCGTCGCCGACGAGGAGCTGGACGTCCCCGTCGAGGCGCAGGGGCTCTCGCAGTTCGGCACCAACCATGTCGACGGGGCGCGGAGTTCGGAGCGGCTGGTCGCCCACGAGCTGGCGCACCAGTGGTTCGGCAACAGCGTCAGCATCGCCGACTGGCGGCACATCTGGCTCAACGAGGGCTTCGCGAAGTACGCCGAGTGGCTGTGGTCCGAGCGCTCCGGCGGACGCACCGCACACGAACTGGCCGCCGTCGCCTACCGGATGCTCGGCGCACTGCCCCGCGACCTCCGGCTCGCCGACCCGGGCCGCAAGCTGATGTTCGACGACCGGCTCTACGAACGCGGCGGCCTCGTCCTGCACGCCCTGCGGGCCGCACTCGGCGACCCCGCGTTCTTCCGGATGCTGCGCGACTGGGCGAAGGTGCACCGGGGCGGATCGGTGACCACGGCAGCCTTCACCGCACACGCCGCGCGGTACGCGGACGGGCCGCTGGACGACCTGTTCAGGACATGGGTCCACGAGACGGCGCTGCCACCGCTCCCGGTGCCTCCGACCCGCTGACGCTCCGTCAATTCCCTTCTGTCATACGTCAGTCAGCGATGCGCTCCAGCCGTACCAGCATGCTCGGCAGATCCCCCGCCGGCAGATCGAGCGGCAGCCCCGTGCCGCGCAGCACCGCCCCGTCGTACACCGTGCCGCTCACGTCGTCCCGGTAGCGGGCCGCCGTGTCGACGGCCGCCAGTCGCAGCCGCCGGGGCGCGCCCCAGGCGATCACGACGTGCTCGTCCTCCGTGGCGTACTGCACGGCTTCCGGGTGCCGGTACTGGGCGCCGAACTGCACCACCGGGCGGATCTCCTTGTACCGGGCGACCAGCCCGCGTGCCTCGGCGCGCTCGGACGGGGACCAGCGCAGCAGATCGCCGCCGAGACCGAGCACCCCCGCCATCGCCGAGTGGAAGCGGAACCGCAGGGGCGCGGTCCTGGCGGTGTTGGTGTTGGGGCTGTCGGTGACCCACGCGGACATCGTGCGCGCCGGATAGAGCTGGCTGTAGCCGTGCTGGATCGCCAGCCGGTCCACGGCGTCGGTGTTGTCGGAGATCCAGATCTGGTCGCTGCGGGCCATCATGCCGAGGTCCGCCCGGCCGCCGCCGCCCGCGCACGCCTCGATCCGCAGCCCGGGATGATCGGCGCGCAACCGGTCCATCAGCCCGTACACGGCGTGCACATGGTCGTGCCAGAGCCGGTCCGGGTCCGGGTGGCCCGGCCGGCCCGCTTCCGTGAACGCCCGGTTCATGTCCCACTTCAGGAAGTCGATCTCGTGCTCGGTCAGCAGCCGGTCGAGCCACTTGTGCGCCCAGTCGGCGACGTCCTCACGGGCGAAGTTGAGGACCAGTTGGTGGCGCAGGAGGGTACGGGTGCGGTGCGGCATGTGCAGGACCCAGTCGGGGTGTTCGCGGTACAGATCGCTGTCCGGGTTCACCATCTCGGGCTCCACCCAGAGCCCGAACCGCATCCCGAGCCGGTGCACCTCGTCGGCCAGCGGAGCGAGACCCTCGGGGAACCGTGCCGGGTTGGGCCGCCAGTCGCCGAGCCCCGCGCGGTCGCTGGTACGGGACCCGAACCAGCCGTCGTCCATGACGAACAGCTCCACACCGAGGTCGGCGGCGGCCCGCGCGAGCCCGAACTGCCCCTGTTCGGTGAGGTCCCAGCCGGTGGCCTCCCAGGAGTTGTAGACGACGGGCCGCACCTCGTCGGGCAGGGGCAGGACATGGGCCGCGATGTGCGCGTGCCAGGCCCGGCTCACCCCGCCGAAGCCGTCCGGTGAGTACACCCCGGAGAACGCCGGGGTCCGCCAGGTCTCGCCCGACCGCAGGGTGACCCGGGTGCCCTCGTGCCCGGCGCCGCCCGTCCAGCTCAGGAACCCGTCCGGGGTCCGCTGCGCCGTGATCCGCCAACTCCCGCTCCAGGAAAGGGCGGTGGACCACACCTCGCCGTGCGTCTCGTCGGCGTCGCCCGCGTCGGCCATCAGCCAGGGGTTGGCGTGATGGCTGGACACCCCGCGCCTGCTGGTGAACACCGTCTCGGCGACCGGCGCCTCGACCCTGCGCAACTGGGTCTCCCCGCACCATTGGCCCACCGCGTGGCTGAGGCGGTAGCCGGCGCGCTGCGGCAGGGTCCAGGCCGCCGAGTCGGCGCGCAGCAGCTCCACGGGCCCACCCGTGCCGGTGTGGCGTACGGTCACGCGGCGCTCGATCACCTCGCTGTCGTCGAACACCCGGTAGTGCAGGGTGACTTCGACGGGGTAGTGCCGGTCGGCGAGCCGGATGTCCAGGGTGCCGTCACCGACGCCGTGGCCGAGATGGCGCCACTCGGTGCCGCCCGTCCCGTCCGCGTACCGCAGTTGCAGCGACGGCACGCCGAACCGGGCGCCGCCCTCGACGCCCAGCTCCTCGCCGCCGCGTGAGGCGAAACTGCTGCTCTCGCCCGTGCTGAGCGGCAGCGACGCGGCCTGCGCGAGGGTGATCCGGGGGCCCCAGTGCAGCGTGCGCGGGGTGTCGTCCTCGTCGATGCGCAGCGCGTAGGCGGTGGTGGGGGTGGTGAGCAGATAGGTGCGGGAGGGCGCGTCGAAGGTCACCGCGGGCACACAAGCTCCTTGGGGGTGTGAGGGCGTCGGGCACCGTGGTGACCGGCGCCGTGCGGCGACCGGGTGAGGGTGCCGCGCCGAGCGTACGACCGAACCGGGGTGAATTTAAATATTGACGCAGGAAATTATTGGGCCTACGTTTCCGCCATGTTGCCGACCCCGAGGCGGCCCGGCGTCAACGCGACACCGGCAGCCGGCGCAGTCTTCACGACCGTCCTCACCCGAGGCCCGCTCTCCCGCCCTGAGCTGGCGCGGCTCACCGGGCTCTCCCCGGCCGCCGTCACCAAGGCCGTCAAGCCGATCCTGGAGGCCGGATACCTGGAGGAGGTGCCGCAGGAGGAGCGCACCGCCGTGGGCGCGGGACGCCCCGCGCACCCCCTGATGATCCGGCCCGAGCGGGAGTTCTTCGCCGGGATCAAGGTCACCGGGACCGAACTGATCGGTGTCGTGACCGACTTGCGGGCCGGTATCCGCACCGCCGCCCGCCAGCCCATCGAGCGCCCCGCCGACGTCGCGCACGTCGTCTCGGCCATCGCCGGGCTCGCCCGGGAGATGCTCGTCGGCTACGCGGACCGCACCCAGTGTCTGGGCCTGTCGATCTCCGGCGACGTCGACAGTTCGACCGGAACCGTCCGCTATACGCCGTTTCTGGGCTGGCGCGATATCGACCTCGGCGCCCTCGTGCAGCGCGCCACGGGACTCACCGTCACCGTCGAGAACGACGTCAAGGCCCTCACCGTCGCCGAGCACTGGTTCGGCGAAGGCGTCGGCGCCGACAACTTCGCACTGGCCACCGTCGGCGCGGGCATCGGCTGCGGCCTCGTCGTCAACGGCCGTCTGGTCGCGGGCGGTTACGGTGTCGCGGGCGAGCTGGGCCACATCCCGGTCGACCGGAACGGGCCCGACTGCCACTGCGGGGGCCGGGGCTGCGTCGAGGCCATCGCGTCCGAGCGCGCCATCGTCGCCAAGGCACGCGCCGTCACCGGCGAACCCGCGCTCGACATGGCCGGTGCGGTGGACCGCGCCCACGCCCACGACCCCGCCCTGCGCGCGGTGTTCGCCGAGGCCGGCCACGCCATCGGGCTCGGCATCGCCGCCCTGGTCAACCTCACGGGGCCCGAGCGGGTCGTGGTCTCCGGCGAGGGCGTCGCCGCGTACGACCTCTTCGAGGAACACCTCCGCGCGGCGTTCGGGGCGCAGGTGTTCGGCGCCGCGTCGGCCTGTCCGCTGGTGGTGCGTCCGCTGCCGTTCGAGGAGTGGGCGCGGGGCGCGGCGGCCGTGAGCATACAGCGCCTGTTCGCCACCTGACGTCGACCGGACACCACTCCATACCACCCCGCACCAGCCCCGCACCAGGAGCACGAAGCGCACGACCCGTTCACGAAGCGCACGACCGTTCACGAAGCGCACGACCCGTTCGAGCACGCTGACGAGACACAGCCCGAGAGGACATCCCCTAATGAACACGCACCCCAGCCGGCGCGGCTTCCTAGGCATGTCGATGCTCTTCGTCGCCGGTACCGCCGTGGCCTGTTCCACCGATCCGCAGGGCGGGTCGGGATCGGCGGGCGGCAAGGCCAAGGTCACGCTCACACAGTGGTACCACCAGTACGGCGAGGCGGGCACGCAGGACGCCGCCAAGCGGTATGCCGCCGAGTACACCAAGGAGAACCCGGACATCGCGGTGCAGGTGGTCTGGGCCGCCGACACCTCGCAGTACGAGGCCAAGCTGAACGCCGCGATGCTCGGTGACGAAGGACCCGACATCTTCGAGATCGGCGACTTCCGCTACGACATGGTGAAGAAGGGCCAGTTGGCGCCCCTGGACGACATCTACGGCGACGCCAAGTCCGACTTCAACCCGGCCGACATCGAGTACGTCACCGTCGACGGCAAGCTCTACGGCGTCAAGATGATCGACGACGTGATGACCCTCTACTACCGCAAGAGCGTCCTGGAGAAGGCGGGCATAGAACCCCCGCAGACCTTCGACGCCCTCGCGACGGCCGCCAAATCCCTCACCACGAAGGACATGAAGGGCCTGTTCGTCGGCAACGACGGCCTCGGCGACGCGCCCTACCTGCTGCTGTGGTCCAACGGCGGCGAGCTGATCGAGGGCGACAAGGTCACCTACGCGTCCGCCGCCGGTGCCGAGGCGATCGGCGGGCTGCGCCGACTGCACCAGGACAAGTCGCTGCTGCTCGGCTTCACCACCGACTGGTACGACCCCGGCGCGATCAGCCAGAACGCCGCCGCCATGCAGTGGTGCGGCCTCTGGGCGCTGCCCGGGATCGAGAAGGCGCTCGGCGACGACTTCGGTGTGGTGCCGTGGCCCGCGTTCAAGGCGGGCGGCAGGCCCGTCGCACGGCTCGGCGGCTGGACGGAACTCGTCAACGCCAAGTCGAAGCAGCTCGACGAGGCGAAGAAGTTCGTGCAGTGGCTGTGGATCAAGAAGGCCGCGCTCCAGACGGACTGGGCCGTCAAGTACGGCTTCCATGTGCCGCCGCGCCGCAGTGTGGCCGCCGACACGGAGGCGCTGGCGAGCGGGCCCGCGAAGGACGCGGTCACCATCTCGCAGCAGTACAGCAAGACCTTCCCGATCACGTGGAGCCAGTCGATGGGCGTCGATCTCGTCGCCGCGACCACCAAGGTCGTCCGCGAGAACGCCGACCCGGCGAAGGCGCTCGGCGACGCGGCGGACAAGTCCCAGGCCGCCCTCAACAAGTCGCTGGGCTGAGCCCATGTCCGTACCGCTCAAGACCCGCGAGCCGGCGACCGTGCCCCGGAGCGCGGCGGCTCCCCGCCGGCCGAAGGCGTGGGGCGCGCAACGCCGGTCCGCCGTCCTGGCGTTCGTCGTCCTGACCGCGCCGATGGTGATCGGGCTGCTGCTGTTCCGGTACGTCGCCATCGGCTGGTCGTTCCTGCTCAGCTTCAGCGACGCCCGCCGCACCATCCAGCTCGGCGACTGGGTCGGTCTCGACAACTACCGCTTCCTCCTGGAGGACGAGCGGTTCCGTGGCTCGCTCACCACGATCGTGCTGTTCACGGCGTTCATCGTGCCGGTGACCTTCGCGCTGTCGCTGGGCCTCGCGGTGCTCGTCAACCGGGTCGGCAGGGGCCGCGCGTTCTTCCGTACGACCTTCCTGCTGCCCGCCGCCGTGTCGTACGTCGCGGCCTCGCTGCTGTGGAAGATGTCGCTGTTCAGCGGGGTGCCGTCGGGGGTCGCCAACACACTCACCGCGCTCTTCGGCGACGAGGCGACCCCGTGGATCCAGACCACGGACCCGCCGCTGTACTGGATCGTCCTCATCACCCTGAGGCTTTGGCTCCAGGTCGGCCTCTACATGATCCTCTTCCTCGCCGGGCTCCAGGCCGTACCACGGCAGCTCTACGAGGCCGCCGCGCTGGACGGCGCGGGCGCCTGGCAGACGTTCCGGCACATCACCCTGCCGATGCTCCGCAACACGTCGGTGGCGATCCTGCTGCTGATGATGATCGCCGCGCTCCAGGCGTTCGACGAGTTCTACAACATCTTCGCCACCGGAGCCACGCTCGGCAGTGAACCCGTCCGTACCCCGCTGATCTCCCTGTACGAGATCGCCCTCAACGACCAGGACTACGGCGTCGGTTCCGCCGGTGCCTTCCTGATCACCCTCATCATCGTGCTGGTCACGGTGGTGCAGAGCCGGGTCCTCGGCTTCGGGCGGAACAAGGCCGAGGAGGGGGCCGTATGAGCGCGGTGACGACTCAGGAGCGGGCGGTGGCGGCGGAGACGGCTCCGGTGCGGGGGCGGCGGGGTCCGCGCGGGCCGGTGGTGGGCGCGGTGGTCAAGTACGTGGTCCTGTGCGCGCTGGCGGTGGTCTTCCTGGCCCCCTTCTACATCCTTCTCCGCAACTCCTTCATGACCACCGCCGAGGTCACGTCCCCCGACTGGAAGTGGCTGCCCGGCAGCCTGAACCTGTCCAACTTCCGCGATCTGTTCTCCGACACCGAGCGGCCCTTCGCCCGCTCGCTCGGCAACTCCTTGCTGATCGCGGCGATCACGGCGCCCGTGTCGACCCTGTTCGCGTCGATGGCGGGGTACGCGCTGGCCCGTATCGACGTACGAGGGCGGGGGCTCGTCCTCGGGATGGTCGTCGGCACGCTGATGATTCCGCACGCCGTGACCTTCCTGCCGATGTTCGTGGTCGTCGGCTCCTTCGGCGGTGTGAACACCCTGTGGGGTCTGATCGTGCCGGGCCTGTTCAACGCTTTCGCGGTGATCCTCTTCCGCAGCTTCTACCTGGGTTTCCCCGCCGAGATCGAGGAGGCGGGCCGCGTGGACGGCCTGACCCACCTGGGCGTCTACTGGCGCCTCATCCTCCCCAACTCGGCCACCATGATGGCGTCCCTGGGAGCCCTCGCCTTCATCGAGGCGTGGAACTCCTTCCTCTGGCCCCTGATGATCGGCCAGGACCCGTCGAAGTGGACCGCACAGGTCGCCCTCTCGTCCTTCCTCACCTCCCAGACCATCAACCTCCCGGTCCTCTTCGCGGGAACGGTGGTCGCAATCTTCCCGCTGGTCGTGATGTTCCTGGTGGCCCAGCGCTACATCGTGGAGGGCATCACGGCATCGGGGCTGAAGTCGTGACCGACGACTGGCGGAGAGATCGGATCGGGGCCGCGCTGAGGGGCGAGAACCCCACCGTGATGCGGCGGTTGGCGGCGGGGTTCGCGGTGATCGGGGATGTGCAGTTCCTGCCCGGATACTCCGTGCTCCTCGTGGACGAGCCGGGCGTCGGGCGGCTGTCGGAGTTGCCGAAGGCGAAGCGGCCGGCGTTCCTGTCGGACATGGATCGGCTCGGCGAGGCGCTGTACCCGCGTGCGCGGTGGACCGAGGAGCGTTCCCTGCTCGGTCCCCGCCACGACGGTCTACGCCACGCGATCGGCTCGGAGTTGGACGGGCTGCGCTCCTGAGACACGTACCCCGCCGCGGCTTTCCTTGAGGGGGAGGAACAGGAGCAGGGCCGCGCACAGCCATACGTACGCATTGCTCCCCAGGAAGCCCGTCACCCCCGCGAAGTCGAAGCGCCACAGCCATACCAGGCTGCTGCTCAGGAGGACATGGGCGCCCGCCGCTGCCAGCAACAGGCCACGGCGGCGCGGCTGCCGCAGGCCCGCCGCCGCCAGTGCCGTCAGCGCCGGGACCGCCCACACCAAGTGGTGCACCCATGTGATCGGGCTGATCAGGCAGGCGAGGAGACCGGTCAACGCGACGCCCGTCGTGTCGTCGCGCGGAGCGGCCCGTACGCGCCGTGCCCAGACGGCCAGCAGCACCACGACCCCCACCGCCCACACCGCCCGGCTCGGATGGGACGGGTCGAAGTAGCGGGCCACCACGCCTTGCCACGACTGGTTCGACACATAGGTCAGGTCGCCCACGCGGGTCGTGTCCCACAGGGCCTTCGTCCAGTAGTAGCGGGACGCCGCCGGGTCGGCCAGCGCGGCGATCACCGTGCCGCCGACCGCCACCGACGCCGCGACGATCGCCGCGCGGTGCCGCCGGGTCACCAGGAGGTAGCCGATGAAGACGACCGGTGTCAGCTTGACGGCCGCCGCGATGCCGATGCCGATACCCGCGTACCGGGCGAACCGTGTCGACAGCAGCCGGATGTCCGCGAGGACCAGGGCCAGCAGGATCAGATTGACCTGACCGAAGGTGAAGGTGTCGTGGACCGGTTCGAGGAGCGCGAAGAGACACACCGCGAGTACCACCGCGAACCAACCGCACCAGGGCTGCCGCCGGATCACCGGCCACACCAGCCAGTACAGGACGGCCGCCGACGCCACCACGTTCAGCACCGCACTGATCGTCACCGCCAGCGGCCAGCCGATCCATGCCATCGGCAGCATGCACACCGCCGCGAACGGCGGATACGTGAACCCGTAGTGCGTGCCGGGGACCACGAAGTCGTAGAGCCGGCCTCCGTCATGGACCCAGTGCTCCACCGCGCCGTCGTACACGGCCAGGTCGAACCACTCGCGGAACAGCGGCACCGTCACCAGGAAGACCGACGTCGCCACGACAGCGAGTACCGCGAGCGCGATCCGGCCGCCGGTCGTGCGCCCCACCGTGAGCCGCGTCACCGGAGCCACGCCGACAGGGTTCCGGCGGGGTGCAGCGTCGAGGCCGATGACGGGAAGGACGGTGTCAACCGGGCCTGGAGCAGCGCCAGGGCCGCCAGTACCCCACCCGTCACCGCGAGCACCAACTGCGCCTGATCGGGCGCGAATCCACTCGGCAGCACCATCAGCGCCAGGACCGCGCAGCCACCCGCGACCACCCGCCGTACCGGACTGTCGGGTGTCGCCGCGGCGACCAGGAACAGCCCCCACAGCAGATACCAGGGCCGGGTCGCCGGGCCCAGGAAGGCCACCGCGAGCAGACTCAGCCCGAGCGCGTGCACGGGTACGGTACGGGGCCGCCGTAGCCAGATCAGGAGCACCGCGACCCCGGTGGCGCACAGGCCGAGCAGCCGGAACGCGGGCAGCGCGAGCGGCGCGAGTTCACTGCCCGCGCCCTCCAGGAGGGACCCGGCGAGCCGCCCGAGGACGCTCGTCAGGGACCAGTTGTCCGGGGACGCGGGGGTGCCCAGGGCGGTGAGCCAGCCGTATCCGGTGCCGGTGACGGCGGTGGCGGCGGCCGTCGTGGCGAGCCCCACCGCGAGGGTGGCCGCGCCCGCGCGCCACCACCGGTACCGGCCCGTGAGATGCCCCGCCCACAGCACCGCGACCGCGACGAGCCCCAGCGCGGCGGGCGCCTTCACCAGCGCGGCCAGCGTGACGAGTACCGCGCCCGGCAGTGGCCGGCCGCCCATCACCGCCACCAGGCCGACACCGAGCAGCCCGAGCATCACGGCGTCGTTGTGGGCACCGGCCACCAGGTGCAGCAGGAGCAGCGGGTTGAGCGCGCCGAGCCAGACGGCGGCCCGGGGATCCGTACCGCAGCGGCGGGCGAGCGCGGGCAGCGCCGCCACCATCAGGGCCACGCCGAGCAGCGCGACCAGCCGCATCCCGAACAGACCGGCCGACAACTGCGAACTCGACACCTTCGCTATCGCGGCGGCGAGGCCCACCGCGACCGGCCCGTACGGCGCCGGCGTGTGCTGCCACAGCGGGGCCACCTCGGAGGCGAAGGGACCGCCGAGCTGGGCGGGCCCGTACGTGTACACGTCCATGTGCGCGTCGGCCATCGCGCCCTGCGCGAGATAGCTGTACACGTCCCGGCTGAACAGGGGCGGCGCGATGAGCAGGGGAGAGGCCCAGATCGCCAGGGTCAGCAGCAACGACCGCTGCGAGGGCGGCTGCGGACCTCGCACCGCGCGGCCCATCCGCCACCAGGCCGTGATCAGCAGGACCAGACCGAAGTAGGCGCAGACCAGACCGAGGCTCGCGTGCCCGGACGCGGGGTCGAAGGTGTCCCGCAGCGGCAGGGCACCCGCCGTCGCACCGCCCGCCGACAGCACCGTCGAGCCGATCAGCCCGAGCAGTTGACAGCGGCGTACGTCCACGGAGGGTGCGGAGGAACCGGGCGAACCGGTGAAAGCCAAGGCCAGCATCCGCCGAAGCCTTCCAAGCGCCTCTGGCGGGGAGGCGAAGAAGGTGTCACCGGAGGCATACCGGAGTGTGTCCGGCGCGTGAAGTCCCGCCGGACGGCAGACCCTGCGAGCCCCGACGGCAGGCCCTGTGCGAGCCCTGACGGAAAGCCCTGCGCGAGGCCCGACGGGGCAAGCCCTAAGCGAGTTGGCGCCGCACCAGTTCCCGCAGCCGCCCGCCCGGATTCGCGAGCAGTTCCGCCGGCGGGCCCTGTTCCATGACGCGTCCCTCGTCCATCACGATCACCCGGTCCGCGTCCATCACCGTGGACAGCCGGTGCGCGATGACGATCCGCGTCGCCTTCAGCGCCCTCGTGCTCTCGATGACCGTGCGCTGCGCCTCGTTGTCGAGGGCGCTGGTCGCCTCGTCGAAGTAGAGGATGCGCGGACGCCGGATCAGCGCCTGGGCGATCATCAGCCGCTGACGCTGCCCGCCGGAGATCGCGCCGCCACCCGAGACGATGGTGTGCAGACCCATCGGCATCAGCCGGATGTCGTCCGCGAGCCCCGCCATCTCCGCCGCCTCCCACGCCTCCTCCTGCGTGAACGGCTCGGTACCGCAGATGCAGTCGAGGATCGACCCGGTGAACGGCTGCGCGTGCTGGAGGACCACACCGCACTGCCGGCGCACCGCACCCTGGTCGAGCGCCGCGAGATCCTGACCGTCGTACAGCACGCTGCCCGTGAGCGGCCGGTCGAAGCCGATGAGCAGCCGCAGCAGCGTCGACTTCCCGCAGCCGCTGGGGCCGACGACCGCCACGAACTCGCCGGGCCGCACCTCGAACGACACGTCGTCCAGGACCGGCGGACCGTCGTCCGCGTACCGGAAGGACAGCGACCGGGCCGCGACCGCGCCGGACAGGACACCCGGCCGCGTGCTGCCCTCGCTCACCTCGGGCGCCGCGTCGAGGACCGGCTTGATCTCCTCGAACATCGGCAGCGCGGCGGCGGCCGACACCAGCGCCCCGGTGAGCTGCGTCGCCGACGTCAGCAGCATCGTCATCGCGGTGTGGAAGGTCAGAAAGGCACCGGCCGACATCGAACCCCGGGCCGGACCCGCCAGCAGCATGAACATCAGCAGCGAGCAGACCGGCAGATACAGCGCGCCGAGCACGGTCGTCACGTTCTTGATCCGGCCGACCCGCCGCTGGAGTTCCCGGCTGCGCGCGAACTCGCCGGCCCACGCCGCGTACGCGTAGTTCTCGGCCGCCGCGACCCGCAGTTTCGGCAGCCCGCGCAGCGTCTGGAACGCCTGGTTGTTCAGCTTGTTGGAGAGCACGACGAGCCGCCGCTGCCACCGCACCTGCCACAGCCCGAGCCCGAGGAACACACCGGCGATCACGATCAGCATGCCGATCGCGGCGAGGGCGAGCGGCACGCTGAACACGCACAGCAGCACCAGGTTCATCGCGCCGACGGTGCCCGCCTGCACCGCCACTGGACCGACCCCGCTGAGCAGCCGCCGGATCGCGCTGACACCCATCGCGGCACTGGCCAGCTCACCCGTCGAGCGGTCCGTGAAGAACGTCGTGGGCAGCCGCAGCAGCCGGTCCCACACGGCCGGTTGCAGCGTGCTCTCGATCCGGCCCTCCATCCGAAGGATCGTGAGGTTCTGCAACAGCAGGAACCCGGCCGTCACCACACCGCTGACCATCACCGCGAGACACACCTGCGCGATGAGCCCGCGCTCCGCGTCCGGGACGAACGAGCCGAGCACCTGACCCGTCGCGATCGGGACCAGCGCGCCGAACGCGACCGTCACCAGACCGCTCAGCGCCAGCCGCCGCACATCGGCGCCGGTGCCGCGCAGACTGAACCGCAGTAGCCCGAGCGGGCCGAGCCGCCGGTCCGGCAGCGGCCGGTACAGCAGATGGGCCTGTGGCTCGAACTCGTCGGCGTTGTCCTCACCGACCCGGGTGCGCCGCCCGGACAGCGGGTGCACGGCCTCGTACCCGCCGCGCCGCCACAGCAGCGCGACCGGGCTCGCGCTCGCCGCCCGGTGGCCCACCAGTGGCCCGGTGTCCTCGCGCCACCAGCGGCCGTCGAGCCGAACCACGCGGGTACGGACCCGCGAGGCGACGGCGACCTGCTCGACCGGAGGGGTGCGGTCGTCCAGGGCGCCGCCGCGCGCGGGCTCCACGATCCGGATCCCGGCCGCCGCGCCGACGAGCCGGCACGCCGCATAGGTGGCGTCGTCCGAACGGGACCGCTCACCACCGCGCGGCAGCCGGCCGCCGGCGCCGCGCGGCCGTCCGATGGAGTCGATCAGGGTCCGGTCGGCCCGCTCACGGACCGCCTCGCCCGCCTTGATCCCGGCCGCAGCCCGGTCCTCGTGGACCCGTTCGAGCTGCTCGATCCACCGGTCGAGGGCGGCGAGCAGACGGTGCTGCTGGTCGACCATGCCTTGCCACAGCACCCCGTCGACGAGGAGATCCGCCGCCGCGTCGGCGCTGTACGTGCCGCCGTACTCCACGCTGCCGGGCGGCACCTCCATCCACAGCACGTCCGCCGCAGTCGACGGCTCACCGGGGCGTCCGCCGAGCGGTGCCTCGAAGAGGATGCCGAGGGTGCGGCCGACGCCGAGCGCGAACGCGTACTCCAGCGGGCTCGTCATGGGCGGCGCCGCCATGCCGTACTCCGGTGGCCGGTACAGCTCCCGCAGCGGAATCCGGCGCAGCACACAGCCCCGCAGCGGACGGCCGACGAGGGTGTGCTGGGGGCCCTCGACCGGGCCGAGGAGCAGCGAGCCCGGTTCGAGCCGGCCGAGGAAGTGCCAGTGGCCGCGCACCGCCGCGTCCACCGCGAACAGGTCCATCGCGCCCTCCTGCACCAGCCACAGCACCAACGGCCCTTCCAGCGACAGGCTCGGCAGACCGGCGCAGTCGACGGGGGTGCCGAGCCCGCCGAGGGCGCCGAGCACCAGGTCACCACCGTCCGCGCCGCCGCCGTCGGGGGTGACAAAGGGCTGGGGTCGCGGGGGTACGGAGGTCATGTCACCGCTCCCTGACCAGTTCGGCATACGGGCCACCGGCGGCGAGCAGAGCGTCGTGGCGGCCCCGCTCCACGACCACGCCGTGCCGGAGCACCACGATCTCGTCGCTGTCGCGGACCGTGCTCAGCCGGTGCGCGATGACCACACAGGCGCAGCCGCGCCGCCGCAGATTGTCGATGACGACCTGTTCCGTCTCGGCGTCCAGGGCGCTGGTCACCTCGTCCAGGACCAGCACGCTCGGCCGCCGCACCAACGCCCGTGCGATCTCCAGGCGTTGGCGCTGGCCCCCGGAGAAGTTACGGCCGTCCTGCTCGACCCGGCTGTGGATCCCGCCGGGCCGCCGCGCCACCACGTCGTACAGCGCGGCGTCCCGCAGCACGTCGACCACGGCCTCGTCCGGGATCGACGGATCCCACAGCGCCACGTTGTCCCGTACGGACCCCTCGAACAGGAACACGTCCTGGTCCACGAACGACACCGAAGCGGCAAGCGCGCCCCGCGACAGCTCGTCGATCCGCTGCCCGTCGATACGGATCGTGCCCTCCCACGGGCTGTAGAGCCCCGAGATCAGCCGGGACACCGTCGACTTGCCGCTGCCCGAGCCACCGACGAGGGCGACCTGCTGACCCGGGCCCACCGACAGCGAGAACCCGGTGAGTAGCGGCTTGTCGAGCGGGCTGTAGCCGAACGTGATGTTCTCCAGCACCACATGGCCCGCCAGCCTGCGGGTGCTCGCGGCGCCGCCGGGGCGCGCGTACAGCGAGTCGGCGGGGAAGTTCTCGACGTCCTTCAGCCGGGCCACGTCCGCCGCGAAGTCCTGGATACGGCCCGCGACCCCGTTGAGCCGCGTGATCGGCGCGGTGAAGCGGGTCACCAGCGCCTGGAAGGCGACCAGCAGCCCGATCGAGATCTGCCCGTCGACCGCCCGCAGCCCGCCGATCCACAGGATCAGCGCGCTGTTCAGCGTCGCCAGCGTCGGCGCCACCACGCCCAGCCACGCCGTCGGCACGCCGAGCCGCTGCTGCTCGTCCAGGGTCACCGCGTGCTGCCCCGCCCACCGCCGGAAGTAGCCGTGCTCCCCGCCGGTCGCCTTCATCGTCTCGATCAACTGGAGCCCGGTGTAGGAAGTGTTGGTCAGCCGCGCCACATCGGCCCGCAGCTTCTGCGTACGGGTGGCCCGCAGCCGTACCGCCCAGCGCATCGCCGCCACGTTCAGCAGCGCGACCGCGACCCCGACGAGGGTGAGCTGCGGGTCGTACGTCCACAGCAGCACCGCGTAGAGCAGCACGACGACGGCGTCCACGCCGGCCGCCGTGAGGTCGCGGGCCAGGGTCTCGGCGACCGCGTCGTTGGACTGCAACCGCTGCACCAGGTCGGCCGGGCTGCGCTGGGCGAAGAAGGTGACCGGCAGGCGCAGCAGATGCCGCAGGAACCGGGCGCTGGTGAGCGTGGACGAGATGAGCCGGCCGCGCAGCAGATTGCCCTGCTGGAGCCAGGTCAGTACGGCGGTCAGCAGCACCATCACGGCCATCCCCGCGAACAGCACGCCGAGGAGCGAACTCTGACCACCGATCAGGAACTCGTCGATATAGGTGCGGCTGAGCGCCGGGACCGCGGCGCCGACCGCGACCAGGAGCAGACTCGCCAGGACGGCGGCCGGCATGGTGCCCGATGTGCCGCTCAACCGGCCGGGGACACCGCCGAGCACGCCCGGCCTGCGCCCGCCCTTGCGGAAGTCGTCACCCCGCTCGAAGACCAGGACGATCCCGGTGAAGCTGGTGTCGAAGTCCTCCATCGGCACGAAACGGCGGCCCTTGCCCGGGTCGTTGATGTACACACCGCGCCGCCCGAAGCGGCGCCCCATGCCGTCGTGGACGACGTAGTGGTTGAAGTCCCAGAACAGGATCGCGGGCGCGGGCAGCGCCGCCAGCGCGGCCGTGTCCATCTGCATGCCCTTGGCCCGGAGCCCGTAACTCCGCGCCGCCTTCAGCAGATTGCCCGCCCGCGACCCGTCACGCGAGACGCCGCAGGCGATCCGCAGCTCCTCCAGGGGCACATGCCGGCCGTGGTGCCCGAGGACCATGGCCAGCGCCGCGGCACCGCACTCGACGGCCTCCATCTGGAGCACGGTCGGGGTCCGTACGGCCTTGGCGGTACGAGTCCTACGGGGCTTGGGCGCCCTGCGGGAGCGGGGACCGGCGGTGGCCCGCGACGCGGTCAAGGGAGCAGCCAATCGATCGGGCGCCGCTCGGCGAGCCGGACCGCGCCGGTGGCCCGGACCATCGAGTCGAGCGCGTACGGGGGACCCTGCGGGGATGACCAGCGGTAGCCGGACTTCGTGTCGGGCGCGGGCGCGAGCCGGACCAGGACCGCGACGGGCGCACCGCCCCGCGAGAACTCGTCGCTCAACTCGCCGTCCCCGAGGAACGCGGTGATCTGCCGCTGTGTCTGCGCGCTCCGGCCGACCGCCTGCACGGTTCCCTTGACGGTGCCGTACGAACTGGCGGGCACCGACTGGACGGTGACGTCGACTGCGGCGCCCACCGGGACGGTTGCGGCGCTGCCCGCCGGGACGTACAGCACCGCGAGGAGGGGGTCGGCGGCGCTTTCGACCCGTTCGACGGTGGCGACGTCGGCGCCGGTCCTGACGACGGCGCCGATCGCGACGGCCATGCCGGTGATCCGGCCCGCGGCGATCGTCCGGACGACCTTGTCGCCCTGCGCGGTACGGATCTTCACCAGGGGCGCGTCGGCCGCGAGCCGGACGCCTTCCCGCGCGAGGACATCGGTGACCTGGCCCGCGTAAGGGCTCTGGAGGACATAGCTGCCCTGCGCGTGGGTGAGGACGCCGGGTGCGCGCAGGGTGGTGGAGACCGTGCCGGTCACCGCCCAGACCGACGCGGCGGCCATCACCAGGACGGTGACGGTGAGGACGAGCCGGCCCTGCGGCCTGGCCAGCCGTACCGGCAGGTCCAGTTCCTCGGGGGACCGCAGCTTGGCGAGGGCCTTCTGACGGAACTGCACGGCTCGCTTCCCCTGTTGATGCCCGGTGTGCTAAGGACGTGAGTCCCGGAACCGGGCGGTTCCGGGACTCACTGCGCGACGGTTCGGCTCAGAGACCGGCGACCAGACCCGCGACCGGCGCCGTGTTCAGGCCGGTGACGCCCTCGGCGATGCCGGTGACGGTGCCCAGGGTGTCCGAGACCGGGAGGACCGAGTCGGCGGTGGCGGTCACGGTGGTGAGGACACCGCCGACCAGGCCGCCCGACACGTTGTCCAGGTCGCTGTCGGAGATTTCAGCGGTCTCGACCTGGGGAGTGAAGTTCATGATGTGAGTGCCCTTCGTGTGGAAATTCCTGAGCGGTGACGGCGGACTCGGGGAAATATGTCGCGCCGCGTACAGCGGTCGTCATCAGGACGAATTCGGGAAAACCCGTTCGGGTGACTCCCGCATGCCGAGGATCCAAGCACGGCCGCGCGCCGGCCTGCCAATCCCGCACACGCCGTTCCCCGCCCTCCGGTACGTCTCCTTCCGCTTCGGTGCAGGACCGTCCACGGCTTGGTGCCCGCCTCTTCACGGGATCTGACGACGGCGAGGGGTGTACGGCGCCGGCGACCGATTTGAAGAAAGGACACTCCCGCACCAATGGCGCGACGGCCGGAGAAGGGGTCCGGACCTTTGCGCGATTCCGTGCCGGGCGTGGGCAATCGATGTGCAGATTCGCTGGAGGGATTTCGCGGCCGACCTGAATTTGAACGCGGCGTGACACACCCATTGCGGAGTGCTTTTCTCTGGGGTGGGATGAGCCCGGCGCGGCCGTGCGATGCGGCCCGATTCACCACGCAATTCGGTGCGGTGTCGTGATTCAGCGCTGCTTGTACAGATCCTTGATCTCCCGCGCGTACGCCGACACGATCGCGTGCCGCCGCACCTTCAGGGACGGCGTCAGCAGACCGTTGGAGAGGCTGAACTCACGCGGCAGGATGCGGAAGGCACGGATCGACTCGGCGCGCGACACACCCGAGTTGGCGCGGCTCACCGCCCGCTGGATCAGCGCCCGCAGCTCCCGGTCGTCGGCGACCTCGTCGACGCGCGACTGGGGCCGCCCGGTGAGCTTCTGCCAGTGCGCCACGGCCTCCGGGTCGAGGGTGATCAGCGCGGTGATGTACGGCTGGTTGTCGCCGACGACCACGCACTGCGAGACCAGCGGGTCGTCCTGAAGCTCCTCCTCCAGGGCGAGCGGCGCCACGCTCTTGCCGCCGCTGGTGATGATGATGTCCTTCTTGCGGCCGGTGATGACGAGGTAGCCCTCCTCGTCCAGGTGGCCGAGGTCGCCGGTGGCGAACCAGCCGGCGCGGAACACGGCCCGGGTCGCCTCTGGGTCGTTCATATAGCCCAGGAACACATTGTCGCCGTGCACCCAGATCTCGCCGTCGCCCGCGATGTGCAGCGAGTTGCCGGGCAGCGGTCTGCCGACGGTGCCGAACTTGACGGCGCCGACGGGCTGCGCGGTGCATCCGCCGGAGGTCTCCGACAGGCCGTACCCGTCGTAGACCGTGATACCGGCGCCCGCGAAGAACAGACCCAGATGGCGCCGGAGTGTGGAACCGCCCGAGACCGCGTACCGCGCCCGGCCGCCGAGCACTTCGCGGATTCGGGCGTAGACGGCGTGGTCGTACAGCGCGTGCTGCATCTTCAGCGCCGTGCCGGGACCAGGGCCCTTGCCCCGCTGCCGGCGCTCGACGGCCTCGGCGTACCGCACCGCGACCGAGGTCGCCTTGTCGAACAGGGCGAGTTTGCCGGAGAGTTCGGCGGCTCTCCGGGCCTGCTGGAAGATCCGCTCGAAGATGTACGGCACCGCGATCACACAGGACGGGCGGAACGTCGCGAGTGCGGGCAGCAGCGACTCCGGTGCCATCTCCGGCTGATGCCCGAGGCGGATACCGCAGCGGATCGCGGCGACGACCACCATCAGGCCGTACACATGGGCGGTCGGCAGGAAGGAGAGGACGGAGCGGTCGCCGTCGGCGCCGGTGAGGACGGGGCGCCAGCCGGTGACGAGCGTGTCGCACTCGTGCGCGAGGTTCCGGTGGGTGAGGAGACAGCCCCGGGGGTGGCGGCCCGTGGTGCCCGAGGTGTAGACGATGGCGGCGATCTGCTGCGGGCGTACGGCGGAGCGGTGCCGGCTCACCAGGAGGTCGGGTACTCCCTCGCCCTCCTCCATCAGCTGGCCCACGCATCCGGCGTCCATCTGCCATATCCGCGACAGCAGGGTCAGCCCGTCGCAGACGGCGCCGACGGTCATCGCATGGTCCTCGTTCTCCACGACGACCGCCGACACCTGGGTGTCGTGCAGGATCCAGCGCACCTGGTCCGCCGACGACGTGGGGTACACCGGCACGATGCGGGCGCCGACGGTCCACACGGCGAACGCGAACAGCGTCCACTCGTACCGCGTGCGGGACATCACGGCCACGCGGTCGCCGAAGCGGATGCCGTTCGCGAGGAGGCCCTTGGCGACCGCGAGCACCTCGTCCCGGAACTCGGCCGCCGTCACCGGAAACCACTCCTCCGCCGATGCCGATGCCGATGCTGACGCCGACGGCCCTTCCCGGCGGCGTGACACCTGCACGAAGTCAGGCGTGTCCAGGGCGGTTTGGAAGAGGGAGTCCGCGAGCCCTCCCGAAGCGAGCGGCTCCACCAGGCGCGGGTTGCTGATGTCCCTCACCACGGCCCCCTTCCCCCACTGCGATGCCGCTCCGAGCGTGACACGGAACACATCTGCCGCGCTCGGGATCACCCGGATTGGCGACAGGAACCCTTCAGCAGGTCGAAGAACTCCGCCTCGTTCCCCACGAGTCCCGCGTCCGCCAGTGCCTGTTCGGCGTCGGCGAGCACTCCGTCGGGCACCAGCGGCGGGCGTCCGCCGACCGGGGTGTCGAGGGTCGCGCGCACGGTGTGGAGCAGGCGCAGATACGCCTGGACGGCGGTGCGTTCACGGTCGGTCAGCACGGCGGTGGGCATCGGTCGTCTCCCCGGGTCGGCTTCGCTGGACGGTGCGTGGGTGGTGCGTGGGTGATGCGTACGGACCAGCTTGCCCGGAGCCACTGACAATCCGGGGTGTTCGGCGCGCGGCCGGAGCTATCGGGTCGGCCTGATCGGGTTGGCGTTATCGGGTTGGCGTTATCGGGTCGGCTCGTGCGTGCCGCTGCCGGACGGGGCCGCAGCCGCCGCGCGGGCCGCCGCGACGACGGGGGACCGGCTCAGCGCGAGGGACATCCCGACGAGATCGCGGGGCTCCTCGCCGGACGGGATGTTCGGCGCCGACGCCCCGGCCACCTGGAGGGCCGCGCCCTCCGGATCGGCGCCCCGCGCGCGTACCGCCGCCGTCACCATCACCGCGTCGGCGACGGCCCGCGCACCGACCGGACCGCCGCCACCGGTGACGGCGGCCTTGTACGCGTCGGCGCGGACCCGTGCGTCGAAGTACGGATGCAGGCTGAGCAGCCCGTCGTGGATGTCGGCCTCACGCCGGGTGACGAGGAGTTCGGCGGACGTCCACCAGGACATCCGCACCGGCCGCACACCGTACGGCGAGACCGAACGCAGCTCGCGCCACAGGGGGCCGAGCCGCCGGTACGTGGCCCACGTCCCCCACTGGTCCGTCAACCGCCGGCCGACCAGCGGGAGACAGAAGCCCACAGCGCTGATCAGGGCGCCCACCGACGCGAGGACGGGCGCCGCGTTGGTGCTCAGGCCGTCCAGGTCGCCGCCCGCCCAGCGCGCGAACACGGCGGTGAACTTGGTGGCCAGATAGGCCAGGTTGAACACATAGCCGATCACGATGACGACCAGACCGGTCCGCAGCCACCCGCTCACCCGCAGGGACCAGCGCAGACACAGCACCGTCATGGCGACGCCCGCGACGGTCAGCGCCGCCAGGTACAGCACGATCATCTCGCGGACGTACGGCGTGCGGGCGTAGTACGTGTCGAGGTCGCGGAGCCGTTCGGTGGGCGTGTCGCCGAGCAGGAACAGCACGGTGATGGCGACGATCACCGCCGTGTAGCCGACGATCCAGCGGCGGGACACGCGCCGGGTCACCTCGGCGGGGCCGCCGCGCCAGTTGACGATCAGGACCAGGCAGGACGCGCTGAACGCGCTGAGCAGGCAGTACACCAGCGGCGCCGACACATTGGTGATGCCGGTGACCCGGTTGACCTGCTCGATCGTCGGGGGCGCCGCGAAGAAGAAGACGGCACTGGCGTTCGCGAGCAGCGCGCACACGGACCGCAGCAGCGGATCGTGCCGGGCGCGCAGCAGGGACGGCAGCTTGAACGCGAGCGCGCATCCCAACCCCACCGCGGGGATGTAGTAGTCGGGACCGTTCACGCCTCAGCCTCGGGACCGTTCACAGGTCAGCCTTGCGGCCCTCGATAGCCCAGGGACGCCTCGATCCGCCCGGCGAGCTGGTCCCGGGGCGCGGGCCCGTGCGGCGCCGAACCGGAGAGCCAGCCCCGGCACTTGCTGGCCAGGAGCAGTCCGAAACTCTCGGCGTCCTCCTCGTCGGCCGCGTGCGAGCGGGAGCGGGCCGCCACCGTGTGCACCGTCGCCCGCAGGTCGACGTCCTCGCCGAGGAGCCGGGTCGCGACGCCCGTACCGTCCACGGTGTGGCCGGTGTGGCCCGCGCTCATGTGCCACAGCTCATGCCCGAGGATCACCAACTGGTGGTCGGGCGCGGTGCGTTCCTCGATGACGATGAGGTCCTGGTCGGCCATGTCCAGCCAGAGGCCGCTGGCGGTGCCGGGCGGGAAGACGGCCATCCGGTGGTTGACCGGACGGCCGCGGCGCCTGCTCATCGCCTCGCACAGCGCGGTACGCAGCTCGGCGGGCGGCACCGGGGCGTCCAGTGCCAGTTCGCCGATCAGCTCGGCGCACAGCCGGCGCATCTCCCTGTTCTTCCGCGAGTTACCGCGCGCACTCATCCGCCTGCTCATCCGCTCGTCCGTTCCCGCCCCGTCAGGAGTCCGCCGAAGGGCCGGACGGCTTGACGCTCTCCAGGAGCATGTCGAGCCACTCCGTGACCTTGTCGCGGTGCTTGTCCGTGGGCAGTTGGGCCGCCCGCCAGGCGATGCCCCGTACGCCGTGGTCCTGGAGGAGCCGCTCCAGGGCGTCGTCGGTCTCGTCCCTGGTCGCGGGCGCCATGTCGCTCTCGTGGTCGGCGAGACGCTGGAGCAGCTCCTGCTCGGTGAGCTGGAGCGCGAAGCCGAGCGCGTCGGCGTCCTCTGCGGTCAGGAACCCCGCGTGGACGCCGAAGAAGCGCTGGATGGCGGCGCAGTGCTCCATCGTGGGCCGCCGGTCGCCGTTGATGAGCGCGCCGGCCTGCTGACGGGACATGCCCGCGCCGTCGGCGATCTCCTGCTGGGTGTAGCGGCGGCCGTTGGGTTTGACACGGGTCCGGCGCAGCAGGTCGAAGCGTTGCAGGAAGCGGGCCTGGAGATCGGGTTCGCCCGCGGCGCGGCCGTGCAGCAGATCCCTCACGACGTCCTCGGGAACACCGGAATCGACGGACAGCCGTGTCACGTCGAGGACTCCGGAGTGGCGGACACCGAGACGGTCGGCCAGCGCGGCGACGCGAGCGACGACACCCGGCAGCGGGCCCGACGAGGCCGCGCCACCCGGCACCGAGAAGCCATCCGTCACCGACAGAACTCCTAGAACGACAGATCCCATGCGAGCGGGTCCCTCGCGAACAGGTCGTACGGGTCGACCCCTTACCGCAGGTCTCGACCGCAGGTCTCCACCGCAGGTCTCACTTGCGGAGAAGTGGTGAACGACGGGGTCATCCGCCGCGCGAGGGGCAGAGTGGAGACTAGCCCTTCTCGTCCGAGCCATCCAGGTCTCGCCACAACTGTGGCGTATTTCAGCCGTCAACAGTCGCCAAATGCCACGATAGTTGACACGCTTCCGCTCGGGGTAGCACGATCGCCACGCGGTGTGAGGGTGGTGTTCCTTGTCCGCCCGCCGTGTCGCACGACCAGCGCTCGCCGTCAGAGCCGTAAGAGGGGTGACCACCCGAATGGCATTCGAGGCAGAAGGGCGCCGACCGGCCTGGGGGAGCACGCCCGCCAGACCGGAGGGCCGGGCCTATCTCCAGGACTACGCCGCCCTCCTCGACGCCGTCTCCTTCCCCTCCGTCGTCATCGACCACCGCTGGGACGTGGTCCTCGCCAACCGCGCCTTCGACGCCCTGTTCGCCGGGGTCGGACCGCATGCCACGGCGATGCCGCGCGACAACTTCCTGCGCTTCGTGCTCTTCCACCCCGACGCGGGCACCGTCCTCGCCGACCACGAGGCGAGCTGGTGCCTGCCGATGCTCGCGTACCTCGCGGACGCGCGGGAGCGCCACCCCGACGACGAGGAGCTGACGGCGATCCGCGCGGCCGTCGCCGACGACCCCTTCATGGACGCCGCCTACCTGCACGGCGTACCGCACTGGATCCGCTCGGTCGGCGCCGACGCCGTCGTCCCCGACGGGGCGCTGCGCCCCCTGCACCACCCCGACCCGCGCTGGGGCCTCACGCACTGCCGCATCGTCGGCGAGGCACCCACCACGCTGCAGGCCATGGGGTATTCGCGGCTCACCCTTGTCCTCCGGGAGCCCCGGCGCGCCCCGGACGGCCGCCGCTCGGCCCTCCGCGCGCGGCGCGGCGCCGGGCATCTGCGGGCGGTCCCGGCGAGCGAGGGCTGACGCGTCGGTACGCGACCTGTGAGGCGGACTGTGGGCGGGGCGGCCGTCTCCTTGACCGGTCCGACCCGGTCCTGATTTGATCGGTGGCATGACCATGCGACTGGACCTCACGCGCCGACGCCACGTCGACCTCGCGCGTGTCTCCAGCTCCTTCTGTCGCGGCTCCGCCTGACGGTCCGACGCCCGGCGCCCCCGTATTCGGGCGCCCCGCACGGCCGTCCCCCATCCCGCACGCCGCCGAGTGCCGGCGTACGGGCGTGGTCCCGCTCCCTTCCCCCGGCGCCCAGCGCGCCCCGGGACCGGCCGCGCCCGGGACATCCGGCTCCGTATGACCGATCCCGAAGGGTCCGCCCATGGCCACCGTCCTGTCCGTCTCCGGAAGCCCCTCAGCGACCTCCCGCACCGCCAAACTGCTGCGCCATCTCGACACCAGGATCCGCGCCCAGGGCCACGAGGTGATCCCGCTCGACGTGCGCACCCTGCCCCCGGACGCTCTGCTCGGCGCTGACTTCGCGCACCCCGCGATCGTCGAGACGACCGCCCTGTTCGCCCGCGCCGACGGCGTCGTCATCGGCACCCCCGTCTACAAGGCCGCCTACTCCGGCCTGCTCAAGTCCCTCCTCGACCTGCTGCCCCAGTACGCCCTGGAGGGCAAGACCGTGCTGCCGCTCGCCACCGGCGGCACCACCGCACACGTCCTCGCGATCGACTACGCGCTGCGGCCCGTCCTCACCTCGATGGGCGCCGACCACATAGTCCAGGGCTGGTTCACACTCGACCGGCAGATCACCGTACGCCCCGACGACACCGTCACCCTGGACCCGGAGGCGGCACAGGCACTGGCACAGGTCGTCGACCGGTTCGCGGCGGCGCTCGGCCGGACGGCGGGGGCGGGGCCCACGGCACCACGGCTGGCCAAGGCGGGCTGACCGGGCGGTCGCCGTCGCTGCCGTGCGGTCGGAGGTCGCACGACTCTTTGACAGGGCCCAGCGGCAGCGTCGGGGTGTACGTGGCCCGGCGCGCCGTCACGTCCCAGGTGTGGGTGGCCCGGGTGTCGGGGGCGGGCGAGGTCTCGCCGTCGGTGGCCGGTTCGCCGTGGCGCTCGGGCGGACGGCGGGGGCGGGGCCGACGGCGCCCCGGCTGGCCAAGGCGGGCTGACCGGGCGGGGTGCGGCGGGGCGGTTGCCGTCGCTGCCGTGCGGTCGGAGGTCGCGCGACTCCTCCGCACGGTCCAGCGGCAGCGTCGGGGTGTACGTGCCCCGGTGCCCTGTCACGTCCCAGGTCTCGCCGTCGGTGGCCGGACCGCGTCGATGTGTGTCGGCGCCGACAGGATCCCGTACGGATTCTGGCGCGACGCCGTCGTCATGGTCACCGGGCGCGCCGGCCGCTCACCGCGCCGGATCCGGGCCCGGGGCGCCCGGTGGCGGGCCCGTCGCGCCCGCCGCGCGAGCCGGTGGTGGCGGTTCGGCGGCGGCCGGGACTGCCGGGTGCCACGGCCGACCGGGGCGGTGCGCCGTTCGGAGTGGCCGACCGCCCCATGATCCCGGGCTCCGCCAACTCCCGTATGAATCACGCCTGAAGGCACGGAGGCGGGCCGATGGCCGCACCTGGGCCGCGCCGCGCCCCGCGTACCGCCCGATCCACCTCCGTACCGCCGCGCCTCCCCCTCCTGCGCGATAGTGACGGGAGTGGCGCATGATCGGGTGCGGAGACGGGCGTAAGGGCGGTACTCGCGTGAAACTGACGATTCTGGGCGGCGGCGGCTTCCGGGTGCCCCTCGTGTACGGGGCGCTGCTCGGTGACCGGGCGGAGGGCCGGGTGACCCGCGTCGTTCTGTACGACCCCGACCCGGCCCGGCTCTCCGCCGTCGCCCGGGTACTCGCCGACCAGGCCGACGGCGTACCCGAAGCGCCCGCTGTCACCGTCACCACCGACCTCGACGAGGCGCTGCGCTCCACCGACTTCGTGTTCTCGGCGATCCGCGTCGGCGGGCTCGAAGGCCGCGCCGCCGACGAACGCGTGGCGCTCGCCGAAGGCGTACTCGGGCAGGAGACGGTCGGCGCCGGCGGTATCGCGTACGGGCTGCGGACCCTGCCCGTCACGGACCACATCGCGCGGCGCGTGGCGGCGCTCGCGCCCGACGCCTGGTTCATCAACTTCACCAACCCGGCGGGCCTGGTCACCGAGGCGATGTCCCGGCACCTCGGCGACCGGGTCATCGGCATCTGCGACTCACCGGTCGGCCTCGGCCGACGCGTCGCCCGGGTACTCGGCGCCACCGACCCGCACCGCGCGGGCATCGACTACATCGGCCTCAACCACCTCGGCTGGCTCCGCGCCCTGCACATCGACGGCCGTGACCAACTGCCGCGCCTCTTCACCGAACCGGGTCTGCTCGACGCCTTCGAGGAGGGCCGGCTCTTCGGCGCCGACTGGCTCCGGTCACTCGGCTGCGTACCGAACGAGTATCTGCACTACTACTACTTCAACCGCGAGACCGTCCGCGCGTACCAGGCGGCCGAGCGGACGCGCGGCGCCTTCCTCCACGACCAGCAGGAGCGGTTCTACGCACAGGTGAACAATCCGGCCGTCCCCGCCCTGGCCGCCTGGGACGCCGTACGGGCCGAGCGGGAGGCCACCTACATGGCCGAGAGCCGCGACGCGGCGGGCGCGGGGGAGCGCGACGAGGCGTCGCTCACCGAGTCCGGCGGCTACGAGAAGGTGGCGCTCGCCCTGATGCGGGCCATCGCGCGCGACGAGCGCGCCACGCTGATCCTGAACGTTCGCAATCGCGGAACACTCGCCGCCCTCGACGCCGACGCCGTGATCGAGGCGCCGTGCCTGGTCGACGCGAACGGCGCGCATCCGCTGTCCGCGGCCCCGCTCCCGGACCACGCCACGGGGCTGGTGACCGCGGTCAAGGCCGTCGAGCGGGAGGTGATGGCCGCCGCCGCCTCCGGGTCACGGGCGACCGCCGTGAAGGCGTTCGCGCTGCATCCGCTGGTGGACTCGGTGGCGGTCGCCCGCCGGCTGGTGGACGGGTATCTCGCGGTGCATCCGGGCCTCGCGTACCTCAGTAAGTCATAGCGCGTACGAGAGTTCCCTTACGGCAGTTGATGACCGCACGAGGGTTGCGTGGCACCCGCGGTCTTGTCAGGCTGGGACGCAGACGACGCAAGCCGCTTGCAGGGTTTGCGCTACTCTTGCGTGTATGACGCGACGACTTGCTCAGGTGGCGAAGAAGGTAGGGGTCAGCGAGGCCACGGTCAGCCGGGTCCTCAACGGGAAGCCGGGCGTCTCGGAGGCCACCCGGCAGGCCGTGCTGACGGCCCTGGACGTCCTCGGCTACGAGCGGCCGACCCAGCTGCGCGGAGAGCGGGCCCGGCTCGTCGGCCTGGTGCTGCCCGAACTGCAGAACCCGATCTTCCCGGCGTTCGCAGAGGTGATCGGCGGCGCGCTCGCACAGCAGGGACTCACCCCCGTGCTGTGCACCCAGACCAAGGGCGGCGTATCGGAGGCGGACTACGTCGAACTGCTGCTCCAGCAGCAGGTCTCCGGGGTGGTCTTCGCCGGCGGACTCTTCGCCCAGGCCGACGCCGAGCACGGGCACTACCAGCAGCTCGCCGACCGCAAGGTGCCCGTCGTGCTCATCAACGCCTCGATAGAGCGCCTCAGTTTCCCCTGCGTCGCCTGTGACGACGCCGTCGCCGTCGACCAGGCGTGGCGCCATCTCTCCTCACTCGGGCACGAACGCATCGGCCTCGTACTCGGCCCGGCGGACCACATGCCGTCCCGCCGCAAGCTGGCAGCGGCCCAGGCCAACGCCCGCGCGGCCGGCGGAGAGCTGCCCGAAGAGGCCGTGGAGCGCGCCATGTTCTCCCTGGAGGGCGGTCACGCCGCGACCGCCCGCCTGCTCGACCGGGGCATCACCGGCATCATCTGCGCCAGCGACCCGCTCGCCCTGGGCGCCGTGCGCGCCGCCCGCAGGCGCGGCCTCGGCGTACCGAGCGACATCTCCGTCGTCGGGTACGACGACTCGGCGTTCATGAACTGCACCGAGCCGCCCCTGACGACCGTGCGCCAGCCGATCGAGGCGATGGGCCGCGCCGCCGTCGAACTGCTCGCCGCGCAGATCCAGGGCGGTGTCGTACCGCCCGGTGAACTCCTCTTCGAGCCCGAGCTGGTGGTCCGCGGCTCCACCGCGCAGGCCCCGCACCCGGCGTACAGCTGATCCACCCTGGCGTACGGCCGACCACCTCGGCGTACACCTGACCGTCACCCCCTGTCCGGTGGGGTGCGGGGCCCCCTTGTCGGCGGAGTGTCGTACCGCCGCAAGGGGGCTTCCGTACGTCCACCATCGGACCGCGCCCGCCTGCATCTGACTGTCAATCTTTTGCGAAATTGGCGCGACATCTTGCGGACATGTGTCGGTGGTGGTTGAGTGTGCCGCGCCCCGGCCGATGGTTTCAGGCATCGGCCACCTACGGTTGCCGGCAGCCGTGGGGCCTTCCACGCTCATGCCCGAAGGGGACCACCGATGAGAAGCACTTGGTTCCGCCGTACGTCCCGTACCTCCGCGGCCTCCGTCGTCGCGGCGCTCGCCCTCGCCTCGCTCGCCGCCTGCGGCACCAGTAGCAGCAGTGACAACGACGACGAACCGAAGGGTGGATCCACCGACGTCACGGCCCCGTTGGACCCGAAGACCAAGGTCACGCTGACCATCGACTGCATGCCGCCGACCGCGAAGGCGGCGGAGCTGAAGGAGTGGAAGGAGGACGTCAAGGAGTTCAACAAGAAGTACCCGAACGTCACCATCAACGGTAAGTCGACTCCCGGCCAGTGCGAGGAGCCCGCCCGCTTCACCGCACAGCTCAAGGCCAAGTCGCAGCCGGACGTCTTCTACACCTACTTCACCGACCTTCAGCAGGTCCTCGACAACGACGGCGCCGCCGACATCACGGAGTACGTGACGCCGAAGACGGTCCCGGCGCTCGACAGCATCGACCCGAACGTCCTCAACGTCCTCAAGAAGGACGGCAAGCTCTACGGCCTGCCCACCAGCAACTACACGATGGGCCTGCTGATCAACCGCGGTCTCTTCGAGAAGGCCGGACTCGACCCCAACACCCCGCCCACCACGTGGGAAGAGGTCCGTACCGCCGCCAAGAAGATCGCCGGGCTCGGCAACGGCATCTCCGGCTACGGCGAGTACAGCGCCGAGAACACCGGCGGCTGGCACTTCACCGCCGCCATGTACAGCCTCGGCGGCGACGTCGTGACCCCCGACGGCACCAAGGCCGCGTTCAACAACGACACCGGCAAGCAGGTCGCCCAGCAGCTGAAGGACATGCGCTGGAAGGACGACAGCATGGGCAAGACCCAGTTGCTGAAGTGGGGCGACCTCCAGAAGCAGATCGCCTCCGACAAGCTCGGTATGTTCCTCGCCGCGCCGGACGACATCACGTACATGGTCCAGCAGCTCGGCGCCAAGTTCGAGAACTTCGGCATGGGCCCGATCCCCGGCGGCAAGGCCACGCTGTTCGGCGGCAACGACTACATGATCAAGAAGGGTTCGTCGCCCGACAAGATCAAGGCCGCCATCGCCTGGCTCAACTTCAAGACGCTCTCGCCGGGCAAGGGCCAGTTCGACTGGGCGCGCACCAAGGCGGACGGCCTGCCCGTCGGTCTGCCGCAGCCCAACTTCTTCACCGGTGACGCCAAGGTGAAGGACCTCCAGTCCCGGACCGACAACGCCACCATGCCGGTCGAGAACTTCAAGACCTTCATGGACAACCCGATCCAGGGCAAGGCCGAGCCGCCGAAGGCCCAGGAGATCTACAAGGTCCTCGACAACGTGATGTCCGGCGTACTCACCAACAAGAACGCCGACATCGACAAGTTGCTCTCCACCGCGGAGAAGCAGGTCAACCAGGTGCTGGCCAACCAGTAGGGCGGATCCGCCCTCTGGGGAGCAGTCGCGCAGGCGCGCGGGGCCGGGCCCACACCCGCCCGGCCCCCGCCCGCCGGTCGCACCAGCTTCCCGGCACGGATCCCGCAGCACGGTCGGCACCAAGGTTTTGAGGAGAGACCATGTCGGTCCCCACCCTGTCCACGAGCAAGGCGGCCCCGCCGCGCCCCGGCCGCCCCGCCGGCTCTTCGCCCCGCACGGGCCGCGAGGAGTTCCTGCGGGCCCTGCGGCGCAATGTGTCCGCGCACGGCTTCCTGATCGGCGCGGTCCTCTGCTTCTCCTTCTTCTCCTGGTACCCGATGGTCAGGGAGTTCTTCCTGGCCTTCCAGAAGACGAAGGACGGCAGGACCACCTGGGCCGGCTGGTCGAACCTCAGCTATGTCGTCAACGACCCCGCCTTCTGGCAGGCCTGGCGCAACACGCTGCTGTTCACCGGTCTCGCGCTGCTCCTCGGCTTCGCCGTGCCGTTCCTCGTGGCGGTGCTGCTCAACGAGTTCCGCCACGGCCAGGGCTATCTGAGGTTGCTGGTCTACCTCCCGGTGATGCTCCCGCCGGTCGCGTCCGTGCTGCTCTTCAAGTACTTCTACGACCCGGGCTACGGCCTCTTCAACCGCGTCCTCGACATCTTCGGGCTCCCCGCACAACAGTGGCTCCAGTCCACCGACACGGCGATGCTCTCCGTGGTGATCGCGGCGACCTGGATGAACATGGGCGGCGCCACCCTCATCTATCTCGCCTCGCTCCAGGGCATCCCCGGCGAGCTGTACGAGGCGGCCGAGCTGGACGGCGCCGGACTGTGGCGCAAGATCTGGCACGTGACGATCCCGCAGACCCGGCTCATCCTCTCGCTGATGTTCCTGATGCAGATCATCGCGACGATGCAGGTCTTCACGGAGCCGTTCCTGCTGACCAACGGCGCGGGCCCCGAGGGCTCCACGATGACGGTCGTCTACCTCATCTACCAATACGCCTTCAACTTCAACAACTACGGCGGCGCGGCGGCCCTCGGCCTGGTGCTGCTCGTCCTGCTCGCGGGCTTCTCCGCGGTGTACGTACGCCTCAGCCGGGCGCAGGAAGACTGACGGGGGATCACGATGGCAACCGACACGATGCGCCCCAGGACCCTGATCTCACCGGCCCAGCTCGGCCGCACCCGGGGCAAGGTCGTCTACTGGACCGTCTTCGCCGTGGTGATGCTCCTCTTCACCCTGATCTTCCTCGGACCGCTGTACTGGATGGTCACCGGCGGTCTCAAGACCACGCAGGAGATCGTCCAGTCACCGCCCACCCTGGTCCCCGGCAGTGTGCACCCGGAGAACTACCAGGACGCCTGGCGGGTCATGGACCTCGCCAAGCTCCTCGGCAACACCTTGTACTACGCGTTCGGCGCGCTCGCCTTCCAGTTGGTGTTCGACGTCGCCGCCGCGTACTCCCTGTCCAAACTGCGGCCGATCTTCGGCAATGTGATCCTCGGCATGATGCTCGCCACGCTGATGATCCCGGCCACGGTCCTGGTCGTACCGCAGTACCTCACCGTCCTGGACGTGCCGATCTTCGAGCGGAATCTGCTCAACTCGCCCTGGGTGATCTGGCTGCCGTCCGTGACCAACGCCTTCAACATCTTCCTGCTCAAACGGTTCTTCGACTCCATACCGAAGGAACTCCTCGACGCGGCCTCCATCGACGGGGCGTCCCCGCTGCGGACGCTGTGGTCCGTGGTGCTGCCCATCTCCCGGCCGATCCTGGGTGTCGTGTCGATCTTCGCGGTGGTCGGCGTCTGGAAGGACTTCCTCTGGCCGATGCTGACGCTGCCCGACCCGAGCAAGCAGACCCTCAACGTCGGTATCTACTCGCTCGCCAGCGGAGTCCCCGAGAACCAGCTCATCGCCGCGCTCACCACCGCCTCCGTCCCCACGCTCCTCCTCTTCCTCCTGTTCCAGCGCAACATCATGAGCGGCCTGACCGCCGGAGGACTGAAGGGCTGACCGCCCTGCCCCGTCCGGCCCGACCGCCCTGCTCCACCCAGGCCGACCGCCTGCCTCATCCGGGCCGACCGCCCAGTTCCACCTCAGCGCTCCGCCACCGGCCTCCTTGCACGCGCCCCGCTGTCCGGGGCCGGCGGCGGAGTCCCACCTGCCCGAAAGGACGTTCACGTGGCAGCCCCGAACCCCGACACATGGTGGCGCTCCGCCGCCATCTACCAGGTGTACGTACGCAGCTTCGCGGACGGTGACGGAAACGGCACCGGCGATCTCGCGGGCGTCCGCGCCCGGCTGCCGTACCTCGCCGAACTCGGCGTGGACGCGCTGTGGTTCAACCCCTGGTATCTGTCACCCATGGCGGACGGCGGCTACGACGTCGCCGACTACCGGGCCATCGACCCCGCCTTCGGCACCCTCGCCGAGGCGGAGAAGCTGATCTCCGAGGCCCGTGAACTCGGCATCCGCACCATCGTCGACATCGTCCCCAACCATGTCTCCGACCAGCACGTCTGGTTCCGTGCCGCACTCGCCGCGGGACCCGGCAGCCCCGAACGCGAGCTGTTCCACTTCCGGCCGGGCCGTGGCGAGAACGGCGAACTGCCGCCCAACAACTGGCCCTCGCAGTTCTCCGGCAACACCTGGACCCGGGTCCCCGACGGCGAGTGGTACCTGCATCTGTTCACCCCGGAGCAGCCCGACCTCAACTGGGCGCACCCGGCGGTGCGCCAGGAGCACGAGGACCTGCTCCGCTTCTGGTTCGAGCGGGGCGCTGCGGGCGTACGGATCGACTCGGCGGCGCTGGTCGTCAAGGACCCGGACCTGCCCGACGCGGCCGACGACGACACCACGCCGTATGTCGACCGGGACGAACTGCACGACGTCTACCGCTCCTGGCGGGCCGTCGCCGACGAGTTCGACGGGGTCCTCATCGGTGAGCTGTGGGTGCCCGACCCGGACCGCTTCGCGCGCTATCTGCGCCCCGACGAACTCCACACGGCCTTCAACTTCGACTTCCTCGCCCGCTCCTGGGACGCCGCCGAGCTGCGCGCCTCCATCGACACCACGCTCGCCTACCACGCCCCGGTCGGGGCGCCCGCGACCTGGGTGCTGTGCAACCACGACGTGACCCGGACGGTGACCCGCTACGGACGCGCCGACGACACCGGGTTCGACTTCGCCAAGAAGCGCTTCGGCACACCGACCGACCTGGACCTCGGCACCCGCAGGGCCCGCGCGGCGGCGCTCCTCTCGCTCGCGCTGCCCGGCGCGGTCTACGTCTACCAGGGCGAGGAACTCGGGCTGCCCGAGGCCGACATCCCGCTCGACCGCATCGAGGACCCGATGCACTTCCGCTCCGGCGGCACCGACCCGGGCCGCGACGGCTGCCGGGTCCCGCTGCCCTGGTCGGCCGACGCGCCGTACGCGGGCTTCGGCGCGCAGACGGAGCCGTGGCTGCCGCAGCCCGAGGGCTGGGCCGCGTACGCGGCGGACCGGCAGGCGGCGGATCCGGACTCGATGCTGTCGCTGTACCGGGCGGCGCTGGAGATCCGGCGTTCCGGACCCGGCTTCGGCGACGGGCCGCTGACCTGGCTGCCGTCGGAGCCCGGGGTCCTCTCCTTCACCCGCACCGACGGCCCGGCCGACGGTCTCATCTGTGTCGTCAACCTCGCCGAAGCGCCCGCAGGGCTGCCCGGCCACACAAGCGTCCTGCTGACCAGCGGCCCCCTGGACGACGAGGGCCGGCTGCCCCGGGACACGGCGGCCTGGCTGCGGGCCTGATCCCCGGCCGGGCCGCCGTCCGCACCTGTTCTCACCCCACCCCCATCCCCCCACGGAAAGGGAACAGCCATGCAGCACGAAGTCAGGCAGCAGTCCGCTGTCAGGCACATGCCGTCACGAGGAGCCGTGTGGACGGCGGCCGGTGCGGCCGTGATCCTCGCCGCCGGCATGCTCTCGGCGACCGTCCCCGCCGCCCACGCGGCGGTGGCGGCGGCGGGCGCGACCCTGCCGTTCACCTCGGTCGAGGCCGAGTCCGCGACGACGACCGGTACGAGGATCGGCCCCGACTACACCCAGGGCACCGTCGCGTCGGAGGCGTCAGGACGCCAGGCGGTACGGCTGAACGCGGGCCAGCGCGTCGAGTTCACGGCGCCCCGCGCGGCCAACGCGGTGACCGTCTCGTACAACGTCCCCGACGGCCAGTCCGGGCAGCTCGCGGTGTACGTCAACGGGCAGAGGATCAGCGCGACTCTGCCCGTCACCTCCAAGTATTCGTACGTCGACACGTCCTGGATCGTCGGCTCCAAGACGCACCACCTCTTCGACAACGCGCGTCTTCTGCTCGGGCAGAACGTCCAGGCGGGCGACAAGGTCGCGTTCGAGGCGCAGTCCCAGGTGACCGTGGACGTCGCCGACTTCGAGCAGGTCGCGGGGCCCGCCGCCAAGCCCGCGGGCGCGGTGTCGGTGACCGACAAGGGCGCCGATCCCAGCGGGCAGGGCGACTCGACGCAGGCGTTCCGGGACGCGATAGCCGCCGCCAAGGGGGGCGGTGTGGTGTGGATCCCGCAGGGCACGTTCCGGCTGACGTCGTCGCTCAGCGGCGTCGAGAACGTCACCCTCCAGGGTGCGGGGCACTGGTACTCGGTGGTGCGCTCGTCCCGTTTCATCGACCAGTCCGCGTCGGCGGGCAACGCCCGTATCAAGGACTTCGCGGTGATCGGCGAGGTCACCGAGCGCGTCGACTCCAACCCGGACAACTTCGTCAACGGCACCCTCGGCCCGAACTCCTCGGTCTCCGGCATGTGGGTGCAGCACCTCAAGGTCGGCCTGTGGCTCATGGGCAACAATGACAACCTTGTCGTGGAGAACAACCGCATCCTCGACACCACCGCCGACGGCCTCAACCTCAACGGCAACGCGCGCGGGGTACGCGTCCGCAACAACTTCCTGCGCAACAACGGCGACGACGCGCTCGCCATGTGGTCCCTGTACTCCGCCGACACCGACAGCAGCTTCGAGAACAACACCATCTCGCAGCCCAACCTCGCCAACGGCATCGCGATCTACGGCGGCCGGGACATCGGTGTCAAGAACAACCTGATCTCCGACACCAACGCGCTCGGCAGCGGTATCGCCATCTCCAACCAGAAGTTCGCCGACCCGTTCTCACCGCTCGCCGGGACCATCACGGTCTCCGGGAACACCCTCGTCCGCACCGGCGCGATGAACCCCAACTGGAACCACCCGATGGGCGCGATCCGCGTCGACTCGTACGACAGCGCCATCGAGGCACAGGTCAACATCACCGACACGACCATCACCGACAGCCCGTACAGCGCCTTCGAGTTCGTCTCCGGCGGCGGCCGGGGCCTGGCCGCCAAGAACACCACCGTCGACCGCGCCACCGTCAACAAGGTGGGCACCGTCGTCGTCCAGGCCGAGGCGCAGGGTGCCGCCAAGTTCAGCAATGTGACGGCGACCGGGGTCGGCGCGGCCGGGATCTACAACTGCCCCTACCCGACCGGCTCCGGCTCCTTCGTGCTTACCGACGGCGGCGGGAACTCCGGCTGGAGCAGCACCTGGTCCAACTGCAACGCCTGGCCGCAGCCCGGCTCTGGCAACCCCGACCCTGACCCGGGCCGCAACCTCGCCCAGGGGCGCACGGCGACGGCGACCGGTTCCGTGGACGTCTACACCCCGGGCAAGGCGGTCGACGGGGACGCGTCCTCGTACTGGGAGTCCACGAACAACGCCTTCCCGCAGTCCCTGACGGTCGACCTCGGCTCGGCGCAGGCCGTGCGCCGCCTGGTCCTGAAGCTCCCGCCCGCCACCGCCTGGCAGGCCCGCACGCAGACCCTGTCGGTGCTGGGCAGCACGGACGGCTCGTCGTTCAGCACCCTGGTCGCGTCGAAGGACTACCGCTTCGACCCGGCGACCGGCAACACGGTGACGATCCCGGTACCGGCCGGGACGAACCCGCGCCATCTGCGGGTCCAGGTGACGGCGAACACGGGGTGGCCGGCGGCCCAGCTGAGCGAGCTGGAGGCGTATCTGTCCTGACCCGGCAGGGGTGGGCGGGCCCGTACCCCGTGGTCCGCCCACCCTCTTAGGACAGCACCTGGCCTATTGCGCGCCTACCGTCACCGTCGGCAGCCACACACCGACGAAAGGACTGCGATGCCCGAGCAGAGCAGCGCCGCGCCCCAGGGCTACACCACCGTCGCACCCTGGGTCGTCACCGACGACACGGGTGCCTTCCTCGACTTCGTCACCGAGGCGTTCGGGGGAGAGGAACTGGGACGGGTGCGGACGGAGGACGGCCTGATCGGCCACGGCGAGATCCGCGTCGGCGACACCGTCGTCCTGGCCTTCGACCGGCACGCGGACTGGCCCGCCATGCCGAGCCTGCTGCACGTGTACGTGGCCGACGCGGACAAGACACTCTCGCTGGCCGTCGCCGCCGGAGCCCGGATCGTCACCCCGCCCGCCGACGACGCCTTCGGCAAGCGCGGCGGCCGGATCAAGGACCCCTTCGGCAACATCTGGTGGGTGACGAGCCACGTCGAGGACCTGACGGAGGGCGAGATGTGGCAGCGCCTCCAGGAGCCGGTGTACGCGGAAGCCATGCGCGTGGCCCAGGAGACCCTTGACTCCGAACTGTCCGGCCGGGTCGAGGGCCAGAGCAGCGCGCCCGTCAGACCGACCCACTGACCCGCCACAAACTCCCCTGTACCGCCGGACTTCAGCTTGGCGACATCTGTCCCTTCCCAGACGTTCGGTGCGCTTGGAACACTCGCTCCACTCGTGTTCCATCCGCAACCTGTCCGGACAAGAGGTCTCCCGCAGATGTCAGAACTCAACCGGCGCCGTTTCCTCCAGCTCACTGGCGGCACCGCCGCCTTCACCGCGCTCTCGCAGAGCATCGACCGCGCCACCGCCATCCCGGCCCGCCGCCGCACCGGCACCCTGCGCGACGTCGAGCACATCGTCGTCCTGATGCAGGAAAACCGTTCCTTCGACCACTACTTCGGTGCGCTCAAGGGCGTACGCGGCTTCGGTGACCCGCGCCCTGTGACGTTGCCCAGCGGAAAATCCGTCTGGCACCAGTCCGACGGCACGAAGGAGATCCTTCCGTACCGGCCCGAGTCCGACGATCTGGGCATGGAGTTCCTTCAGGGCCTTGCCCACTCGTGGCCCGACGGTCACAGCGCCATCAACAAGGGCCGTTACGACAACTGGATCCCCGCGAAGTCCGCCGGGACCATGGCCCATCTGACCCGCAAGGACATCCCCTTCCACTACGCGCTCGCCGACGCGTTCACCGTCTGCGACGCCTACCACTGCTCCTTCATCGGCGCCACCGACCCGAACCGCTACTACATGTGGACGGGCCACACCGGCAACGACGGCACGGGCGGCGGCCCGGTCCTCGGCAACGAGGAGGCGGGCTACGGCTGGACCACGTACCCCGAACGCCTGGAGCAGGCGGGCGTCTCCTGGAAGATCTACCAGGACGTCGGCGACGGCCTGAACGCGGCGGGCCACTGGGGCTGGATCAACGACGCCTACCGGGGCAACTACGGCGACAACTCGCTGCTCTACTTCAACCAGTACCGCAACGCCACCGCCGGCGACCCGCTGTACGACAAGGCCCGCACCGGCACCGACGCCAAGAACGGCGACGGCTTCTTCGATCTGCTGCGCGCCGACGTGAAGGCCGACCGGCTGCCGCAGATCTCCTGGATCGCCGCCCCGGAAGCCTTCACCGAGCACTCCAACTGGCCGTCGAACTACGGCGCCTGGTACATCTCGCAGGTCCTCGACGCGCTCACCTCGAACCCCGAGGTGTGGAGCAAGACCGCGTTCTTCATCACCTACGACGAGAACGACGGCTTCTTCGACCACGTCGTCCCGCCCTTCCCGCCGTCCTCCGCGAACCAGGGCCTGTCGACCGTCGATGTCGCCGCCGACCTGTACGCAGGTGGCAGGGGCTACGGCGCCGGGACCTACGGCCTCGGCCCGCGCGTCCCGATGCTCGTCCTGTCCCCGTGGAGCAAGGGGGGTTACGTCTGTTCCGAGACCTTCGACCACACCTCGCTCATCCGCTTCATGGAGGCCCGCTTCGGCGTCCACGAGCCTCAGATCTCGCCGTGGCGCCGCGCCCTGTGCGGCGATCTGACGTCGGCGTTCGACTTCGACCGTACGGATCAGCGCCCGGCCCGGCTGCCGGACACCGACGCCTACCTCCCGCCGGACAACGACCGCCACCCCAGCTACCTCCTCAAGCCGCCCGCCAGCCCCAGCCTCCCCAAGCAGGAGCGCGGCACCCGCCCCACCCGCCCTCTCCCGTACACGCCCCACGTCGACGGCGCCCTCGACCCCGCCACCGGCAAGTACGCGCTCACCCTCACGGGCGGCGACAAGGCGGGCGCGGCCTTCCTCATCACCTCCGGCAACCGCACGGACGGCCCCTGGACCTACTCCACCTCCGCGGGCCGCACCCTGACCGACGCCTGGAACTCGGTGTACTCCCAGGGCAGTTACGACCTGAGCGCACACGGCCCGAACGGTTTCCTGCGCACCTTCCAGGGCCCCGGCAAGGTCGCGGGCCCGGAGATCACGGCGCGCCACGACGCCCGCACCGGCAACCTCCGCCTGACCCTGACGAACGCGGGCGCGAAGACGGTCCGCCTGACGCTGTCCCACGCCTACGGAGGCCGTCCCGAAACCCTGAAGGTCGCGCCCGGCGCCACCGTCACGCACACCGTGAACCTGGCCCGGAGCAGGCGCTGGTACGACCTGACCGTCGTCTCCGACCACGACACCACGTACCTGCGGCGCCTCGCCGGCCACGTCGAGACGGGCCGCGAGGGGGTGAGCGACCCGGCGCTGCGCACGGACTGACCGGGCGGTGACCGGATCGCCGGGGACCGGGGCGGCCCGACGGGCAGGCGACGGTCCCCGGCGATCCGGATTCCCTGCCCGCTCGGCCCGCCGTCCGTACGGCTCAGGCCGGCAGGTTCGTGTCCACGACGAAGCTGATCTCGATGAGCTGGCCCGGGAACGTCAGTTCTGTGATCCCGACGACCGTGCTGGCCGGGTGGTGGTCGCCGAAGTACGCCAGATTGCCCCGCGCCACCGCATCGGCGTTCCGCCGCAGGTCCACCATGTACAGCGTCTGCGTGATGATCTGGTTGCGGGTCGCACCGTAGTGCTTGAGGATCGTGTCGAAGTTGGCGTAGGTCTCGGAGAGTTGGGCCGCGAAGTCGTCCGCGTGGACGAAGGTGCCCTCAGCGTCCAGGGAGAGCTGTCCGGACACATGGATCAGGGCGCCAGACCTGATCGCCTGCGCGTAACCGAAGTCGCTCTCGGCCGGCACATTGTGGTGGTAGACGTCGGTGGTGGCGGTCTCGGTGGTGGTCATGTTTCTCGTCCCTCGGGTCTCTCTAGCCGCTCTCTTGTGGTTACTCAGGAACTGTAGGAGAGTGAGCCCCGACCTGGAAGAACGCACTTTTCAGTAACTGAGGAACCTCATGGTGACCAAGAAGTACACGGGCTCGCCCGAGGACGCCGACCTGCGCCGCGCCGACTCCCTGGCACGCGAGATCTTCTCCGACGTCGCCAACAAGTGGGCGTTCCTGATCATCGAGGCGCTGGGCGAGCGCACCCTCCGCTTCAGCGAACTGCGCAACGAGGTCGAGGGCGTCAGCCACAAGATGCTCACGCAGAACCTGCGCATGCTGGAGCGCTACGGCCTGGTCGACCGCACCGTGCACCCCACGGTGCCGCCCCGCGTCGAGTACACCCTCACCGAACCCGGCCAGGCCCTGCGTGCCACGGTCGACAGCATGTGCGGCTGGACCCACCGCTACCTCGGCCACATCGACGCGTCCCGCAGCCGCTTCGACGCCTGAGACGGCGCCCGGGAGGGCCGTCCTTCTCCCGGGCGCCGCCGTCCGGCTGTCCGGATCCTCGCTACTCCTTCAGCACCGCACGGATCGCGGCTTCGACGTGCGTGGCCGTGTTGGCGTGGCCCGCGGCGTTGGGGTGCACGAGCGTGGCCCGGTTGCCGTCGGAGCACTCCAGCGTCATGACGCCGAGGTCCAGTTCGCTGGGCCAGTAGGTGCCCGCCTGCCCGCAGACGCCCTCGACCCACTTCGCCGCCCGGGGCTGGCACAGGTCGTGGCCGACGCTGGAGGTGGCGGTGTCGACGTAGTGGCCGCCGGACAGTTCGGTGATCGCCTGGATGAGGGCGTTGAGGTGGGTGGTCACCTCGTGCAGCCAGGCGATGTCCCCGTGCGTGACCGAGAGCAGCCCGAATCCCTTGATGGAGGCAGCCAGTTCGCTGGTGTCCTTACGGTCGCAGCCCGAGGGGTCCTCGGGGACGATCGTGGGGTAGCCGACGGTGACGATCTTGGCGTTGGGTGCCTTCTGGTGCACGTCGCGCAGCATGGCCGCGTACTCCCGTGTGACCCGGTCGTACTTGTCGTGGATCGACTCGGGGTCGAGCACCGAATCGCCCGCCTCGTAGGCATCCCGGCAGGGGGTCGCCTCGTCGGGCTGGTCGAATCCGGCCAACAGGCAGGACGGGAGGATCTTGCCGAAGGGCAGGCTGTTGCCGCCGACTCCGATCGTGACCACGTCCGTGGTCGTTCCCAGGCCGGCACGGTCCACCTGGGTGGCGACGCCGGGCCAGCCGTTCTGGGGCGGCTCCACGGGGCTGACGGGGGTCTGCCGCTGCGCGGCGATCTCCGGGATGGTGGCGGCGCCGCAGCTCACGTCGGTCAGCTTCACCTGGCGGCCCGCGGGCGGGCCGGCGGTGAGCTTGCGCTCGACGAGGTACGGGTAGGCGCCGGTCGTACGGTCACAGCCGTCCCGGTCCGCGGAGCCCAGCGCCGGGAGCGGATCACCGACGAAGATCCCGGCGGTGTAGGAGTCACCGAGGGCGGCCCACCGCACGGGCTCCGGCGCCGCCGACACCGCCGCCGAAGCCGTCGCCGGCACCGCGGCCGTGAGCGTCAGTACGGCCACCGCGCCCAGTGCGAGCCTCCGGACCGCGGTCGAACCCGTCAATGCCCTGACGGCTCCCTTCCGTCGGCGCGGCGCTGATCTGGACATCTTCATGAGAAACATGCACCTCTCCTGCTGTTGCGGGCCCAAACGGGCGACTGCACAGAGGACTTAAGCAGTCACTTTCGGTGACACGCCGAGCGCGGTGCGTCAGTTCACCACTCCGTGTCCATGAGGGGGTATGAGGCATCAGGCCGACGCGCCATGGGTATCGGCGCGCACACCGACGGATAATGACGTGATCGCCGGCCGCCCCGCTGACTAGCATCACCAGGCATGAACCCCACCCATCGCCCCGCGGGCGTCCCGGACAATCCTGCCCTTGACGGGCTTGAGGAGAAGTGGTCAGGGCGATGGGACGAGCGGGGTGTATTCGCGTTCGACCGGGAGCGGGCCCGCAGCCGGGACGACGTCTTCTCGATCGACACCCCGCCGCTCACCGCCAGCGGCTCCCTGCACATCGGGCACGTCTTCTCGTACACGCACACCGACACCGTCGCCCGCTTCCAGCGCATGCGCGGCAAGGAAGTCTTCTACCCGATCGGCTGGGACGACAACGGTCTGCCCACCGAGCGCCGCGTCCAGAACCACTACGGCGTCCGCTGCGACCCCTCGCTGCCGTACGAGGACGGCTTCACCCCGCCCGAGAAGCCGGGCAAGCGGCAGATCCCCGTCTCGCGCCGCACCTTCGTCGAGCTGTGCGAGCGGCTGACCGCCGAGGACGAGGCCGCGTACGCGCGGGTCTGGCGGCGGCTCGGCCTGTCCGTCGACTGGACCCGCCCGTACCGCACGATCGCCGCCGACACCCGCGCCATCTCGCAGCGCACCTTCCTGCGTGACCTCGCGCGCGGCGACGCGTACAAGGCGGAGGCGCCGACCCTCTGGGACGTCACGTTCCGCACCGCCGTCGCCCAGGCCGAACTGGAGGACCGGGAGCGCCCAGGCGCCTACCACCGCATCGCCTTCCACCGCCCCGGCGGTGACCCGGTCCTCGTCGACACGACCCGGCCCGAGCTGCTGCCCGCGTGCGTCGCCCTCGTCGCCCACCCGGACGACGAGCGGTACGCGGGCCTGATCGGCGGCACCGTCCGCACCCCCCTCTTCGACGTCGAAGTCCCCGTCCTCGCCCACCACTTGGCGACCCCGGACAAGGGCACCGGCATCGCCATGGTCTGCACCTTCGGTGACACGACCGACGTCGTCTGGTGGCGCGAACTGCGCCTCGCCACCCGCCCGGTCATCGGCTGGGACGGACGCTTCGTCCCCGACCCACCGCCCGGCGTCGGTACGGACGCGGCCCGCGCGGCGTACGCGCGCCTCGCCGGAGCGACCGCCCACACCGCGCGCGAGCACATCGTCGAACTGCTCCGCGCGAGCGGCGACCTGCACGGCGAACCGCGACCGGTCGTCCACGCCGTCAAGTTCTACGAGAAGGGCGACCGGCCCCTCGAAATCGTCACCACCCGCCAGTGGTACCTCCGCAACGGCGGCCGGGACGCCGAACTCCGCGACCGGCTCATCGCCCGCGGCCGGGAGCTGACCTGGCATCCACCGCACATGCGGATCCGCTACGAGAACTGGGTCGCCGGGCTCAACGGGGACTGGCTCGTCAGCAGGCAGCGGTTCTTCGGAGTTCCTGTCCCCGTCTGGTACCCCCTCGACGCGGACGGCCGCCCCGACCACGACCACCCGCTGCTCCCCGACGAGTCCGCGCTCCCCGTCGACCCGAGCAGTGACACACCGCCGGGGTACAAGGAGGAACAGCGGGGCGCGGCCGGTGGGTTCGCGGGCGACCCCGACGTCATGGACACCTGGGCCACCTCGTCGCTGACCCCGCAGATCGCGGGCGGCCTGCTCAAGGACCCCGACCTGTTCGAGCGGGTCTTCCCGATGGACCTCCGCCCGCAGGCCCACGAGATCATCCGCACCTGGCTGTTCTCGACGGTCGTCCGCTCGCACGCCGCGCACGACACCCTGCCCTGGCGGCACGCGGCCATCTCGGGCTGGATCCTCGACCCGGACCGCAAGAAGATGGCCAAATCCGCCGGGAACGTCGTCACGCCCGGCGATCTGCTCGTCCGGTACGGGTCCGACGCGGCCCGCTACTGGGCGGCGAGCGCCCGGCTCGGCACCGACACCGCCTTCGACGCCGGCCAGTTGAAGATCGGCCGCCGGCTCGCGACGAAGATCCTCAACGTCGGCCGGTTCGTCCTCGGCCTCGGCGAACCAGGCCCCGGCGCGACCGTCACCGAGCCCCTGGACCGGTCCCTGCTCACCGCCCTCGCCGGCACCGTCCGCGAAGCCACCGCCGCCTTCGACGACTACGACCACGCCCGCGCCCTGGAACGCACGGAACAGTTCTTCTGGCGCTTCTGCGACGACTACGTCGAACTGGTCAAGGCGCGGGCCTACGGGGACCCGGGCGCGGAGACGGGCAGGGACTCCGCGCTGCTCGCCCTGCGTACCGCGCTCGACACCCTGCTGCGGCTGTTCGCGCCGTTCCTGCCCTTCGTCACCGAGGAGGTCTGGTCGTGGTGGTCGGAGGGTTCGGTCCACCGGGCTCCGTGGCCGAGTGACGGCGGGGACGGTGACGGTGGGGACGCCGGGCTGCTCGTCACCGCTTCGGAGCTGATCGCCGCCGTCCGCAAGGCCAAGTCGGAGGCCCATCTGTCGATGCGCGTCGAGGTCGCCCAGGCGGTCGTCTCGGGTCCGCGCCCCGCCCTGGACCGCTTCGCCCGCATCGAGGCGGACATCCGCGCGGCGGGCCGCATCGGCACGGTCACGCGGGAGGAGACGGAGGGGGAGCTGAGGGTCCGGGTCGAGCTGGGGCCGTGACGCACGGCCGCGTGCCTGTACGGGGCCGTGAACCATGGCAGTTCACGACCCCGTAGAGACCCGTAGAGACCCGTAAGCCGTATCGGGTCACTTGTCGTCGTGCTTGAGCGAGTCGCGTACGCCCTTGGCCTTGTCGCGACCGCTCTGGGCGGCGTCCCGGACGGTGCCCTTGGCCTTGTCCGTCTTGCCCTCGGCCTGCATACGGTCGTCGCCGGTCGCCTTGCCCATCATTTCCTTGGCCTTGCCTTTGGCCTTGTCCTTGGCACCTTCGCCCATGACGGCTCCTTGGTTCGCGTTCGCGTCGAACTGGGGGACGTCTGCCACGCTAGGCGCGGTCGAAAGCCTGCGCATCTCGGGTGTCCGGGTCCGGCTGGGCGGGGATTCCGGGGGCCGGAATATGGGGTGCCGGAACCGGCGGAGCCGTCGGTGGCTGGTCGGGCGGCCGGATCTCGCGGGGTCTGCGGGCCAGGATCACCACCCCGCGTGCCGCCGCAGCCGCGCCCACCGCGGCGAGGGCCAGCCCCGCGATCCCGCCCTGGAGGCGTTCGCCGAGCAGGGTCAGTCCGATGATTGCCGCCGCGACCGGGTTGGCCAGGGTGACGAGGGCGAGCGGGGCGCCGAGCCCGCCACGGTAGGCGGTCTGGGACAGCAGCAGGCCGCCCATCGCGAAGGCCGCCACCAGGACCGCCACCACGATCACCCGGGCGCTCAGCAGCGGCCCGGCCCGGTCCGTCGCGGCGACCGTCACCGTCTGCGTGAGCGCCGACGCCACCCCCGACGCGAAGCCGGACGCGGTCGCGTGCCGCAGCCCCGGGCGCGCACCCCGCCGCGAGAGGAGCCCGATCAGGACGGCGGTCACGCCGGCCACGGCGACCGCCTCGGGCAGCGACAACGTGTCGTCGGGCGCGGGCCCCGACGCGGTGATCAGCAGGGCGGCCAGGCCGAGCAGCGTCAGCGCGGTGCCGCGCCACTCGACGCCGCTCACCCGCCGCCCGGCGATCCGCGCGCCCAGCGGCACCGCCGCCACCAACGTCAGCGCGCCGAGCGGCTGCACCAGCGTGAGTGGACCGAAGGCGAGGGCCGTGACATGCAGCAGCGCCCCGCCCGCGTTCAGCAGGACCGACCACCACCAGGCACCGGTGCCCAGCAGCCGCACCAGCCCGGTGCCGGTGTCGGCGGTACGGGCGGCGAGACGCTCCTGGGCGACGGCAGCGGCGGCGTACGCGACGGCGGAGAGCAGGGAGAGCGCTACGGCGACGAGGGTGGCGTTCACCGTCCGACTCCGACTCCGACTCCGGCCCCGGCCCCGGCCCCGGCTTCGGCTCCCGAGATCCCGGCTGGGGCCGCCCCGCCGAACGGCACCGCGTCCGCTCTCACCAGGCCGACCCGCCGGGGCGACGCCGTACCGAAGCGCCGTACCACCGCCAGCGCGCCCCCGAGCAGCACCGCCGCGACCACCGCGTCGAGCCAGTAGTGGTTCGCCGTGGCGACGACCACGAGCAGGGTGATCAGCGGATGCAGCAGCCAGAGCCACCGCCACCGGGACCGGACCGCGGCGATCAGGCCGATCGCGACCATCAGCGCCCACCCGACGTGCAGCGACGGCATCGCCGCGAACTGGTTCGCCATCGTGTCCGCGCGCGGGGCGGCCCCGTACACCGTCGGCCCGTACACCTGCCCGGTGTCCACCAGACCCGTCAGTCGCAGCAGGCGCGGCGGGGCCAGCGGGTAGGCGAGGTGCAGGACGAGCGCGGCGGCCGTGAGGACGGCCAGGACGCGCCGCGCCCGGACGTAGTGGGCCGGGCGGCGCAGATAGAGCCAGACCAGGAACAGGGCGGTCGCCGGGAAGTGGACGGCCGCGTAATAGGTGTTGGCGAGGTGGATCAGTGTCTCGCTGTGCAGGAGCGCGCCCTGTACGGCGCCCTCGCCGGGCAGCCGCAGGGCCCGCTCGGCGTCCCAGACGTGACGGGCGTTGCGGAACGCGGCCTCGGTGTGGCCGGTCGCCAGTTGCCTGCCCGCCTTGTAGACGGCGAAGAGCCCGACGACGAGCAGCAGTTCCCGCAGGAGCGGCGGGCGGTCGGGGGCGGAACGGGCCGCGCGGGCGCGGACGCCGCGGACCGTGGCCGGTGGATCACCGGGTATGTCCGGGTCCGGCGCGGAAGGCTCGGTGCGGGAATCCATCCCCCGGCCCCTTTGCTGACGTGAGAGTGGCGGTGCGGTGAACGGGCGCCGGCCGCTTCACCCCGGTGGGGTGGCCCGGCCGACGCCTATCGATACGACAGTGTACCGATACGGTCGCGTACCGGTACACTGGCGTATCGATAGGGTGTGGGGCCTGCCGTCACATGCCCGTCTGCCGTGCGACGCCTGGCACGCACGCTCGCGGCGTTGCCGAAAGGCCCACGTAGCGCCGCTACGAGGACCTTCCGGCGCCTTGCGATCGCACGCACCAGACGCCGCCCGGCCCGCCCTACCGGGCGAACGACGGGCATGTGACGCAGGCCCCAGGGCCGCCGGAGCGAGGAGAAGAGCCATGACGTCGCGGGCAGCAGAGGCACCGGCACAGGCACCGGTCCCGTCGCGCCGCTCCAAGATCACGCCGGAGCGGGAGCGCGAGTTCTACGAGGCCGCGCTCGACCAGCTCCGCGCGTGCGGGTACGAATCGCTGACCATGGAGGGCATCGCCGCCCGCTCCCGGTGCAGCAAGTCCACGCTCTACCGGCAGTGGAAGACCAAGCCCCAGTTCGTCGCCGCCGCGCTCCGTTCGAACCGGTGCGCGCGCTTCGTCGACATCGACACCGGCAGCCTCGCCGGCGACCTCCGCGCCGCCGCGGTCGCGGCCGGTGACAGATCGGGCGACGACACCCAGCTCATGCACGCGGTCGGCCACGCCGTCCTGCACGACCCGGAGCTGAAGCGTGCCCTGCTCGAAGCCCTGGTCGAGCCGGAGGTCACGGCGATCGACGCGATGCTGAGCCGCGCCGTCGCACGCGGTGAGATCGCCGCGGACCACCCGGCGGCGGCGTTCGTCACCGCCCAGCTGTTCGGCGTCCTGCGGGCACGGCCCGTCCTGGAGGGGCGGTACGCGGACGCGGAGTACATGGCCCGGTTCGTCGAGGCGTCGGTGCTGCCCGCACTCGGGCTCACCTCAAGCGCGGCCGAGCACTCCGCCGAGCACCCCGCCGGGCACGCGGCCGACGTGTCCGGCTCACCCACCGCCCCCGCAGGGGGCACCTGAACGACAGGCCGCCGTCGCAAGGGATGACCGGACGGCGGCCTGCCCGCGCCGCACCGTGGGGACGGGGGCGGCGCGCCACCCGGACCGGGCGGACCCTCCCGCAGGGGAGAGGCCCCGCCCGGTCCGCCGTGTCCCCGGCCGGACCGGGCTGTCGGGGCTCATGCCGGGGCTCAGGCCTCCTGACCGTTGCCCGTGCCCTCGGGCGCCTTCTTGATGCCCTCCCTGATCTCGTCCATCACGGACAGCTTCGGCGCCTTGTCACTGACGTCGAAGCCGGAACGGACCAGCACGATCCGGTCCTTGCTCATGGGGGACGGGAAGGCCAGCGACTCCACGTACCCGTCGTCGCCCTTGCTCGTGACGACCTTCCAGCGGATCAGATAGCCCTTACCGCCCGCGACCGTCACCGCCTTCGACTCCAACTCGTCGTGCGAGCTGATCTTTCCGTACGCCTCCCCGCCGTAGGACTCCTCGGCGTTCTTCTCGATGTCCGCCCTGGCCACCGCCTCCGCCGTCGTCTGCGTCAGCTTGAGCGCCGCCGCCGGAGCCGAGAACACCCCGCCCCGCACACACTGCGTGGACGTGTCACCGGGGCACTTGTACGCACCCGTGGACACCTCGGCGCCCACATAGCCCGACTGCCCGGTCCAGCCGTCCGGCACCGGCAGACTGATGCCGCTCGCCGCGTCGGTCGCGAAACCGTCCTCGCTCGGCGGCACCGACGGCATACCGGACGGCGGCGGTGTGCCAGGTGTCCCCGGCTCCCGGGGTGTGTCGCCCCGGCCGCCGGGCGACGACGCGCCGGGCGAAGGCTCCACCGCCGTACGGTCCTTGCCGTCGTTCCCGCCGTCACCGGCCGTCAGGGCGTACACCCCGCCGCCTATGCCCGCCAGCACGACCAGCGCCACCACCGCGCCCGTCACCGCGCGGACCTTCTTCTTGCGCCGCTGGTCCGGCGCCGGGGCACCGGGCGGATAGGCGGGCGGATACGCGGGCGGACCCCACACGGCGTCCGACCCGGCGGCGCGGGTCTGTTCCGTCCACACACTGCCGTCCCACCAGCGCTCGGTGGGCGGGCCGTCACTTGTCTGCCCGGGGTCGGGATACCAGCCGGGAGGAGTCACCTGGGTCATACCGCAACAGTAGGAGACGTGCCTGAAATCCCCATGAGAGCCCCAGGAAAAGCGACCGCCCGGACATGCCTTAGCGTCTCGGGCACGTCACCGCAAGTCACTTCACCCAACTCGGGCGGACCTCGTCCGACCCACCCGCATCGGGCCTCCGGCCAGCTAATCTCAAGGGTCTGTACATCGATAGGGCGACCTCGGGAGGTTGCGGGATGACGCAGCGACGGCCGGCACGGGGCGTCGTGGCTCCGCTGTGGGAGCGTGACACCGAGATCGCCGCTGCCACGGAAGCCGTGGATCTGCTCTGCGCGGACCCCGGTTCGCCGGGCAGCCTGCTCGTCTTCTCCGGCGAGGCGGGCATCGGCAAGACCGCGCTGCTCGCCCAGGTCCGCCGGATGTCCGAAGGCCGCTGCACGGTGTGGTCGGCACGCGGCGGCGCCACCGTCACCTCCGTACCGTTCAACGTCGTACGGCAGTTGCTGCAACCCGCGCTGCTCACCCTCTCGCCCGAGGAGACCCGGGACCACCTCGGCAGCTGGTACGACATCGCGGGGCCCGCGCTCGGCATAGCCTCGCCCGGCGAGGGGCAGGCCGACCCGCAGGGTGTCTGCGAAGGTCTGGTCGTCGCCGTCCGGCGGCTCGCCGAGATCGAGTGGCCGCTCGTGCTGCTCATCGACGACGCCCACTGGGCCGACCAGGAGTCCCTGCGCTGGCTCGCCGCCTTCGCCGAACGCCTCGACGACCTCTCGGTGTTCGTCGTGGTCGCGCACCGGCAGGGCGAGGCCGTGGCCGAGAGCGCCCACTTCCTCCAGCGGATCGGCGCCGCGGCGCGGCCCAGTTCCACGCTGCGCGCCCTCACCCCGGACGCGGCTGCCGGACTCACCCGCGCCACACTCGGCGAGCACGCCGACGCGCCGTTCTGCCGCGAGGTGTGGGCGGTCACCGGAGGCAATCCGTACGAGACCGTGGAACTCCTCGCCAAGGTGCAGGACAGCGGCCTCGATCCGGTCGAGACGTCCGCCGCCGAACTGCGTGCCCTCAACAAGTCGGCGCGCGGCCTCGGCCTTGTCGCCCGGCTCGAAGGGCTCGGCACCAAGGCGACCCGCCTCGCCTGGGCCGCCGCCATCCTCGGCACCCGGATCTCGCTCGGACTGGCCGCCAAACTCGCCGGACTGTCGAACGAGGAGGCCGAGCACTACGCGCAGGTGCTGCGGAACGCCCGTATCCTCACCGTCGCCGACGGCGGCTCCGTCGGCGCGGGCGGCGACAGCCTCACCGGCGACGGCCTCACCGGCGGCGACGAGTTGGAGTTCGTGCACCCGCTGATCGCCGGTGCCGTCTACGAGTCCATCCCGACCGCCACCCGCACCGCGTTCCACGGCGTGGCCGCGACGGAGGTCACCCTGTCCGGGCGGGGAGCCGCGGCGGCGTCGCGGCACCTCCTCGAAGTCCACCCGGACGACGATCCCCAACTCGTCGGGCAGCTACGGCAGGCCGCCCGCGAACACCTCGCCGTCGGCGCGCCCGACGCGGCCCGGCGCTGTCTCGAACGGGCCCTGGAGGAGCCGCCGTTGCCCGAGGTCCAGGCCCGGGTGCTGTACGAACTCGGCTGCGCCACCCTGCTGACCTCGCCCGTCACCACGATCGGGCATCTGCGGGACGCCCTCGCGATCCCGGGGCTCGAAGGCGACACACGCGTGGACGCCGTCTGCCGACTCTCCCAGGCACTCGTCCACAACGGCGAGCTGGAGGAGGCCGTCGGCGCGGTCGACGCCGAGGCCGAACGGCTGCCGCCGGGACCCGCGCGGCTGAGGCTCCAGGCCATGCACTACATGTGGGAAGGCATCCACGCCGGTGAGGAGGATTCACCCGGCCGGTCCCGCAGCCTCGCCGCGCTCGCCGGACCCCTCACCGGACGCGACAACTCCGAACGCGCCCTGCTGATACTCCGCGCCTACGACGCCATGAACCGGGGCGAGAGCGCCGAGTCGGTCGTGGAACTCTGCGACCGCTCCCTCGTCAACGGCAGCCTCGCGCCCGGTCTCGGCTGGACCGACACCGAGTGGGGCTTCGAACTCCTCGTGATGCTCGGCGCCTCGTACACCTTCGCGGACCGGCTCGACCGTGCGCAGAGTCTGTTCACGGAGGCGCTGCGGGCGTATCAGGCGGCGGGCTGGAGCGGTGGTCATCTCGCGCTCGCCCAGGCGTTCGTCGGATTCGTGCACCGCAGACGCGGGCGGCTCAGCGAGGCGGAGGGCTATCTCCGGGAAGCCCTGCGGCTCGCCGACCGGGTCGGGCGCGGGCTGCCGATGCACTGGGACGCGGCGTGCATGCTCATCGACACACTGCTCGCCCGCGGCCATGTCGACCAGGCACTGGAGGTCGCGGACCGCTACAACTTCGCGCCGCCGTACCCGTCGACCGTCGTCATGCCCGACGTCCACTCCGTACGCGGACGGCTGCTGATCGAGGCCGGGCGGGTCAAGGAGGGCGTGAACGAGCTGGAGGCCGCCGAGAAGGCGGCGGCGGCCCGGGGCCGGCACAACACGATCATGGCGCCGTGGGCCGCGGATCTGGCCCGCGCCCTCGCGAAGGACGACCCCGGCCGGGCGGCGGCGCTCGCCGCGGACGCCCGCGCCCAGGCCGAACGGTTCGGTACCGACACGGCCATAGGGGAGGCGCTGCGGTGCGCTGCCGCACTGGAGACCGGTCAGCGCTCGGTCACCCTGTACGCCCAGGCCGCGGCCTACCTTGAGGCATCACCCTGCGCCTACGAACACGCGGTCGCCCGCGTCGACTACGGCATCGCCGCCAGGTCCGTCGCGGAACTCACCCGGGGTCTGACGCTGGCGAGATCCTGCGGGGCGGATGCGGTGGTGGCACGGGCGGAGGAGGTATTGGCGACCGGGCGGGGACTGCGCTGAGACGCTCCGCTGCCGGGGCGGGGCAGGTCGGGGGTCAGGACGGGGGTTCCTCGTCGAGTGTTCTGCGGGCCACCGCGAAGGCCGCGTTGGCCGCCGGTACGCCGCAGTAGACCGCTGTCTGCATCAGGACGGCGGCGATCTCCTCGGGGGTCAGGCCGTTGCGGCGGGCCGCCCGGGTGTGCATCGCCAGTTCGTCCAGGTGGCCGTGGGCCACCAGGGCCGTGAGCGTGATCACGCTGCGCTCCCGGCGTGACAGTGTCGGATCGGTCCAGATCTCCCCCCACGCGTACCGCGAGATGAAGTCCTGGAACCGCGCCGTGAAGGCGTCCGTACTCGCCTGCGCCCGGTCCACATGCGCGTCACCGAGCACCGCACGCCGTACCGCGATCCCCTGACCCGGCTCCCCGTCGAAGTGTCCCCGCAGCGCGGCGAGTACGGCCCCCGGTCGCTCCGCCGGTGCCAGATGTGCGGCGCCCGCCAACTCGGTGAGCGACGCACCGGGCACCGCGTCGGCGATCTCCCGCAGATGCGGCGGCGGTGTCGCCGTGTCCTCGCGCCCCGCGACCAGCAGGGTCGGCGCGGTGATCGTCGGCAGGGCGTCGCGGATGTCGTACGCGGCCAGCGCCTCGCAGCATGCCGCGTACGCCTCCGGATCGGCCCGCCGGTTGTCCTCGACCAGCGCGGGCACCGTGAACCCCGGAGTGAACCACCGCGTGGGCGCCGTCTCCGCGACCGGACCCGTACCCTCACGCCGTACCAGCGCGGCCCGCTCCCGCCACGGCTGCGCGCCGCCGAAGTGCGCAGACGAGCACAACACCGCAAGCCGCTCGACCCGTTCGGGGTGATGCACCGCGAGGTGCAGCCCCACCGCGCCGCCGAGCGAGACCCCCGCGTACGAGAACCGGTCGATGCCCAGCGCGTCCGCGAGCGCCAGAACCAGCGCCGCCAGATCGGCGACGGTGGCGCCCGGCCCGATCAGTCCGGCGGGGGAGCCGCCATGGCCCGGCAGGTCCCAGCGGACCACCCGGTGCGTGGTGGAGAGTTCGGGGGCGACCGCGTCCCACAGGGCCAGCGAGGTGCCCAGTGACGGGCCGAGGAGGAGTGGGGGAGCGGTGGTTGGTCCTTCGGCGCGGTGGTGGAGCAGTGCTGTGTCGGTCATGAGCGCTCCAGAGCGCGATCGGTGAGGGTTCCTGCGGAGCCCGTGTAGGCGGTCGGGTCGGTCAACTCGTTGAGATCCAGGCCGAGTTCCGCGAGGTCGGGTTCGGCGGCCAGGATGTCCGCGAGCGGGCGGCCCTCGGATGTGGCACGGCGGGCCGCGTCCGTGAGGAGCGCCTTCGCGCGCGACCGGCCGATGCGGGGGGCGAGTTCGGCGGACAGCCGCTCGGAGACGATCAGTCCGTGGGTGAGGTCGAGGTGGGCGCGCATCGTGGCCGGGTGCACCTGGAGCCCTTCGGTGAGGGTCACCGCGTCGTGCGCCGCCCCGCCCACCAGTCGGAGCAGGTCGCGCAGCGGCTCCCACTCGGCGTGCCAGGCACCGGCCGGCCGTTCGTCCTCGGCGGCGACACAGCCGTAGAGGGTGGCCGCGAGGCCGGGGGCGCGGCGGGCCGCCGCCGCGATGAGGGTGGCGCGGACCGGGTTCGCCTTGTGCGGCATGGCGGAGGAGGCGCCGCCGGTGCCTTCGGTGATTTCCGCGATTTCTGTGCGGGTCAGGGTGAGGACGTCCGATGCGATTTTGCCCAGGGCGACGGCTGTGAAGGTCAGGGTGGCGGTGAGGTCGGCGAGGGGGGTACGGAGGGTGTGCCACGGCAACGGTGGTTCTGTCAGGGCGAGTTCGTCGGCGTAGATTCCGGGGAGCTGGTCCCATGGGGTTGTGCCCACCCGTCCCGCCATGCGGGACGCCTGCCCACAACGAGTTGGGGTGGACTCGGCGCGACCGGTGGGGAAGAGGTCGGCGTGATGGGCCGGGGAGGACTCGTCGCGACGGGTGGGGAAGGGGTCGGCGCGACCGGTGGGGGAGGACTCGGCGTCGTGGGCTGCGTATGTGGCGAAGGCTGCCAGTGTTCCCGCTGCTCCCCCCAGCTGCGCCGGCAACCCCTCCCGCACCGCCCTCAACCGGTCCCGCGCGTCCAGTACCAGCCACCGCCAGCCCGCCGCCTTCAGGCCGAAGGTCGTCGGGACCGCGTGCTGGGTCAGGGTGCGGCCCGGCATCACCGTGTCGCGGTGGGCCGTCGCCAGACGGGCGAGTGCGGTCTCCGTGCGGGACAGGTCAGCGAGGGTCAGGTCCAGGGTGCGGGACGCGACGAGCATCATCGCGGTGTCGAGGATGTCCTGACTGGTCGCCCCCCGATGGACGTACGGCCCGTACTCCTCGGGCACCGCCGCCGTCAGATCCGCGACCAGAGGGATCACCGGGTTGCCGCCGGCGCGGGCCCGCAGCGCGAGGTCCCGGGCGTCGAAGCGGGCGGTGTCCCCGGCCGCCGCCGTCACCGCGCGGGCCGCCTCGGCGGGCGCGAGCCCGACCGCCGCCTGGGCCCGCGTGAGCGCGGCCTCGGCGTCGAGCAGCGCCCGCAGGAACGCGCCGTCACCGGTCGCGGCCTCGGCGGCCGAACCGGCCCGCCCGGGAGCCAGCAGACCCGCGTCGGACTCCATCGATGTCACGGAAACTCCAGGAAGACCGTTTCGCCCTCGCCCTGAAGGCGGATGTCGAAACGGTACGTCCGGTGCGGTCCCGGTCGCGCGACCAGCGTGGCCCGCCGCTCGTCCGGCAGCGCGTCGAGGAGCGGATCGGGACCGTCCGCCAGATACACGCGGGTGAAGAGATGGTGCAGCAGTCCTCGGGCGAAGACGCACACGGCGATGTACGGAAGTCCCGCATGGCCAGGTGCGGCCCCGGGCTCCAGCGTGAACAGCGCGAAATGGCCGTCCGCGTCGGTCGCCACCCGCCCGAAGCCCGTGAAGTCGGTGCCGTTGCGGCCCAGATGGCCGCCTGTCGTCGTGTCCCGGCGCAGCGACCCGGGGGCGCCCTTCAGCGACCCTTCCGGGTCCGCCTGCCAGAACTCAAGGAGCGCGTCCGGCACCGGATCACCGGCACCGTCGAGGACGTGACCGTGCACGGTGACCGTGCCGGGGTGGCCCTTGGGCGCGATCTGCTCGCCCTCCGGGAAGGGCAGCGCATAGCCGTAGAAGGGGCCGACGGTCTGTGCGGGGGTGGGCAGCATGGCAGTCAGCGGCCTTCCTCGATCCAGGTGGCGGACGGACCGTCGAGGACGATGTCCCACTCGTAGCCGAGCGAGAACTCCGACCGCGACAGGTCATGGCGGTAGGCGGCGACGAGGCGCTCGCGTGCCGCGGTGTCGGTCACGGACCGCAGGATCGGGTCGTAGGGGAAGAGGGGATCGTTCGGGAAGTACATCTGGGTGATCAGCCGCTGTGTGAACGCCGAGCCGAACACCGAGAAGTGGATGTGCGCGGGCCGCCACGCGTTGTCGTGGTTGCGCCACGGGTAGGCGCCCGGCTTGACCGTGGTGAAGGAGTAGCGGCCGTCGTCGTCGGTGAGGGTGCGGCCGACGCCGGTGAAGTTCGGGTCGAGCGGCGCCGGGTGCTGGTCGCGCAGATGGGCGTACCGGCCGGAGGCGTTGGCCTGCCAGATCTCCACGAGCTGGCCGCGCACCGGGCGCCCCTCGCGGTCCAGGAGCCGTCCGGTGACGGTGATGCGCTCGCCGAGTGGTTCGCCCTGGTGCTGCACCGTGAGATCGCTGTCGGTCCCGGTGATGTCGGTCGCGCCGAACACCGGCCCGGACAGCTCGACGGCCTCCGGGTCCCCACCGCCCACCGCGACCAGCGGCTGCCGGGGATGCCGCAACGCGGAGCTGCGGTACGGGGCGTAGTCGCGCGGCGGATGGTGCCGTACGGGGGCGCCCGCCGCGCGGGACTTGTCGTACGCGTCCTGGGCGTCGGCGATCTCGACGTCCATGTCCTGCTGGGTGAGCGTCATGGGAGACCGGCCTCCTTACTTACCGTTCGATGGCTGACGTTCGGTGGCTGACGTTCGATGGCTAGCGTTCGATGACGAGGGCGAGGCCCTGGCCCACGCCGATGCAGAGGGTCGCCACACCCGTGCCGCCGCCCCGGCGCGCGAGCTGATGGGCGACCGTTCCGGCGAGGCGGGCCCCGGAGGCGCCGAGGGGGTGTCCGAGCGCGAGGGCTCCGCCCTGCGGGTTGAGGACCGCCGGGTCGAGGTCGGGCCACTCCGCGACACAGCCGAGCACCTGCGCGGCGAAGGCTTCGTTCAGCTCAAGCGTGGCCAGGTCTGCGAAGGTGCGGCCCGCCTTGGCCAGCGCGCGCCGGACGGCCTCGACGGGCGCGAGACCGAAGTAGTGCGGTTCGCTCGCGGAGACGGCGGACGCGGAGATCCGGGCGAGCGGTTCCCGGCCGGTCGCCGCGAGGCCTTCGTCGTCCACGAGGAGGAGCGCGGCGGCGCCGTCGTTGAGCGGTGACGCGTTGCCCGCCGTGACCGTCCCGGCCCTTCCGTGCTCCGCCTCCGTACGGAAGGAGGGCTTCAGCCGGGCCAGCGCCGCGAGGCTCGTGTCGGGGCGTACCGACTCGTCGCGGACGACCACGATCGGCTCGCCCTTGCGCTGCGGGATCGTGACGGGGACGATCTCGCCGTCGAAGAGGCCGGCGGCCTGGGCGGCTGCGGCCTTCCGGTGGGACGAGAGCGCGTAGGCGTCCTGCTGCTCGCGGGTCAGGCCGTGCTTGTCGGCGACGAGTTCGGCGGACTCGCCCAGGGGGACGGTCCACTGCGGGTCCATCGCCGGGTTGACCATGCGCCAGCCGAGCGTGGTGGAGTACAGCTCGGGGTGGCCGGCGGGGAAGGGCCGGTCGCTCTTGGGCAGGACGTACGGCGCGCGGGTCATCGACTCGACGCCGCCCGCCACCACGACCGAGGCGTCGCCGAGTGCGACGGCGCGCGCGGCCTGGACGACGGCTTCGAGCCCCGAGGCGCAGAGCCGGTTGACGGTCACGCCGGGCACGGTGACCGGGAGCCCCGCGAGCAGGGCCGCCATCCGGGCCACGTTCCGGTTCTCCTCACCGGCGCCGTTCGCGTTGCCGAGGTACACGTCCCCGATCCGCGCCGGGTCCAACTCCGGTGTCCGGGCGAGGAGTTCACGGATGGCGTGGGCCGCCAGGTCGTCGGGGCGTACGGCGGCGAGGGCGCCGTTGTAGCGGCCGACCGGGGTGCGTACGGCGTCCAAGATGTAGACGTCCCGGACCGTTCGGCCGGCGCTCATGACGTGACCCCTTCTGCGAAACGGACCTTGGCCCCGGTCCGCTCCCGCACCTCGTCCGCGCTCACTTCGGGCGCCGTCTCGATCAGCAGCAGCCCGTCCTCGGTGACGTCGAGGACGCCGAGTTCGGTGATCACCCGGTCCACACAGGCACGCCCGGTCAGCGGCAGATCGCACTCCTCGACGAGTTTCGGCCTGCCGTCCTTGGCGGTGTGCGTCATCACGACGAGGACCGTCCGGGCGCCGTGCACGAGGTCCATCGCGCCGCCGATCCCGGTGATCAGCTTGCCCGGCACGGCCCAGTTGGCGAGGTCGCCGCGCGCCGACACCTGCATCGCGCCCAGCACCGCCACATCGATGTGGCCGCCCCGGATCATCGAGAACGACAGCGCCGAGTCGAAGAACGAAGCGCCGGGCAGGACCGTGACGGTCTCCTTGCCCGCGTTGATCAGATCCGGGTCCACCTCGTCCTCGCCCGGGTACGGGCCGGTGCCGAGGATGCCGTTCTCCGACTCAAGAACCACTTCCACGCCCGGCGGCAGATGGTTCGGGATGAGCGTCGGCAGCCCGATCCCCAGGTTCACGTACTGCCCGTCGCGCAGCTCGCGTGCCGCGCGCGCCGCCATCTCCTCACGCGTCCACGCCATCACGCGCTCACCGTCCTGTTCTCGATCCCCTTGTCCGCCGCCTCTTCCGGCGTCAGCGCGATCACCCGCCGTACGAACACACCGGGGAGATGCACCTGGTCCGGATCGATCGCGCCCGGCTCCACCAGCTCCTCGACCTCGGCGATCGTCACGCGGCCCGCCATCGCGGCGAGCGGATTGAAGTTGCGGGACGACTTCGCGAACACCAGGTTCCCGTGCCGGTCGCCCCGCGCCGCGCGCACCAGGGCGAAGTCGGTACGGATGCCCCGCTCCATCACGTACTCGACGCCGTCGAACACCCGGACCTCCTTCGGCGGCGACGCGAGGGCCACACCGCCCTGGCCGTCGTAGCGCCAGGGGAGGCCGCCCTCGGCGACCTGCGTGCCGACACCCGCCGGTGTGAAGAACGCCGGGATGCCCGCGCCGCCCGCCCGCAGCCGCTCCGCGAGGGTGCCCTGCGGGATCATCTCGACCTCCAGCTCACCGGCGAGGTACTGGCGCGCGAACTCCTTGTTGGCGCCGATGTAGGACCCGGTCACCCGGGCGATCCGGCCGGCCGCGAGCAGCACCGCGAGCCCGGAGCCCATCGCCCCGCAGTTGTTCGACACCACCTTCAGGCCGTCGACGCCCCGCTCATGGAGGGCGCGGATCAGGACGTTCGGTACGCCCGAGAGACCGAAGCCGCCCACCGCGAGGGACGCGCCTGCGCTCACGTCCGCCACCGCTTCGGCGGCCGACCCCACCACCTTGTCCATGTGCGACGCCCCATCCCGTGTCCCGAGTATCCCGAGTCCCGCATCAGATAGTCAGGGCACTGACTATTTTCCGAAGTGCCGGTCACGTTGCCATCTGCGGGCCTGGTCGTCAATACTCGCTACCCACGCTCGGTATTGTTCAGTGTGCCGACAAAGTCAGCCAGCCGGATCAGCGGCATCGGGAGCGGAGGACCTTCATGGGCGCGGTGGACATCGGCACCCATCCCGGGCATCTGGCCCGGCGCCTCCAGCAGGCGCACTACCTGCTGTGGAACACGATGGTCTCGGAGGAGATCACCTCACCGCAGTTCGCGGTCCTCAACACGCTCGTCGCCGAGCCGGGGCTCGATCAGCGGACGGTGGGGGAGCGGGTCGGCCTCGACCGCTCCACGATCGCCGAGGTGATCAGCAGGCTCAGCAGGCGCGGCCTCCTCGACAAGGTGCGGGACCAGCGGGACGGCCGCCGCTTCCTGCTCCGCCTCACCGACGAGGGCGTCCGGACGCATCGCAAGCTGACCCTGCGTACGGCCAGGATGAACCAGGTGTTCCTCGGGCCGCTCACGGAGGACGAGCAGGCACAGTTCTTCACGCTGATCCGCAAGGTCGCGGACGCCGCCGAGGGCCTGCGCAACCCGGCGGAACCACTCGCGGCGAAGGGCGCCTGAACGGACGCTTCAGGAAGGGCGCGGCAGGCCGAGGGCTCAAGCCTTCGCCAGCACCACCCACACCTGCCCGGCGGCGAAGTTCACCGGAGCGCCGTCCGCCGTCGTGAACTCGGTGCCCTCGTCCGCGCTCGGGCGGCTCCACCGGACGTCGTAGGAGCGGCCGTCGCGCAGCACTTCGGCGGTGCCCGAGCCGACGGTCTCGCTGTACGGCGAGTTGTTGCCGAGGAAGTCGTGGAACGCGGACTCGCGCACCTTGACGTGCTGCACGACCACCGTCGCCGGCGCCAGGTCCTTGCCGTCGGTCGTCCGGGCCCTGGTGCCGTCCATCGAGACCAGCCAGCGCCCCCGGTCGGCTGACCACGTGAACGTGAAGCGCGCCGCCGGGAACTTCACCGTCCGCTGCTTCACCGCCTTGCCGCCCGACGGCGCGGGACCCGTGCGGAACCCGGTCTGCGCCAGGGCCGCCGCGCCCGCCGCCTTGTCCATCACCTTGTCCGGGCGGAGATAGAGATTGTGCGGGGCGGGCTTGTTCAGGCCCCGGTAGTAGGCCGCGTCCGCCTTCTCCGGCGGTACGGCCCTCAGCGGCGCCTTGTCGATCAGGGGCAGCAGCTTGGACTGCGCGCCGGAGAAGGCCAGCGTCGGATCGTGGAACTGGGCGAGCAGTTCGAGGTCGGTCTCCCGCGCGCTGCGCACCGGCCCGACGGTCTCCGGCAGCCGGGTCGCGTACACCGCCATCAGCCGGCTCAGACCGGCCTCCACCTGCTCCGCGTACACGATGTCCGCCGCGTCGAGCCCGGTCTGCGGGCGGGCCGGACCGACGTTGTCGATCTTCACGGCGAGTACGGGGGGTGCCGTCGGCGTCGGGGTGGGGCTGGTCTCGGGGCTCGGCGACACGGACGCGCGGGGCGTCGAGGCGTCGGCCCTGGGCGGCGCGGTGCCGCTGTCCACCGTGCACGCCGACACCAGGGCGGCCAGTGTCACCGCGAGGGCGGCCCCGTACCGGAGGCGAGCGACGTGCCGTATGCGCGCGGACGGTCTCATACGACCTGCACCCCCGTGTCCCCGAAATCCCCGTAATTCGCTTGTGTGTTCAAGCGTACGTCGGGATCCCGTCGAGGAGCCGGTCAGCCCCCGTTGCCCGGAATTTCCGTCAACCCGTGCCCAGGATCTCCGTCAAGTCGTACCGCACCGGCTCCTCCAACTGCCCGAACGTGCAGCTGTCCGGCGTCCGGTCCGGGCGCCAGCGGCGGAAGCGGGCCGTGTGCCGGAACCGTGCCCCGTTCTCCATGTGGTCGTACGCCACCTCGACCACCCGCTCCGGGCGCAGCGGCACCCACGACAGGTCCTTCTTGCCCGACCAGCGGCTCGGCGCGCCCGGCAGCCGCGCCGACTCGTGCGCCGTCTCGTCCGTCCACGCGGCCCACGGATGCCCCTGCGCCGACTCCATCCGCAGCGGCTCCAACTCCTCGATCAGCTCCGCCCGCCGCGCCATCGAGAAGGCGGCACACACCCCGACGTGCTGGAGGGCGCCCCGGTCGTCGTACAGGCCGAGGAGCAGGGAGCCGACGATGGGGCCCGTCTTGTGGAAGCGGTAGCCGGCGACCACGCAGTCCGCCGTCCGCTCGTGCTTGACCTTGAACATCAGACGCTCGTTCTGCCGGTAGCGCAGGTCGAGCGGCTTCGCGATCACCCCGTCCAGGCCGGCGCCCTCGTACTGCTCGAACCAGCTCCGCGCCACCTCGCGGTCCGTGGTCGCGGGCGCCAGATGCACCGGCGGTGTCACGCCGCGCAGCGCTTCGGCCAGACGGGTGCGCCGGTCCGTCAGCGGGGCGTCGAGCAGGCTCTCGTCGTCCAGGGCCAGCAGGTCGAAGGCGACGAAGGAGGCCGGGGTGCGCTCCGCGAGCGTCCGCACCCGGGAGGCGGCCGGGTGGATCCGCTCGGTGAGCGCGTCGAAGTCGAGCCGTCCCTCGCGGGCGATCACGATCTCGCCGTCCACCACGCACCGCTGCGGCAGCCGCTCCCCGAGGGCAGCCACCAGCTCGGGGAAGTACCGGGTCAGCGGCTTGCCCGTGCGGCTGCCCACCTCGATCTCGGGGCCGTCCCGGAAGACGATCGCCCGGAACCCGTCCCACTTCGCCTCGTACTGCATGCCCGGCGGGATGCTCGCCACGGACTTGGCGAGCATCGGCTTCACGGGTGGCATCACCGGCAGCTCCATACGCCGATTCTGCCGGGGACCGCGACGATCGGCCCGCTGTGCGGCGGCCCGATATGCGGCGTATGGGGGCCTCGCCTACTGTGACCGTCATGGGTGCGAGCAGCCATGGCGCGGCGATCGAGCTGGAGGCGGGCGGGCGGACCGTGCGTCTGTCCAGCCCGGAGAAGGTCTACTTCCCGGAGCGCGGGTTCACCAAGCTGGACCTCGCCCGCTACTACATCGCCGTCGGCGACGGCATCCTGCGCGCCCTGCGCGACCGCCCCACCACGCTGGAGCGCTACCCCGAGGGCCTGGGCGGTGAGTCCTTCTTCCAGAAGCGCGCCCCCAAGAACATGCCGAAGTGGATCCCCACGGCCCACATCACCTTCCCCAGTGGCCGCTTCGCCGACGAGATGTGCCCCACCGAGGTCGCCGCCGTCCTCTGGGCCGCCCAGTTCGGCACCTTCACCTTCCACCCCTGGCCCGTGCGGCGCGACGACACCGACCGCCCCGACGAACTCCGGCTCGACCTCGACCCGCAGCCCGGCACCGACTTCAAGGACGCGGTACGGGCCGCCCATGAACTGAGGGCGCTCCTGGAGGAGCACGGCCTGCGCGGCTGGCCCAAGACCTCCGGCGGACGCGGCCTGCACGTCTTCGTACCGATCGAGCCCCGCTGGACCTTCATGCAGGTCCGCCGCGCCGCCATCGCCTGCGGACGCGAACTGGAGCGCCGGATGCCGGGACGGGTCACCATCGCCTGGTGGAAGGAGGAGCGCGGCGAGCGCATCTTCGTCGACTACAACCAGACCGCCCGCGACCGCACCATCGCCTCCGCCTACTCCGTGCGCCCCCGCCCGCACGCCCCCGTCTCCGCGCCGCTGCTCTGGGACGAGGTGGACGACGTGGCACCCCAGGACTTCGACATCGCGACGATGCCGGTCCGCTACGCCGACGTCGGCGATGTGCACGCCGACATGGACGACCACCGGTTCTCGCTCGACTCGCTCCTCGAACTCGCCCGCCGCGACGAACACGACCACGGGCTCGGCGATCTGCCGTACCCGCCCGAGTACCCGAAGATGCCGGGCGAACCGAAGCGGGTCCAGCCCAGCCGCGCCCGGCACGACGACGACACCTGAGCCACAACCCCCCACCCCCGCAAACGGGTCTGGGCCCCTCCCGCCGGAGAGGGGCCCAGAGTCTTCACCGCAGGACTGCCCGCTCCCTACAGCTCCTTGATCCGGATGTCCCGGTACGAGACGACGTCCGTCGTGCTGTGCACCTGGAGCCCGACATACCCGGAGGCGAACCGCCGGCCGTCGGTGCCCGGGTCGTCCGACCGGGGCGGCTCGAAGACCTGACCGCCCGTGTTGTCGAACTCGTTGATCAGCACACCGTTGCGGAAGATCTGGTAGTGCTGGTCGACCACCCGGATCTCGTAGTCGTTCCACGTGCCCTTCTGCGTGACGCCCGCACCCGCGAGCCCCACCCGGTCGAAGCCGTAGATCGACCCGGTCTTGTACATGTCCCCGGTGGGGCTGTCGAAGACCTGCACCTCGTGGCCGTACTTGATGGCCACCCACTCCGGACGGGACTCCTCCGGGTGGTCGTGGACCTGCGGGAAGCGGACGAAGACACCGGAGTTGGCGTTGCCGGTGCCCGGCGCGTCGTCCCGCCACTGGAGCTTCAGCGAGAAGTCCCCGTACTTGCGCTCGGGGAACCACAGCATGCCCAGGCCGCCCTTGGTGGTGCCGGACGTCATCGAGCCGTCACCGTTCAGCGCGAACGAACCGCCGCCCACGTGCTCCCACTTGGCCAGGGAGCCCGTCGTGCCGTCGAAGATCGTGCGGTAGCCGGTCTGCTGTCCCGGCTTGCCGATCCCGGACTGCTTGGCCGCCTTGTTGATCTTGTTGTACTCGCGCTGGTCGATCACCCCTTCCTTGAGGAGCTTGTCGGTGACCGTCTTGACGTGCTTGAGGAACAGCGCCTGGGACGACCACTGCCGCTCGTCCTCGATCAACTCGTTGATCCGGCACCGGTTGTTGGTCACCCGGTTCGGGATCCCCGTGTCGACCGTGCCGACGATGACGGTCAGCCGCTCGTCGAACTCGGCGCAGTTCGGCGCCGGAACACCGCCGCCCGACGCGACCGTGAAGGTCACCGTCTTCGCCGCCGAGGTGTTGCCGGCCTTGTCGGTCGCCCGGTACGCCACCGAGTGTGCGCCGACCCGGTCCACGAGGACCGGCGCGCTGTACGCGAGGTACGGTCCGCCGTCGAGCGAGTACTCGACCTTGTCGACACCCGAACCGGCGTCCGTGGCTGTCACCGTCACCTTGGCGCTGGTGATGTAGGCGCCGTCGGAGTTCTTGTCGCCCGTGACGGTCGCGGAGGTCTCCGGCGGCGTCTTGTCCTGGACGGGCGGCGTGACCACCGTGAACTCGACGCTCTTCTCGGCGGCCTGGTTGCCCGCCTTGTCGGTGGCCCGGTAGCGCACCTTGTGGGTACCCACGGCGTGCACCATCACGGGCGCCGTGTACGCCTGCCACGCACCGGTGTCCCCGATCGCGTACTCGATGGTGTTGACCCCGGAGCCCGTGTCGGACGCCGTGACCGTCACCGTCGCCATGTCGAGATAGCGGCCCTGGTCGTCCTTCTCACCGCTGACGGTCGCCGAGGTCTCCGGCGGTGTCGTGTCGTCCGTCGGCGGCGCGACCACCGTGAACCGCTCGGTCTTCGCGGCGGAGGTGTTGCCCGCCTTGTCGGTCGCCCGGTAGCGGACCTCGTGGTCGCCGACCTGGTTGATCACCAGGGGCGCGGTGTACGGCTGCCAGGCGCCGTCGGCGCCCAGCGCGTACTCGATCCGGTCCACACCGGAACCCTCGTCGGTGGCGCTCAGCGTCACGGACGCGGAGCCGACATAGGCACCGTCCGCGTTCTTCTGCCCCTCGACCTTCGCCGTGGCCTCGGGCGCCGTGGTGTCCTCACCGGTGCCCTCGGTGACCACGAGGATGCCCTGCATGGAGCCGTGCCCCGGGATGGTGCAGTAGTAGCGGTAGCGGCCCGGCTTGAGGACGACCTCGGCGGTGTGCTTGCCGCCCTCGGCGTCGAACGGGTTGGCGAGGATGTTCAGCGGGATCTCGTTGTTGTACTCCGGGTCGGAGACGTCGAACGTCAGGGTGTGCGGCATCCCTGTGTCGTTCCCGGTCGCCGCGCTGTTCTCGAACACGATCGTCGCCGCGCCCGCCACCGCGGTCTGCGGCGCCGACGCGTACTTGGTGATGTCGTTGCCCGCCGTCCAGGTCAGCACCTGGGCGGCCTTGGTGTCGTCGGCGCGGCCGTACGCGACCGTCGAGGTCAGCCCGAGCACCATCAGCACGGACGCGAACAGCGCCGTCCACAGATGCCAGGGTCTCCGCCTGCGCACGCTGGTCATCATCCCGCCCTCCTGGCCAGATCACCGGCGGCCGGGGTGGGCCCGCCGCCCGTGTAGGTGACGCGCCACAGCGCCGACTTGGAGTCCGAGGTGAAGAAGCCCCGGCCGTAGTCGAGCACGTACAGCGCCCCGTCGGGACCGAACTTCCAGTCCATGAGGTTCTTGATGCCGTTGTTGCCCACCGGAATGATCTTCTTCAGGTTCTCCGCGTGGATCGGCAGCCCGCCGTCGCCCATCGTCTTCGGGTCCATGAGCACCGCGTGGCGCGGCTGGTCCCCGTCGTAGAAGTCACCGACGAACCACTTGCCGTCCCAGTACGCGGGCCACTTCACATCGCTGGAGTTCGCGGCGTCGAAGCGGTACACCGGGCCGTTCATCGTGGCCTGACCGCCGCCCTTGAGCCACGGCAGCAGATACGAGGCCTCCTCGTTCTTGTACGACGGCACGCCGTTCGCGTCCCGGGGGTAGTCCGGGGCGCCGCCCTGGGGCGAGTACCAGATGTTGTTGCCGGTCACCGGCGGCAGGTTCACCAGACCGTCGTTGTTCGGCGACTCGTTCTTCGGCTTGGCGCAGTCGTACCAGCCGAGCGGCTTCGTCGGGTCCGGCAGACCGCGGTCGCGGTAGGGCTGGTTGTTGCCCATGCAGAACGGCCAGCCCCGGTTGGACGCCTTGGTGATCGCGGCGAACGTGTCGTACTTCGCCGGACCCCACGTCGTCGACGGAGCGCCCGCGTCCGGGCCGACCCAGCCCGCGTACAGGACGTCGGTCTTCTGGTCCACGAAGATGCGCGCCGGGTTGCGGACGCCCATCACATAGATCTCACCGCGCGTCTTGCCGCCGCCCTCGGCCGTCTCCTTGCCCGTGAACAGATTGCCGTCGGGCAGTGTGTATGTGCCGTTCGGCTCCGGGTGGATCCGCAGGATCTTGCCGTTGAGGTTGTTGGTGTTGCCCGCGGTGCGGCGCGCGTCGGCGAACGAGACACCCTTGTAGTTCGGCTGCGGGTTGTTGCCCGAGTACCCGTCGCTGAAGCCACTGGAGTTGTTGTCGCCTGTCGCGATGTACAGGTTGCCCTTCGAGTCGAAGGTCATCCCGCCGCCGGCATGGCAGCAACTGTGCACCTGGACGGGCCACTTGAGCAGCACTTTCTCGCTGCTCAGGTCCAGCTTGTTCGTCGCCAGGTCGAGGGTGAACCGCGAGACACGGCGCTCGGCGATCTGCTTGTCCCGGTCGAGCTGGGAGTGCGGTGTGTAGTGCAGGTACACCCACCCGTTCTGCTCGAACTTCGGGTCCAGCTCGATCCCGAGCAACCCCTCCTCGACCTTGATGAGTTCGTCCCCGCCGCCCTTGTTGCCGAAGATCGTCAGGGCGCCCGCGAGCGTGACCTTCTTCGTCTTCGGGTCGTAGACGTGGATCTCGCCCTTGCCCTTGCCGATGTCCGGGTTGTTCCAGTCGGTGATCACAGGCTGCGAGGAGTCCGCGCCGCCCCGGCCGATGTAGATCACGCGTCCGTCGGGCGCGGTGACCAGTCCGTGCGGCTCGCCGATCTGGTCGTTCTGCCCCGGCTGGTTGGCCTGGGTCAGCCGCTCCGCCTTGTAGTTGGCGTCGATCGACGCCTTGCAGTCGGCCTGCGAGATCCGCGTGGTCCACATCAGGGCCCCGCGCAGATGGCTCCGGAAGTCGGTCTCGTCGTACGAGGACGTGGTGCCGCCCATTCCGGTGTAGAAGGAACGGCCGCCGTCGTAGTCACGGCACCAGGACACGGGGTGGTCCGCGCCGTTCTTGCCGGCGCCCGGCTGGTACGTCGACTCACGGACCCGGGCCACGGTGTGCACCGCACCCGTGGGGTTCTTCTCCCAGTTCAGCCACTTGTCGGGGCGCTTCCACTGGACGGGGAGGTCCTTGGTGGCCGGATGCTGACGGTCACCGACCTCGACGGTCGCCCGCTGCACGGTGGTCGGGCTGGTGTCGGACGGGCGGGCGCCGATCAGACCGGTGAACCAGTCCGAGTAGGGCTCCGCGCGGGCCGCGTCATGGATGCCGACGAAACCGCCGCCCGCCTCCATGTAGGTCTCAAGTCCGGCCTCCTGCTCCGGGTCCAGGACATCGCCGCCGCCGGTCAGGAACACGACAGCGTTGAACCTGCCCAGCTTGGTGCCGTTGGTGAAGACGGACGCGTCGTCGGTCGCCGTCACCGTGAACCGCTCGGCGGCCGGGCCCGACAGGCCGATCTTCTCGATCGCCGCGATCCCGGCGTTCACCAGAGGCGATTCCTCGCCCGCTGCCGCCGAGCCGTAGAACACCAGCACGCGCACGTTCGCCCCGCCGGGCGGCGACGGCAGGGACATCGTTGTCAGCGGCGCTTCGGGGTAAGGCCGCGCGGACGCGGCGGGTCCGGTCATGACTCCGGTGGTCACGGCTCCGGCGAGCAGGGCCGCGGCCCAGGCTCGGCGCGCACGCCCCCGTCTCACTAACACTCTGCTCAACCCAGGTACGGCTGAGGGCCTTTGATGCGGTGTCAGCCGCATGTGGGTCACCCATCCCTCCGTCGTCACATCAACAGCAACAGCAACAGCAACGGCTACAGCACACAGCCACAGCGCCGACGAAGCTAGACCTCTTTTCCCAGTTCGCCAATAGGTATGACCGCAAGAGAACGAACTTTGTCCTGAGTGTGGATAAACGAAGATCCCTTGGCTACCGTGTCGCCGACACCGGGGCACTGTCGTCGGCGTGCCCGCAACATGCGTACGAAGGTGGGGAGTTCCACGATGAGTGACGCGACGGGCGAGACGGCGGGTTCGGCGGCGGACGCGACCCCTGGCGCGCCGTCCGGTCTGGGCAGACGCGCGTTCAGCCGGCGGTTCCTGGCCGGGGGAGCGGTGGTCGCGGCCGGTCTGACATCGATGTCCGCGGCGTCGGCGCCGGAGAGTTCGGCGGCGGTCGGCGACCCGCCGAGGACGGCGCCCGCCGGCGGCGAGGTCCGGCACATCAAGATGTACGCCGAGAAGCTCGCCGACGGGCAGATGGGCTACGGCTTCGAGAAGGGCAAGGCGTCCATACCCGGCCCGCTCATCGAGATCAACGAGGGCGACACCCTGCACATCGAGTTCGAGAACACGATGGACGTCGCCGCCAGCCTCCATGTGCACGGCCTGGACTACGAGATCACCAGCGACGGCACCGCGCTCAACAAAAGCCAGGTCGCGCCTGGCGGCAAGCGCACGTACACCTGGCGCACCCATGTCCCGGGCCGCCGCAAGGACGGCACCTGGCGCTCGGGCAGCGCCGGCTACTGGCACTACCACGACCATGTCGTCGGCACCGAGCACGGCACCGGCGGCATCCGCAAGGGCCTCTACGGTCCGGTGATCGTCCGCCGCAAGGGCGACATCCTCCCCGACAAGACCTTCACGATCGTCTTCAACGACATGACGATCAACAACAAACCCGCCCACACGGGACCGGACTTCGAGGCCACCGTCGGCGACCGTGTGGAGATCGTCATGATCACGCACGGCGAGTACTACCACACGTTCCACATGCACGGTCACCGCTGGGCGGACAACCGCACAGGGCTGCTGACCGGCCCCGACGACCCCAGCCAGGTCATCGACAACAAGATCGTCGGACCCGCCGACTCCTTCGGCTTCCAGATCATCGCGGGCGAAGGCGTGGGCGCCGGCGCCTGGATGTACCACTGCCATGTCCAGAGCCACTCGGACATGGGGATGGTGGGCCTGTTCCTGGTGAAGAAGGCGGACGGCACGATCCCCGGGTACGAGCCGCACGAGCACTGAGCACTGAGCGCTGAGCGCTGAGCGCGGTCGCGCAGTTCCCCGCGCCCCTGGGGGCGCTGCCGACCGCAGCGGACTTCACTCGGTGAGTTCGAGCAGCGTCCAGGTTGTGCCGGGCTCCTCCTGGACGTAGAGCCTCGCGCCCCGGCACACCACGCGACGCCGGCCCAGAGCACCACCGTCGGGCCGCACCAGCCGGCTCTCGGCGACCGGCGTGACGCGCGCGCCGGTCAGCCGGCAGTCGACGAGCCGGTGGTGGTCGTCCCCGTACGGCGAGTAGAAGACGACCCGCTCACCGCGTACGGCGAATCCGGACGCGCCCCTGACGGGGTTGTCCCAGCTCCGCGCGGTCCCGTCCCGGCGCATCTCGACCAGGTCGAACCGCGTGTAGGCGCACACCCAGGTGGACCTCGTGGCGACGTTGAGGGCGTAGCAGTCGGAGATGTACTCCAGACCCGGGCCGGGCTTGTACTCCCGGACCGGTTCACCGGTGCTGCTCCACTGCCGGACGCCGGGCGCGCTGAGGTCGTCACCGAAGATGCCTTCATCGAAGTAGCCGACCCAGAACTGTCCGTCCTCGTCGGCCAGGAGATGTTCGACGGCGTCACCCAGCCGGAACGTCCACGACGACCGCCCCAGCGCGTCGAACACCTGCGCCTGCGGCTGCGTCTCGTCGCGCGGGCTGCGCACACCGGCGACGACGAAGCCGCCGTCGGGCAAGGCGTCGAACCTCACCCCGTACGGAAGTACCGCACTCAGATGCGTCTCGTACGCGTGTCCGTCGCCGACCGTGACGACCACCGCGTCGTAGGGCGGCCCGCCCCACACCGGAGCCTTCTCCGTGAGTAGCCAGTGCGCGCGCCCGTAGGCGTCGACGGTGCTGTGGGCGATGTGCCGGTCCTGGTAGGCGGCGGGCAGGTGGGCGTACGGGGTCAGCGGAACGTCGTTGACGGGGCTCATGGGTCTCCTCGGCGAAGGGCGGCGGTGTCCGTGGCGTGGGGCGGCGGAGACCGGCGGTGCGCGGGCCGAGGGTGGGAGCGTGGGGCCGTGGGACGGCGTGGCCCTAGACGGCATGGGCCTTTCTGGTCGTCATGGGCCGATCATGGTCGACGGCGGGCGCTCAGCGCAACGCTGTTTTCCGGGGTGGAGCGGGTGGTGGCGGGCGGGTCGGCAGGTGGGGCAGCACATGCGGCGGCACGGAAAGGGAGCGCTCTCTTCCGTCGGATCCGGCCGATATCCTGGCCGCGAGCCCACGCCGGAGGTGCACGCAAGGTGACCGAGCAGACGATTGCCACCCGCCCGACCCTGGAGGCGGTGGCAGCGCGCGCCGGGGTCTCCAGGGCGACCGTCTCCCGTGTGGTCAACGGCGGGGCCGGCGTCAGGGAATCGCTCGCCGAGCGGGTCCGTCGCGCGGTCGACGAACTCGGCTACGTTCCGAACCAGGCGGCCCGCAGCCTCGTCACCCGCCGTCACGACGCGGTCGCCGTCGTCATCGCCGAGCCCGAGACCAGGGTCTTCGCCGACCCGTTCTTCGCACTCCAGCTCCGTGGCATCAGCAAGGAGCTGACGGCCGCCGACTCACAGCTCGTCCTACTGCTCACGGAGGGCCGCGACGACCACGCGCGCGTGGGCCGCTATCTCGCGGGCGGCCATGTCGACGGCGCCCTCGTCTTCTCCCTCCACCTGGACGACCCGCTGCCGGACCTGGTGCGCGGCGCGGGCATCCCCACCGTCTTCGGCGGCCGGCCGAGCTGGTCGGGCTCGCCCTGGGACGGGCCGTACGTCGACTGCGACAACCGGGGCGGCGCGCGGGACGCGGTACGGCACCTTGTGGGCCTCGGACGGACCCGCGTCGCGCACATCACGGGCGCCCTCGACCAGACATCGGCCGTGGACCGCCTAGACGGGTTCCGCGATGTGCTCGTGGACGCCGATCCACGGCTGATCGTGGAGGGGGACTTCACCCCGGCGGGCGGGGAGCGCGCGATGCGGGAACTCCTGGAGCGCTGCCCGGACCTGGACGCCGTGTTCGCCGCGAACGACCTGACGGCCGTCGGCGCGCTGCGGGTACTGCGCGCGGCGGGCCGCCGGGTGCCCGACGATGTCGCCGTGATCGGCTTCGACGACATGCTCCCGGTCGCCGAACACAGCGACCCGCCGCTGACGACGGTCCGTCAGGACATAGAGGAGATGGGCCGCTTGATGGCCCGCCTCCTCCTGCGCCAGTTGGACCGCGTCCCGACGACGGCCGAGCCCACCCCGGTGGCCGACACCCCGAAAAGCGTCGTGATGCCGACCACCTTGGTCCGCCGAGCCTCGGCCTGAACCGGGAGAGACGGCGAAAGGCCGCCCCCGACCCTTCAGAGCCACCTTCTCCCGAGCCCCGGTGACGGTGCAGCCCCGCCGGGGACACTTCCCGCCGCCACGGTGCGCCGGCATGCCGGCGAATGCCCGGCGGCGTCGGAGACGGCCAAGTCGGCTGGCCCCCGACCCTGTGGGGGTCACTTCCCGCCGCCACGGCGCGTCGTCACGACGGTGAGTGTCCGGCGGCATGGGAGACGGCGGAATCGGCGGGATACCGGTCTCCCCGCCCGGGAAGGGCTACGCCCCCACGGTCACCGTGAACCGCACCGGGTGGCCGTCATGCGCCGCCCCCGACACGTCCGGCTGTCCGTCGGGCCGTACGTCGTCGTACGGGAACGCGTACCCGATGGGCGAGTTGGCGTGCACCACGCGCGCGTACTGGTTGGTCAGGCCCTGGTAGTAGTCGCCGGTCCCGGATCCGTTCGGCTGCTCGGGATGCGTGAGCATGATGCTCCGGTTGAACCCGGCGGCGAGCCGTGCGAGGAGGCCCTTCTTGTCGTCGGAGTCGCCCGGGTTGTTCGTGAACGGCCCGTGGTTGCACGTGAAGATGTCCTTGGACGCGGGCTTGGTGAAGGTGTGCCCGCCGGTGAAGGTCAGCGTGTCGCCGGAGACCCGCCCGGTGAACACGCCCCGCCCGCCCTGGAGATCGATCCTCAGGTCCTCACCGCGGTACTTCTCCCAGACCTGGTCGACATAGCCGTTCCACAGATCCCGGAACGGCATCTCGTCGGGCCGGTCGAAGAACGGCGCCATCAGGTTCTGCGGCGAGATCACCCGCAACACCTCACCGCCCGACCCCCGGATCACCAGCTTGTCCCACGGCTGGCCGTCCCGCCCGGCCTGGGCGACGAGGTCGGCCGCGATCCGGTCCACGGCCCCGTCCGGCAGCGGGGCGACGGTGTGCGTCGCGTCGCCCTCCAGGGTCAGCCCGATGGGGAGCGCGGTCACGAGGTCGACATAGCTGATGTTCGCGAACAACTGGTCCTGGTTGAAGGTGAACTCGCAGAACGACCAGGTCCGTCCGTAGTTCGGGTCGTTGGGCGTGGCGAAGGCGGGCTCGACCAGCGAGGGGCCCGGGTTGAGGAAGAAGTCCAGGGTGTCGTCCCGGACGAAGTACACCCGGGCGCCGAACATCTGAGGAAGCGTCAGTTCGACGGCGGGGGCGCCGGCGGCGCCGAGCGGAATGGCGCAGTCGACGGGCAGCGGGGTCTGCGGCGCGGACGGCGAATCGGGCCGGTAGACACTCCCGTCGGCGCGCAGCAGCACCCAGCCGTTGGTGCCCTGCTCGTGCCCGGTGACATAGGCGCGGACCGTACCGGGCAGGGACTTGTTCCGCAGGGCGAGACGGCAGGTCGCGGGCGCCGCGTCCGCCGTGGGGCTGAGAGCGCTCCCCCAGAGGGGATACGTGGCCGCCGTCGAGACAGCCGCGGCGCCCGTCAGAAACAGCCTGCGCGAGATCACGATGCAACTCCTGGGGTGTGGGGGGTTGGTGGGACTCAAGGGGCAGTGGGGGCCCCGGGCTCCCACTCTCCCGGCGGACCAAGAACGCGTCAAGAGTTCCGTCTGAGAGCGCTCTCAGTCATGCCCGGACGGCGCTGTGCGACGTGCGGTGGAAGACTCGGACTACAGACACAGACGCGACAGACGCGCGAGACGAACGGGACTCCCTTGAGGAGGGCACCATGCTCACCACCCGTTATGTGAACGGCGCCCCGAACTGGCTCGACCTCGGCACCCCCGACCTCGAAGGCGCCCTCTCCTTCTACGGCGGACTCTTCGGCTGGACGTTCCTGTCCGCGGGTCCCGAGGCCGGCGGCTACGGCATGCTCCAGTTGTCCGGCAAGACCGTCGCCGGCGCGATGACGGTCACGCCCGACCAGGGCCCGCCCTCCTGGAACGTCTACTTCCAGACCGAGGACGCCGACGCGACGGCCAAGACGGCCGAGCAGGCCGGCGGCTCCGTGGTGTTCCAGCCGATGGACGTCATGGACCAGGGCCGGATGGCGTTCCTCGCCGACTCCAGGGGCGTCGGCTTCGGCATCTGGCAGCCCGCGGCCAACCCGGGCCTCGACACCGTCACCGAGCCGGGCTCCCTGTGCTGGACGGAGCTGTACACCCCGGATGTCGACGCGGCAAAGGAGTTCTACGGCACCGTCTTCGACTGGGTCACCACCGACGTACCGTTCCCGGGAGGCACGTACACCACCGTGCGGCCCGCGACCGGGGGAGACACCTCCATGTTCGGCGGTCTGGTACCGGTCGACATGGATCCCGCCGAGGCCCAGGCCGGGCCGTACTGGCTGCCGTACTTCGAGGTGACCGACCCCGATGCCACGGTCGCCAAGGCGCAGGAGATCGGCGGCACGGTCCGGGTACCCGCGACGGACATCCCGGACGTGGGCCGCTTCGCCAAACTGGCGGACCGCTCCGGCGTACGGTTCGCGGTCATCAAGAGCGCGGAGTCATCGAGCTGATCGCGGAGCCGCATCGCGCTGATCGCGGAGCCGCATCGCGCTGATCGCGAAGTCCCGAAGTCGATCGGACTCGGTCCGGAGCGCCGGTTGGACGTGGCGTTGATGAGGCGTTGAGCGAACGTTTTTCGCCGGGCGGCACCATCGGTGCCATGCAGATCGACAGTGTCATTCCACGGGATCTCTCCTGGCAGGAGCAGGCGCTCTGTGCGCAGACGGGCTCGGAGTTCTTCTTCCCGGAGCCCGGCAGTTCGGTGCGCGAGGCCAAGCGCATCTGCCGGATGTGCGAGATGCGTGCGGCCTGCCTCCAGTACGCCCTCACCCACGACGAACGCTTCGGGGTCTGGGGCGGCCTTTCGGAGAAGGAGCGGCAGAGCCTGCGGCGCCCGGACTCGGCGCCCGGACTAGACCGGGACCGGTAAACGGGGGGGACCCGGCGCCGCCGGGGAGACATTCGCCTCCGTGGCGACACCGGGTCCCTCGGCAGCACCGGGTCCGTGGAACCCGACCACCCGCCCGCCGTGCGGTGCTGCGGGCTGTCTAGATCCGCCCGCGCGCGGCGAGCCGCGCCTTCCTGGCCGCCAGCTTCTCGTCGAACTTGCGGGCCTCCGCGTCCAGGCCGCCCATGAACAGGCCCAGTTCCTCCTGGGCGCGCACGCCCTCGGGGCCGAGCCCGTCGATCTCCATGACCTTCAGGAAGCGCAACACCGGCTGGAGCACGTCGTCGTGGTGGATGCGCATGTTGTAGACCTCGCCGATCGCCATCTGCGCGGCGGCCCGCTCGAAGCCCGGCATCCCGTGCCCCGGCATCCGGAAGCCCACCACGACATCCCGCACGGCCTGCATCGTCAGGTCGGGCGCGAGTTCGAAGGCGGCCTTCAGTAGATTGCGGTAGAAGACCATGTGCAGGTTCTCGTCGGTCGCGATACGGGCGAGCATCCGGTCGCAGACCGGGTCACCGGACTGGTGGCCTGTGTTGCGGTGCGAGATCCGGGTCGCCAGCTCCTGGAACGCCACATAGGCGACGGAGTGCAGCATCGAGTGCCGGTTGTCCGACTCGAAACCCTCCGACATGTGCGCCATCCGGAACGCTTCCAGCTTGTCCGGGTCCACCGCGCGCGAGGCGAGCAGATAGTCCCGCATCACGATCCCGTGCCGGCCCTCCTCGGCGGTCCAGCGGTGCACCCAGGTGCCCCAGGCTCCGTCGCGGCCGAACAGTGAAGCTATTTCGTGGTGGTAGCTCGGCAGGTTGTCCTCGGTGAGGAGATTGACGACCAGGGCGATCCGGCCGATCTCGGTGACCTTGGACTGCTCCTTGTCCCACGCCTCGCCGTCCTCGAAGAACCCCGGGAAGTTCCGCCCGTCCGACCAGGGCACATACTCATGGGGCATCCAGTCCTTCGTGACCCGCAGATGGCGGTTCAACTCGGTCTCGACCACTTCCTCCAACGCGTGGAGCAGTCGGGCATCCGTCCACGTCGACGGCGTGCCGAGGTCGGGCGAGGTGAGGGTCACGGGGGCTCCTGGGGACGGGAGTAGTACGGGAGTACTTGCGGGGACGACGACAACCTACGCAGACGTAGGCTACGTATCCGTAGGTTACGTTCCCGTAGGTTAAACGCTCCGTAAAGATCGTTTGTCACATGTACAGGTCACGGAGCCGGACCGAGAGGCAGGTCACACACCCTTCCAGCTTCTCGAACTCGCTGATGTCCACCAGCACCGGGTCATGGCCCAGGTCCGCGAAGAGTTCCGCCGTCTTGGGCGCGCTCGCCGCCATCAGCAGCGAGGACCCGCCGAGCAGCACCACATGCGCCCCCGACTCCTCCGGAACGGGCAGGAAACGCGGGAACAGCGACGGCGTGTCGACCAGCGGCTCGTACCCGATGACGGTGCCGTCCGGCAGCGCCGTGACCGCCGACTTCAGATGCAGCACCGAGCTGACGGGTACCGCCACCACCCGCGCGCCGAGCGGTTCGAAGGCGGCCCGCACCTGCTGCACCCCGGCCGCGTTGGTCCGCCCGCCGCGCCCCACGTAGATCGTGTCGCCCACCTTGAGGACATCGCCCCCATCGAGTGTCCCGGGATCCCACACCCAGTTGACGGACGCGCCAAGGCGCGCCACGGACTGCTCGACGCCCGCCGTCTCCGCGCGGCGCGGTTCGGCGCCCGGCCGGGTGATCAGGGCGACATTGCGGAAGACCACGACGGCGTCCTCCACGAACACCGAGTCCGGGCAGTCGTCCTCGGGCTCCACCTCCAGGGTTTCCCAGCCGTGTTCCCGCAGGGTCGCGGTGTAGGTCTCCCACTGGGCGAGCGCGAGCGCGGTGTCCACCGGCTCGCGCTCGATATGCGTGACGAGTCCTTCGGCGAGCCGCGGGCTGGGGCGGCGTACCAGGGCTTTCCTGCTGGGCACGGGGGATCTCCGAATCGACGGCGCGGTCGTGGGGGTCGGCGCTCATCATGCAGCGCCACGTCCGCACCACAACACCCCCCAACCCCACCTTTACCGGGCGGAGCCCACCACCGCGCGCCGCAGATGCCGGGCCGTCAGCGACCCTTCCGCGCCGAGCAGGTCGGACGGCGTGCCCTCGAACACCACCCGGCCGCCGTGCTTGCCGCCGTCCGGGCCGAGGTCGATCACCCAGTCCGCGTGCTTGACGACGTCCATGCTGTGCTCCACGACAAGCACCGTGTTACCGCCGTCCACCAGCCCGTCGAGCAGCACGAGCAGGCTGTCCACATCGGCCATGTGCAACCCGGTCGTCGGCTCGTCCAGGACGTACACCGCGCCGGTACGGTGCAGCCGGGTCGCCAGCTTGATGCGCTGCCGTTCACCGCCCGACAGCGTCGACATCGGCTGCCCGAGCGTCAGATACGTCAGTCCGACCTCGCTGAGCGCCCGCAGCCGGCGCCGTACGGAAGCGTCCGTGAAGTAGTCCAGCGCCTCGTCGGCCGTCATCTCCAGGACGTCCACGATCGACCGCCCGCCGACCGTCAGCCGTCGCACCTCTTCACGGAAGCGCTGCCCACCGCACGTCTCGCAGACCGTGGTGACCGGGTCCATGAACGCCAGGTCGCTGTGGATCACACCACGCCCCTGACAGGTCTCGCACGCCCCGCGCGAGTTGAAGCTGAACAGCCCCGCGTCGGCGCCCGTCCCGCGCGCGAAGATCTTCCGTACGGTGTCCATGATCCCGAGATACGTGGCGGGCGTGGAGCGGCCCGAGATGCCGATCGCCGACTGGTCGACGACCACCGCACCGGGGTGCGCGGCGGTGAACGCCTGCGACACCAGGGTGCTCTTGCCCGATCCGGCGACGCCCGTGACCGCGGTGAGGACGCCGGTCGGGAACTCGACGGTGACGTCCTTGAGGTTGTGCAGCCCCGCACCCCGTACCCACAGCCCGCCCGTCGCCTTGCGCGGCTCGTCCTTGAGGCCGGTGCGGCGGCGCAGGCAGCGGCCGGTCGGGGTGTCCGCGCGCGCCAGCGCCTCCGGGGTTCCCTCGAAGACGACCCGGCCGCCGCCCGCGCCCCCGCGCGGACCCATGTCCACCACGTGGTCGGCGGCGGCGATGACATCGGGGTCGTGCTCCACGACGAGGACCGTGTTGCCCTTGTCCCGCAGCCGCAGCAGCAGATCGTTCAGCCGTCCCACGTCCCTCGGGTGCAGCCCGACACTCGGCTCGTCGAAGATGTACGTCATCCCGGTGAGGCTGCTGCCCAGGTGCCGCACCATCTTCAGCCGCTGCCCCTCACCACCGGACAGCGTGGACGTCTCCCGGTCGAGGCTGAGATAGCCCAGGCCGATCGCCTCGATCCGCTCCAGCGCGCGTACGGCAGCCGCCGCGATCGGCCCGCCCACCGGGTGCTCCACGCGCGCGAGGACGTCGATCAGGTCGGCCACCTCCATCGCCGCGCACTCGGCGATGGACAGCCCGCACACCCGGGTCGCGAGCGCCGCCTCGTTGAGCCGGGCGCCCCGGCACCCCGGACACACCCGCTCCACCAGGTAGCCCGCCACCAGATCCCGGGTGCGCTGACTGAGCGCCGCCAGGTCCCGGTTCACGTACAGCCGCTCGAAACGGTCGGCGAGCCCTTCGTAGTCGATCTCGAAGCTGTTCCCCGCACTGGTCACCCGGACCTTCCGGCCCGTGCCGTCCCCGCGCATCAGGAACTCCCGCTCGGCGGCGGTGAACTCACCGACCGGCTTGTGCGTGTCCAGGGCGCCGGTGCTGACGTACGTCTGGCCCTGCCAGGTGCCGACCGCGAACGGCGGGAAGACGATCGCGCCGTCCGCGAGCGACCTGGCCGGGTCGAGCATGCGGTCCCAGTCGGGCCGCACCGCCCGCCCCAGGCCGTCACAGTCCGTGCACATGCCCGCCGCGTCGTTGAAGGAGTACGCCGTCGCCTCACCCGCGCTCGGCGTCCCGTACCGCGAGAACAGCACCCGCAGCACCGAGTAGACGTCCGTCATGGTGCCGACGGTGGAGCGGGAGTGGCCGCCGATCGGGCGCTGGTCGACCACGATCGCGGGCGACAGGTCCTCGATGGTGTCCGCCTGCGGTCGCTCGTACTTGGGCAGCCGGTTGCGGACGAACCAGGTGAACGTCTCGTTGAGCTGCCGCTGCGACTCGACGGCGATCGTGTCGAAGACGACCGACGACTTTCCCGATCCCGACACCCCTGTGAAGACCGTGAGCCGGTCCTTGGGGATACGCAGACTGATGTCCTTGAGGTTGTTCTCGCGGGCTCCGGACAAGGTGATGTAGGCGTGCATGCCCTCGACGCTAGGCGGAATACCCGACAGCTTCTGGCGTGATTTCCGTGAGTTCTCCGTCCAGGTGCAGCCAGCGTGTGATGCCGAGGGACTTCAGGAACGGCACATCGTGTCCTGCCACGATCAGCGCTCCCTCGTAGGACTCCAGGGCGGTCGTGAGCTGACGGACGCTCGCCAGGTCGAGGCTGTTCGTCGGCTCGTCGAGCAGCAGGAGCTGCGGCGCGGGCTCGGCGAGCATCAGCGCGGCCAGCGCCGCACGGAACCGTTCACCGCCCGACAGGGTGCCCGCGGGCCGGTCGGCCCGCGCCCCCTTGAACAGGAACCGGGCCAGCCGTGACCTGATCCGCTGCGGGGTGGCCTGCGGGGCGAACCGCGCCACGTTCTCGGCGACCGTCAGCGCACCGTCCAGGAGGTCGATCCGCTGCGGCAGGAACCGCGTCGGAACCAGCGCCTCCACCTCGCCCGAGACCGGCGCCAGTTCACCGGCGACGGTCCGCAGCAGCGTCGACTTGCCCGCGCCGTTGCGCCCGGTCAGCGCGATCCGCTCGGGGCCGCGCACCAGGAGTTCGCCGGAGACGGCCGCCCCGCGCGCGTGGCGCAGCGTCAGCGCACGCAGGGCGAGGACGTCCCGCCCCGCCGGGACCGCCGTGGCGGGCAGGTCGACACGGATCTCGTCGTCGTCCCTCACCGCGACGACCGCCTCGTCCAGACGCTCCTTCGCCGCCGCCAGCCGCTCCTCGTGCAGGACGCGGTGCTTTCCGGCGGCGACCTGGGCCTCGCGTTTGCGGGCGCCCATGATGACCTTGGGTTCGCGTTTGGTGTCCCACATCTTCTGGCCGTAGCGCTTGCGCCGGGCCAACTTCATGTGGGCGTCGGCGAGTTCCCGCTTCTGACGGCGTACGTCGGTCTCGGCGGCCCTGACCGTCCGCTCGGCGGCCTCCTGTGCGGCGGCGACCGCCTCCTCGTACCCGGAGAACCCGCCGCCGTACCAGGTGAGCGCGCCGTCGCGCAGATCGGCGATCCGGTCGACCAGGTCGAGGAGTTCACGGTCGTGGCTGACCACGACCAGCACTCCGGACCACGCCTGGACGGCCGCGTACAGGCGGCGCCGCGCGTACAGGTCCAGATTGTTCGTCGGCTCGTCCAGGAGGAGCACGCCGGGCCGCTCCAGGAGCAGCGCGGCCAGCCGCAGCAGCACGGACTCGCCGCCGGACAGTTCGCCGACGGTCCGGTCGAGGCCGATGGCGCCGAGCCCGAGCGCGCCGAGGGTCGCCAGGGCGCGCTCCTCGACGTCCCAGTCGTCGCCGACGGCGGTGAAGTGCTCGTCGGCCGCGTCGCCCGCCTCGATGGCGTGCAGCGCGGCGCGCGTGCCGGCGATCCCCAGCGCCTCGTCGACCCGCAGCCGGGTGTCGAGCGTGACGTTCTGCGGCAGGTAGCCGATGTCGCCGGTGAGGTGGACGGTGCCGTCGGTGGGGGTGAGTTCGCCCGCGATCAGCTTCAACAGGGTGGACTTTCCGGACCCGTTGACGCCGATGAGCCCGGTGCTGCCGGGGCCGAATGCGGCCTGGAGCCCGTCGAAGACGCGGGAGCCGTCGGGCCAGTGGAACGAAAGCGATGCGCAGGTGAGCGAGGAAAGGCGACTGGACATTTGGCCTCACGGTGGCTGGATACGGTCGGGGCGACGCGTACGGGACACCGCGAGGGCGGGACGGCGGAGGCGGGTGGAGCGTCCCGGGAAGGCCCTTGGAGCGGTCCTCGGAGACGGGCCCGATGGAAAGCTTCGGGCTCCGTGCGGAGGACACGGAGGGCGTGGGGACGGCTCGGCGGCCGAGGTCGTCCGCGAGGCACACAGCAGCGCGGGGCGGCTGTGCGACGCGGTGTCTCACGACCTCAGTAGTCCAACGTCCTTCTCCTGTTCGGGCTGCGGGGCTGTCCGGTGTGACCGGAGTGCTCTCCACGGTAGAAACCGGGCCGGGGCGGGTCAAGCGATTATCGTGGCGCCCGACGGCGCTCCCGCCCGCGCCGCTTCTGGAGGATGCCTCGTGCCCGACGGCCCGCTCTCACTGCCCGCCCGGCTCTATCTGCTCTCCTGGGACACCGCGAAGCTCAAGATCACCGGTGCCACTCATCTGGGCCGCCTGGTCAGAGCGGGCGCGCTCACCGAACTGGCCCTGCGCGGACTCCTCGTGGACGACGACGGCATCGTCAAGCCCGTCGACCCGGACGCCCGCACCGGAGATCCCGTCCTGGACGGCCTCATGGAGCTGATCGAGGAGTCACGGCCGCGCAAGTGGAAGAGCTGGGTCGGCTCACGGGCCGGGGTCACTCTCGACGCCGTGCGCGCCCAACTCGTCGCCGGCGGTCAACTGCGGGCCGTCCGCAAGCGCGTCCTGGGCGTCTTCCCGTCCGTCGAGTACACGCTGGAGGCCGTCACGACGGTCGACGCGCTGCGCGAGGAGGCCGTGGCCGTCCTGCGCGGCCCGGCGCCCGTCGCCGAGGTGTCCGACCGGGACGCCGCCCTCGTCGCCCTGGCCACCGCGGCGGAGGTACGCACGTTCGCGTCCGGCCAGGAACGCAGCCGGCACAAGCAGCGCATCGAGGAACTCACCGAACGCGCCGGAGCGGCGGCGCCCGCCCTGCGGAAGGCGATCCAGGAGGTGCGTACGGCGATGATCGTGGCGATCACGACGGGGGCGGCGACCGGGGCGGCGGCGGGCAGTTGACGGGGGTGGCTGACGGGGGTGGCTGACGGGAGGTTCGGTCCGCACGTTCACGTCGGATTCTCGCCAGCCCTCGGCCGCTGCGCCGTGATGGGGTCGACCGCATGACGCAAGAGACGCACACCCCCGCCCCGAGGCACGACCTACGCGCGCGGGCGCTCGCCTTCCGGGCCCTGCACCGCGCGGGTACACCCCTGGTCCTGCCCAACGCCTGGGACCTCGCGAGCGCCCGGGTGGTCGAGGAGGCCGGTGCCGCGGCGGTCGCCACCACGAGCGCGGGACTCGCCTGGGCGCTCGGCGCCCCGGACGGCGACCAGGTGGACCGCGACCGCGCCCTGGACGCCGTCGCGCGGATCGCGGCGGCCGTGGAGGTGCCGGTCACCGCCGACATCGAGGCGGGGTACGCGGCCGATCCGAAGGGCGTCGGCGAGACGATCCGCCTGGTGCTCGCGGCCGGTGCCGTGGGCGTCAACATCGAGGACGCCGCGTACGACGGCTCCGGGCCGCTGCGACCGGTGGCCGAGCAGGCCGAACGCATCCGGGCCGCGCGTGAGTCGGCCGACGCCGAGGGGGTGCCGCTGTTCGTCAACGCGCGCGTGGACACGTATCTGCGGGCCGTGGGGGAGCCTGGGGAGCGGCTGTCCGCGACGCTGGAAAGGGCCGCCGCCTTTGTTGCCGCCGGCGCGGACGGGGTGTTCGTGCCGGGCGTCGTGGAACCGGACACGGTACGGGCGCTCGCCGACGGGATCGACGCACCGCTGAACGTCATGGTCGGGCCCGGCGCCCCCACGGTCGCCGAACTGGCCGCGCTGGGCGTCGCCCGGATCAGCCTCGGCTCGGGCATCGCCCAGGCCGTGCACGCGCTGGTCCGCCGGGCCGCCCGCGAGGCACTGACCGAAGGCACCTACGACGCGCTCGCCGGCGGCGCGGACTACGGGGAGCTGAACGCCCTGTTCGGGCGGGCGTGATCAGTCGCCGTGCCCGGTGAAGCGTCATCCGCGGCCGTGATCAGCAGGCGTCGCGCATCAGCTCGGCGAGGTCGTGGTCCAGGTCGAGCTGGAGGTGCTCACGGCCGACCGGGACCAGCGCCGTGGCGCGCTTGAGGAAGCGGCGCAGCTCACCGCTGCGGACGTGCACGATCGCGGTGCCCTCGGGCGCGTGGAACTCCATGACGGTGCGGTCGTACCCGTACGGCCGTACACGTACGTCGCCGTCCCCTGTCGCCTCGGCCAGGCCGGTGGCGAGCAGGTCCCGCGCGAACGTCCAGCACACCTCGACGCCCTCCAGCGTGGACGGGGCGGGGAAGGTCATCCGGACGGCGAAGGGGTCCCGGCGGTCGTAGGAGAGCATGGCCGGGATCGTGGCCATTCGGGGCGCGGCGGCCACCAGGCGGGCCTCCACGGCTTGCTCGATGACGAGGGACAACGCCTGCCTCCTGGTGGTTGCGGTGACGACCGGGCCGGTACCCGAGTGGGCCGAACTGGTTCCGCCGGGCACTTGGATAGACGAAGAACGGACCCGATCCGTGCACCGGAATCCCTAGTGATGTCTGTCACGGCTCCGGAGGCGCGGCGATGGTGCGGCCGTCTGGACGGGCGGTGCCCGGTCGGCTAGCTTCGCCCGCCATGAGGGCCATGGGGAACATGAGGCGTACGGGGCGGGCGACGGCGGCGATCGTGGGGGGACTGGTCCTCACGGCGGCGCTCGCGGCGCCCGCTCAGGCGGCCGGTGCCGGTGCCGGTGGCTCCGGCGACGCCGAGGGCGGTCGGCACGGGCTGGGCTGGCGGCTCCAGGACAGCGGCACGGACGCCCGCTTCCGGGGACTCGCCGCCGTCGACCGGCGCACCGCGTGGGCCGCGGGCTCCCGGGGCACCGTACTGCGGACCCAGGACGGCGGCCGGACCTGGCGCGATGTGTCGCCTGTGGGCGCCGAGGGGCTGGAGTTCCGGGACGTCGAGGCGTTCGACGCGCGCCGGGCGGTGGTCCTCGCGATCGGCGAGGGCGACGCCTCGCGGGTGCTGCGCACCGAGGACGGGGGAGCGACCTGGACCGAGGCGTTCCGTAACCCCGACCCGAAAGCCTTCTACGACTGCGTCGCCTTCTTCGACCAGCGCAACGGCCTCGCGATGAGCGACCCGGTGGACGGCAAGTACCGCATCCTGTCGACCCGGGACGGCGGACGGTCCTGGACCGTGCTGCCGAGCGAGGGGATGCCGCCCGCGTTGGCGGGCGAGGCCGGATTCGCGGCGAGCGGCCAGTGCCTGGTGACGTCCGGTACGCGGGACGTGTGGCTGGCGACGGGCGGTGGCGCACGCGCGCGGGTGCTGCACTCCGCGGACCGGGGGCGCACCTGGACGGCCACCGACACACCGATTCCGGCGGGCGACCCCGCGCGCGGGGTGTTCGCGGTCGCGTTCCGGGACCGTGCGCACGGCATCGCGGTCGGCGGCGACTACCGCGCGGATCAGGCGTCGCCGGACGCGGCGGCGGTCACCGGCGACGGCGGCCGTACCTGGGGCCCGTCGGCGCAGCCGCCGCCCGCCTACCGCTCGGGCGTGACCTGGCTGCCGCACTCCCTCTCCCACAGCGTGGGCGCCCGGCACGCGGTCCTCGCGGTCGGCCCCACCGGCACCGACCTGACCACGGACGGCGGCCGGACCTGGCGCACCGTCGACACCGGCTCGTACGACACCGTGGACTGCACGGCGGACGGAACGTGCTGGGCGTCGGGCGAGAAGGGCCGCATCGCGCGCGTGGAAACCCGCTAGACGAGTCATTCCTATGTGATCAGTGGTCGTAGGCGATCAAGGATCGTGTGACCGGCTGGCCGGTCTTGTGGTTGTGCCAGATCGCGGCGGT
>NZ_JBIVUQ010000018.1:0-184022 GCF_044757265.1 Streptomyces sp. NPDC091292 | reverse complement strand
GCCGGTGGAGTCGGTGGAGTCGGTGGGTGCTGTGGTGTGGCTGGATGATGCGGGGACTCGTTCTGTGGTTGAGGGCATGTCGTCGGTTGCGCCGGAGGTGGCGCCGGAGGTGGCGCCGGAGGTGGCGGTGGCGGCTGATCGGTTGGCGTATGTGTTGTATACGTCGGGGTCGACGGGTCGGCCGAAGGGTGTGTTGGTGGGGCAGGGGAGTTTGGTGAGTTTTCTGGGTGGGATGGCGGTGCGTCCGGGGTTGGGTGGGGGTGATGTGTTGTTGGCGGTGACGACGTGGGGGTTTGATATTGCGGGGTTGGAGTTGTGGTTGCCGTTGGTGGTGGGTGGTCGGGTTGTGGTTGCTGGGGATGGGGTGGTGGGTGATGCGGGTGTGTTGGCGGGTGAGTTGGTGCGGTGGGGTGTGACGGTGTTGCAGGCGACGCCGGTGACGTGGCAGATGTTGGTGGCTGATGGGTGGGTGGGGTTGCCTGGTCTGGTGGCGTTGTGTGGTGGTGAGGCGCTGCCGGGTGGGTTGGCGGGTGCGTTGGTGGAGCGGGTGGCGGGGGTGTGGAACATGTACGGGCCGACGGAGACCACGGTGTGGTCGGCGTGTGAGCGGTTGTCGGCGGACCGGGTGGCGGGGATCGGTTCACCTGTCGCCAATACGCGGGTGTATGTGCTGGACGGTCGGCTGGAGCCGGTGCCCGTCGGCGTGGCGGGTGAGTTGTTCATCGGCGGCGCTGGTGTGGCGCGGGGTTATCTGGGTCGTGCGGGTTTGTCGGCGGAGCGGTTTGTGGCGGATCCGTTCGCGGGGGATGGTTCGCGGATGTATCGGTCGGGGGACAGGGTGCGGTGGTTGGCGGATGGTCGGCTGGAGTTTTTGGGGCGTGGGGACGAGCAGTTGAAGGTGCGTGGTTTCCGTATCGAGCCGGGTGAGATCGAAGCCGCCTTGATCGGGCATCCGGCGGTCGGTTCCGCGGTGGTGGTGGGTCGTGGGGAGGGTGTGGAGCGTCGATTGGTGGCGTATCTGGTGCCGGCCGTCCAAGCCGATGGTGTTCCGTCGGTGGGTGTGCTGCGGGAGTGGTTGCGGGAGAGTCTGCCGGAGTACATGGTGCCGTCGCTGTTCGTGGAGCTGGCCGCGTTGCCGCTCACCCCGAACGGCAAGATCGATCGCAAGGCACTCCCCGAACCCGAGGGCACGGCCAGTGAGTTGGACGGCGTTTACGCTCCTCCGGGCACGGTCGCCGAGGAGTTGCTCGCGGGCATCTGGTCCCAGGTACTGGGAGCGGACCGTGTCGGCGCCACGGACAGCTTCTTCGATCTGGGCGGTCACTCCCTGCTCGCCACGCAGGTGATCTCCCGTATCCGGGAGGCGTTCGGGGTCGAGGTGGCGTTGTCGGCGCTCTTCGACCAGCCGACGGTTCGCGGTCTGGCGGCGGCAGTCGACGGCGCGGGACAGGCGCGGGCCCTGCCACCGGTCGGGGTGGCAGACCGCACTCAGCCGCTTCCGCTGTCGTTCGCGCAGCAACGCCTCTGGTTCCTGGATCAGTTGGAGCCGGGCTCGACGGAGTACAACATGTCGACGCGTCTGCGGCTGACCGGTGACGTGGACCTCGCGGCTCTGGGTGCCGCGCTGGACGCGATCGTCGCCCGGCATGAAGTGCTGCGGACTCGGCTGGTCGCGGGCGAGGACGGTGTGGCGTACCAGGTCATCGACCCGCCCACGCCCACGCCCCTTCCACTCCTCGACCTCTCCGGGAGTGTGAGCCCGCAGACCGCAGCGAACGACATCTTCGCCAAGGACACCCTGACGCCGTTCGACCTGGCGAACGGCCCCCTGATCCGCGCCACCTTGATCCGGCTGGGGGACGAGGAGCACGTACTCGCCCTGCTGATGCACCACGTGGTGTCCGACGAGTGGTCGGATCGCATCCTTCGACGCGAACTCCTCACTCTCTACGAGGCGTTCCGCGCGGGTGAACCGGATCCGTTGCCGCCGCTCGCGTTCCAGTACGCGGATGTCGTGGCCTGGCAGCGGCAGTGGCTGACCGGTGACGTGCTCGATGGTCAACTGGACTACTGGCGGCGCACGTTGGCGGGCGTTCCGACGCTTGAGCTGCCGACCGACCGGCCGCGGCCGGCGGTGCGTTCCACCGAGGGCGCGGTGTGCCGATTCACCGTTCCGGCCGGTACGGCACAGGCGCTGCGCGCGCTGTCCCGGGAACACGGCACGACGATGTTCATGACGCTCCTCGCGGCGTTCGACGTCCTCATGGCTCGCTACGCCGACACCGAGGATGTCGTGGTCGGCACGCCGGTGGCGAACCGGAACCGGGCTGAGGCCGAGGATCTGATCGGGTTCTTCGTCAACACGCTCGTGCTGCGCACCGACCTGTCCGGCGATCCCACGTTCGTCGAACTCCTCGGCCGTGTACGCGAGACCGCGCTCGGTGCCTACGCCCACCAGGACCTGCCGTTCGAGCAGGTGGTGGACGACCTCGTCATGGAGCGCGACCGCTCTCGTACCCCGCTCTTCCAGACGCTCTTCAGCTATGTGGCCGAGGAGCCCGCCGGATCCGCCGCGCGCCGCACGCGGGCGGGATCCGACGGTGCACCGGCCGCGCTTCCGGCCCCGGAGTCCGTCGGCCCGGGGGTCGTACCGGAGTCGCTGCCGGTCAAGTTCGACCTGATGGTCACCTTGGGCGAAGGCGAGGACGACGGCTCCCTTGCCGGAGAGATCCAGTACAGCACCGCACTCTTCGACGCCACGACCGTGGAGCGGATGACCGGGCACCTGGTCACACTCCTGGCGGCCGTCACCTCCGACGACGACCACGAGGCGGACCGGCGCATCGGTGATCTGCCCCTGCTGACCGAGGCCGAGCGCGACCAGCTCCTGCACGAGTGGACCGACAACGCGGCGCCCCTGCCCCCGGTGAGCGGCATGCACGAGCTGATCGCCGAGCGGGCACTCGCGACGCCGGACGCGGTGGCTGTCGTATCGGGTGAAGAGACCGTCACCTACGGCGAGTTGATGGCACGCGCCAACCGCCTCTCCCACCATCTGCGCGACGTGGGAGTGGGAGCCGAGTTCACCGTGGCCCTCTGCCTGGAGCGCGGCCCGGACATGGTCGCCGCGGTCCTCGCGGTCTGGCAGGCGGGGGCGGCCTACGTGCCGCTCGACCCGGGCTACCCGGCGGACCGCCTCGATTTCATGCTCGCGGACAGTGGCGCCACCGTCCTGGTCGGTCACCGTCGAGTCGCGGCCGACCTGGCCACCGGAGGAGCGCTGGACACGGTGGTGTGGTGGGACGACCCCGCGACCCGCGCGGCTCTCGCGACACTGCCGGCCACGTCGCCCGGCATACCGGTCCATCCCCAGCAGCTCGCGTATGTCATCTACACCTCGGGCTCCACCGGCCGCCCGAAGGGCGTGCAGATCACCCACCGTGGTGTCGTGAACCGTGTGTCGTGGATGCAGGACCAGCACGATCTCACTGCGGCGGACCGCGTGCTCCACAAGACACCTCTCACGTTCGACGCCTCGGTGTGGGAGCTGCTCTGGCCCCTGTCGAACGGCGCCGAACTCGTCCTCGCCGCCCCCGGACGACAGGGTGACCTGGACTACCTGGTGGAACTCCTCGAAGCCCGGCGGATCACGGTGGTGCAATTCGTACCGTCGCTGTTCAAGCTGTTCGTCTCCCACACATGGCCGTCTTCCCTAGCCGGGCTGCGTGCGGTGTTCTGCGGAGGTGAGGCGCTGGCAGCGGCCGACGTGGCCCGCTTCTACGCGAAGAACTCCACGGCGATCGTGGCGAACCTGTACGGCCCGACCGAGAACACCATCGACGCGGCGAGCACGGTGTGTGCCCGTACGAGCGGCACGAGCGATACGGGTGGTATGGCGGACTGGTCGCCCGGCGGCCTCGTGCCGATCGGCCTGCCGCTGACGAACGTACGGCTGATGGTCCTGGACGAGCGCCTGAACCCCGTGCCCGTCGGCATCGCGGGCGAGCTGTACATCGCGGGCGCGAGCCTCGCCCGAGCCTATGGGGACCGGCCCGCGCTGACCGCGGAGCGGTTCGTGGCCGATCCGTTCGCGGGTGACGGCTCCCGGGCCTACCGGTCGGGCGACCAGGTGCGCTGGCGTGCCGACGGCCGCCTCGAATTCCTCGGCCGTATCGACCAGCAGGTGAAGGTGCACGGCTTCCGTATCGAACCGGGAGAGATCGAGGAGGTGCTTGCCGGCCATCCCCGTGTGCGCTCCGCGGTCGTGACCGCCTGGGGCGAGGGCGAGGACCGCCGGCTGGCGGCCTACCTGGTGCCCGCCGACCTGGCCGAGGGACTTCCGGCGGACGCCGAGCTGCGCGAGCACCTGCGGCGCAGTGTCCCCGAGTTCATGGTCCCGTCGGTCTTCGTCGAGCTGGCCGACCTGCCGTTGGCCCCCAACGGCAAACTGGACCGGGCCGCACTCCCGGAGCCGGAGATCGGCCGCCCCGAGGCGGACACCTTCGTGGCACCCTCCGGCGCCGTGGAAGAACTGCTCGTAGGAATCTGGAACCGCGTCCTGGGCATCGACCGGGTCGGAGCCGAGGACAACTTCTTCGAGCTGGGCGGGCATTCACTCCTCGCCACCCAGGTGATCTCCCGGATACGGAACGTCCTGGGCGCCGAGGTCCCGCTGTCGGCGCTCTTCGACCACCCGACGGTGCGTGGCCTGGCCGCGACGATCGCCGGGTCGGCAGAGCGGCCCGACCTCCAGCCGGTGACACCCGTCGACCGGGACCAGGTACTGCCACTGTCGTTCGCACAGCAACGGCTGTGGTTCCTGGACCGGCTGGAGCCCGGATCGCTGGAGTACAACCTGCCGATGCGGGTGCGGATGGGCAGCGACCTCGACATTTCCGCACTCCAAGCGGCCCTCACCGCGATCGTGGCACGGCACGAGGTGCTGCGGACGCGTCTGGTCGCGGGCGCGGACGGTGTGCCGCACCAGGTGATAGCCCCGCCGGCGGCCTTCGCGCTGCCGATGATCGACGTGTCGGCCGAGGGCGCCCCCCTGCTTGCGGCCGAGAAGCTTGTCACGGCGGACGAGGCGACGCCGTTCGACCTCTCCGACGGCTCGCTGATTCGCGCCACACTGATCCGGGTGGCGGCCCACGAACACGTCCTCGCGCTGTCGATGCACCATGTGGTCTCCGACGAGTGGTCGACACGTATCTTCCAGCGCGAACTGATGTATCTGTACGACGTGCTGCGCGAGGGCGGCGTACCGTCGCTCCCGCCCCTGCCCGTCCAGTACGCGGACTTCGCGGTCTGGCAGCGACAGCGGCTCACCGGCGATGTGCTCGACGCGCAACGTGCCTACTGGCGGGAGCAGTTGACCGGAGCGCCGACGCTTGAGCTGCCCACCGACCGGCCGCGCCCGGCGATGTGGTCACCGGTCGGCGCGACGACGCGGTTCGAGGTCCCGGAACCGACGATGGCCGTGCTGCGGGCGCTGTCCCGCGAACACGGCACGACGATGTTCATGACGCTGCTGGCCGCGTTCAACGTGTTGCTGGGCCGGTACGCGGGGTCGGACGACGTGGTGGTGGGCACACCGGTCGCGAACCGGAACCGCGCCGAGACCGAGGATCTGATCGGGTTCTTCGTCAACACGCTCGTGCTCCGCACCGACCTGTCCTGCGACCCCTCCTTCGCCGAACTGCTGGGCCGCGTACGGAAGGTGGCTCTGGGCGCCTACGCACACCAGGATCTGCCGTTCGAGCAGTTGGTGGACGAACTCGTCACGGAGCGGGACCGGTCGCGCAGCCCGCTCTTCCAGGTGCTGTTCAACTACTTCACCGAGGACGGCCGGTCCACCGGTGATCGCGCCGACGGCGACACCATCGACCCCGAGTCGTCCATGGACGACGCCGGAACCAGCATGACCAACCGGTTCGACCTGCGCCTCGTGCTGACGGACGGCGGGGGTGCGCTGTCCGGAGCGATCGAGTACAGCACCGCGCTGTTCGACGCGAGCACGGTCGAGCGGATGGCGGGACATCTCGTCGCACTCCTCGACACCCTGACCACGGACGCGAGCCGACGCCTCGCTGAGCTGCCGGTTCTGACTCAGGTCGAGCACCAGCGGCTCGTACATGAGTGGAATGCGACGGTTGAGCCGTTGCCGGTGGTGGGTGGTGTGCATGAGCTGATTGCTCAACGTGCAGCCTCTGCGCCCAGCGCGGTGGCCGTGGTCTGCGGCGAAGTGTCCCTCGAATATGGGGAGTTGATGGGTCGGGCGAATCGTCTGGCGCATTATCTGCGGGGTGTGGGGGTGGGCGCGGAGTCGGTGGTGGCGCTGTGTCTGCCGCGTGGGGTCGACATGGTCGTGGCGATGCTGGGGGTGTGGCAGGCGGGTGGCGCGTATCTGCCCCTGGATCCCGAGTATCCGGTGGAGCGGCTGGGCTTCATGCTGCGGGACAGTCGGGCGACTGTGTTGGTGGGTACGGAGGAGTTGGTGGATGAGCTGCCGGTGGGGCGGCTTCGGACGGTGGTGGTGGACGCTCCGGGTGTGGTGGCCGCGCTGGCGGAATTGCCCTCGACGGCGCCCGACATCGTGTCGGCGACTGCTGATCAGTTGGCGTATGTGATTTATACGTCGGGTTCGACGGGTCGGCCGAAGGGTGTGCAGGTCGCGCACCGTGGAGTCGTGAACCTGGCGTTGGCGCAGGCACGGACGTTTGGTGTCGGTGCGGGTGATGGCGTGCTCCAGTTCGCGCCGTTCGGTTTCGATGCCGCGGTGTCCGAAGTCGCTGTGACGTTGGTGGCGGGTGGCCGGCTGGTGGTGGCGACGGCGGAGGAGCGGGCCGAGCCCCGCGTCCTGGCCGCGTTGGTGCGGGAGCGGGAGGTACGGGTGGCGACACTGCCGCCGTCGCTCCTCGCCGTTCTGGAACCGGCGGACCTGGAAGGTCTGCGGACGTTGGTGACGGCGGGGGAGCGGCTGGAGGAGGCGGCTGCTTCCGTATGGCGTGAGGGTTATCGGCTGCTCAACGCGTACGGCCCGACCGAGATCACGGTGTGCGCGAGCATCGCCGTCCTCGATCCGGAGGGTCAGGGTGTGCCGTCGATCGGTACGCCGATGGCCAACACCCGCGTCTACGTACTCGACAAGCAGTTGCGCCCCGTCCCGGTGGGTGTGGTGGGTGAGTTGTACATCGCCGGTACGGGCGTCGCTCGTGGATACCTCGGCCGTCCTGAACTGACCGCGGAGCGGTTCACGGCCGACCCGTTCGTGGCGGACGGTACGCGGATGTATCGGTCGGGTGATGAGGTGAGGTGGCTGCCGGATGGTCGGCTGGAGTTCGTGGGTCGCGCCGACGACCAGGTCAAGATCCGTGGGTTCCGCGTCGAGCTGGGCGAGGTCGAGTCGGTGTTGGGTGGTCATCCTGGGGTGCGGTCGGTCGTGGTGACGGTGGGGGATGTGGAGGGGGATCGGAGGTTGGTGGCGCATGTGGTTCCGGTGGATCAGGAAGAGGGGATCCCGGGGGTCGGTGAGTTGCGGGCCTTCGTCAGTGATCGGTTGCCGGGGTTCATGGTGCCGTCGGTGTTCGTGGAGCTGGCCGCGTTGCCCCTCACCCCGAACGGCAAGATCGACCGCGCCGCACTCCGGGCATTCGACGGTGGGACGCGGGCCGGAACGGGGCGGAGCCATGTGGCGCCGCGTACCGAGACGGAGCGTGTCCTCGCGGAGATGTGGGCCGAGCTGCTGGGCGTGGAACGTGTCGGCGTCGACGACAACTTCTTCGACCTGGGCGGACATTCGCTGCTCGCCACCCAGGTGGTCTCACGCATCAGGACGGTGTTCGCGGTCGATCTGCCGCTCGCCTCCGTCTTCGACCGCCCCACGGTCGCGGAGATCGCCACGATCGTCGGAAACGGCAGGAACGCCGAGAACGCCGACGCCACGGAGTACGAGGAGTACGAGGAGTTCGACCTCTGAGCCCTGAGCCCTGAGCCCTGAGCCCTGGCGTGTGGACCACGCCGGCGACCACTCCGGCCCGATCCGCGCGGCAGATCCGGTGCCTCATCCTCAGGTAGGAGACCGCCCCTCCCTCGTACGGGGGAGGGGCGGTCTGCCGCATCCCTCACGCGAGCCGCCCGGAACTTAGCTCCTGGCCGTGACGACCCGTACCCCTCCCTTTCCCTAGCCTTCTCGCATGGAGAAGACGATCGATGGATCGCAAGCGGTGATCGAGGTCAGGGACGTCCACAAGCGCTTCGGCAGCACCCAGGCGCTGGACGGGATGTCGTTCTCCGTCAGACCGGGACAGATCACCGGCTTCGTCGGCCCGAACGGCGCCGGCAAGTCCACGACGATGCGTGTCATCCTCGGCCTGGACAAGCCGGACAAGGGGAGCGCGCTGGTCGGCGGGCGCCCGTACCAGTCGTTGCGCACGCCGCTCAAGCACGTCGGCGCGCTGCTCGACGCGGCTGCCGTGCAGCCGAGCCGGATCGCCCGCCATCACCTGCTGTGGCTGGCCCACTCGCAGGGGCTGGGCACCGCCGCGGTCGACGAGGTGATCCGCAGGGTCGGCCTCCAGGACGTGGCGGGCCGCAAGGCGGGCGGCTTCTCCCTGGGGATGCGGCAGCGGCTGGGTATCGCAGCCGCGCTGCTCGGCGACCCGCCGATGCTCATGCTGGACGAGCCGTTCAACGGTCTGGACCCCGAAGGCTTCATGTGGATGCGGGGCTTCCTCGCGTCGCTCGCCGAACAGGGTCGCGCCGTGCTGGTGTCCAGTCACCTGATGAGTGAACTTCAGGACTCCGCCGATCATGTGATCGTCGTCGGGCGCGGCAAGGTCCTCGCCGACGTGAGCGTCAGCGAACTGCTCGCCTCGGTGTCCCAGGGGCGCGTCACCCTGCGTACCTCGGCGCGTACGAGGGCGATGGAGGTGCTCGCGCGGGCCGGTGCCACGGTCAGTTCCACGGGCGGCGACACGATCAGCGTCACCGACCTGGCGGCCGAGGCCGTCGTGTCCGTGCTCGGCGCGAACGCGGTGCCGTTCTCCGAAGTGTCCTCGCATCGCGCGTCCCTGGAAGAGGCGTACATGGAACTCACCCGGGACTCCGTGCAGTACCGCGGGGTCGTCAGCGAGGAGGCCGGACGATGACCACCACGCTCTCGCCGCCACCCGCCACCGACCGGCCGGAGCGCGGCGGCTTCGGACGCGTGCTGCACGCCGAGTGGACCAAGTTCCGGACCGTGCGCGGCTGGGTGCTCAGCACGGTCGGCGCCCTCGTGGTGATCTGCCTCGTCGGCCTGCTCGCCACGGCCGCGAGCAACGAGGGGGGCCGCGACGCGTCGAAGCTGCCCGTCGGTCCGTCCGGTGAAGCGGTCAACGACGCCTTCTACTTCATGCATCAGCCGCTGAAGGGCGACGGCAGTATCACGGTGTCCGTGTCCTCGCTGACCGGTCAGGTCGCGTCGACGCCCACGGAGAACAAGCCCGGCCTCGCGCCCTGGGCCAAGGCCGGAATCATCGTGAAGGACTCCCTGGATCCGGGGTCGTCGTACGCGGCGATGATGGTCACAGGCGCCCACGGCGTGCGGATGCAGTACGACTACACGCACGACACGGCGGGACTGCCCGGCGCGGTGTCGGCGCAGGCACCGCGCTGGCTCCGGCTGGAGCGCTCAGGCGACACCCTCACCGGCTACCAGTCGGCGGACGGCAGCAAGTGGGACGAAGTGGGCACCGCCCGCCTCTCCGGGCTCTCCGAGGCGCCGCAGGTCGGGCTGTTCGTGGCCTCGCCGTCGGCCACGGAGGAGACCGGTACGGGAACGGGGTTCAACCCCGCCGTCGCGACCGGCACGTTCAGCGATCCCACCCTGAGCGGTGGCTGGAGCGGCGGCGCGTGGCAGGACCAGCAGGTCAGCGACGGCGCGGGGACGAACGGCAGCTACAGCCAGTCGACGAAGGGCCAAGTGACCCCGTCCGGTACGGGCTTCAGCATCACCGGGGCCGGCGACATCGCACCGGTGGTCGGCGGACCGGCCGCCAGCGGTGTGCGGATCGTCTCGAACTTCCTCGTCGGCGCGTTCGCCGGACTGATCATGATGGTCGTCGTGGCCGCGGGCTACATGACCGTCGAGTACCGGCGAGGGTTGATCGGCGTCACCTTCGCGGCCAGTCCGCGCAGGGGCCGCGTACTGGTGACGAAGGCCCTCGTGGTGGGCTGTGCGGCCTTCCTCGTCGGCACGATCGCCGCCGCGATCATGGTGCCCTTCGGCGGAGCACGGTCACTCGCGAACGGCTTTCCCGTCCTGACGGTGCCGTCGGCGACCGAGCTGCGGGTCGTCGTGGGAACGGGCCTGCTGCTGGCGGCGGCGAGCGTGTTCGCCCTGGGGGTCGGTGCGATCCTGCGGCGCAGCGCCGTGACCATCACCGTCGTGGTCGTCGGCATGGTGCTGCCCTATCTGCTCGCCACCGCGTCCGTCCTGCCCGACGCGGCCTCGGACTGGCTGCTGAAGGTCACACCGGCCGCCGGGTTCGCCATCCAGCAGTCCGTCAGCCACTACGACCAGGTCGTCACCGTCTACACGCCGGCGAACGGCTACTTCCCGCTGGCGCCATGGGCGGGCTTCGCCGTCCTGTGCGCATACGCCGCGGTCGCCTTCGCGAGCGCCCTGGTCCTGATCCGCCGGAGGGACGTATGAGGTACGCGGGACGCGCCGAGTGGACGAAGCTGCGGACGGACTCCAGCAACGGCTGGCTGCTGCTCGGCACCATGGCCCTGACCCTGGCGGTCGGCGCCGCGGTGGCCATGACCGCCCGGTGTGACGCCATGGGCTGCGGGGAGGACGCCACGAAGCTGAGCCTCACCGGTGTCATGGTCGGTCAGGTCGTCGTCGCGATCGTCGCGGTGCTGATGGTCGGCAACGAGTACAGCACCGGCATGATGCAGACCACGGTCGCCGCGGTACCGCGCAGGCTGACCGTCCTCTTCTCGAAGGCGGCCGTCCTCAGCGCGGTGATGGTGGTGGCGGGTGGAATCGGTGTCGTCGGATCCCTGCTGATCGGCGGGATGGTGACGCCGGGCCGGGGCTTCACCGAGGCACACGGGTACGAGGCGATGTCGCTGGCCGACTCGGAGACGCTGCGCGCGGCCGTGGGCTCCGTCCTCTACCTCGCCCTGATCGGGCTGCTCAGCCTCGGCGTCGCACTGATCGTGCGGAACTCGGCGACGGCGATCGGGATCGTGCTGGGACTGCTCTTCTTCTTCCCGATCCTCACCCAGGTGATCACGGACCCGGACTGGCAGCGGCTGCTCCAGCAGATCGCGCCCATGACGGCGGGCCTCTCCGTCCAGACGACGATCGGCGTCGACAAGCTGCCGATCGGCCCCTGGGAAGGTCTCGGCGTGGTGGCCCTGTGGGCCGCCGGCGCGCTGGCGGTCGGCGGCGCGATGCTGCGCTCGCGAGACGTATAAACGACACAGACTACCCGCTAATCCCCCGGGCGGGTAAGGCGGTCTCGTGTTCAACTGCGTGAAGGCGCCGGTTGAACACGAGGCCGCCATTTCTCTGTGTTTGGACTTATGGATGAGCAGGGACGGTTGTCGTACGCTGAGGGCGCGCCTCGCCACGCACTATTGCGTTTCATCGCATTCGGAAGGACCGTCCCGAGCGGTTCCTTCAGTGCTGCGTGGGGCACGTCCGCTGTCGGCCTGCTTTCGGAGGTTCGGGTGAGGAAGTACTGCAAGTCGTACCCACTGGGTGAATTGCGTGGCTTTCCCGGCTGGTCGGCCGGAGCGCATTCCGAGGAGCGCGATCTTGCCGATGAGACCACGGTGTTCCTCTGTGATGAATTCACGGTCATGCTCAGTCCTGTCGGCGTCGACAAGGACAAGCGGCTCTTCACCGATGTCACTCCGGAGTGGCGTGAGTTCTGCGAGACCACGCTGAAATTCAGCATTCCTGACGACCTGGCATTCGCCTATGTGGAGTCCGAGCAGTCCTGAGCCGGCCGCCGGCCGTTTTTCGATCGGAGAGATGAATCATGGATGAACTGACCGAGCGCCTGAGTGTGGAACAGAGTGTGGAGGTCGGCGGACCCGAGCCCACGCTGGAGGAACTGCATACGCGGCTGACGGACATCGGGACCGTCTTCGTGAAGTTCACGGAGACCCGGGGCGGCACTGACCTGGGCATACGCCTGGATCGGGAGGCTTCGGACCTCAGCGGCGCCGACTTCGAGGCAGGCACCGGCACCGTCCATGTCGAGGGCACGCTGACGCTCAATGACGATCCGGTGCGTTGTATCGCCGATATCGATCTGGCCACCCTGAAGGGGACCGGTCGACTGGCGCTTGTAGAAATGACCGACGCCTGACGGCTTTTCATCCGGTGCTTCAGGGGCCGTGAGCCGACCCGCCACGCTACTCAAGAATATCGGATGTTGCTGATGACGAGGGCTGTGAGATCTGCGGACCCGGTGCGCTCTCCTGTCGGGAACAATCCGGTCGAGAACACTCCGGTCAGGAAAACTCCCGTCGAGAACACCCCGGTCGGGAACACTCCGATCGTGGATGTTTCCCTTGAGGTGCACGGGACCCTGCGGCGGCTGCGACTCAAGCTGGAATCCAAGAATCCTTTCGGTTCGCTCAAGGACCGCATATCCGCCGCTTTGATCGACCAGGTGGCCGACCGTATCGACAAGGAAATCGGCGTCATCGAGTCGACTTCGGGGAATCTTGGTGTCGCCATGGCGGCCGAATGTGCGGCGCGGGGGATACCCTTCACCGCCGTTGTCGATCCGCGGACCAGTGTCTTCTTCGTCGACCGGATGCGTGGCTTCGGGGCGCGGGTGCGGGTGATTGATGAACCGGATGCCACCGGCGGATATCTACTGAATCGCATCCGATACGTCAGGGAACAGCTGAAGATTCGACCCGGCCTGGTGTGGACGAATCAGTACCGGAGCGAGGCGAACCCGAACGCCCACTTCGAGAGCACGGCGCCCGAACTCCTGCGCGAGGTGCCCGGCCCGGCGACGGTGCTGGTCCCCGTCTCCACGGGCGGCACGCTCGCCGGCCTGACCCGGTTTGTTGCCGCGAGCGACGCGGAGTGGCGCCTCATCGGTGTCGACGTCCACGGCTCGGCGGCGCTCGGCCGCACGTCCGGGCGGCGGCTGCTGTCCGGGATAGGAGCGAGCTGTCCGTCGAGTTTCCTGGACCCTGCCACCGCATCCGCGCAGTACGTCGATGTCGCCGAGGCCGTATCGGCCTGTCTGTGGCTGTCCGAGGAAGCCGGCATCGGTGTCGGAGGCAGCTCCGGGGCGACCGTGGCCGCCGCGCTGCGGATGTTCCGGCAGGACCCGGCGGCCGAGGAGTTCGTATGCCTCTGCCCCGACGGGGCCGACCGCTACCGGACGACGATCTACCACGCCGACTGGCGGGCCGCGCAGGGGATCACCACCGCCGGGATGGGCGGCGCCGTCGCATACCGCGGCCAGAGCGAAAGCGGAGAACGATGTCCATAGGAGAGCGATGTCCATAGAGGCGCGCGGGCTGCTGACGCTGTCCGAACTGACCAGGGAGGACCTGGAGGGCCTCATGGCCAGGTCCCGAGAGCTTTTCCACGACCGGAAGGCGCATGACAGGCCGCTGCGCGACAAGGTGGTCGGGGTGCTGTTCGCCAAGACGTCGACGCGGACCCGGACCGCTTTCACCAGCGGCGTCGTGCGGCTCGGCGGATTTCCCGTCACCTACGGACCCCACGATCTCCAGACGGTGACGGGCGAATCGCTCAAGGACACCGGCCGCATCTTCGGCTCCATGCTGGACGCGCTCGTCGCGAGGACGTCCGGTCCGCTCGCGGACCTGCGGGAAATGGCCGGCGCAGGGCGGCTCCCCGTCATCAACGCCATGGCCGCCGAGGAGCACCCCACCCAGGGCGTGTGCGACCTGGCGACGATGCTCATGGAATTCGGTTCGCTCGACGGCATCTCCGTCCTCTACGTCGGCGAGGGCAACAACACGGCGTCCGCCCTGGCCCACGGCGCCTCCCACCTCCCGCGCTGCCACCTCACCTTCGCCACCCCGCCCGGCTACGGACTGGACCCCCAGGTGCTGGACAGTGCCGCGAAGCGGGCCGCCGAGTCGGGCGGCAGCGTACGCGAGGTCCACGGCATGGACGATCTGCCGACAGATGTGGACGTCGTCTACACGACGCGCTGGCAGACGACGGGAACCGTCAAGGCGGACCCCGACTGGCGGGAGAAGTTCCGCCCCTTCCACATCGACGAGCAGCTTCTGCGGCGCTGGCCGGAAGCGAAGTTCATGCACGACCTGCCCGCGCACCGCGGCGAGGAGGTCTCCGGCGCGGTCCTCGACGGGCCGCGCTCGATCGCCTGGCAGCAGGCCGAGATGAAGCTGACCAGTGCCATGGCCGTACTGGAGTGGGTGGCCACCGGCAACACCGGCAACACCGGCAACCCGCCGCAGCCGAAGCGCAGTTGACGAACCGCCGCGGACGGCCGCCCTTCCGCATGGGCCTGGGCGTCTTCCGCGGCTGACCAACCAATCGATTGATTCTGGTCCGAATTCTTTGGAGGGCGGGGGCACCCATGTCTGACGAGCTGCTGTTTTTGCGACCCAAGGTCATAGTGGAACCACTGGTGGACCGGTTCTACGTCTGGCCGCACACACTGGCGCCCATTCAGGCCGCGATGAACCTGGCATTTCTTCAGGTGCCGCTCCTGGAGTCGTATCTCCAGTCTCCGAAGGTCCACGTGGCGGCCAGCAGCAATCCCGAACTGCGAGGCGGCTACTTCATCAACATCGCGGAGGAACGCGCCGACGAGGTGCGCGATCTGCTGACCACCATCAAGCGCGACCGGGCGGGCATGCTCCGATTCGCCGAGGCGATCGCCGAGGGCCAGGAACTGCTCCGCGCCCATGCCACCGGCTTCGACCTGACCCCGCTGTACCCGAAGCTGCCCCCGGAACTCGCCGGCCTGGTCGAGTTGGCGTACGACACCGACAACCAGGCGCAGATCCGCTTCATGGAGCCGCTCGCCTACCACAGCGACATCTACCAGGAGGAGCGCCAGTCGGTTCAGCTCTCCTTCGAGACCGGTGTGGAAAGGCCGTTCATCCTCAGTACCCCGCGACTCCCCTCACCCGATGTGCTGGAACTGGACATTCCGTTCCGTCATGCCGGGCTCGAAGAGCTTTTCAAGGCCCGGGTGCGGCCCACGACCCTCGCGAAACTCCGCGAAGCCCTCGAACTGGACGACGCCCAGACGCAGCACCTGTCCGGCATGCTGAGCGACCGGCCGAGCCTCGCGGAGGACCGGCACATCGACGCGGGCGGCCGTATCCGCTACTTCGGGCACGCGTGTCTGGTCCTCCAGACGCCCGATGCCGCCGTCGTGACCGACCCGTTCATCAGCGCCGACAACACCGCCGGCGACCGGTACACCCTTGACGACCTGCCCGACTACATTGACCTTGTACTGATCACGCACGGCCACCAGGACCACATCGTCCTGGAGACACTTCTCCAACTCCGGGGCCGCGTCGGCCGGATCGTCGTCCCCCGGGGCTCGCGCGGCAACCTCGCCGACCCGTCCATGGCGCTCATGCTCAAGCACCAGGGCTTCCCGGTCGTGGAGGTCGACGACTTCGACGAGGTGGAGTTCCCCGGCGGCAAGATCACCGCGACGCCGTTCCTCGGCGAGCACTGCGACCTCGACATCCGCGGCAAGTCCACCTACTGGGCGGAGTTCGCGGGCAAGAAGGTCTTCATCGGCGCGGACTCCTCGGGCATCGACCCGATGCTGTACCGCTACGTCAAGCGTCACCTGGGCACCGCGGACATCGCCTTCCTCGGCATGGAGTGCGACGGCGCCCCCCTCACCTGGCTCTACCAGGCGCTGCTCACCAAGCCGGTGACGAAGAAGATGAGCAACTCCCGCAAGCTGTCCGGCTCCAACGCCGCCCAGGCCGCCGACATCATGACCGAGCTGGGAGCCAAGGAGGCGTACGTCTACGCCATGGGCGAGGAGCCCTGGCTCGGGCACGTCATGGCGACGACCTACACCGAGGACACGTTCCAGATCAAGCAGATCGACGAGTTCATGACCTGGTGCAAGGACCGCGGCATCAAGGCAGGCCACCTGTACGGCCAGCAGGAATGGCGCTGGTAACCCGACCCCAGGCAACTCATCGACTCTTGAGGAGACAGCGTCATGACAGTGCAGGACATCGAACACGTCGAGTTGTACACGAGGGACGCGCCGACGGCCGTCGACTACTTCGTCTCGGGAATGGGTTTCACCCGCGTCGCCGACTCCGTGGAGTCCGACCGGAGTTCCATCCTGCTGCGCCAGGGGCAGACCCGGCTGATCGTGACCTCGGGCCCCGGCACCACCCGCTTCCTCGACCGGCACGGTGACGGTGTCGCCGACATCGCGTTCACCTGTGACGACGTGGCCGCGACCCACGACGCGGCGGTGGCCGCCGGCGCCCGCTCCCAGGGCGTCTCGCACGGCCACCCGGTCGTCTCGGGCTTCGGCGACGTCACCCACACCCTGCTGCCGAACACCGCGGCCGCACTGCCGCCGGGACGCCGATGGGTGAGCACACCGGAGCCGCGCGCCACGTCGCAGGGCCCGGTCCGGCTACTCGACCACATCGCGGTCTGCGTCGAAGGACACCGGCTCACGGAGTACGCCGACTTCTACGAGAGCGCCTTCGGGATGTCCCGGTACTCCTCCGAGTACGTCGCGGTCGGCGAGCAGGCGATGGACTCGATCGTCGTCCGCAGCGACTCCGGACGGGTCACCTTCACCCTCGTCGCCCCGGACCCGACGAAGGAACCCGGACAGCTCGACGCGTTCCTCGACAGGAACGGCGGCCCCGGCGCCCAGCACCTCGCCTTCCTCGTGGACGAGATCATCCCCGCCGTGCGGCACATGCGCGAGGGCGGCACCGAGTTCCTCAGCACACCCGACTCGTACTACGACGTGCTCGCCGAGCGGGTCACCGGCATGCGCGAGGAGGTCGCGGAGCTGAGGGCCGCCCAGGTACTCGCCGACCGGGACGAATGGGGCTATCTGCTCCAGCTGTTCAGCCGCTCGCCCTACGAGCGCAACACCCTCTTCTACGAGCTGATCCAGCGTCAGGGCTCACGCGGCTTCGGCAGCGCCAACATCCGGGCCCTGTACGAAGCGGTCGAGCGAGACCGGCTGGCCGCGGGGTGAACGGCGCGGCGGCGGACGGCGCCGCGCCGGTTCCGTACACCCTCGCCGACTACGCGACCCTGGCCCGCGCGGGCATGGACCCGGCCGTGTGGGACTTCTGCGCGGGCGGCGCGGGCGACGAACGGACGCTCGCGGCCAACGTGGAGGCGTACGACCGCGTGCGGTTCCGGCCGCGCGTGCTCACGGGGATGGGACAGCCGGACACCACGACCCGGATCCTGGGACGTTCCTGGGCAGCGCCCGTCGGTATCGCGCCCCTCTCCTACCACACCCTGGCGGACCCGGCGGGCGAGGTCGCCACGGCGGGGGCCGCAGGGCGGGCCGGGCTGCCGCTCGTCGTGAGCACCTTCGCCGGGCGGACCTTCGAAGACATCGCACGGGCCGCCACGGCGCCACTCTGGCTGCAGGTCTACTGCTTCCGGGACCGCGACACGACGCGGGCCCTCGTCCAACGTGCCGAGCGGGCCGGCTTCGAGGCCCTGGTCCTGACAGCGGACACGCCCCGGCTCGGCCGGCGGCTGCGTAACATGCGCAACGGCTTCCGGCTGCCGGAAGGCATCGTGCCCGCCAACCTCACCGGCGACGGTTTCGCCTCGCCCGCGGATCACGCGCTGGCCGAGTTCGACGCCGCCCTCGACTGGACGGTGATCGCATGGCTGCGCTCGATCAGCTCCCTGCCGGTGCTGGTCAAGGGCATCATGACGCCCGCCGACGCACGGCAGGCGGTCGCGTCGGGTGCCGCCGGCATCGTCGTGTCCAATCACGGAGGCCGCCAACTGGACGGAGTCCCCGCGACGCTCGACGTACTGCCGGAGATCGCGGACGCGCTCCAAGGGGCGTGCCCCGTACTCGTCGACGGGGGTGTGCGGCGCGGCTCGGACGTGCTGGCGGCGCTCGCGCTCGGCGCCGACGCGGTGCTCGTCGGACGGCCGGTGCTGCACGGTCTGGCGGTCGGGGGCGGAGCAGGCGTCGAGCGGGTCCTCGGCACCGTCGTAGAGGAACTGGCGGAGACGATGACGTTCACGGGCACGGCAGCCGTCGACCGGGCCGAGCCCCCGCTCGTGGGAGGGCCCGAGCCCGCCGGGCAGCTCCCGCAGCCACCGCCGAACCGGACGGCTGTCCCCGGCCTCCGCAAGGAGGAGCTGCACGGCAGCGTCCGCGACCCGGTCCTCGACACGATGAACTTCCTCAACGAAGTCACCCATCGCTACCCCGACGCGGTCTCGTTCGCACCCGGCCGCCCCTACGACGGATTCTTCGACACCGAGGACGTCTTCACCCATCTGCGCCGCTACCTGGACCACCTGGCGGCGGAAGGCGCCACCCCCGAGCAGGTCCGCTCCGCGATCTTCCAGTACGGCCCGACCGCCGGCCAGATCCGGGAGCTGGTCGCGGACTCGCTCCGCAAGGACGAGGGGATCGACGTGCCACCCGCGTCGGTGGTCGTGACCGTGGGCTGCCAGGAGGCGATGTTCCTCGCGGTACGGGCCCTCATCTCCGGCCCCGACGACGTGCTGCTCGTGTCCAGTCCGTGCTACGTGGGCATCACCGGCGCCGCACGGCTCCTCGACGTAGAGGTGTGTGCCGTCGAGGAGAGCGAGAAGGGATTCGACTGCGCGGACCTGGAAGCCGCACTCCTCGCGGAGCGGGCCGCCGGCAGACGTCCGCGCGCCTTCTACGTCATCCCCGACCACTCCAACCCCTCCGGTACGACCATGCCGTTGCCTGCCCGCAGGGAACTGCTCGACCTGGCGGAACGCCACGACATCCTGATCCTGGAGGACAGCCCGTACCGGATGGTCAGCCCCGGTGAGCAGCTTCCGACGCTCAAGTCCCTGGACCGCGCACGCAGGGTCGTGCACCTGGGTTCGTACTCCAAGACGCTCTTCCCCGGCACCCGGGTGGGCTTCGTCGTCGCGGACCAGCCCGTCACCGACGATGCGGGGAACACCGGACTGCTCGCGGACGAACTCGCCCGGATCAAGAGCATGCTGACGGTGAACACCTCACCGGTGAGCCAGGCGGTCACGGCCGGGATGCTGCTCTCCGTCGACGGCCGGACCTCGGAACTCAACACCCGCACGGCCGCGTACTACGGAGACGCCATGCGGGTCACTCTCCGGGAGCTGGAACGCTGCTTCCCCGAGGACGAACGCAGCGCGCTCGGCATCAGCTGGAACGAGCCCGGCGGAGGCTTCTTCCTCTCCGTCACGGTCCCGTTCCGCGCGGACAACGCCGCACTGGAACGGTCCGCCGAGGAGTTCGGCGTCATCTGGACGCCGATGTCCTACTTCTATCCGCGGGGCGGCGGCGAGACGAGCATGCGGCTGTCCGTCAGCTATCTGAGCCATGCGCAGATCGCGGACGGCGTCGAGCGGCTGGCGGGCTTCGTACGGAGTGCCCTCCGTACGGAGCACCTCGATACGGAGCCCCGAGTACTCAGCCCCTGATCCGACAACAACTCACCGAAGGGAAAGCGGTGTTTGCCGTGAAGGTTCTCATTCGCAGTAAGACCCGTATGTGGGGGTGGACATTCCGATGACCGCAGGAACGATCACGCCGGGGATCGACGTCACGGAGACACACGCACCCCGGACGAAGCCCGCCGCCGGCGCCGCCCGCATCGTCGGTGTCGGCACGGCGAACACCGAACACTCCTACTCCCAGCGGGAGTTGCTCGACCACTTCGCCATCGAGGACCCCAAGGTCCGGTCGGTCTTCCTCAACAGCGCCATCGACCGGCGCCACCTCTCCCTCCCCGAACTGGACGCCGACGGCGCTCCGATCGAGGAGAGCCAGGGCGAACTGCTCACCAAGCACCGGCGGCTCGCGCTCGACATGGGAGCCCGAGCCTTGCGCGCCTGCCTGGACAACTCCGGCCTCGAACCGTCGGACATCGACTACCTGTGCTGCGTGACCACCACCGGATTCCTCACCCCGGGGCTGAGCGCCCTACTCATCCGCGAGATGGGGCTCTCGCCGCGCATCAGCCGGGTCGACGTGGTGGGTATGGGCTGCAACGCCGGTCTCAACGCCCTCAACCCCGTGGCCGGCTGGTCCGTGGCCAACCCGGGCAAAGTCGCCGTCGCGCTCTGCGTGGAGGCGTGCTCGGCCGCGTACGTCATCGACTCGACCCTGCGCACCGCCGTGGTGAACAGCCTCTTCGGAGACGGTGCGGCGGCGATCGCCCTGGTCACCGACTCCCAGGACACCGCCCACAGCGCCCCCGAAGCGCCGACCGATTCCGGCAGTCCCCGCATCCTGGCCTTCGCCAGCCATCTCATCACCGACGCGATCGACGCGATGCGCTTCGACTGGGACGACGCACAGGGCAAGTTCAGCTTCTTCCTGGACCCGCAGGTCCCCTACGTGGTGGGCGCGCACGCCGAGCGCATCATCGACCGGCTGCTGGACGGCGCGGGGTTGCGCCGCAGCGACATCAGCCACTGGCTGGTGCATTCGGGAGGCAAGAAGGTCATCGACGCTGTCCGGGTCAACCTGGGCCTGACCCGGCACGACGTGCGGCACACGACCGGCGTCCTGCGTGACTACGGCAATCTGTCGAGCGGCTCCTTCCTGTTCTCCTACGAACGGCTGCTCCAGGAACGCGTGACCCGGTCCGGGGACCACGGCGTCCTGATGGTCATGGGCCCCGGTTCGACCATCGAGGCTGCCCTGGTGCAGTGGTGACGGAGACGAAGATGAGCAACGCCACGAAAGACTCGGCCGACACCGCCGATACCGCCGACACCGCCGACCTCGGGGAAGCGGCGGACCACGTCCTGCTGCGCATCGACGGACGGCGGGCCCTGTCCACGGAGACGGTCGCGGCTGTCGCGGCGGCCTGCGACCGGGCCGAGGACCAGGGCGGGCGCGCCAAGGTGATCGTGCGTGTGTCCGGCGAACCCGAGGCGCCCCGGGCGCGCGACCTGACCGTCTCACTGGTCAACAAGTGGGAACAGGCGCTTCGCCGGATGGAGCGGCTGCCGGCGACCACCATCGCCGTCGCCGATGGTGATTGCGGGGGAGTGGCCCTGGACGCCTTCCTCGCCGCGGACTACCGCATCGCGACCCGTTCGGTACGCCTGATGGTGCCGGTGGAGGATGGTGCGACCTGGCCGGGCATGGCGCTCTACCGGCTCGCGAAGCATGGGGCGCACGCCGCCGCGATCCGCCGGGCCGTGCTCTTCGGCACGCCCGTCGAGGCGGCCGACGGGCTGGCCCTGAACCTCGTGGACGAGGTGGTCGACGACCCGGCGAAGGCCGTGGCCGTGGCGGCGGAGCGGGCGGGCGCCGTCGCCGGTGCCGAACTGGCCATCCGGCGCCAGTTGTTGCTGGACGCTCCCACGACGAGCTTCGAAGAGGCCCTTGGCGTCCACCTCGCGGCGTGCGACCGCGCGCTGCGCCGTGCCGCCGGAGTGGGAGGCCGGTCGTGAACCTCGCCGAACCCGCGGCGGAAGGGGGACAGGGCGAGTTGAGGGCCGTGTGCGGTGAACTGGCGCACGCGCGCGTCGCCCTCGCGAAGGCCGCCGCGCGCGCCGACGACGTCATCGCGGCCTTGCCCGAACCGGCGCTGCGCTCACCATCGCAGCGGGCGGACGCCGCAGCAGCGGTGGCCGGGGCCCGGACCCTGCGCGCCGCGTTCCTGGGTGTGCACGCCGACGCCGTGTACGACGAGCTGACCGCGGACCGCACGCGCCATGTGCGGGTCGCCGAGCTGGCCGACGGCGCCGCGACGGCCTTCCGCGGTCTGGTGCCGACCCCCGAACGACTGGCGGCGGAGCGCGCGCGGCACCAGGCCGACAAGGAAGGGGACGAGATCGACCAGGGCCTCTTCTTCCGGGGGGTGCTGCGCTCGCCGACCGCGGGGCCGCACCTGCTCGACGCGATGCTGCGTCCCACCCCGCGAGCCCTCGGCCTGCTGCCGGAGTTCCTGCGCACCGGCCAGGCGGACCTGGGCTCGGTGCGCATGGAGCGGACCGGCGGAGCCGCGCGTCTGACGATGTGCCGTGACGACTGTCTGAACGCGGAGGACAACCAGCAGATCGACGACATGGAGACGGCGGTCGATCTCGCGCTGCTCGACCCCGCGGTGGAGGTCTGTCTGCTGCGGGGCGGCGAGATGACGCACCCCCGGTACCGGGGCAGACGTGTCTTCAGTGCGGGCGTGAACCTCAAGTCGCTGCACGGTGGCGGGATTTCACTGGTCGACTTCCTGCTGCGGCGTGAGCTGGGTTATATTCACAAAATTTTTCGCGGCGTCCTGACCGAGGACGCCCCGGGAGGGTTGCCGGCCACCGTGGAGAAGCCCTGGGTGGCGGCCGTGGACACCTTCGCCATCGGCGGCGGTGCCCAGATCCTGCTGGTGTTCGACCACGTGATCGCCGCCTCGGACGCCTATGTCAGCCTTCCCGCGGCCAAGGAGGGCATCATCCCGGGGGCGGCCAACTTCCGTCTGGGCAGGGCCGTCGGTCCGCGCCTGGCCCGGCAGATGATTCTCGGCGGCCGTCGGCTGCGGGCGAGCGAGCCGGAGGCCCGGCTCGTCTTCGACGAGGTCCACGAGAGCGAGGCGCTGGACGAGGCCGTCGAGGGGGCGCTGCGACGCCTGCGCGGTTCCGCGGTCCTGGCCAATCGGCGGATGCTCAACCTGGCGGAGGAGTCTCCGATCGAGTTCCAGACATATATGGCCGAGTTCGCGTTCCAGCAGTCGCTGCGGCTGTACAGCCCCGACGTCATTGACAAAGTGGGACGGTTCGCCGCCACGGGGTGACGGGTGGCCGGATGGAGCGGGTGTTCGAATGACGCAGGGCCGCAGTTGAACGCTCCCGCCATCCGGCCGGACCCTCCCGTGGCCGGCGCCACGGGAGCGTCCGGAAGCCGCCACCGACGACGTGCGCGGGGAAACCGGCACCTTACCGAATGTTGAATCCGCAGGTGATATCGCCTGGTCAGGACTGGGCATGGACAGTTCATGACCCAGGGGCCCGGTAGGAAGAGAATCAAAAATTCCGGTAAAGGGAATTTTTGATTCCGGTGGTGCTCCGGTCTCACGTCGTGCCGCGTGCTGTCCAGTTCACTGTGCGGGAAATGTTGATCCATTCGGTAGACACGGCGGGGGCGGAAAAGTGACGATGGCAGCGGACGACACGGCAGGCAGGAGTGTTACGGGGGGCCGAGATCGTGGTGCTCTGCTGCCCTCCCGCACGTTCCAGGCACGGGGTGGTGCTGACGCGCTGGAACGTCGGGGGCGACGACGGGAAAGGTAAATCAGGTAGCTCGGCGAACAGCATTTGGATGGCCAATCGAGATGGTTCGAATGGCGCATTCTGAATCGGAACCGGATTGGGTGAAAGCCTTGATTCAGTCAGTTCGCACGCTCGAAGAAAAAGACCTCGAAGAAACAGACGCAGAGAACCGTACCGTTGCGGCCGAGAAGGGCAGCGCTCCGTGGTGTCCGTTGGATCGCCACGAGAATGTCGCACTGATTTCGATAGCATTACTCCTTCCCGGAGAATCTCCGCGTTCGCAGGGGCCCGACGAAGAGCACATAGCCAGACTCGCGGAGATCGACACACCCATCCCGGCAATTCTCGTGGACCGCCGCACCATGCGCGTGATCGACGGGATGCACAGACTCATGGCCGCGAAACTGCGGGGCCAGGAGATGATAGAAGTCGAGCTTTTCGACGGAACGTCGGAAGAAGCTTTCCTCCGGGCGGTGGAGGAGAACGTCTCGCACGGCCTTCCGCTGTCCTTGGCCGATCGGCGGGCCGCGGCCGGCCGGATCATCGCCTCGCACCCGCAGATGTCGGACCGGGCGATCGCGCGGGCGGCCGGCCTCGGCGCCAAGGCCGTCGCGGCGATCCGGCGCCGTACGGCCGGCGAGGTGCCCCAGCTCGGCGCCCGCATCGGCAGGGACGGCAAGATGCGCCCGCTCAACAGCGTGGACGGCCGACTGCGCGCCGCCGAACTGATAGCCGAACGCCCCGAGGCGTCGTTGCGTGAGGTGGCGCGCCTCGCCGGTATCTCGCCCGCGACCGTCAGCGATGTCCGCAAGAGGCTTGAGTCGGGACTGGCCCCGGTGGTGGAGCCGGTCCGGGCCCCCGAGGCACCGGCGGACCCGCCCGCGGCGGCCGAAACCGGCGAGCGGCGGGCCGAGCAGAGGAAGAGCCAGCTCCTGCCGGACCCTTCCGCCGCCCTGGAGAAGCTGTTGCGGGACCCGTCGCTGCGCCACAAGGAGGAAGGGCGGCAACTGCTCCGGCTGCTCCAGCAGAACGCGGTGGTCACCCGGGCGTGCGAGGAACTCATGGCGGCTGTGCCGAGCCACTGCGGAACCCTGGTCCTCGACCTTGCCCGGTACTACGCGGGGACATGGACGGACTTCGCGAAACTGCTGGACGAGCGGGTGCGGATGGAGAACCGGCGTGGAGCCGGTGAGTGATGTGCTGTGGGCCGCGCCATGACCGACCCGGCGGCATTCGAAGCCGTGCGACAGGAAATCGCCTACGCGTTCGACAGCACCGCTTTCTTCCGTCAGCACATGGAGGCCAACGGTCTCCGGCCGGAGGACATCAAGGACCCGGAGGACTTCCTGCGGATTCCGCCGACGTCGAAGCCGGACTACCGGCGCAACTTCCCCGCAGGTGTACTCGCCAAGGAGTACACCCTCAACTCGCCCCACGTCATGCGTTTCCAAAGCTCCGGGACGTCCGGCGATCGTCTCAACAGCGCCATCCTTTCCTACGATCTGGCGCGGCGGCAGGCGACGGCCCTCGCGGTCAACCGTCGCTTCGACGATCTCTGGCGTCCCGGCAGCAGACCCAGGACATGCCGGTTCGCGCCGCCGAACTGCTCGGACGTGGAGTGCGCGACAGGACTGTCGACCCTGGCGGACCGGACGCTCCCGGACGGCACCGTGGTGCTGTCCGTCGCCCACGACCTGCTGGCGACACCGGAGTGGCAGATCGTCAAGGCGCTCGACGAGCTGGACATCTGCCAACCCGACCTGCTGCTCGTGGACTCCACGCACTTCGCCTTCCTGACCAGATGGGCGCGGCGGCTCGGACGGCGGATCACCTCGCCGCACACCGTGCACATGGTGAGCGGCTACACCCTCATGACGCGGGTGGCCCGTCGTGAGATCGACGAGTTCATGGGCGCGGACATGCCGGTCGGCGACATGATCGGCATGTCCGAGCTGGGCTACCTGGGTTTCGAGTGCCACAAGGGACGCCGGCACATGAACAACAGGGACTTCTTTCTGGAGTTCGTCCGCGACGGCCGGCCCGTCGAGGACGGCACGATGGGCGAGTTGTACGTGACCACGGTGGACGACGGTCTCGTCCCGCGCATCCGCTACGCCACCGGGGACTACTTCACCCCCTTGGGGGCCTCGTGCGACTGCGGCAGTGATCTGCCGGTGGTGCGGATCGAGGGCCGCGCCACCCAACTGGTGCGGCTGCGGGACGGTCGCGTCGTCTCACCGGGCGCCGTGGACGCAGTGGTCGGCGACGCACCCTGGATGGATCTCTACAAACTGGAGCAGGACCTGACCGGTGCGTGCACCTTCCGGTACGTCGCCAACTCCAAGGAACAGGCCGGCGACGCACCGGCACTCGCACTCCGCCTGACCGAAGCACTGGAGCCGAACCGCGTCCGTACCGAGGCCGTCGACTACATCTCCTGCGAACGCAGCGGGAAGTTCCAGGCATGCGTTTCCCACCTCTCCGCGGAAGGTGCGTGGTGACCGTGACCGATCCCCGCCGGGACGACTTCCCGGCGCTGCGGCGACAGATCGACGGACAGACGATCTCGTACCTCGACAACGCTGCCACGACCCTGAAACCGCGCTCGGTCATCGAGGCGGTCACCCGGTACTACGAGTCCAACGGCGCGAACATTCACCGAGGGAAGCACCGGCTCTCCGAGGAGGCGTCCGACGCCTACGAGTCCTCCCGCACGGTCATCGCCCGGCACATCGGCGCCGCGGCGAACGAGGTGGTCCTGCTGAAGAACGCGAGCGAGGCGCTGAACCTCGTCGCCGGCGGACTTCGCCTGGACCCCGACGCCCCCATCGTGGGTTGTCTGGACGCGCACCACTCCCAGCTCCTGCCATGGCGGAGAGTCGGCCGCCTCCACCTGACACGGGTGGACGCGCACGGCCGCCTCGACCGCGAACACTTCCGGACGCTCCTGCGCACCCGGCCGAAGGTGGTCGTTCTCACCCACTGCTCCAACGTCACGGGCGTCATACACCCGGTGCCGGAACTTATTGCGGAGGTCCGCGCGGCCTGCGATGCGACGGTCGTGCTCGACGCCGCACAGTCCCTGCCCCACCGGCGTCTCCACGTGCGCGACCTGGACGTCGACTTCATGGCGTTCTCGCTGCACAAGATGCTCGGCCCCACCGGCGTCGGCTGCCTCTACGGCCGGAGCGAACTCCTCGGGGGACTGCGCCCCCTGACGGTCGGCGGGGGGATGGTCGACTGGGTCGACCTCGACGGCAGTGTCGACCGGCGCATCCCCTTCATGTTCGAAACGGGCACACCGGCCATCGCCTCCGTCATCGGCGGCGCCGCGGCGATCCGGTACCTGGAGGAACGGGACACGGCACAACGCCATCAGCACGACCAGGAGCTGTGCGCGGCCCTGGTCGACGGTGCGCTCGCCCGCCCCGCGGTGAGCCTCATCGGGCCCCCGGACCGGACCGACCGGATCGCACTCGCGTCCCTGCGCCTGGACAGCGCTGTCCCCGCCGGCGAGGTCGCCCGCCTGCTGAGCGACTCGTACGGCTACATGGTGCGCAGCGGCCACATGTGCGCGCAGCCCGTGGTCACCGAACTGGCAGGCGGCGAAATCCTCCGCGTCTCGGCGTACTTGTACAACGAGGTCTCGGAGATCGAGGGTTTCTACCAGGCGTTGGACGAACTGCTGAGCTGGATGGCACCCGCACCGCCCGCCTCCGACTCGCCACCGCTCTCCCGCACCTGACCGGCCTCCCTCCGGGCTTCCCTCCCGGTGTTCGTTTCGGGGCACCCGTGAGGGTGAATGATGAGGGGTAAAACCTGGGCCAGGGGTGACGCGGCAGCGTGGATCTTGGCGCGCGCCTGTTGTTTGCCGCAAGGGGCGCGTTTACGCAACCTGCGCGCGAAGCGCCCCCTTTTCACGCCTTACCCGATGATCGTGCCGCCTGTTTGGCTGTCCTCCGCAGCGCGCCGACCGGCTCACCACCGGCCGGTCCCCTCACCACCGTTCCGCCGCTCTGGAGGGCATGTGTCCACACCGGACGCCACCGGTTCCGTCGTCGAAGAAGCCGTCCCCGACCCCGACGCACAGCTCAGTCTGAGTACCCGGGCGGCCCGCCAACTCAGTACGACCACCAAGTCCGAACCACAGATGCAGGCCATCACCTCGCGATGGCTGCTGAAGTCGCTGCCGTGGGTGGACGTCAAGGGAGGCACCTACCGCGTCAACCGCCGGCTGCAACTGCGCACCGGACGCGGCCGGGTGCAGTTCGAGCAGAACGGCGCGGACGACATCCGCGTCATCCCGGAGACACTGACCGAACTGCCCGTGCTGCGCGGCTATCCCGACGGCGACGTCCTGCGCGAGCTGGCAGGCGGCTTCCGGCCCCGCGAGGTGCGCGCCGGTGAGGTGCTGTTCGAGGCCGGTCAGCCCGTGACGGAGACCTATCTGGTCGTCCACGGCCGGTTCACCCGCTACACCAGCGGCAAGTACGGCGGCGAAGAGATCACCGGAGTGGTCACCGCCGGCGACCAGATGGGCGACGAGGCGGTCGGCCAGTCCGACCCGCTGTGGCTGACCTCCGTGCGGGCCGACACCGCGGGCGTGGTGCTCGCCCTGCCCTGGGCCGCCGTCCGGGAGGTCACCGACCGGGCGCCGTCGCTCGCCGCACACCTCCAGGCGTACGTCGAGCAGCAGCGCAAGCCCATGAACCGCAAGGGCGAGGCCGAGGTACCCGTACAGGCCGGCCATGTCGGCGAGCCGACGATCCAGGGCGGCTTCGTCGACTACGAACTCAAACCGCGCGAGTACGAACTGTCCCTCACCCAGACCGTGTTGCGGGTGCACACCCGGATCGCCGACCTCTACAACGACCCCATGGACCAGACGCAGCAACAGTTGCGCCTCACGGTCGAGGAGATCCGCGAGCGCCAGGAGTGGGAGCTGGTCAACAACCGCGAGTTCGGGCTCCTGCACAACGTCGACTACGGCCAGCGGATCAGCACCTTCACCGGCCCGCCGACCCCGGACGACATGGACGAACTGCTGTCCATGCGCCGTAAGACCAAGGTGTTCCTCGCCCACCCGAAGGCCATCGCGGCCTTGTTCCGGCAGTGCAACCGGCGCGGCCTGGTGCCCGGCACCGCGACGCTCGACGGACACGAGGTGCCGGCCTGGCGCGGGGTGCCCGTCCTGCCCTGCGGCAAGATCCCGATCAGCGACAACCACACCACCAGCATCATCGCGCTGCGCACCGGGGAGGCCGACCAAGGGGTCGTCGGCCTCTACCCGACCGGTATCCCGGAGGAGTTCCAGCCGGGCCTCAACGTCCGCTTCATGGGCATCACCGAGCAGGCCATCGTCAACTACCTGGTCACCGCCTACTACTCGCTGGCCATCCTCGTCCCGGACGCCGCCGGAATCCTGGAGCACGTCCAACTCGGCCGGACCGCCGACTGAGGCTGGAGCGCGCACCATGGACACGGACACCACCCCGCCCACTGTCGCCACGGACACCGCCACCACCCCGCCCCTCGCCGTCTACACACCCCCCGGGCCCCCGAACATCGCCCAGAGCCTGCGCCCGGCGCGGCGTACGGGCGTGGTTCCGGGACTGCACCACCGGCCCGCCGTGCCCGCCGATCCGGAGAAGGCCGCCGAGATCGACCGGCGGCTGGAGGACTGGGCCCGCGACCTGGACCTCTTCCCCGAGGCGTGGAAGGGGGACTTCTCGGACTTCCAGTTCGGCCGCGCCGTCGTCCTCCAGCACCCCGGCGCCCTCGACCTGGACCGGCTCACCCTGGCGGGCAAGCTGCTGCTCGCCGAGAACATCGTGGACTCCTGCTACTGCGAGGAGGACGAGGGGCGCGGTGGATCGCGTCGCGGTCTCGGCAGCCCGCTGATCATCGCCCAGTCCGCGCTCGACCCGTTCCACGGCGTCCCGGAGTTGCAGGCGGAGTGGCGCGCGGGCATCCAGGCCGACGGCCCACTGCGCTCGTACCACCACGCCCTCGCGGATTACGCCGCCTTCGCGACGCCCAGCCAGACCGACCGGTTCGTCCACGACATGGCCCGGCTGCACCTGGGCTATCTGGGCGAGGCCGCCTGGATGGAGACCGGGTACACGCCCCGGATCTGGGAGTACCTGGTGATGCGGCAGTTCAACAACTTCCGCCCCTGTCTGTCGCTCGTGGACGCCGTGGACGGCTACGAGCTGCCCGAGCAGGTCTACGCCCGCCCCGAGATCCAGCGCATCACGGCCCTGGCCTGCAACGCCACCACGATCATGAACGATCTGTACTCCTTCACCAAGGAGCTGGCGAGCGACCCGGACCACCTCAATCTGCCGCAGGTCGTCGCGGCCAACGACCGGCGCGGACTGAAAGCCGCCTACCTGAAGTCCGTCGACATCCACAACCAGATCATGGACGCCTTCGAGGAGGAGTCGGCCGCCCTGTCCGGCACCTCGCCCCTCGTCGAGCGTTACGCCCAGGGTCTGGCGGCCTGGGTCTCCGGCAACCACGAGTGGCATGCCACCAACACCCGCCGCTACCACCTTCCCGACTACTGGTAGTCCGCCCCTGCCATGGGCGAACCACCTTCACCGCAATGCCGTCATATGTGTCCAGAGGAGTCATCGTTGACCACTGCCCCCGTCGCCACCACGCGCGTCCAGGTACCGACCCACTCCGTCTATCAGACCCGGGTCGCGGACTACTGGAACGCCGAGAAGAACCCGGTCAATCTCGAACTCGGCCAGATCGATGACCTGTACCACCACCACTACGGCATCGGTGCGGCCGACCGGTCGGTCCTCGACGAGACCGACCCCGAACTGCGCAGGGAGCGGATCACCGGCGAACTGCACCGCCTGGAGCACGCCCAGGCCGAACTGCTGGCCGCCCACCTCGGCCCGCTCGACCCCACCGACCGGGTCTTCGACGCCGGCTGCGGCCGGGGCGGCGGCAGCATCGTGGCGAACCTCCGCTACGGCTGCCATGCCGACGGTGTCACCATCTCCGCCAAGCAGTGCGACTTCGCGAACGAGATGGCCCGCAAGCGGGGCGTCGGCGAAAAGGTGCGCTACCACCACCGCAACATGCTCGACACCGGCTTCACATCGGGGGCGTACGCGGCCTCGTGGAACAACGAGTCCACGATGTACGTCGAGTTGGAGCTGCTGTTCGCCGAGCACGCCCGGCTGCTGCGCCGCGGCGGTCGCTATGTGACGGTCACCGGCTGCTACAACGACACCTACGGCCGGGCCTCGCGCGAGGTGTCGCAGATCAACGCGCACTACATCTGCGACATCCACCCGAGGTCGGAGTACTTCCGGGCGATGGCCAGGAACCGGCTGGTGCCGGTCCATGTGCAGGACCTGACCGCAGAAACGATCCCCTACTGGGAACTCCGGAAGGAGGCCGACCATCTGGTGACGGGAATCGAGGACGCGTTCCTCGACGCCTACAAGAACGGCAGCTTCCAGTACCTGTTGATCGTGGCCGACCGGGTCTGAGTCCGCGGACGGCGGCGGCGTACGGTACTTCGGTGACTGGTTCCCATGCCCGTCACCGAAGTGTCGACGCCGTCGCCGTCCCTTCAGCGTCCGGTGGTGCCGTCGAGCAGTTCGCGGAGGATGTCCGCGTGACCCGCGTGGCGGCCGGTTTCCTCGATCAGGTGGGTGAGTGCCCAGCGCACGCTCGGCGCCGGGCCCGGACGCCCCGGGCGGGGGAGCGGTGCGCCGAGATCGGCGCATCCGTCGAGAACCTTGTTCGCGCGGTCGACGGTGGCCCGGTAGCGGGCGACGACATCGGCGACGCTGTCGTCGGGGGACGCGCGGAACGTCGCCTGCCAGTCGGTGACCTTCTCGCCGAGGAACGTGGCGCTCTCGACGGCGGTCAGATGGGTGAGCAGGCCCAGCAGGTTCGTACCCGAGGGGACCGCCGGGGTCCGGACCTGAGGCTCCGCGGCCCCGTCGACCTTCGCGGCGATCGACGCCCGCAGATAGTCGAGGAAGCCGCGCAGGACATCGGCTTCGCTGTTCGCGGTGCGCGGCGGAGGGGTGTCGGTGCGGCGGGAGGAGGTGGGCACGGCGTTCTCCTTGCGGGGTGCTGGTCCGTGTACGTACGTACGCGTGTGGGGGCGGTGTCACGCGGTCCGGCGGATGAGCAGGACGTGGTCGACGACCTCGGCGATCTGCCGCCCGTCCGGGCCGGTCGCGATCCGGCGGGGCGCGTCCGCCCGCTCCACCGTCCATCGCGCGGGCGACAGACGCAGCGGCGCCGCGACCTCCTGAGGAGTCGGAAACCGCACGTCCGGACCCTGATTCCACGACCACGGCGCCGTCGAACCGTGATCGACCACCAGGAGTCGTCCACCCGGACGCAGCAGGTCGGCGGCCGATCGGAGGACGGCCGTCCTGTCCTGCTCGTAGGGCGCTTGGAAGTAGTGGGCGGTCACCAGGTCGTAGCGCAGCGTGGGCAGCGAGGCGCGTACGTCGTGCTGCTGGGCGGTGATCCGGTCGCCGAGGCCCCGTGCGCGGGCCAGCCGGGCGAGCCGTGTGGTCGCCACCGCTGAGACATCGAGGGCGGTGACCCGCCAGCCCCGGCCCGCGAGCCACAGGGCGTCGCCGCCGCCCCCGCATCCGAGGTCCAGCGCGTCCCCCGCGGGGAGCGCCGTGACCGTCTCGACCAGGCGGGCGTTCGGCTGCGGGTCGGTGGGCGCGGGCCGCTGCCCGTACACCTTGTCCCAGTACGTTGCCGCGGACACTGCCGCTTCGGTGTGCTCCATCGGGTTCCTTCCCGTCGGTCTCCGTCGGTTTCCGTGCGGTCAGTCTCGGCCGACGGGTCGCGAAGTGGCGCCGATCCTTGCTGTTTCGGCAAGCTGGCCCCATGGACCCCGCAATGGAAGACCTGCTGACAGCGGTCGGCCCCCGGCTGCGTGCGCTGCGGCAGACGCGTGGCATCACCCTCGCCGAGCTGTCCCGGACCACCGGAGTGTCCGAAAGCACGCTGTCCCGCCTGGAGAGCGGTCAGCGCCGGGCGACCCTGGAACTGCTGCTGCACCTGTCCGGCGCCTATGACGTGCCCCTGGACGATCTCGTGGGCGCCCCGCGCGCCGGCGACCCCCGTATCCATCTGAAGCCGATCCGGCGGTTCGGGATGACGTTCGTCCCGCTGTCCCGGCGGCCGGGCGGAACGCAGGCCTTCAAGATGATCATTCCCGCACAGCCGAAGCCACGGGAACCGACCCTCCAGACACACGAGGGCTTCGAGTGGCTGTACGTCCTCCACGGCACCCTGCGCCTGGTGGTCGGGGAGCGTGATCTGACGGTGGCGGCGGACGAGGTCGCCGAGTTCGACACCTCGTTGCCGCACTGGCTGGGCAGCGCGGACGGTGGAGCGGTGGAACTTCTCGTCCTCTTCGACATGCAGGGTGCGCGTGCCCATGTGCATGCCGGGCGCACACCACGGACGGCGAAGCCATAGCCGTTACGCGCTGTCACATGCTCGGTGGCGTCCACAGGGCGGGGTCCGTCGCCGGTGTCATCTTCGCGAGGACCAGTTCGTCCCAGGGATTGGCCGTGCCCCACTGGTCGTTCTCCTCGGGCGTCGTGCCCCACACCTTCGGCGTCCAGCCGTGCTCCTCGTCGATCTGGAGCAGCGCGGTCGTGTACTCCATGACGAACCCGCTCGACGGCTCCTGGAAGTACGCGTAGGTGTTGTCCCCGGCGCCGTGCCGGCCGGGGCCCCACAGTGGCTGGACGCCCGCGCGCATCATCCGGCCGGTGCCGCGCATGAACTCGTCGATCCCGTTGAGTTCGAAGGACACATGGTTCAGGCTCGTGTGCGCCGATCTGACGAGCCCGATGATGTGGTGCGCGCTTCCGGTGCGCAGGAAGCAGAAGAAGTCCCCGACCCAGTCCGAGATCCGGAAGCCCAGCATCTCGACGTACCAGGAGACGGACCGGTCCACGTCCGTGGTGTTGAAGACGGCGTGGCTGAGGGACTTCGGTCGCGACTCGCCCCGCTCGACCGGGCGGTGGACGCGCTGTTCGACCTCGGTGGCGAGTTCGACGGGACGGCCGTCGCAGTCGAAGAAGAGACAGGAGTACCCGCCGCCGAGGTCCCCGCGGTCGCCGGGTTCGCGAATGATCTTCGCGCCGCCGTGGGCGACCCGCTCGAACAGCAGGTCCACCCCGGCCCGGTCCCGGACGTCGAACGTGGTGAGTTCGATGCCTGGGGCGCTGCTCCGGCGCAGCTTGACGACGTAGTTGCTGGGGCATCCGGACCCGAGGTAGCTCCTGTCCCGCTCCTCGGTGACCAGGTCCAGCGCCCAGAGGTCGCGGTAGAAGCTCCGCGTGGCCGGCAGATCCTCGACGGTGATCGCGACCGACCGCAGGCCGGTGATCGGGTGGGGGGTGGGGAGGGGCATGTGATGCTCGCCTTCTCGTGGAGGATTCGGCGCCGGTCCCATCGAGCATCGTGCGGTCACGTCGTCCGGTCACATCGAGCGGTCACGAATGGAGCCAGTCGAGGCGTTCGGCGGCCTTCCGGGTCAGGGGATGGTGTGCGCCGAAGACACGGGTGTAGTCGGCGTGGCAGCGCGTGAGGAGCTGGGTGGCCTCGTCGTACTCTCCGGCGTCGATCAGCACGTTGGCGAGGTTGTCGCGGGCGTGCACGGTGTTCGGGTGGTCGTCCCCGTCCCGCCGGGTCACGGCCGCGAGAACCTCCCACAGGATGACCGCCGCCTCCGGGTACCGCTCCCGGGCGTGCAGGACGGCCGCGAGGTTGTTGCGGGTGGTGAGCGCTTCCGGATGGTCCGTACCCTTGGTGCGCTGCTGGGCGGCGAGCACGTCGCGGATCACCACCTCGGCCTCGTCCAGGCGGTCGAGGCGGCACAGGGCGGCGCCCAGGTTGGCGCGGGCGGAGAGACCGGCGGAGCCGTCCTGTTCGCCGCGGCGCTCCAGGCGGGCGATGAGTTCACGCAGGGCCGGTTCGGCCTCGTGCCACAGGTCGGCCCTGCCCAGTGCGGCGGCGTGGCGCCCGAAGTCGTCCAGTACCGCCGGATCGTCCGGTCCGAGGAGCCGGGTCCTGCGCTCAAGGACGTCCCGCTGGAGCGCGACGGACTCCGCCTCGCGGCGCAGGTCCGAGAGGACCCTCGCCAGTCCGTTCGCGGCGTCCAGGGTCTGCGGGTGGTCGGGCCCGAGCAGTTGGCTCCGGCTGGTCCACACACTGCGCCAGATCTCCTCCGCCTTCGCGAAGTCACCCATGGTCCGGACGAGGTCGGCCACGTCGGCGGAGGTCGTCAGGGTGTCCTCGTGGACGTAGCCGAGCACCTGGGACTGGAGGCGTGCCAGGTCCATGAGCCGGTCAAGGGCCTCTCCCCGGCGGTCCTCCATCGCCGCCAGCGCCCGCGCGTAGTCCCGGAAGGCCAGCAGGGTCTCGGGGTGGTCGGGCCCCAGACGTTCGTAGGCGGCGTTGGCCTTCATCCCGAAGAACTCGTGCGGCGGGATGGCGACCCGGCCGATCTCCTCCTCCTGCCCGTCCTCGCCTCCCAGCGACATCACCCACTCCGCGACCGGGGGCGGCGGCGGTGGGTTCCGCCCCTCGTCGTCGTCCCGCTTCCTGCGCCATGTGGAGGCCATGTCGTGGCCAACTCCTTCCCGATGGAATCGTCAGGCTCCGGAATGCATGTGCGCGGCCCACAGACTGGGGCTGCCCCCGAACGTGGTCCGGCACTGCCGGACCGCCCGGTGCAGCGCGAGGGCCGCCTGGTCGGCGTCGAGCCCCGGGGACCCGGCCGCTCTGTCACCGCGCAGATGGCGGTAGAGAATCCTGGCCACCCGTCCCGCCACCGCGTCGTGCACCGGCCACAGGGTGCCGATCGCGTGCGGGTAGCCGGCGACCTGGAACGCGGAGGTGATGTGGATGGACTCGTCCGCGAGGCGCCCGGAGCCCCGCGCCGTCTCGCACGCCGACAGCACGGCGAGCCGGGCGTCCGGCAGCTCCAGACGCGAGATGTGATGGACCGTCAGCGGATGCTCCTGGTGGTCGTGCACGAGGAGACGGGCGTGGGACGGGGCGTCCGGGTCGCTCACACCGTGGCAGGCGAAATGCACGTACGGGTAGTCCGGCAGTGCGCGCAGGACCTCGGCGAACGTCGCCCGCGGGCCGGAGACCACCTCCGTGGGCAGCAGCGCGCTCAGCTCCTTCACCTCCCGGCGTACGCCGCCGAGTGCGCGCGTTCCGGGGGCGTCGGGCACGACCACGGCGAGCAGGTCGCCGGTGGGGTGGGGGCCCGCCGCGCGGTGTCGCGCGTAGGCGAGGGCGCGGACGGTCGGCGTGTACGACGAGACCACCAGGTCGAGGACGGCCGGGGGCCGGGGACCGGGCGGCTCGCCGTGATGTCCGGCCGCGTGCAGCGGCAGCGCGGCCAGTGCGCCGACCGGTGACCACCACAGCCGTGGCCAGGCGCCGTCGGCGGGCGCGTTGAGCAGCCCGAGTCGGCGGAGTACCGGTTCGGCCACCCGGTCCCAGGTCCAGGCGAGCACCGCCTCGACGGCCTGCTGGGCGCCCCGCTCCCCGGTCGGCGAGACCGCGGCGGCCAGCGCCTTGTCGAGCCGCGCCACCTGCTCCGCGACCGCCTCGGGGCTCACCCACGGCAGCGGCACCAACCGCACACCGTCGGGCAGCAGGACCAGGGCGTCGCTGCCGTAGACGCTGGAGTACGCCACCACTACGGGACCCCGCTCGGCGCACGCAAGGATCTCCTCGTACGCCGGGGCGCCGAGAAAGTCCCCGAAACCGGGCAGCGCACGGATCTCGCCGATCAGCCGCTCCCAACGGGCCGCGAGGGTGTGCAGCGCGTCGGAGTCGTGGCCGGTGGTCTCCTGCTCGGTGACCCCCGGGTCCAGCGCGTCGATGTGGTCGCGCAGTTGGACGAAGACCGCGGCAACCTCCGGGTGCGCGGCGCGCAACCGCTCCAGTTCGGCACGCGCGGCCATCGTCCGGCCGAGCAGGACACCGCGACCCTGCTCCAGCAGCACCATCGCGTGGCCGAGCCGCCCCAGCCGTACGGCGCACGCCGCGGCGTCGGCGGCCAGCCCCTGGACACCGGTGAGGCGGTGCTCCTGGTCGCCGCGCCGCAGCCTCCTGGTGAGGGTGAGCGGCAAGAGGGCCAGGGCCAGTTCGAATCCGGCGAGTGCTTCCTCCCAGCGGCCCGCGTCACCCGCGGCGGCACCCCAGTCGCGGGCGGCGGCGGTGCGGGACGCCGCCGGGAGGGCGTCGATGAGAGCGACCTGCCGGTACGCGTCCTCGGCGGCGAGCAGAACGGCGGGGTCGCCGTTCGCCGCGTGCAGGGTACGGAGCGAGGAGGCGTACGACTGGAGGAAGCCGGCGGTCTGGGCGGTGCCGGGGGACGACGCGTACACGGCACGGCCGAGCGTGCTCACCGCCTCGTTCACCAGCGTCTCGTCCTCGGTCGCCCTGGCTCGGGCGAGCTGCGAAAGCCCGAGGTTGTGCAGGTGACTCGCGTGGTTCGGTTCGCCGTACGACGTCTTCGTCGCCGCGCGGGTGAGGACCGTGACGGACTCGTCCAGGTCGGCCGGGTCGCCCCCGGACAGGTAGAGCTGGTGCAGTGCGTTGCCGAGGTGGTTCAGGCGTTCGGCGAGGTCGGTGCTGTCCTCGGGGGTGCGGTCGACGACCTGTCGGGCCGCTGCCACGGCTTCGGCGGCGGCGTCGGGGTCCGCCGTCCGGTCGTACCAGGTCTGGAGGATGACGCCGAGGGTGTCGAGCTTGGTGGCGGAGTCCAGGGGCGACCGGGCGGAGCGCAGTGCGAGCCGGGCCAGTTCGGCGGCCTCCCGCAGGGTCGTGAGGTCGCCGGACTGGAGGTAGCGCTCGCGCAGGACGGTGGCCAGGTTCGCGACGCGGCCGAAGTGGTCCGAACTGTCGCCGGACGGCTCCGTGACGGCTTCGCGCAGATGCCGCACGGACTCGTCGAGGAGCGTGACGTCGCCGGTGCGTTCGCCGAGCCTGAGCAGGGCGTTGCCCAGGCTGTTCAGCCGGGCCAGGTATACGGGATCGGCCCGGCCCGTCATCCGCACGGACTCGCGCAGCAGCCCGACCGATTCGTACAACAGGTCGGTTCCCTCGGTGTGTTCGGACGCCATCCGCAGCGCGACGCCCAGCACCGTCAGGCCGCGCGGGTGCTCGGGATGCCCTGGCGGTGTCGCCGCGTGGGCCACCCGGGCCGCGCCGACCATCTCCTCGATGTCGGTCGCAGCCGAGGTCAGACCGGCCTTCCTGCGCAGCGCCTCGGCGAGATGCAGCAGTGCCGGTGTCCGGCGGGGCGAGCCGGGAGGCGTCGCCGCGAGGACTCCCCGTAGCAGCTCGACGGCTTCGTACGCGGCGGACGGTGTCCCGTGGTTGTCGACGGCGCGGCCCAGGACCGCCGCCAGGTTGTTCCGGGTGGCGGTGATGTGCGCCGCGCTCCCAGGTTCCCTGTCGAGCAGCACCCGTACGGCCTGCCGCAGCGACCGCACCGCCTCCGCCATGTCGGCCGCGCTGCCCGTCTCCGCCAGCATCAGTCCGAGGACGTCGAGGGCCAGCGCCGGTTGCTCGGTTCCGTCCGGAGGCATCGCCGCGGCGCGCCGCAGTACCGTGATCGCCGCGTCCCTGTCCGCGGGGTTCCGGTCCAGGTCGAACCGGTCCGCGAGCATGCACCCCCACAGACGTACATCCTGCTCGCTGGGGGCACTCCCGGCTGCCAGTAGTTGCCCGAGGCCGATCGCGTCGTCCAGGTCGGGCCGTTGCCGACGGGACTGCCAGCGCATCACCAGTGTGGAGCGCAGCGTCTCCAGCCAGAACCTCCGTACCCGTTCCACCGCGGGTTCCTGGCCAAGTGCTGCCCGGCACATCTCGACGGCGGCGTCCAGCGGGGCGCGCTCCCCGGTGCGGTTGAACTGTCCGATCAGCGCGGCCACCCTCCGGGTGGGGTCCTCGGCTGTTCGGTACGCGTCCGGCATCACGGCCCCCGTGGGTGTCACTGCGGGCTCTCGACCGTGGTCGGCGGCGGGAACTCCGGAACCCGATTTACCCACCCGATTTTACCCAAGTAGCCCATGCGGCGCGCTCGTTATGCTGGGGGCGCGGCCGGTCGATCCATGGAGGTGCGGCGGTGAGCGGACCCGGCGACGGTGATGGTGGCGGTGACGGGGGAGACGGAAGCGGCGCGGCGAGCGGCGGCCCTGCGCACGAACGGCTGGCGGCCCTCTGCCACCGGCTCACGTCCGCACCTGGCATGCCGGACCTCGGCGCGGAGGGCGACCGCCTGGTCGCGGACATCATCTCCCAGGTGCGCGAGGGCCGTTCCCCCGAGGAGTTCGAGGACGCCTTCGACGACCTGGAGGACCGACTCCTCGCCGCCGGCCACAGCGCGGGCCTCGGCTCCTACCGTACGGAGACCCCGCCCGCCTACCAGAGCTTCCCCGGCGCCGGACCCGGCCACCCCTGGCTCTACGTCCTCGCCTGCCCGCGCGGCCACTGCGCCCGTGTGGAGGCACCGGCTTCGGAGGGCGCCGAACCGTCGGCCTGCCGCGTCTTCGGCGGACCGCTGCGCGAGATCGGGCTGCGCCGCCCGTGAGCGCGTTCCTCAGCGCGCTCGGCGGGCGACTCGCCGAACGCTGGCTGGCGCTCCTGACGATCCCCGGCCTGGCGTACCTCGTGTCCCTGGCCACGGCGGTCACCCTGGGCCAGAGCCACTGGCACGACGTCGGGCGGCTGCGGACGCGGCTCGACTCCCTGGCCGCGTCGCCGGGCGCGTCGAGCGCGGGCGCCCTCGCCGTGGCGGCGGTCGCCGTGCTGGCCGGGGCCGCCGCGACCGGTACCGTCGCGCAGGCCGCCGGATCCCTGATCGAACGGGTCTGGCTCATGGACGCGCGGGGACCGGTGAGCCGACGGCTGACCGAGCGCCGAGCGCGCCGCTGGCGGACGGCCGACGCCGAGTACCGCACGGCCCTGGTCGCCGCAGGCCGCGCCCAGATCGGCGGCACGGCCGACGCCCCCGCCCTCACCGAAGAGGCCGAGTCGCGGTACGCCGTCCGCAACCGGATCTCCCTGGTCCCACCCCGGCACCCGTTCTGGACCGGTGACCGGATCACCGCACCGGACCGCCGAGTCCGGCGCGCCTACCGCCTGGACCTGACGCTCTCCTGGCCCCATCTGTGGCTCCTCGCCCCCGACACGACCCGCAACGAGCTGAGCACCGCCCGCACGGCCCTGAGCGCGGCGGCCCGCCTCACCGCCTGGGGCCTCGCGTACGTCCTGCTGTCCGTCTGGTGGTGGCCCGCGGCCCTGGTCGGCGCGGCCACGGTGGCGACGGGCGTCACACGCGGTCGCACGGCGGCCACCTCCTTCGCCGAACTGGCCGAAGCGCTGGCGGACCTGCACGGCAGGGATCTGGCGGTGGCGGTGGGAGTGGAGTGCGAGGGTCGCCTCACCGCACCGGTCGGCGAGCAGGTGACACGGCTGCTGAGCAAGTCGGACTGAGGCCGGGCTGAGCCGGAGTTGCCGTTCGCTGTCGTAACAATTACTGTTACTATGAGCGCGAGTGGAGGTGAGGCGTGAGTGCCAACAGCAGACTGACCGTCGCCGTACATGCTCTGACCTGGATCGGGCTGTATCAGCGGCGCGGTCACGAGGTCGCCACGTCCGAGCAGATCGCGACGAGCGTCAACACGAATCCCGTCGTCATCCGCCGCCTGCTGGCCGAGCTGCGCAAGGCGGGCCTGGCCGCGTCGCGGAGGGGTGCCGGTGCCGGCTGGACCCTGTCGCGGGACCTGTCGGAGATCACGCTGCTCGATGTGTACGAGGCGGTGGAGCCGGGGCCGATCTTCGCGCTGCACCGCTCCACGCCCGACCCCGAATGCGTCGTGGGCAACGGCATCGCACCGGCGCTGACCACCGTCTACGACGGGATCGAAGCCGTTCTCCGCGAAGAGTTGGCGGGAACCACGCTGGAGGACGTACTGCGGGATGTACTGAAGGCCGCCTAGCTCGACCGTCGACGTTCCTGGCCGTTCGCGGGCTCCGTGGACCGTCTTTTGCGGCCTTTTGCGGCATGAAATGTAACAAGATTAGTTACATCAAAGATTCGGAGAATCTCATGGGACAGCTGGACAACAAGATCGCCCTCGTGACCGGGGCGTCCACCGGTATCGGCCTGGCCGTGGCCCGGCGGTTCGCCGCCGAGGGGGCGACCGTCTATCTGACCGGTCGCCGGGAGGCCGAGCTGGCGGCTGCCGTCGAGCAGGTCGGAGGCCGTGGCGTCGGTGTCCGCAGCGATGTGTCACGGCTCGACGACCTCGACCGGCTCTACGCCGAGATCGCCGAGCGCAGCGGCCGGCTCGACATCGTCGTGGCCAACGCAGGCGTCGGCGACTTCGGCCCACTCGGCGAGATCACCGAGGAGGAGTACGACCGCACCACCGACATCAACCTCAAGGGCACGGTCTTCACCGTTCAGAAGGCGCTCCCGCTGCTCCCGGCGGGCGCCTCGGTGATCGTGCTCTCCTCCAGCGCGGCCCTGCGCGGCGCCCCCGGCCTGGGGGTCTACGCCGCCACCAAGGCCGCGATCCGCAGCCTCGCCCGCACCTGGGCCGCCGAACTCGCCGACCGGGGCATCCGGGTCAACGCCCTCACCCCCGGCCCCGTCGCAACCCCCGGCGCCGACGAACTGCGCGCCGCGCTCCCGCAGGACGATGGAGCCACGCCGGCGGCCCGGCCCGCCCCGCCGACCCCGCTCGGCCGCGTCGGCCGCCCCGAGGAGGTCGCCGCCACCGCCCTCTATCTGGCCGGTGACCAGAGCACCTTCACCACGGGCGCGGAACTCCTCGTGGACGGCGGCGTCACGCAGATCTAGCCCACGCAGCTCTGGACCGCGCTGAGGAGCTGGCGCTTTTTCGACACCGTCTTCGACACGGGGCTCGACAAGTCGAGATTCGCCGAGTTGGCTTCGGCCGGGGACCAGGTGGCCGTGGCCGCTCTACTGGTGCCTGTGGTCGGCCAGTTGGCCCCGGATGCGGACGGCGCGTTCGACTGGCGCGCTCACGGGCACGGAGGCTGACGGTCCGCAACAGGAGGACCAGCGGCGGACAACGGCGGAGCAACTGCGACGTGACGGAGGAGCCAAGGGTGAGTGCGTCGTACGAGGTCATCGTGGACGTGGTCGACGCCGTCCTGCGGGACGCCGGCGTACCGGGCAGACAGACCGCCCGGTACACACCGCTGACCGGCGGCACCTACAACACGGTTGTCCGCGTCTCGCTCGGCGGGGGGCGGGACTGGGTGCTCAAGCTGCCGCCCCCGCAGGGCCCGTGTCTCGCGTACGAACGGGCCCTGCTCGCCGGTGAGATCGCCTTCTACTCGGCCGCCGCGGACACCGACCGCACCGGCATCGTGCCCCGGGTCGTCGCCGCGAGGACGGACAGCGGGGACGACATCGGCCCCTACCTGATGATGACGGCCCGGCCCGGAACCCCCTGGTCCGAGGTCGCCACCTCGCTGGAGGACGGGGAACGGCGGCGGCTGCGAAGGGAGTTGGGAGGGATCACCGCCCGCCTTCACACCGTCACCGGACCCGGATTCGGTTACCCCGGGGAGCCGTTGGGCTCCCTGGAGGCCGGCTGGCGGGAGGCGTTCACGGCGATGACCGATGCCGTCCTGGACGACGCGGAGCGGTACGCGGCACGGCTTCCGCGCTCCGCCGACGCGATCCGGAAGCTGCTCGCGGCGGCCTCCGGCGTACTGGACGACGTCACCCGGCCCGCGCTGGTCCACTTCGACCTGTGGCAGGGCAATCTGCTGCTGGCCGGGGAGCCGGGCGACCGCCGGCTCAGCGGCCTCATCGACGGCGAGCGGATGTTCTGGGGCGACCCGGTCGCGGACTTCGTCTCGCTCGCCCTCCTCGCGGACATGGAGGCCGACCAGGACTTCCTGGACGGGTACGCGAGCGCGGGCGGAGAGGCCGTCTTCAGCGAGTCGGTCCGGCTGCGGCTCGCGCTCTACCGCGTCTACCTCTACCTGATCATGCTGGTGGAGCTGGAACCCCGGCAGGCCACCCCCACCGACCGCGCCTGGGCATGGGACCGGGTGGCCCCCCACCTCCTGTCGGCCCTGGACGACGTGGAGAGGGGAGCACGGCACGGCGACCGGTGACCGGTGACCGCGCCGCCCTCTCCTCCCGTCGCACCCCGTCCCTCACCCCGTCGCACCCCGTCCCTCACCCCACCCGCACCGACCGCCCCGTCCGCGCCGACTCGTACGCCGCCGTCACGATCCGCAGTGACCGTAGCCCCGCATCGCCGTCCGTGACCGGGATCGAGCCGGACGTGGGCACCGGTGGACCGAACAGGAACTCCCGCAGCATCAGGGCGTCCAGGTCGACCCCGTAAGGGAGTTCGACGGGAGTGCGGGCGGTCTCGCTGAAGCCGTGGACCTTCTGGTCGAACGCGTCCATCTCGACCGTCGCCCGCTCCCCGATGACCTGCATCTGGAGCCCGCCCCACGCCGGATGGTGCCGGGGCTGGCTCCAACTGCAGTCGATGGTGGCGACCGCGCCGTTCGCGTACCGGACCGTGATCAGCCCCGCCGTCTCGGCCGCCACCTCACCCTCGTACAGGAGATTGTTGACCTGCGCGTACACCTCCTCCGCCGACGACGCTTCGAACAGGTCGTCCAGGAGGTCCGCCAGATGCACGGTGTGGTCCATCAGGGCGCCGCCGCCCGCGAGCGCCGGATCACCGAACCAGCGACGGGCGCCCGCCGGCATATAGCCGTTGTTGGCGCCGGACACCGTCAGGACCCGGCCCGCCGCGCCCGAGCGCACCGCGTCCCGGACCGCGCGGTAGGCGGGGCTGAACCGCACCGGGTGCGCCACCGCGAGCCGCACCCCGGCCGCCCGGCACGCGGCCACCATCGCCGCGCCGTCCTCGTCGGTCGTCGCGAGGGGCTTCTCGCACAGGACGTCCACGCCGTGCGCCGCCGCCAGCTCCACCAGGGGCCGGTGGCGTACGTTCTCGGAGCAGACGACGACCTTGTCCGGGCCCCAGGCGAACAACTCCTCGTACGTAGCCGCGTAGTCGACACCGATCTCCTCGGCGAACGCCCGGCCGCGCACCTCGCCCGGCGCCGCCAGATCCGTGTCCGGGTCGGCGGCGCGCACCTCCACACCGTCCATCCCGGCGAGGAGCCGGGCGAAGCCCCCGGCGTGGACATGGGCGAACGACAGCACTCCGACCTTCACAGTGCACCCTCCCGTGACCTGGACACCTCGACCACCGATGGATCGGCCACGGACGGCTCGACCACCGGGGGTTCGACCACCGACACCTCGACCGCCGCCCCGGTGCGCGCAGACTCGGCCGCCGCTGTGGCGATCCGTACCGCCTCCACCCCGTCCCGCGCCGTCACCCGGGGCGGCGGACCACCCGCGACGGCCGCCGCGAACTCCCTCAGCTCCGTCAGATACGGGCTCTCCGTCATCGGGCTGCCCGGAATCCCCTCACCGGCCTCACCGTGCCCCCGCGAGAGGACCCGGAAGCCGGGCACGGCCGTCGAGTCGTGCTCCAGGACCCCACCGGGGCCGGCGATCCGGAACGTGGTGCGGAACGGCAGGTCCGGCTGCCCCCAGACGCCCAGGACATGGCTGACCGCGCCCGACGCATGGGTCAGCACCGCCGTGCCGACCGCGACGTCACCGGCCCGCGCCCCCGGCTCCTGAACACCGCTGACCTGCGCGTGCACCCGTACGACCTCGCCGGCCAGCAGCCGCGCGAAGTCGAAGTCGTGGATCATCTGGTCCACCAGGATCCCGCCGGACAGCGCCGGGTCCGAGAACCAGGGCGCCCACACCGGATACGTCCCCGAGCGGGTGAAGCGGAGGACCGCGGGCGCCCCGATGTCGCCCCGGGCCACCGCCCGCGCCATCGTCTCGTACGCGGGGAAGTACCGCACGACATGCGCCGGGAACAGCAGCAGCCCGGCGGCGTCGGCCGCGTCGGCGATCTCGGTGGCCTCCGCCACCGTCAGGGCGAGGGGCTTCTCACAGGCGAGGTGCTTGCCCGCGGCGAGGGCCGCCAGCGCCAGATCGCGGTGCGTGTACGTCGGGGTGCAGAGGTCGACGACCGTGCAGCGGTCGAGGAGTTCGGGGAGGTCACGGGCGGCGGTCACGCCCTGGTCGGCATGGGTCTCGGCGAGTTTCTGCGCATGGCCGTCCGTCGACAGCACGGTGACCCGTGCGCCGAGGGCCAGCCAGCCCGGGAGGTGGGCACGGGCGATACCGCCCGCGCCGATCAGCCCCACGTCAAGCCCTGTCATGGAGTTCCCCCTTCTTCCGGCTTTCCGGCCTTCCGGCAACTGGCGAGTGGTCATGTGCCCTTCCGGTCGCGGGTGGTGGTGCGCTGGTCGGTCGACGCTGAGTCTCCGCACTCAGCCCTTCGTGCCGCTCGACGCGATGCCCTGCACGAAGTGCCGCTGGAGCAGCAGATAGAGGACGATCATCGGCAGGCTCGCGATCAGCGAACCGGCCATCATCACCGGGTAGTTGGTCTCGAACTGGCCCTCAAGGGAGGTCAGTCCGGCGCTGATCGGCATCTTCGCCGGATCTGTGTTGACGACGAGGGGCCACAGCAGGTCGTTCCACGACCACATCGCCGTGATCACCGCGAGCGCGGCGAGCGCCGGACGCATCAGCGGCAGCATCACCGACCAGAAGATCCGGAAGGAACCGGCGCCGTCGATCCGCGCGGCCTCCTCCAACTCCTTGGGCAGCGAGAGGAAGAACTGCCGCAGGAGGAAGGTGCCGAACGCGCTGAACATGCCCGGCAGGAACAGCGCGGGCGGTGTGTTGAGCAGCCCGAGCCGCTGGATCACGTCGTACTGCGGCAGCACGAGCAGCGACGGCGGGACCATCAGGACGGACAGGAACAGCGCGAACAGGACATTGCGCCCCCGGAACCGCATACGGGCGAACGCGTACGCGGCGAGGGAGCAGAACACCAGCTGGCCCGCCGTCCGGCCCACCGTGTTGATGACACTGTTGCCGAGCATGTCCGCGTACGGCAGCGCGCTGAAGACCTCCTTGAACGCCGACCAGTCCCAGCGCTCCGGCAGGAACGTCGGCGGCGCGTGCACCGCCTCGGGCAGCGACTTGAACGAGGTCAGAAGCTGCCACAGGAACGGGAACACCATCACCAGGGCGCCCAGGGACAGCACGAGATGGGTGGCCACGGAGCCGGGCGAGAAGCGGCGGCCCGGCGAGAGACGGCGGCCTGGCGAGATGCGCCGGACGCGTACCGCCGCCGCGGTGCCCGTCGAAGGCTCAGCCATAGTGCACCCACCTCTTCTGGAGCCGGAACTGGACAAAGGTGAGCGCGGCCGTCATCACCATCAGCAGGAACGCGAGAGCGGTCGCGGCGCCCTGCGCGTTCTGCTGGAACGCCCACTGGTAGAAGAGGCTCACCACGGACTGCGTGGAGGCGAGCGCCGGATTCGAACCGCTCATCATCACGTAGATGAGGTCGAAGGTCTGGAGCGAGTTGATCACGCAGATCACGGCGGCGAAGAAGATGCTCGGACTCAGCAGCGGCAGCGTGATCCGGAAGAACCGCCGCATCGGGCCGGCGCCGTCCAGCTCGGCGGCCTCGTAGTAGTCACGGGGAATCCCCTTGATCCCGGCGATGAAGATGATCAAGTAGTAGCCGACGCTCTGCCAGACCATCACCACACCGATCGCCCACAGGGCCGTCGTCGGGTCGGACGCCCAGTAGTGCCGGGCCACGCCGAACCACGACAGGACCTCGTTGAGCAGCCCGAAGTTGCCGTTGTAGAGCCAGTTCCAGACCAGGCCGACCGCGACCGGCAGGGTGACGAACGGGATGAAGTACAGCGCCCGGTAGACGGTGACCCCGCGCAGCCCGCGCCGGTTGAGCAGCGCCGCGACCAGGACGGAGACCGGCAGCGTCACCAGTCCGATCGCCCCGTACAGCAGGGTGTTGCCGATGGCCCGCCACACCGTGACGTCGCCCACCACGCGCGCGTAGTTGTCGCCACCGATCCAGGTGTTGCCACCGAACGGCCCGAACGACGTGAAGCTGTACACGAAGGTCTGGATCAGCGGCCAGATGTAGAAGAGGAGGAAGCCGATCGCGAGGGGTGCGACGAAGACGTAGGCCGACTTCTGGGTACGGGAGTTGGGGCCCCGGCCCTTGCTCGCGGCGCCGGATCCGGTGCCGCGGCCGGTGCGGGTGCGGGTGCGGGTGCGGTCACGGGCGGCGCGGGACTCCGCTTCCGCCGCCGCGGTCGAGGGGAACACCGCCATCTATCCGCCCGCCTTTCGCTCTTCGTCCAGCGCCCGGTCCATCTGCCGGGCGAGCGTCCGTGCGGCGGACTCGATGCCGCCCTTGCCGCTGAACGGCGCGCCGAGCAGCAGATACTCCAGGTCCTCCCAGACGGCCGTGTTCTTCGACCTCGGGAACGGATAGGCGTAGTCGAGCATGTCGATGAAGACCCGCAGATCGAACTCCGGCATCGACGCACGCCAGGTGTCCTGCGTCCCCGCGTACGACGAGATGGTCACGCCGCCCGCCGCCTGGATCTCCGCCGCCTCCCTGCGCGCCATGAAGTCGACGAAACGCCAGGCCGCCTCCTTGTTGCGGCTCTTGGCCGAGACGACATTGGCGAGACCGTGGATGACGGTCGCGCGCCGGCGGCCCTTCGGCAGCACGGCGACGCCTCCGTGGTCCTTGATGGCGGGCGTCCCGTGCATGAACGACGCCATCGCCGACAGGTCGTGGTTCATCGCGACCCGCTCCGACAGGAACAGATTGCGGGCCGTGACCTCGGCCATCGCGCTCTGCGGCGGCGACCAGCCCCGGTCCACCATGTCGGTCCAGTACCGCAGGCCGTCGATCGTCTCCGGATCGGCGTACCCGGACCGGCCGTCGCGCAGCACCTGACCGCCGGCCGCGAAGATCGACGGATAGAAGTAGCTCTGCCGGTCCATCTGGGCCGCGATGCCGTACACCTGGGCCGACGGGTCGGTCAGCTCACGGGCCGCGTCCCGTACGTCGTCCCAGGTCCACGTCGCGTCCGGGTAGCCGATGCCCGCCTTGTCGAACAGCGCCTTGTTGTACCAGAGGCCGATGGTGTCGAAGTCCTTGGGCAAGCCGTACTGCTCGCCCCCGTACGCGTACAGCTCCACCAGCGCCTTCGGATGCCGGTCGACGGGGGTGCGGTCCTGGGCGATATGGGCCTTGAGGGGTTCCAGGACACCGTTCGACGCGTACAGCTGTATGTTCACCGCGTTCATCCAGAACACATCGGGTGCGGTGCCGCCGCGCATCGACGTCCTGAGGGTCGTCCAGTACGACGCCCAGGGCGTGAGCTGGATCTCCACCGCGATGTCCGGATGCTCCCGCTCGAACGCGGCGATGATCTTCCGCATGCCGGGCGCCTGGGCCACGTCCCAGATGCCGTACGAGAGGGTCGTCCGGCCGCCCGAGGCGGCGGTGCCTGATCCGCCGCCCCGGTCGCACGCGGCGAGCGCCGGCGCGGCCAGTGCACCGGCGAGAAGGGTTCTCCTGCGCATACGCGCCTCCGGTAGCTCGGTTCAAGGGAGTTGAGGAGTGAAGGAGTGAGGGAGTGAGGGAGTGAGGGAGTGAGGCCGTGAAGGGGCGGGGGAGTAAGGGGGTGGGGTGTCAGCGGGGCGGTAACGGTATGGCGCGGTCGGGCAGTTCGGCGTCGACCGCGTCCAGCGCGCGCCGCACCGCGCCGAGCGCGACGCCTTCCCTGCCGAGGGTGCTGACCACGATCCGCGGGACGTGCAGGGTAAGTTCGCGCAGATGCTCCGTGAGCAGCGGTACCAGCGGCTCACCGACCGGTGCCATCGCGCCGGACAGCACGACGAGTTCCGGGTCGACGGCCAGGACGAGGGCGGCGATTCCGGGGGCGAGTCCGGCGAGATAGCCGTCCAGGACGGTGAGCGCGTCCGGGTCGCCGTCCCGTACCGCGCGTGCCAGGGCGTCCGTCTCGGACTCGCCGTCGTGCCGCGCGCCTGCCCAGACGAGGGACTTCGCGGCCTTGCCCATGCCGAGCTGGGGCAGGATGCCCAGCTCTCCGGCGCCGCCCCTGCGGCCCCGGTGCAGCTTGCCGTCGATGATCAGACCGCAGGAGATCCGGCGGCCCGCGAGGACGCACGCGACGTCGTCGGCGAGGACGGCCGCGCCGCGCCAGTGTTCGGCGAGCACGGCGAGGTTGACGTCGTTCTCGACCAGGATGCGGCAGGGGAAGTCGTCGGCGAGGCGGCGGGCGAGGTCCACGTCGGTCCAGTCCGGGACGATCACCGACCGGATCCGGCCGGTCTCGTCGACCATGCCGGGCACCCCGATGCCGACGGCCCACACCTCGTCGTGCCGGAGCCCGTGCTCGCGCAGGAACCCGCCGATCCGTTCCCGCAGAAAGGTGATGCGATCGGCGCCGGTCATCGAGGGTGGGACCGTGTCGATGTCGGTGGCGACGGTCTCGCCGTCGAGCCGGGAGAGCAGCAGCACGATCTTGCGCAGTCCGAAGTCGACGCCTACGACATGGCCCGCCTCGGCCCGGAAGCGGAGCCGGCGGGCCGGGCGGCCGGGGGTGCGCTCGGCGGGCCGGTCCTCGGCCTCGGCGATCCAGCCCCGGCCCATGAGTTCGTCGGCCAGACCCTCGACGGTGGGCCGTGACAGGCCCGTGGCGGCGGCCAACTGGCTCACCGTCTGCGGGCTCAGCCCGCGCAGCGCCCGCAGCACGACGGCGGTGTTGAGCCCGCGGAGGGCCGCCAGATCGTGGCCTCGCGCATCGCGCCGCATGCCCTCACCCCGCCGCCGTGTCGTACGCGTCGTCGTGCGTGTCGTCGTGCACATGACCGCGCCGGGCCCCGGGCCCGGCGCGGGTTGTGCAGGACTCTTGCATAACGTCGGCTCGTTGAGAACCCCACGACGTGATGAATTACGGAAGACTCCTTCTGAACGTCGATCCGGCGGGGCTTGGATCCGGTCGACTAGACGATGCCCTCCGCGATCTCCGCCTGCTCCCGGTCCGAGCCGTACGCGGACGGCGTGCCGTACGAGCGCCGGGCCACGTACCACCAGACGCTGGCCAGGACGAGGACCACGGCCAGTGCGATCGACGCGTAGTTCATCGTGTCGCCCGTCACCGGCGACGACTGCGGCAGACAGAACAGCACCGTCACACAGGCCACCCACACCACCGCGATCCAGCCGATGGGACGGCTCCAGCGGCCCAGGCTCCACGGTCCTGGCTGGAAACGGTCGCCCGCCCGCAGTCGTAGGAAGATCGGGATGGCGTACGCGGGCGTGATCCCGATGACGTTGATCGCGGTCACCGCGCCGTACGCCGTCGCCGAGTACAGGGACGGCAGCGCGAGGACGCACGCGACGGCGACCGACAGCCACACGGCGGGGACCGGCGTCTGCGTCCGGCTGCTGACCTTGCGCCACAGCGCCGAGCCGGGCAGCGCGTTGTCACGGCTGAACGCGAACACCATCCGGCTCGCGGCGGCCACCTCGGCGTTGCCGCAGAACAACTGCGCCGCGATCACCACGAGGAGCAGCGCGGTGGCGCCGCCCGAGCCCAGCGCGTCCAGCAGGATCTGTGCCGGCGGTACCCCGGTCGCGCTCTCCTGCGTGCCCTTGTAGTCCTGGATCGCGAAGGTCAGCCCGGTCAGCAGCACGAAACCGGCGATCCATGACACCCAGATCGCGCGGACTATGCCCTTGGCCGCGGACACCGACGCGTTGGACGTCTCCTCGGAGAGATGCGCCGACGCGTCGTACCCGGAGAACGTGTACTGGGCGAGCAGCAGACCGATCGCGGCGACGTAGAACGGGTTGGACCAGCCGGTGTCGTTGACGAACTCGGTGAACACGAACTCCGGCGACTGGTGGTGGTCCGGCACGATCCACAGGGCGCCGACGATGAGCGCCACCCCTCCCAGGTGCCACCACACGCTGATCGAGTTCAGGATGCTGACCAGGCGGACGCCGAACAGGTTCAGGACCGCGTGCAGCAGCAGGATCGCGATGAAGATCAGCATCGTGGAGCCGGGCGTCGGCTCGAAACCCCACTGGAGGTTCAGGAACGCCCCCGTGAACAGCGCGGCGCCGTAGTCGATGCCCGCGATGGCGCCCAGCAGACCGAGCAGATTCAGCCAGCCCGTGTACCAGCCCCAGCGGCGACCACCGAGCCGGTCGGCCATGTAGTACAGCGCCCCCGACGTCGGATAGGCGCTCGTCACCTCGGCCAGCGCCAGACCCACGCACAGGACGAACAGGCCGACGCCCGCCCAGCCCCAGAGCATGACCGCGGGCCCGCCGGTGCCGAGCCCGAACCCGTACAGGGTCATGCAGCCGGACAGGATGGAGATGACGGAGAAGCTGATGGCGAAGTTGCCGAACCCGCCCATGCGGCGGGCGAGAACCGGCTTGTAGCCCAGCTCCCGCAGCCGTTGCTCCTCGTCCTGGTGCACCGGGGCACCAGGCTCCGACCATTGCGTACGGGACATGACAAATACCTCCGGGAGAAAGGTCAGCGGAAGGAAAAACAGGAGAAGGGGAAACAGGGGAAGGGGGCAGGAGATGGGGAAAGGGAATATCGGTGGTGCGCGAGGCCGGTCGTGCGAAGGCGCGAAGCGCGGTGCCCGGCCGGCCTCGTCAGGGGGCGCGGCGAGTGGCGGCGGGTCAGGGCCCGCCGTGCCGGTTCACGGACGGCCCCGGCCGCGGCCCGTGCCGAGACAGCGCGCGCGGGCCTGCGTGAACAGCTCGACCGCCGCGGCCGAGTCACCCGCGTCGGGCGTACGGTACGACCAGGGCACGGGCGTCCAGTACGGGCCCAGGGCCTCGAACACCCGGGCGCCGTCGGTGAATTGCAGCGCACCCCACAGGGCGTGCGCCAGATGGTTCAGATCGAGGAGGGAACTCTCCTCCGGCTCCACATGGTCGAACCATCCACCGAGCGCGCGCAGCGCCTCACGCGTCGCGTCCTCGGCGACCCAGTGCAGATCGAGCGCCGACTCCCGGCCACCCTCCCTGCGATACCGCTCCACCCGCACATACAGCGGCAGCACGTGCAGCGCCGAACCGGGCCCCGCCGAAGTCACCGCCCACTGCACGAAGTTGACGGCCTCCGACAGCCTGCCGCCCGCCCGGCGCACATACATGAACTGGAGCATCCGGTGGTACGCCTCGCGGTTGTGCGGGTCCCGCTTGTCGGCCTCGGCGAGCAGACCCCACGGCCCGTACGGCAGCATCGGCTCGGGCGGCGCCGCCCGGTGCTCCTCCATCTGCTGCCCGGTGTCGAGCGGTGCGAGCGCCAGCAGACACACCCAGGGCACCGGGTCGTCGGGGGCCGCGTGCGCCGCGAGCCGGCACGCCTCCCACGCCTGCTGCCACAGCTCATGGGTGTGCCGGTGCTCCCCGCGATGCGCGCGCAGGGTCCGCTCGACGGCCACCCGGCCCTCCATCACGGCCGCGGACACACTGCGGGGCTCCTCCGCGCGCCACGCCTGCACCAGATCCGTGCCGGCCGCCGCGGCGGCGAGCACCTGGGTGCGCTGCGTCCACAGGGAGCGGTCGGCGGTGGAGTCGAGCAGATTCCGCATCGACACCCAGCGACCCGCCCGCAGATCCTGGAGCGCGACACGCAGCCCGGCGTCGTGCCCGGCGGGGTGGTAGGCGGGGCGGAAGCCGTCTCGGGACATCAGGGCCGCGCCCCCGTGAGGCCCGGAGGGACGGTGTTGGACAACAAGGGTCCTCCGCGCTTTCGGTGGGGGGATGCGATGGACGGGCGACAGTGTAGAGGGGCGACTTCCACTTACCGGGCGGTTTACCGATCTTACTCGCGTGAGATCCATCGCCTCGCTCAACAGTGGTTCTTTCAAGGGAAATTGACGGAGCGTCTGATCTGGGTGCTTGACGGGCGGCCGTACGCGGGAGGAGGCTGACGCGCGATGATCACCGAACGCGGCTGCGCGCGCCCCGGGAGCGGACGATGACGGCACCCGTCCTGGCCGTCGACCAGGGCACATCCGGCACCAAGGCGCTCGTGGTCTGCCCGGAGCGCGGAGTGATCGGCACCGGCACCGCGGAGGTACGCCCCCGCCATCTGCCCGGCGGCCTCGTCGAGGTCGATCCGGCCGAGCTGTACGGTTCGGTGGTCGCCGCCGGGCGCGCCGCGCTCGCCGCCGCCGGTGAACCGGTCGCCGCGGTGGGCCTCGCCAACCAGGGCGAGACCGTACTCGCCTGGGACCGCGCCACCGGACAGCCGCTCACCGACGCGCTCGTCTGGCAGGACCGCCGCGCCGAGACGGTCTGCGCCGACCTCGCGCCCCGCGCCGACGAACTGCGGCAGCTCACCGGACTGCCCCTCGACCCGTACTTCGCGGCGCCCAAGATGGCGTGGATCCGCCGCCACCTCACCCGCGACGGCGTGGTCACCACCAGCGACGCGTGGCTCGTCCACCGGCTCACCGGCGCGTACGTCACCGACGCGGCGACCGCGGGCCGTACCCAACTGCTCGACCTGGACCGCGTCGACTGGTCCCCGGCCGCGCTCGACGCCTTCGGCCTCAGCGGCGAACACCTTCCCGAGATCGTCGACGCGGCCGGACCCGTCGGCACCACCCGCGCCTTCGGACCCGAACTCCCGCTCACCGGGCTGCTCGTGGACCAGCAGGCCGCGCTCCTCGCCCAGCGCGTCACCGCACCGGGCGCCGCCAAGTGCACGTACGGCACCGGCGCCTTCCTGCTCGCCCAGACCGGCGACCGGCCACGGCGCGGCGCGTCAGGGCTCGTCAGTTGTGTCGCCTGGCGCCTCGCCGGGAGGACCAGCTACTGCCTCGACGGGCAGGTCTACACGGCCGCTTCGGCGGTCCGCTGGCTCACCGACCTCGGGGTGATCTCCGGCGCCGCCGACCTCGACCCGGTCGGCTCGGCCGTACCCGACAGCGGCGGCACCACCTTCGTGCCCGCGCTCGCCGGGCTCGCCGCGCCCTGGTGGCGCGGCGACCTGCGCGGCACCCTCACCGGGCTCGGCCTCGACACCACCCCCGGCCATCTGGTGCGCGCCCTCTGCGAGGGCATCGCCGCGCAGGTCACCGCACTCGCCGACGCCGCCGCCGAAGATCTCGGCACCCCGCTCACCGTGCTGCGCGTGGACGGCGGGCTGACCCGCTCGGCGCTGCTCATGCAGACCCAGGCGGATCTGCTGCAACGCCCCGTCGAGGTCTCGGCGCTGCCCGACGTCACCGCGCTCGGCGTCGCCGCGCTCGCCCGGATGGGGCTCGACCCGGAGGTCGGCGTGGACGACGCGGTGCCCGCGTGGCGTCCGGTCACGGTGTACGAGCCCCGGATCACGGCGAGCGAGGCGGCGGAGCGGCTGGCCGGGTTCCGGGCGGCCGTGGACACCCTGATCCGCTCCGGAAGCTCTTCATGACCGTCACCAGGTCGGGCGCGCTGCCGGACACCCCGTACGACGTGACCGTGGTGGGCGCGGGGGTCGTCGGCTCGGCGATCGCCCGTGAGCTGGCCCGGTACCGGGGTGCCGTCGACGGTCGCCCGCCGCGTATCGCGCTGGTCGAGGCGCGGGACGACGTCGGGGACGCGACGTCGAAGGCCAACACCGCGATCCTGCACACCGGATTCGACGCCGTGCCCGGGTCCCTCGAAGCCCGGCTCGTGCGGGACGGCGCGCGCCGCCTCACCGCCTACGCGGCCGACTGCGGCATCCCCGTCGAACGGGTCGGCGCCCTCCTCGTCGCCTGGGACGACGAGCAACTGGCCGCGCTGCCCGCGCTCGCCGCCAAGGCGGAACGCAACGGCTGCCACGACACCCGCACCATCGGCCCCGACGAGGTCCGCACCCGCGAACCGCACCTCGGTCCCGGTGTGCGCGGCGCCCTCCACGTGCCCGGCGAAAGCATCATCTGCCCCTGGACCACGACCCTCGCCTACGCCACCCAGGCCGTCCGCGCGGGCGTCGACCTGCACCTGAACTGCCGGGTGGAACAGGTGGACCAGGCGGCCGGCGCGCACGAGCTGACGACGAGCCGGGGCGTTCTGCGTACCCGTTACCTCGTCAACGCCGCCGGGCTGCACGCCGACGACCTCGACCGGCGGCTCGGCCACGACGACTTCACGGTACGCCCGCGCCGCGGCCAGCTCGTCGTCTACGACAAGCTCGCCCGTGACCTCGTCCACCACATCCTGCTGCCCGTCCCCACCGCGCTCGGCAAGGGCGTCCTCGTCGCGCCCACGGTGTACGGCAACGTCCTGCTCGGGCCGACCGCCGAGGACCTGGAAGACAAGGGCGCCACCGGATCCACCGCCGAAGGGCTCGCCCTGCTGCGGGAGAAGGGCCACCGGATCCTGCCCGCCCTCGTCGACGAGGAGGTCACCGCCGTGTACGCGGGGCTGCGCGCCGCCACCGAACAGGACGACTACCAAATCCGGGCCCACGCCGAACAGCGCTACGTCACCGTCGGAGGCATCCGCTCCACCGGCCTCACCGCTTCCCTCGCCATCGCCGCGTACGTCACCGATCTCCTCGCCGAAGCGGGCCTCGACATCGGAACGCCCGAGGACCTGGAGCCCGTACGCATGCCCAACCTCGGCGAGGCGTTCCCGCGCCCGTATCAGCGCGCCGAACTGATCGCCGCCGACGCCGAGTACGGGACGCTCGTGTGCCACTGCGAGCGGGTGTCCCGGGGCGAGATCCGCGACGCGCTCGCCTCCACCGTGCCGCCCGCCTCGCTGGACGGGCTGCGCCGCAGGACGCGGGCGCGCGCGGGCCGCTGCCAGGGATTCCACTGCGGCGCCGCGGTACGGGACCTCTTCGAGCGGGGGCGGAAATCGTGAACGGCTCCCGCAGCGTCGATGTCCTGGTCGTCGGCGCCGGACCCGCCGGTCTCGCCGCAGCGGCGCGGCTCGCCGAAGCCGGTGCGGGCCGGGTCGAGGTCCTGGAGCGCGAGCGGCGCCCCGGCGGCGTGCCGCGCCACTGCTTCCACGGCGGCTTCGGCACCGCGAAGCGGCCCGCCGACGGACCCACCGCCGCGCGCCGCTGGATCGACACGGCGGTCCGTGCCGGAGCCGAACTCCGTACCGGCGTCACCGCGCTCGGCTGGGCCGGTCCGCTGGCCCTGGACACCACGAGCCCCCGGGGACCCGAAACGGTCACCGCACGGGCCGTCGTCCTCGCCACCGGAGCCCGCGAACGCCCGCGCAGCGCACGCCTCGTACCGGGCAGCCGACCCGCCGGGGTCCTCACCACGGGCGAGTTGCAGCAGTCGGTGCATCTGTACGGGCTCGACATCGGGCGCCGCGCGGTCGTCGTCGGGGCCGAGCAGGTGGCCTACCACGCCGTGGACACCCTGCGCGGCGCCGGAGTCGACGTCGTCGCGATGGTCACCGATCTGCCCCGCCACCAGGCGTCGGCCGCGCACGCCCTCGCCACCCGGCTGCGGCATCGCGTCCCGCTGCTCAGCGGCGCGACCGTCACCGAACTCGTGGGCAGGGGACGCCTCTCCGGGGTCGCCGTCCGCCGTGACGACGGCAGGGCCATGACACTCGCCTGCGACACGGTGGTGTTCACCGGCGACTTCACGCCCGAGCACGAACTGGCCCGGCGCGGTGGCCTCACCGTCGATACCGGCACGCGGGGACCGGCCGTCGACGCCGCCTTCCGTACCTCGCGGCCCGGCGTCTTCGCGGTGGGGAACCTGCTGCACGCCGTGGAGAGCGCGGGCACGGTCGTCCGCGAGGGCACGCTCGCCGCCGAGTACGTACTCCGTCATCTCGCCGACGGCTCCACCTGGCCCGCCGAAAGGCCCGTACCGCCCGTACGGATCGAGGCCGCGGCGCCGCTGCGCTGGATCGCCCCGAACCGCGTCGACCCCGAACTGCCGTCCCCCCGCCCCTTCGTACTGCGCACCACCCGCTTCCTCGACCGGCCCACGTTCGTGGTGACCCAGGACGGCAGGGCGCTGCACCGGGAGCGCACGTGGCGAACGGCCGTACCGAACAGGTCCGTTCACCTCTCCGGGGCGTGGACGCGGGGTGTGGACGCCGGGGAAGGGACGGTCCGGGTCGAGGTGGAGGGCGTGTCGTGACGGCGCGTCCGGAGGATGTCGCCCAGGGACTCCTCGCGCCATCGCTGGAGGAGTGCGTGGAAGGCGACGGCGCCGTGCGGGTAGGAGGTCGGGCCGTTCGGCCGGCCTCGCCCTTCGCGGTTGTAGTAGCCGGGGGTGCACTCGGCGTGGAACCACTCGTGGTCGGGGGCGTCGGCGGCCAGGGTGGCGATCCAGGAGTCCTCGGCAGCGCGTGACGGTTCGACGAGGGCGCCCTCGGCTTCGGCGGCTGCGACCAGGGCGGCGGCGTGCACGGCCTGCTCGTCCAGGATGTGCGTGTAGTTGACGCTGCTGGCGTTCTGCATGCTTCCCATCTGGATCAGGTTCGGGAAGCCGTTGCACGTGAAGCCGTGCAGGGTGCGCGGGCCCTGTCGCCGCCACACGTCAAGGAGCGGGGTGCCGTCCCGGCCGTGGACGGGGAGCTTGCCGGAGAGCACGCCGGAGGTGCCGACGGAGAAACCGGTGGCGAAGATCAGGCAGTCGAGAGCGTAGGTGGTGTCGCCGACCACGACGCCGTCCGCGGTCACGCGCTCGATGCCGTGGGTGTCCGCGGTGTCGACCAGGGTGACGTTGTCGCGGTTGAACGCCGGATAGTAGGCGTCCGAGAAAGTGGGGCGCTTGCAGGCGTAGCGGTACCAGGGCTTGAGCCGGTCCGCCGTGTCCGGGTCGGTGACGATCTGCTCGACGCGGGCGCGGAGTTCGTTCATCTTGGCGGCGTCGGCGGCCTCGTAGGCGGCCTCGAACCCGCTCAGGTCCCCTGGGCGGCGGAAACTTGTCAGCTTCTCCAGAAGCCCGGCCGACATCGTCCACCGGTCCGCGACGAGGTCCTGCTCGGCTCCCTCGCCGGAGACGATACGGAGATAGTTCTCGCGGCGCCGACGCGCCCAGCCGTCGTGCCCCGCGCCGACGTCCTCTGCGCTGGTGCGGCGGTTGGCGCGCACGTCCACGGTGGACGGGGTGCGCTGGAAGACGTAGACGCGGGCGGCGTCATCGGCCAGCTTCGGGATGACCTGGATGCCGGTGGCGCCGGTGCCGACGATGCCCACCCGCCGGTCCGCGAGACCGGTCATGCCGCCGTCCGGGGTGCCTCCCGTGTAGGCGTAGTCCCACCGGGACGTGTGGAAGGTGTGGCCCTTGAAGTCCTTGATGCCGGGTATCCCGGGGAGCTTCGGCTCGGAGAGCGTGCCGGTCGCGGTGACGACGTAGGTGGCCCGGAACGCGTCGCCCCGGTCGGTGGCCACGATCCACATCTCGGATGCCTCGTCCCAGGTCAGCGAGGTGACCACGGTGGAGAAGAGGGCATCCGGGTAGAGATCGAACTGCCGTGCCACGCGCACCGCGTGACGGCGGATCTCCTCGCCGGGGGCGTACTTCCACTCCGGCACGTACCCGGTCTCGTCCAGCAGCGGCAGGTAGACGTGCGCCTCGATGTCGCAGTGGACGCCCGGGTACCGGTTCCAGTACCACGTCCCCCCGAAGTCGCCTCCCGTCTCGACGATCCTGACCCGTGCCACGCCCTGCTGCCGCAGCCGCGCCCCGGCGAGGATGCCGCCGAATCCGCCGCCGACCACGGCGACGTCGACCGTGTCGTGCAGCGGCTCGCGGTCGGCGACCTCTCCCGTGTACGGATCGGCGGCGTAGTAACCGAACTCGGCTTCGGCGTCGGTGGCCAGGTACTGGCGTGCGCCGTCGGGCCGCACGCGCCGCTCGCGTTCGCGGTGGTAGCGCTGCCTCAGCGCGGCGAGTTCGTCGGGGGCCGGGGTGTGCGGGGTGTGGGGGGTCGACACGTGGGGGGCCTCGATCCTTCGGGCTGCGGTGGGGTGGCCGCTCCGGGGGAGCGCGGCCGTCCGCTACGGTAACAACTACCGGACAAGGGTGTCCGGTTGGAGTGTCGGCGCACCTCGGTATCCGGCCAGAGTGCGTCCGGGCATCGCCCCACCCGTCGACAGGAAGAGCCCCCCATGCGACGACTCCCGATCCGATCCCTCGCCGTGCTCACCGCGATCGGTGCGCTGGCCCTCACGGGATGCGGTACGGAAACAGGTACGGGTACAAGTACAGGTGCGGGCGCGGGCGCAGGTGCTCGCGGCGACGAGGCGGCCTCCGCCGGCACCGGCCGGACCCTCACCGCGCAGAAGGTCATGCAGGTGACGAAGGTGCACGAGGAGACCGGGATGACCCTCCTGGAGGGCCCGGTCTTCGCCCCGGACGGCAGCCTGCTCGTCGTGGACGTCACCGCGCCCGAGGGTAAGCCCAAGGTGATACGTGTGGATGTCCGGAAGAAGACGTCACGGGCGGTCCACACCGATGGCCGGGGCGCCTACACCTCGGCGCAATTCAGCCCGTACGACGGACGGATCTACCTGACCGACTTCCACGGCGAGGTCGTGAGCCTGGCCCCGGACGGTACGGATCCGCGGACCTTCTTCTCCGGGGAGGTCGACGGCGCGCCGATGAACCCCGACGACATCGCCTTCGACCAGGACGGCAACCTCTATCTCAGCGACTCGCGCGGCCTGTCCGAGGGCGAGGCGCACGGCCGCGTGGTGCGGATCGACCGCGACGGCGGGAAGGCCACCGTCCTGGCAGACGGACTGGCCGCGACGAACGGCATCTCCTTCGACGCGGACTACCGGGGGCTGTGGTTCAGCGAACTCACCGAGAACCGGATCTCGTACCTGCGCCTCGACGAGGACGGGAAGGTGGTGTCCCGGCACACCGCGATCCGCGTCGACGGCGGCATCGCCCAGACCGACTCGATCGCCGTGGACGCGGACGGCAACCTCTACCAGGGGCTGCACGGCAGGCCCGCGATGATCGTCTACAGCAAGCACGGCGAGCGCCTGGCGACGGTGGAGATCCCCGGCCGCGCCGAAGGACTTGAGTCGGCGACGAACGTGGCGATCACGCCTGGCGGGACCAGGGCGTACATGACCGTCAGCGGGCCCGCCGGGGGCTATCTGTACGCCTTCGACGCGCTGGCGGAGGGCGTCCGCCAGTCCAACGGCGGCTGACCCCGCCCGCCGTCCTCACCCCTCGAAGGGCCGCACCGGTCCCACCTCGACACCGAGCAGCCGCCACGCGGCCAGCGCCCGAAGCTCCCGTACCTCGCGGGTGGGGCCGGTGACGGCGCCGGAGACCATGGCGACGGCGAGCATGAGGTCGCTCGCCCCGGCCAGCGGATGACCGTCCGGCAGGTGTCCCCGCAGAGCGTGCTCCACGCGTTCGGACAGGGACATGGCGTGCGTGATCATGCCGGAGCGGCTGGTCGCCACGTCGGCGTGCAGGAGGCCGATGAAGGCGGCCGACTCCCTCAGATGCCAGGTCAGCACGCCGAGGACTCCGGCGCAGGTCGCGTCCTGCGCTGCCGCCGCCCGCTCGATCTCCCGTACGTTCTCCTCCAGAACCGCGCTCGTCACGGCGGCCCGGTCGGGGAAGTGCCGGTAGAGCACGCCCTGTCCGACACCGGCCCGGCGCGCGATGGCGGACAGTGGAGCGTTCAGGCCGTACTCGGCGTAGATCTCGCGGGCGGCGGCGACCAGCGCCGCCCGATTACGGGCAGCGGCCTTGGGCCCGTGGTTCGCGGGTCGCCGCCGGTCCGGTACGGGGTGCTGCGTCACCCGGGAAGGGTACCGGCCGGACGGGCCGGCCCCACCTGCCGTCAGATGTCCCCGAACCCGCCCGTCAGATGTCCCTGAAGTCCCCGTGGCGTCCCGCGCCCGCCGTGAAGCGGGCCGCGCCCTCCAGGCTCCGCGCCAACACGCCCATCCCGTGCCGGAGTTCGCCCGCCATCGCCGCCGCCTCCTCCTGTCCCTCCTGTTCCAGCACCGACGCCCGGTCGGCGCGCAGGCACTCCTGCGGGAAGCGGGCGATGCCGGCCGCCAGCGCCTCGGCCTCGGCGCGGGCCCGCCCCGGCGGCACCACCCGGTTGGCGAGGCCCATCGCGTGCGCCTCCGCTGCCGGGACCGGGCGCCCGGTGAGGATCATGTCCATCGCGTGACTGGTGCCGATCAGCCGGGGCAGCCGTACCGTGCCGCCGTCGATCAGCGGAACGCCCCAGCGGCGGCAGAACACACCGAACACGGCGTCCTCTTCGGCGACCCGCAGATCGCACCAGAGCGCCAGCTCCAGGCCGCCCGCCACCGCGTGTCCGCTGACCGCGGCGATCACCGGCTTCGACAGCCGCAACCGGGTCGGACCCATCGGCCCATCGCCGTCGGTGGCGACCCGGTTGCCGCGCTCCGTACCGATCGCCTTGAGGTCCGCGCCCGCGCAGAACGTGCCGCCCTCACCCCACAGCACCGCGACACGCGCCGTCGGATCCGCGTCGAACTCCCGGAAGGCGGCGACGAGTTCGGCGGCGGTCGGACCGTCCACGGCGTTGCGCGCCTCGGGGCGGGAGAGGACGACCGTGGTGACGTACTCCTGGCGTTCGACCCGGACGGGCATGGCGGTGACCCCTCTGCTTCGGCTTCCGCCGTGGGGGTACGGCGGCCCGGTGAGGCTCTCAGATCACCTTGAGCCGCACCAGCACCCCGAGCGTGAGGGCCCCCGGCAGCAGAGGCAGCCAGACCGTGATGATGCGGTACGTGAGGACGACCGCCGTCGCCACCGCCGCGTCGCCGCCCGCCGCGACCAGGGTCACGATCAGCGCGGCCTCCACCGAGCCGAGCCCGCCCGGTGTGGGTACGAGTGCCACCGCGACCGTCGCCGCGAGATAGGCGACCGCCATGTGCGCCGCCGGGATCTGGAGCCCCAGCGCCTGTCCGACCGCGACGAGCCCTGCGGCCTGGAGCGCCGGGAAGGCCAGCGAGCCGCCCCACAGTGCGAGGGCCCGCGCGGGCCTGGTGTGGACGCTGCGGGCCTCGCCGAGCGCGGTCCGCAGGAACGACACGGCCGCCGTCCTCAGCCGGCGCACCAGGAGCAGGACCGCCGCCGCGACGACCGTCGCCACCGCGACCGCCAGCAGGAGCGGGCCGACCGCGCCCTCGGGCAGCAGGGTGCTCAGGCGCAGGGCGCTGGGGAAGGCGAGGAGCAGGGCGATCAGGAGGGTCACGCGGCTGATGGCCTCGGCGAGTATGTACAGCGCCAGCGCGGCCGACGAGCGGGCCAGCGGGATGCCGCACACCGTCATGAAGCGGAGGTTCACGGCGCTCGCGCCGAGTCCGGTCGGCAGCAGGTGGTTCGCGGCGCCGGCCGCGAACTGCGTGGCCAGCAGCCGGAACACGGGCATCCGCTCGACGACGGCGCCCTGCCGGGTGACGGCGGCGGCGACCCAGGCGAGACAGGTCGTCGTGGCGGCGGCGAGCAGCCAGGGCCACTCGCCGGTGCCGAGCTTGCCGAAGCCCTCGGTGAGGACTGTCCAGTGCTGTACGGCCACCACCGCGACCAGCGCGAGCGGCAGCAGGCAGAGCACCTGCCGGACGGGCAGACGCCGGGGAAAGCGTCCGGGGAGCCGGGGGATGCGTCGGGGGAGCGCGGGGGACACGCGAGCGGCCGTCACATCCAACGAGGTTTTCCGCATCGGACCAACGTGGGGTTGCGAGCGGGCGGACGGGCGCCGACACGCCGGTCAACTACGTGTGCGGGGGGTGATGTCAGGTGTGCGGCCACCCCCGCTTGACCTCAAGGTTGCTTGAGGTCCTACGGTCCTCGCATGAGTATGGAGACCACGGCGTGGACGCAGTTGCAGAGTGTCATGCACGCCCATCAGGACCGGCGGCCCTTCGCCCGTGCGACGCTGCGCCGTATCGCCGCCTTCGCCCGGCCGCACCGCCGCCGTATCGTGCAGTTCGTTCTACTCGGCATGGTGACCGCGCTGCTCGCGGTGGCCACGCCGGTCCTCGCGGGGCGGGTCGTGGACGCGATCGTGACCGGCGGGTCCGCCCGGTCCGCCGAGAACACGGCCACCGTCGTCCGCCTCGCGCTGCTCATCGCGGTGATCGCCGTCGCGGAGGCGGCGCTCGGTCTCCTCAACCGGCGTCTGTCGGCGACCCTCGGCGAGGGGCTGATCCTCGATCTGCGGACGGCCGTCTTCGACCACGTCCAGCGGATGCCGGTCGCCTTCTTCACGCGTACCCGCACCGGCGCCCTCGTCAGCCGACTCAACAACGACGTGATCGGTGCCCAGCGTGCTTTCAGCAACACGCTCTCCGGTGTCGTCACCAATCTGGTGACCCTGCTGCTCACCCTCGCCGTGATGCTCACGCTCTCGTGGCAGATCACGCTGCTCGCGCTGGTCCTGCTGCCGGTGTTCGTGGTGCCGGCGCGCCGGATGGGCACCCGGATGGCACGGCTCCAGCGGGAGGCGGCGCATCTCAACGCCGCGATGGGCACACGGATGACCGAGCGGTTCTCGGCGCCGGGGGCCACGCTGATCAAACTGTTCGGGCGGCCCGACGACGAGTCGGCGGAGTTCGCGGCGCGGGCCCGGCGGGTGCGGGACATCGGCGTACGGACCGCGATGGCGCAGTCCACCTTCATCACGGCCCTGACCCTCGTCTCGGCGCTCGCGCTCGCCCTGGTCTACGGACTTGGCGGCTTCTACGCCCTGCGCGGCAGCCTCGAACCCGGCGCGGTCGTCGCCCTCGCACTGCTCCTGACCCGGCTGTACGCGCCGCTGACCGCGCTCGCCGGGGCGCGTGTCGAGGTGATGAGCGCCCTCGTCAGCTTCGAGAGGGTCTTCGAAGTGCTCGACCTCAAGCCGCTCATCGCGCAGCGGCCCGACGCCCGGCAGGTCCCCGAAGGCCCGGTCGCCGTCGAGTTCGACGACGTCCGCTTCGGCTACCCCTCCGCCGACAAGGTCTCCCTCGCGTCGCTCGAAGAGGTCGCCTCACTCGACGGGCGGGGCGGCGCCGAAGTCCTGCACGGGGTCTCGTTCCGCGCCGAACCCGGCCAGACCGTCGCCCTCGTCGGCTCGTCCGGGGCGGGCAAGTCGACCATCGCGCAGCTCCTGCCCCGCCTGTACGACGCGGACGCGGGCGCCGTCCGGATCGGCGGCGTCGACGTACGCGACCTGTCCGCGGACTCCCTGCGTGCCACGCTCGGCATGGTCACGCAGGACGGCCACCTCTTCCACGAGTCCGTCCGCGCCAACCTCCTGCTCGCCCGTCCCGGCGCCACCGACGACGAGCTGTGGGACGTGCTGGGGCGGGCCCGCCTGGACGACCTCGTGCGGTCCCTGCCGGACGGGCTCGACACCGTCGTCGGTGAACGCGGCTACCGGCTCTCCGGCGGCGAACGCCAGCGCATGACCATCGCCCGGCTCCTCCTCGCCCGCCAGCGCGTCGTCATCCTCGACGAGGCGACCGCCCATCTCGACAACACGTCCGAGGCGGCGGTCCAGGCGGCCCTCGCCGAGGCCCTGGCGGACCGGACGGCCCTGGTGATCGCGCACCGCCTGTCGACGGTCCGCACGGCGGACCAGATCCTGGTCATCGAGAACGGTCTCGTCGTGGAACAGGGCACCCACGAAGACCTGTTGACCCGAGGGGGCCGCTACGCGGAGCTGTACCGCACACAGTTCGCGGACGACGACCCGCTGACGGAGAGCACTCCGGCACCGGTATAGGCGACTCTCCGGTGCGGGTCACTCACCGGAGTGGTGCTCCAGGAAGTCCGCGACGAGGTACGGCGGGTTCGCGGCCTCCGTTGCCTCGACCTCCCAGCCGGGGCAGTCCATGTCGAACAGGACGATCGGCACCTCGTGCCCGAGGGCCGCGGCGACGCTGCCCTCGGCATGCAGGTGCCGCGCCAGCTCGACGCAGGCATCGGCGAAGTGCCGATAGAGCAATTCGTCACTGGCCTCCTGCTCCGCCTCGTCCTGCGTGTCGCCCGAGGGATCGTCGTCGTACCAGAGCCCCCGCGCCCGCACTTCCTCGACGTAGAGCCGGCTGCCGACAGGATCGTCCTCCAGATGCCCGAGCGCTTCGAACCCTTCGAGCAGCCAGTACGCGTACTCCCAGCGAGCCGTGCCGGGATCGGAGGACTCTCCCCCCAGCACGCGCCGCACCTCACTCTCGGTGTTGAACCCGATGGCCACATACGGATACCGAGGATCCTGCTCCCGCCGCCAGACCCGGAACGACACCACATAGATCTCACCCTTGACCGCCCCAGGAAACCCTTCCAAAATCCGCCGGGCCTCCCGCCGAAGGTGTTCCTGAAACGCGGTCACGGGGCGGCTCCTTCGTCGCTCAGGTCGTCTGCGGTGGCTGCGGTGGTGGGGTCACCGGGGAGTGGGACCAAGGGGTGCCGTTCAGGGCTGACCTGAGCAAGGCTCTCATGTGGGTGTGGTCCGTTTCGGACTTGGTGCGGCTTGTTGTTTCGTGGCCGCCCGTGTACCAGTCCACCACGACGTCGCCGCCCGCGGCCTCCAGGGCGCGGGCGTAGCCGTGCACCTGGGCGGGGGGTGTGCGGGTGTCGTGGGATGCCTGGCTGATCCAGACCGGGGCGCGGACCTGGTCGACGTAGGTGATCGGTGAGGAGTGGCGGTAGCGGTCGGGGACCTCTTCGGGGGTGCCGCCGATGAAGTTGCGCCAGGCCGGCCGGAGCGCCGGGTTCATGTCCCGGTAGCCGGTGACCCAGTCCGCCATCGGGACGAACGCCAGTCCGCCCGCGAAGAGTTCGGGCAGCCGGCCGAGCGAGAGCAGGGTGAGGAAGCCGCCGTACGAGACGCCGGTGACGAAGACCTGGTCCTTGTGGGCGTAGCCGTCGTCGACGAGTCGGTGCACCGCCGCCTCGATGTCCTCGATCTCCCGGTCCCCGACGGTGCCGAGGAACCCCTCCCGGAAGTCGCGGCCGAAGGTCACGGAGCCCCGGTAGTTGAGCGCCGCGTACCCGACACCGTCCGCGAGCCACGCCTGCGCCTCCGGCGAATAGTGGTCCACGGTGACCATGTTGGGGCCGCCGTGCAGGTACAGGACCAGCGGTCCCGGCGCGGTGGCGTTCGGCGGGCTTGCCGCCCAGAGTTGTACGTCCGTCCCGTCGGCCGACGTCACCGTGAGGGACCGCAGAGGTGTGCCCGCCGGACCGGGCGGACCCGTGAGCGGCGAGGTCAGGTCCCGTGTGCCCGACCGGTCGATCCGCAGCACACTCAGCGGCAGGTCGAACCGCTGCCGCAGCAGCCGTATCTCGTCGTCGGCCCCGTAGTGCGACGCCCAGATGTGCAGATGTGTGTCGGCCACGTCGGGTTCGAAGTACGCGCCGTCCGGGTGCGGTACGGCCGCGAGACCGCCGGTCGTCAGGTCGTACTCCAGGACCCGGTGCACCCCGGCGTCGACATGGACGGCCAGGATCCGGGTCGCGCCGGGGGACCAGTCGAGCGCGACCACGTCACCCCGCAGTTCGGGCGCTTCCACGTCCACGCGGCTGCCGTCCAGGGGATTCCATACGCAGGGGCGGGCGTAGCCGCCCGCGCGCTCGGTGCTGACCAGGATGCGCGGGTCGCCGGGCACCGGCGAGAACCGCAGGCCGCGTACCGGGGCGTCCGGGCCATCGCTGAGGGTCGCCGTGAACTCCGGGTCGTCGATGCCGACCACGGTGACCGCGAAGCGGCGTATGCCCGGGTTGTGATCGGTGGTGTCGACGGAGGCGAACCGTCCGTCGGCGGAGATCAGACCGTTCCACGCCTCGTTCGGCGAGGAGTACAACACCCGGGGATCCGTGGGCCGTTCACTGTCGGCCAGCAGGAGGCGGAAGCCCTCGGAGGAGACGGCGGTGAGGACGATCCGGGTGGAGGAGCGCGTCACATCTATCCCCCGCAGAACATACGGCGGCAGGCCGGGAGTGAGATTCGTGGCCGCCGAGCCGTCCAGCGGGGTGTGCCAGACATGCCCGACCTCGGAGCCGTGATCGTCGCGCAGGATCAGCGCGGCCTTCCCGTCCGAGGTGAGCACCGACTCCTGCACATCCCCGAAGTCACCTTCCAGATAAGTCAGTTGATCGCGGGCGACATCCCACAGGGCGAGTCCGGGTCCGTCCTCCGTGTCGGTGACGACCAGTTCCAGGTCTCCCTCGCCGCGCCCCCTGCGCAGCGTCTGGAACCGGCGGGCGTGAAAGTACTGCTGCCAGGTGACCGTCATGGTCACACTCCATTTCCGGTCGAGGCGGCCGAGGCCGCGGAGGTCGGGGAGGTGGTCGCGGCCGTGGGTGCGTCGGTGCGGTCCGGGTAGTGGCACGCCGCCCGGTGCCCGGCGCCCACCTCGACCGGCGGCGGAACGGTCGACGCGCACAGCTCCGTCGCCATCCAGCAGCGGGTACGGAAACGGCACCCCGACGGCGGAGACATCGGGCTCGGCACGTCACCGGTCAGCACGATCCGCCGGCGGGCCCGTTCGACCCGCGGGTCCGGAACGGGCACCGCCGACAGCAGCGCCCGCGTGTAGGGGTGCGCCGGACTTTCGTACAGCGCGTCGACCGGCCCGTGTTCGACCACCCGGCCCAGATACATCACCGCGACCTCGTGACTGATCTGCCGGACCACCGACAGATCGTGGGCGATGAACAGATAGCTGAGACCGAGGTCCCGCTGAAGGTCCTCCAGGAGATTGATCACGCCCGCCTGCACACTGACGTCCAGCGCGGAGACGGGTTCGTCGAGGACCAGGATCCCGGGCTCGACGGCGAGCGCGCGGGCGATACCGATGCGCTGCCGCTGCCCGCCGGAGAACTCGTGCGGAAACCGGTCGGCGTGCGCCGGGTTCAGCCCGACCAGCTCCAGGAGTTCCCCGACCCGCCGCGCGGTGTGCCCCTCGTGCAGCCCGTGCACGGTGAGCGGTTCGGTGAGCAACGCCCGTACGCTCATACGGGGGTTGAGCGAGGCGTACGGGTCCTGGAACACGAGTTGCACCGTGCGGCGCAGGCGGCGCAGCTCGGCGCCCTTGGCCGCGGCGACATCGATACCGCCCGCGATCACGTCACCGCTCGTCGGCCGCACCAGCCGGACCAGCGTGCGCCCGAGTGTGCTCTTGCCGCAGCCGGTCTCGCCGACCAGGCCCGTGGTCCGGCCCCGGGGCACTGTGAGACTGAGCCCGGCGACGGCCCGTACCGATCCGGTGTGGCCGCCGAGCCGCTTCGTGAGCCGGTAATCGGCCACCAGGTCCCTGATCTCGATCGCCGGGCCGTCGGCCGCCGCGGTCTCTGTCACAGCCGCTGTCGTGGTCACCGTCCCACGCTCGCAATCTCGTGCACCCGCACGCAGTTGGTGGTGTGACCCGGGGAGACCTGAGTGGTCGCCGAGGTCGCCGAGGTCACGGAGGAGCACACGCCCGGGTCGGCGTGGGCGCAGCGCGGCTGGAAGGGGCAGCCCGCTGGACGGGAGTGCGGCAGCGGCGGCTGCCCCGGGATGGGGTGCAGCCGTCCGGTCCTGCGGTCGACGCGGGGGAGTGCGGCCAGCAGTCCACTGGTGTACGGATGCGCCGGCTCGTAGAAGATCGACTCGACCGGGCCCTCCTCCAGCTTGGCGCCCGCGTACATCACCATGACCCGGTCCGCGAGCCCCGCCACCACGCCGAGGTCGTGCGTGATGAGGAGCACCGCCGTACCGGTCCCCTGCTGCACCCGCTCGATGACGTCGAGCACCTGCGCCTGCACGGTGACGTCGAGCGCCGTGGTGGGCTCGTCGGCGATCAGGATGTCGGGGTCGTTCGCGATGCCCATGGCGATGAGGGCGCGCTGACGCATACCGCCGGAGAACTCGTGCGGGTACTGGTCGAGCCGGGTCGCCGCCGAGGCGATGCCGACCAGGTCGAACAGCTCCTCGGCCCGCCGCCGCAGCTCGCGCGCGGTCCGGTCCGGGTGGTGGACGAGGACGGCTTCGGTCAGTTGCGCGCCGACCGTCATCATCGGATTGAGCGCGGACAGCGCGTCCTGGAAGATCACCGCGATGTGCCGCCCCCGGATCTCCCGCATCCGGCCGTCCGCGAGCCCCAGCAGCTCCCGGCCGCGCAGCCGGACCGACCCGGTCACCTCCGCGGAACGCGGCAACAGGCCCATCAGCGCCATCGACGCGGCGCTCTTGCCCGAACCGGACTCCCCGACGATGCCCAGGGTCTCCCCGGGGCCGACGTCGAAGCTGATCCCGTCCACGGCGGTGACCGGCCCCTCGTCACTCGCGTAACGCACCGTCAGATCCCTGACCTGGAGCAGGGGTTCCCCGCCCGGCTGCCGCACCTCCGGGTCCCGTACCTCCGGCATCAGTGCCTCCCCTGAGGGTCGAAGGCGTCGCGCAGACCGTCGCCGACGAAGTTCACCGCGAGCACGGTGAGCAGGATCGCCGCGCCCGGCGCGTACAGCAGATACGACTGCGAGGTGCCGACCATCCCGGACGCCTGGCTGAGCATGTTGCCCCAGCTCGACCGGGGTGGCTGCACACCGAATCCGAGGAAGCTCAGGGTGGATTCGAGGATCACCGCACCGGCCACGGACAGCGACACATTGACGACGATCACACCGAGCAGGTTCGGCAGCAGATGGCGCCAGAGGATGCGCAGATCGGAGACCCCGAGGACTCGTGCCGCGTCGATGTACTCCTTCTCGCGCAGACTGAGCACCTGGGCCCGCACCACCCGGGCGATCAGCGTCCAGCCGAGCGCCGTCAGCACCAGGACGATGGTCACCGGCGAGGAGCCGAGCCCCTGGATGGCCAGGGCGAGCACGGCGATCGCGGGGACCACCAGGAACAGATCGGTCACTCGCATCGTCCACTCCTCGGCCCAGCCCCCGAGATATCCGGCGAGCCCGCCCAGGACGGTGCCGACCGCGGTGGACAGGACCGCCACGCTCAGCCCGATCGCCAGTGAGATCCGGCCCGCGTACAGCACCTCGCTCAGATAGTCGCGGCCGAGCTGATCGGTGCCCAGCCAGTGCGCGCCGGACGGCGGCGTCGCGCCGAGGAGGACGTCCTGCGCGTTACGGGGGTACGGGGCCACCCAGTCGGCGCCGAAGCAGCCCACGGCGAGGGCGACCAGTACGAACAGGCCGACGACGGCGAGACGGTGCCGCAGGAACCGCCTGAGCGTGGTCCGCCTCGGGCCGGGTTCGGTGCCGTCCGGCGCGAGCGCGCCGGCGGACGGCGGCGGGGTGGGGGGCGACGCTGTGCTGGGGGCGTTCATCTCAGGACCACCCGTGGGTCGAGGAGGGCGTAGGCGACATCGGCGAGCAGGTTGAGGAGGATCATCGCGAGGGCGACCACGAGCATCCACGGCACCAGCGTGAACACGTCCCCGGCCAGCATGGAGTCGAGGAAGAGCCGGCCCATGCCGGGGATCGCGTAGATCTGCTCGGTGACCACCAGACCGCCGAACAGCAGCGCCGCGTCCATCGCGACGACGGTGACCAGCGGGGCGACGGAGTTCCGCAGCGCGTGCCGGACGAGGATCCGGTGCCGAGGGACCCCCTTGGCGCGCGCGGTCCGCACATAGTCCCCGGACAGCGATTCCAGGAGGGAGGCGCGGCTGAACCGGGACCAGCTCGCCACCAGGCTGACGGTGAGCGTGAGGACGGGCAGCGCGAGATGCCGGAAGTAGTCGAGGTTCAGTCCGCTGCTGCCCGGTGAGTGCAGCCCGACGAAGTACAGCGGCGGTTGATCGAGGCCGAACTGCTGCTGCGGCCAGACCGCGAGCACCTGGATGAGGATCAGCCCCACCCAGAACGGCGGCATCGCGATCCCGAGGTACGACAGCGTGGTGAAGGTGTAGTCGCCGAGCGAGTACTGCCGGGACGCCGAGTAGAGGCCGATGGCGACGGCGAGCAGCACCGCGAACAGGACGCCCCAGCCGATGAGTTGCAGGGTGGTGCCGAGCGCGGAGCCGATCATTCCGGGCACCGCGCCACCGGTGCGGGTACTGGTGCCCCAGTCACCGGTGACGAACGCCTTCATCCACAGCCCGTACTGCTCGGTCACCGAACGGTCCAGACCGAGCCGGGCGGTCTCCCGGGCCAGCGCGGCCGGGTCCTGGCTCTGGCGCAGCTTGGCCAGCGGATCGAAGGTGGCCCGCACTGCCCAGAAGAGGATGAACGACGCCACGGCGAGGACGGGGACGGAGTACAGCAGCCGTCGGGCGAGAAAGGTCAGCATGGCGGTGTCACTCGGCCCTTCCCCAGTCGGCCAGGTTCCACCAGGGGCCCTCCACCGGGTTGATCGAGAGGGGGCCGCCGACCCGCTTGTTCCACAGCAGCACGTTCGGGATCGCGCTCAGCGGCAGCGAGGGCACCTCGTCGGCGATGATCCGCTCGGCCTTCAGCGATTCCGTCCGGCGCGCCGTGTCGTCCATGGCCGCCGCGACATCGCCGAGCAGCGGATCGAGGGCGGGGATGCGGACCCGCATGAAGTTGATGCCCGCGTTGCCGTTGGCCGCCGACGGGATGGCCTCGGAGCGGAAGCTGGCGCCGAGCGACGGCTCGGGGAAGGTGTCGACCAGCGTCCACAGGCCCAGGTCGAAGTCGCCGGCCGGAGCCACCTTGGCGAACAGGTTGGCGGCGCTGGTGTTCTTGATGCTCATCGCGAACCCGGCCTTCTCCAACTGGGTCTGGAGGATCTGCTGGGTCAGCTCACGCCGCTTGTTGCCGGCCATGGAGGTGATGGTGAACCGGGCCTTGCGCCCGTCCTTGGCCCAGATGCCGTCGCCGCCCTTCGCCCACCCGTCCGCCTTCATGATCTCGTCGACCTTCGTGAGATAGAGGGAGTACTGGGAGAAGTCCGTGCCCGCGTACCGTGAGACGAGCGGCGAGTTGAAGCTCTGCGCGGGCTCCTTCACGCCCAGCGGTCCGTACAGCCGCTCGACGAGCGCCTCGCGGTCGATCGCGTAGGAGACCGCCCGGCGCACCGGGGCGGAGTCGAAGGGGAAGCGCGCGTTGTTCATCCACAGCGCTTCGAGGCTTCCGGTGCGGGCCTCGGTCCGTACGGACGCGTTCGGCAGCCCCGACTTGATCTGGTCGATCACATCCATCTGCGGCGACGGGTACAGCGCGTCGAGCTGACCGGTGCGGAACGCCTGGAACGCGGCGGCCGTGTCACTCGTGAACTGGAACGTCACCTTGGACAGGTGCGGCTTCTTCCCCCAGTAGCGGTCGTTGGGAACCAGCGTCAGCGAGGTGCCCCTGACCCACTTCTCCAGCTTCCACGGCCCACCGCTGAACTGGTAGCCGTCCTTCATCGCCGCCGTACGGTCCCTGCCGTCGAGGAGATGGCTGGGCAACACCCCGTACGAGCCGCTGAACAGACCCTTCCAGCTTCCGTAGGGCCGCTTCAGGGTCACCACCGCGGTCCCCGGATCGGGGGTGGCGACGGACGCGATCTCCGTGTAGCCGGTCTTGTCGAAGATGTTCTTGCCGTCACGGATCTGGAGAGCCGTGTACTTCAGGTCCGCCGAGGTGATCGGCTTCCCGTCCGACCAGACGGCCTTCGGGTTGAGCCGGTACGTGACCGTGGGCCGGGCGCCTTTCGAGACGACCGGGTCCGACGCCATCAGCTCGGAGGCGACGGGCACCCAGTCCGCGCCCTTCCGCCGTACGTCGAAGACGCGGGGGATCGTCTGGGTCTGGAAGATGTACGTCCCCCAGATCGAGGCGCCGCAGGTGCCGATCCAGTCCGCGCAGTCGGGTTCCTGCTCGGCGCCGAAGACGAGACTGCCGCCTTCGCGGACGGCCGTCGTGGCCGAATCCCGGCCGTTCGCGGGGCCGGCCGGGGTCGTGGTGCAGCTCGTCAGGGCGAGCCCCAGCGCGACGACCGCGACCGGCACGGGTATCGGAATCCGTCTGCCCGAGCCCGGGGAACTGCTGCTCAGAGGGTGGTTCATGGTGATCGACCTTCCCTGGCACGCGTCCCGACGGGCCGCGGTGAGCGACATCGTAGGTAGCTGCCACATTCGTAGCAAGGGTTGTAGGCAGTCCGATAGTCAATGCCATTGACTTGCGCCGTTGCCAAGGCGTGGGGCAGGGTCGGGCCCTGCCCCACGGCCGACGACGGCCTCACAGGAGGAGACCCATGGCCCCCCAGCCCTCAGGCGGCGGATCCCCCCGCGCCCCGCGTCCGCGACTCCCGCGAGCCACCCTCAGCAGGCAGGTCATCCTCGACGCGGCGGAGCGCCTGGCGAGCCGCGAAGGGCTCGGCGCGCTGACCTTCCAGGCGCTGGGCCGGGAGGTCGGAGCCCATCCCACCTCCATCTACCGGCACTTCAGGGACAAGGACGAACTGGTCCTGGAGCTGATCGACACGCTGCGGTCCCGGTCCTACGGGGGCAAGTTGGAGGCGACCGACTCCTGGCGGGACGATCTGCGCAGCCTGGCCCGCCACATTCACGAGCACTATCTGCGCTATCCGCAGTTCGCCCTGGAGATGGCGGCGCGCACCACACGCCGGCCGACCGAGTTCGTCAATGTCGAAGTGGCCCTCGACGCCATCCAGCGGGCCGGACTCGAAGGCGCCGAAGCGACCATGTTCCTCAGGGTGTTCGGGAACGTGGTGCGCTCCCTGGCGAGCATGGAGGCCGGACTCCTCGCCCTCGACCCCGAGACCCGCGAACGTGACGCGCTGGCCTGGGAGTTGGAGTACCGCCAGCTGCCCGCCGACCGCTATCCGCGGATCGCCGCCGAGGCGGACCGGTTGAACAGCATCGGTGACCCCCGGGTGTTCGACGCGGCGATCGAGCTGTTCCTCGACGCCCTTGAGGCCCGTCTCGCGGAGAAGGCGCGCGGGGCGGTGGACGCGGGCGGCTGACCCGGGCGGCCACCATCAGGGCCTCAGCGCTTCGATCAAACCGGCGACCAGGGTGGCGCGTTGACCCAGGGACCGGGCGTCGACCCACTCGTGCCGGGCGTGCGCCCCGTCCCCGCGGGCCCCGAGACCGTCCAGCGTGGGGACACCGAGGGCGGCCGTGAAATTGCCGTCGGACGCACCCCCGACCCGCGCCTCGCCCACCGCCGGCAGACCGTGCGCCCCGGCCACCCGCCGGGCCGTCTCCAGCAGTCCGGCGGACAGCGCCCGCTCCAGCGGCGGCCGGTTCACACCTCCGCTCACCCGCAGGGACGCCTCCGGATGACGGGCCGTCAGCGACCGCAACGCTTCGTCCACACGCTCCAGTTCGGCCTTGTCCCACGCCCGTACGTCGATGTTCACGTGCGCGGCCTCCGGGACGGTGTTCGACGTGGTGCCCGCCTGGGCCACCGTCGGGGTGACCGTCGTCCCGAGGCCGCCGTCGCCGAGCCCGTTCACGGCGATTACCTGATGGGCCAGCTCGACCAGCGCGTTGACCCCGGTCTCCGGTTCGAGACCGGCGTGTGCCGCCCGCCCGTCCACGGCGAGTCGGTAGAACCCCGCGCCCTTGCGTGCCACCTTGGCGGCGTCGCCGTCGGCGGGCTCCAGGACGAGCACGGCCGCGCAGTCGCGGGCCGCGTCCTCGATCAGGTCCCGCGAGGTCCGCGACCCCGTCTCCTCGTCGCCGGTCACCAGGAGCCGCACATGCCCGAGGCCACGCCTGAGGTCACCGGCCCGCTCCAGCGCGTCCAGCGCGATCACCAGACCCGCCTTCATGTCGAACACACCCGGCCCCGAAAGGTGGTCACCGTCCCGCGTGAACGGCCACGCGGCGAGTGTGCCCAGCGGCCACACCGTGTCCGCGTGCCCCAGCAGCAGCACACCCCCGGGCGCGCCGTCGCCCGGCCAGTACAGATGCGGCACCCCGTCCCGTACGACCCGCTCCGGCGCCCCGAGACCCGGGGGAGCCCACGCGGTCAACGCGTCGTGGACGGCGGAGAGTCCGGGGGCATGACCCGACGGCGTCTCCACGGAGACGAGGTCGGCGAGGCGGCCGATCGCGCGCTCGGCGGTCGGGTCGGGGGCCGTGCCTGCCTGGTGCGAGGACATCATCGGTGTCAGCCTTCCCGGCCGAAGAAGGACCCCAGGAGCCGCGCGGTCTCCGCGGGGGCCTCCTCGGGGACGTAGTGGTCACAGGGCAGCGCCGCACCGCGCACGTCCTTCGCGTACGCGCTCCACACCTCCGGCACGTCATAGGTGCGGCCGACGAAGCTGTGCTCACCCCACAGCGCGAGGACCGGACAGTCCACCGTCCGCCCGGCCGCCGCGTCGGCGTCGTCATGGGCGAGGTCGATCGTCAGCGCGGCCCGGTAGTCCTCGCAGGACGCGTGGACGGCGGCCGGGTCGGCGAAGCAGCGGACGTACTCGTCCAGGGCCGCCGGGTGGAAAGGGGTGCCGCCGTGGTGCCGGGCGTTCATCCGGGTGCGGACCCAGAACTCCGGGTCGGCGCCGATCAGCCGCTCCGGGATGCCGTCGCCCGCGGCGAGGAAGAACCAGTGGTAGTAGCCGCGGCCGAAGTCCAGGTCCGCGTGGCGCAGCGCGTGCCGGGTCGGGACGATGTCCAGGACCGCCAGCGCGGACACCGCCTCCGGGTGGTCGAGCGCGAGCCGGTGGCCGACCCGCCCGCCCCGGTCGTGCCCGGCGACCGCGAACCGGTCGAAACCGAGCGCCCGCATCGCCAGCCACTGGTCGTGCGCCATGGCGCGCTTGGAGTAGGTGCCGTGGTCGGGTGCGAGTGACGCGGGCTTGTCGCTGTCGCCGTATCCCCGCAGATCACTGACCACCACGGTGTACCGGGCGGCGAGCAGGGGAGCGACGTGATGCCAGATGAGATGGGTCTGCGGATACCCGTGCAGCAACAGCACCGGCGGACCCTCGCCGGCGACGCGGAGATGGACACCCACCCCGTCGGCGTCCACCCGGCGCCGGGCGAACCCGGGAAGCAACTCGTCGTTCATGCCCAGATGACAGCAACCCGGAGGAGATCTGTCCAAGACTCTTCGGTGATGCCTCAAATAGGTATGCCCTATCAGCGCTCCCACATGGGCGAAGATGAGCCATGGACGTCAGACAGCTGGAGTACTTTCTCGCCATCGTGGACCACGGAGGTTTCAACCGCGCCGCCTCCGCGCTCTATCTGTCGCAGCCCACGCTCTCGCAGGCGATCCAGTCCCTGGAGCGTGATCTCGGCAGCAGCCTCTTCCACCGCATCGGACGCCGGGCGGTCCTGTCGGAGTCCGGCGCCGCCCTGGTCGAACCGGCGCGTGCCGCCGTGCGCAGCCTGGAGCTGGCGCGGGCCAGTGTCGGCACCGTGCGGTCGCTGCGGGGCGGGGCGCTGGACATCGCCGCCATGCCGTCCCAGGCGGTGGAGCCGCTGAGCGGTCTGGTACGCCGGTTCGCCGAGCGGTACCCGGACGTCGTCGTCCGTATCCGGGCCGCCTTCACCCCACGGGACGTCGTCGAACTCGTCCGCACCGGCGCCTGCGAACTCGGGCTCCTCGCCACACCGGGCGCCCTGCCCGAGCGCGAGGTGACCGCCCACCCGCTGGGCGAACAGAGCTTCGTCCTGATCACCCCGCCCGACGGCCCCTTCCCGGCAGGGCGGCCCGTCCCGTACGAAGAATTGGAGGGGCACCGGCTCATCGTCGGACAGCGCGGCACCGGGATGCGGACCTTCGTGGACGGGCTGCGGGAGCGGGGCGTCGGCTTCACCGTCGCCGTGGAGAGCGAGCACCGGGTGTCGATCCTGCCGCTGGTGCTCGGGGGCGTCGGACTCGCGGTGGTCACCGAGGCGTGGCGGGGGCTGGCGGAGCGCACGGGTGCGCTGGTGCTCGACCTGGAGCCCCGGGCCGTGCTGCGGATCGCGCTGGTCAGCAGGCGGTCGGAGCTGACTCCGGCGGCACGGGCGTGCCTGGAGCTGGCGGGGGAGGAGGGCGGTCACCGATAGGCGCTGCCTATTTAGGGCATCGCCGATCCGACTTGGACGCGCCACCTGCGGTGTTGTTGCAATCGACACCATGAAGACGACCCACCGCATCGCGCTGATCCCGGGAGACGGCATCGGCGCCGAAGTCCTGCCCGCCGCCCGCCAGGTCCTGGACTCCGTCGGCGCCCGCCACGGCATCGGCCTGGAGTACGAGGAGTTCGACTGGTCCTGCGAGCGCTACCTCCGCGAGGGCGCGATGATGCCGCCGGACGGCCTGGAGCGGCTGCGGACCCACGACGCCGTCCTGCTCGGCGCCGTCGGCTACCCGGGCGTGCCCGACCACGTCTCCCTCTGGGGCCTGCTGATCCCGATCCGCCGCACCTTCCGCCAGTACGTGAACCTGCGGCCGATCCGCGTCTTCGAGGGGGTACCGAGCCCGCTGCGCGCCGCCCTGCCCGGCGATGTCGACTTCGTGGTGGTCCGCGAGAACGTCGAGGGCGAGTACAGCGAGGTCGGCGGCCGGGCGAACCGGGGCTTCGCCGATGAACTGGCCGTCCAGGAGTCCCTGTTCACACGGGCCGGTGTGACCCGGGTCGTGGACTACGCGTTCGACCTGGCCGAGCGGCGGAGCGGACGTCTCACCTCCGCGACCAAGTCGAACGGGATCGTCCACACCATGCCGTTCTGGGACGAGATCGTCGCGGAACGGGCCGCCCGGCACCCGGGGGTGGTCTGGGACCAGGAACACATCGACGCCCTCGCGGCCAAGTTCGTGCTCGACCCCGGCCGCTTCGACGTGGTCGTCGCGTCCAACCTGTTCGGCGACATCCTCAGCGATCTCGCCGCGGCCGTGGCGGGAAGCATCGGCATCGCGCCCTCCGCGAATCTGAACCCCAAGCGTGACTACCCGTCGATGTTCGAGCCCGTCCACGGCTCGGCCCCCGACATCGCGGGACGCGGCATAGCCAACCCCATCGGCGCCATCTGGTCGGCCGCCCTCATGCTCGACCACCTGGGCCACCCGGAGGCATCGGCCGACATCACCCGCGCCCTCACCGACGCCCTGGCGACCGGCAAGGCGCTCACCCCGGACCTCGGCGGCACGGCGAGCACCGGCGTCTTCACGGAGCATTTGCTGAGCCTGATCTGAGCCTTTCTGGTCCGGTGCGCGGGGGTCGGACGGGCCGAGGAAGTTGAGGGTGGCTCCTCCGGCGCCGGATCCCCCCGCCCGTCCAGACGGGAAGCTCATGACCGGTTCCGGCTCGCTTCACGCGCCCCCCACGGGAACATGCGGTGACGGAGGCTCCTTGGATAAGGTGCGGCACGCATCAGGCATTTCCACGGGGGAGACGTGACGTGATGGTTGGTCAGCAGCCGGGCCAGGGTGGCCCTTCGGAGATCTTTCAGCCGCTCGCGGCGGACGATCCCACCACGATCGCCGGATACCGGCTGGCCGCCAAGCTCGGCGCGGGCGGCATGGGCAAGGTGTATCTGTCGTACACACCCGGCGGGCGGGCCGTGGCCATCAAGGTCATCCGCCCCGAGTTCGGCGAGGACCCCGAGTTCCGCCGCCGGTTCGCCCAGGAGGTGAAGTCCGCCCAGCGGGTGCAGGGGCTGTTCACCGCGCCCGTCATCGACGCGGACACCGACGGCGCGCAGCCCTGGCTGGCCACCGCGTATGTGCCGGGCCCTTCGCTCGCCGACGCGGTCGCCGCGCACGGGGCGTTGCCCGTCGAGACGGTGCTGCTGCTGGTCGCCGGTATGGCGGAGGCGCTGCACATCATCCACGGCGCGGGCATCGTGCACCGCGACCTCAAGCCGTCCAACGTCCTGCTGGCCGCCGACGGGCCCCGCGTCATCGACTTCGGTATCGCCTACGCGGCCGACGCGACCTCGCTCACCGGCAGCGGCGTCACCATCGGCACCCCGTCGTTCATGGCCCCGGAACAGGCCGCTGGACGCAAGGTGACCGCGGCCACCGACATCTTCGCGCTCGGGCAGGTGGCGGCGTACGCGGCCACCGGCACCCCGGCGTTCGGCGAGGGCACCTCGCACGGCGTGCTCTACCGGATCGTCCACGAGGAACCCGACCTGACCGGCGTCCCCGAGCGGCTGAGGGAACTGGTCACCCGCTGCCTCGCCAAGGACCCCGTCGCCAGGCCCTCGATCGCCGACATCATCGCGATCTGCCAGTCCGCGAACGCCGAGACGGTGCTGCGCCGCCCCGAGGACTGGCTGCCCGCCCCCATCACCGCCGACATCACGGTCCGTACCGCGGCCCCCGCGCCCGCCCAGACCCCGCCGCCGCCGACCGCCGCTCCGGCCGCGGCCTACAGCCCCACGACCCCGGTGTCCCCGACGACCCCGCCCCCGGGCTACGGCCCGCCCGCGACACCCCAGCCCCCGCAGCACCCCATGGGCCAATACCCCATGGCCCAGCACCCCATGGGACCCCCCGCCCCGACGCACGCCCACGCCGCCTACGCCCCGACCCAGGGCCCCGCGGGCCACATGGGCGGGCCGACGTACCCGGGCTACTCCGTGCCGCCGGCGCAGCAGCCGCCGAAGGGTGGTCCGGGCAAGCAGGGCATCCTCATCGCACTCGCCGCCGCGCTGGTCATCGGTGTCGCCGGCGGGGCGTACCTCGTGTCGCGGGGCGAGGGGGACGACACGAAGGGCGACAGCGCGGCGCAGGGCACACCGGACAGCAGCGCGAGCGGGGACACCGGCAGTAAGAATCCTCCTGCGGCGGACAGCACCCCGAAGGACGACCCCAAGGCCGATCCGAAGCCCAGCTCGTACAAGGGCATCAACCTCACCGCCGGCTACCACCTGACCCTCGGCGAGGACCCCGTACGGCCCCAGGAGGGCGAGGACGGCGGGTACGAACTCTCCTACGACACCGGCGGATACCTCGACGCGGAGAGCACTGGCGGGACCCTCGCCCTGCTCGACCCGGGCCAGGAGGGTTCCCTCGAAGCCTGCCGGGCGGACACCCGGTACACACAGAACATCTACGTGGACAAACTGTCGCAGGGCCGGCAGGTCTGCGTCACGACAGGCACCGGACACATGGGGCTCGTCACGGTCAAGGGCTTCTCGGGCGAGGATTCGCCGAGCACGTACATGACCCTGGACCTGACGGTCTGGCGCAACGCCGTGGCCTCGGGGTCGGGCGGCTGAGGCGGCGCGGGGCATCGCACCAGGCCCTGGGCCCACCATGAGTTGAACGTGTTCAAATTGTCTGTCACGATGTCCTCAGTCGCCCGGAGAGTGCTGGACGAGAGGGATGCCGTCGTGACGAGTTCGCTTCTCATGCCGCGCGGTCGTGGACGCGTGGTCCCGGTCGGTGCGGGGGCGGTGGCGGGGGGTGTCGAGCCGACGGCGATCCTCGACTGGCGGCACCCGTACGTCGGCTCGCTGGTCCGGAGCATCGGTACCGTCGGCGAGGGCGCGGGGGACATGGCGGCCCTGCGTCTGGCCCACCGGCGGATCACCGCTGCCGTGCGGCCGGTGTACTCGGTGCAGGACGAGCGGCCCGTGTCGGAGGTGCTGCGCCGGGGCCGCGGCTCGTGCAGCCAGCGGCTGGCCGTACTGGAGGCCGTCGCGCGGGCGTCCGGCGTGGCCACGCGGGTGCGCGGTCTGCTGGTGGACGGGACGTTCTGGTACCCGCGGTTCCCCCGGCTGCACCGCATCGTCCCTGACCAGGTGCTGCTCGCGTGGCCGGAGTTCCGTATCGAAGGGCTGTCCCCGGCCGACCACCCCACCGCACCCTGGCTGCCCGTCTCCGAACTCTTCGGCGGCCTTGACGAGTTGAGCGAGGAGACCAGCGGCGGCTTCACCAACTCCGGTACCGAGACCCTCTTCGAGGCGCTGTCCAGGACGGCGATCGACTGGGACGGTACGACGGTCTGCCCGGCCGGCGGCACGACCTGCGACCTCTCGGCGTACGTCCTCGCGGACCTCGGCCACTTCGACTCCCGCGACCAACTCTTCGCCCGGCACGGCCAGACGCTCTGCGGCATGGCGAGACTGCTGGCCGAACCGGTCCTGGGCCGCCGCTCGGCGGGCGTCTAGGGCGCCGCGGCCACGCACGGCGAGACCCAGGTCACAACGGGCCGTGTCACAGGGCGTCGGGCTACCTCGTCTCAGGGGATGCAGGCACCGACGACCACGGAGGAGCACACCTCATGGAAGCGCGACTGAACTACTTCGCCAACCCGACCGCCGGCAAGATCATCAGGCCCTTCATGGCGGCGGGGAAGGCGCTCAAGGAGTCGGCGTTGCCGGCCGCCACGCAGGAGCTGGTGGCGCTGCGCGTCAGCCAGATCAACGGGTGCGCGGTCTGCCTCGACATGCACGTCAAGGAGGCCGCCGCGGCCGGTGAGACACCGGTGCGGCTGAACCTGGTGGCGGCATGGCGGGAGGCCACGGTGTTCACCGACGCGGAGCGGGCCGCCCTTGAGCTGGCCGAGCAGGGCACCCGGGTCGCGGACGCGGCCACCGGGGTCAGTGACGAGGTATGGGCGAACGCCGCCAAGCACTACGACGACGACCAGCTCGGCGCGCTGGTGGTCCTGATCGCCTTCATGAACACGGTGAACCGGCTGAACATCATCACGCAGCAGCCGGCCACGGGCGAGTACAAGGCCGGTCAGTTCCACTGAAGCCCGGGACGGGAGAGCCGGAGTGAGCAAGGGCATGAGCAAGGGCATGAGCAAGGTCGAGGAGTTCGAGGAGCTGCGACCCCTGCTGTTCTCCCTCGCCTACCGGATTCTCGGCAGCGTGAGCGAGGCCGAGGACGCGGTCCAGGAGACATGGCTGCGCTTCGACGGCTCGGCGACCCGGCCCACGTCGACCAAGGCTTTCCTGTCCACGGCCGTGACCCGGATCGCGATCGACGTACTGCGGTCCGCGCGGGCCCGGCGGGAGACGTACGCCGGGCCCTGGCTCCCGGAACCGCTGCTGGAGGACCCGTACCAGGATCCGGAGCGGTCCGTGGAGCTGGCCGACTCGGTGTCCGTCGCCGCGTTGCTGCTGCTGGAGCGGCTGAGCCCACTGGAGCGCGCCGTCTTCCTGCTGCGGGAGGTGTTCGGCTTCGGATTCGACGAGGTCGCGTCGGCGGTGGGACGTTCGGAGGCGGCGTGCCGCCAGCTCCTGGTACGGGCACGGCGGCACATGGAGGCCGGGCGGCCACGGTTCGACGCGGACCGCCGGGAGCGGCAGGAACTGGCGGAGCGGTTCTTCGACGCGCTGAAGGACGGCGACGTGGACGGGCTGCGGAATCTGCTGGCCGCCGATGTGCGACTCGTCGGGGACGGCGGGGGCAACGCCCCACAGCTGGCCCACGAGGTCTCGGGCGCGGACAAGGTGGCCCGGCTGCTGGGCAGCGTCTACCCCTCGCTGCCCCGGATCGACGTCACATGCGAACCGCACGACCTCAACGGCCAGCCCGGCGCGATCTTCCGAGACCGGGACGGCAAGGTCGTGCACACGCTCGTCCTCGACGTGCTCGACGGGCAGATCCAGACCATCCGCGCCGTGATCAACCCCGACAAGCTCGGCCACCTCGGACCGGTGGCCGACGCCTGGGCCGTCGACCGGGAGCTGAGGCGGGCCCGCCGCCGGCCGAGCTGATCCCCGCTGCGGGCCGGTCAGCGGAAGGCGGCCTCCCCGGTGAGTGCCTTGCCGACGACCAGGGTGTGGACCTCGCTGGTGCCCTCGTAGGTGAGCACCGATTCGAGGTTGTTGGCGTGGCGCATCACCGGGTACTCCAGGGTGACGCCGTTGGCGCCGAGGACGGTGCGGCACTGCCGTGCGATCTCGATGGCCTCGCGCACGTTGTTGAGCTTGCCCACACTCACCTGCTCGGCGGAGAGTTCCCCGGCGTCCTTCAGACGGCCCAGGTGCAGGGCGAGCAGCATGCCCTTGCCGAGTTCCAGCGCCATGTCCGCCAGCTTCTGCTGCGTCAGTTGGTACGAGGCGAGCGAGCGGCCGAAGACCGTGCGGTCACGGGCGTACGAGATCGCCGTCTCCAGACAGTCACGGGCGGCGCCGAGCGAACCGAAGACGATGCCGAACCGCGCCTCGTTCAGACAGCCGAGGGGGCCGGACAGACCACGGGCGCCAGGGAGCATCGCACCGGCGGGCAGCCGGACGTCCTCAAGGACGAGTTCGCTGGTCACGCTGGCCCGCAGCGAGAGCTTCCGCTTGATCTCGGGGGCGCTGAACCCGGGGCTGTCCGTGGGCACCACGAAGCCCCGCACTCCGTCGTCCGTACGGGCCCAGACGACGGCCACGTCGGCCACCGAGCCGTTGGTGATCCACATCTTGGTGCCGTTCAGCACCCAGTCGGAGCCGTCGCGCTTAGCGGCCGTCCGCATGGCACCGGGGTCGGATCCGGCGTCGGGCTCCGTGAGTCCGAAGCAGCCGATCTTCTCGCCCGCCGCCATGCCCGGCAGCCACTCCCGCTTCTGCTCCTCCGAGCCGTGCTGCCACATCGCGTACATCGCGAGCGAACCCTGCACCGAGACCAGGCTGCGCAGGCCCGAGTCGACCGCCTCCAGTTCGAGACAGGCCAGGCCGTAGGACACGGCGCTGGTCCCGGCGCAGCCATACCCCTCCAAATGCATGCCGAGCACGCCCAACTCGCCCAGCTTGCGCGCCAGTTCACGGGCCGGGATCTCACCCGACTCGAACCACTCGGCGACGTACGGCCGCAGCTCGCGCTCGCCCATGGTGCGCACGGTCCGGCGGATCTCACGCTCCTCCTCCGTCAGCAGCCCGTCGACGGCGAGCAGATCGAAGGGGTGCACGGGCGAAGACTTCATCTCGGCCTCCAGGCGATGGCATGCGGGTGGTCCCTGTCGGGCGCCAACTTAACCGCCCCAGGAAGCGGGTGGCCTCGCCGCGGGCAGCGGTGCTTCAGCCGGCGCGCTCGGTCCCGCGCTGGAGTTCGGCCACGCGTCGGAGCGTGGTCTTGAAGGTCGCGTACTCCTGCGCGCCCAGCGCCTGCGCGTGGCGTTCCTCGATCGCGCGCATGATCGAGGCGGCGGCCTCCATCTGGAGCAGGCCGCGGTCGGTGGGGTGGATCAGTTTGGCGCGGCGGTCCGCCGGGTCGGGTTTGCGTACGACATAGCCCAGGCGTTCCAGGTCGTCGATGAGGGTGCCGATGACCTGCTTGTGCTGTCCGGAGACGCGGGCGAGATCGCTGGCCCTGATGCCGTCGGTACGCAGATAGGCGAGGACGGCGCCGGCGCGCGGCTGGATGTCGTCGAAGCCCTGTGCGGCGAGCGCGGTGAACAACTCGCGCTGGACCGAGAAGAGGATCCGGGCGGCGAGCACGCCGAGGTCCGGTTCCGCGGCCTGGTGCCCGGTCAACGTCTCTCCTGTCCCGGCGTCCGCCCGTCCGCCCGTTCGTCAGGTCGTCCGCCCGCTGTGCTGTGTGACCACCGACTTTAGTGGCCCGCCGAGTGCCCCGCCGGGTCGGCCGGAACCTCGTGCTTGCGTCTGAGACCACCGTGCTTGCGCCTCCGACGGCCGAGGTATAGATTCAAGTAGTCACCAATCTTGACTATCAATAATAGTGACTAACTGAGGAGCGGAAGATGACTGAGCGCAGCAAGTTCCTGGAGTCGATCACCCGGGAGAACGCCGCCGTGGTGCTGGTCGACCATCAGGTCGGTCTGCTCTCCGGCGTCCGGGACATCCCGGTCGGCGAGCTGAAGCACAATGTGGTGGCGCTGGCGCGGGCGGCGACCGTGCTGGACATCCCGCTGGTCGTCACCACCACGGCGGCCGACAGCATGTGGGGGCCGACCACCCCCGAACTGGTCGACGCGCTGCCGGCCGGACAGAAGATCATCGACCGCAGCAGCGTCAACGCCTGGCACGACGACCGGGTCCGCGAGGCCATCGAGGCCACCGGCCGTCAGAAGCTGATCATCGCCGGGGTGTCGCTAGAAGTGTGCGCGGCGCTGCCCGCGATCGCCGCGACGGCCGCCGGATACGACGCCTACGTCACCGTCGACGCCTCCGGCACCTTCAGCCCGACCAAGCGGGAGGCAGGGCTGCTGCGCATGCAGCAGGCGGGCGTCGTCCTCAGCGACTACGCCACCCTCATGGTCGAGGCCCTGGCCGACAACGCCGCCCCCGAGTCCGGCGACCTGTACGCCGCCCTCGACATGCCGTTCGCCGTCCTGGTCGGCCAGATCTCGGCGGCCTACCAGTCATAGCGGACCGCCGCCCCCGCCGGCCGTGGCGCCCCGGCACTTTCGGGCGCCGGGGCGCGGCGGGGGCCCTTTCGGGCCTTTCCTGAACCTGCCGCCCGCCCGTAGGCTGAGCACTCAGCCCTTGACCTGCGCAGACGCGGGCAGGGAGCCAAGGTTCGGGAGTGTTTTCATGCTGCGTACCATGTTCAAGTCCAAGATCCATCGCGGCACTGTGACCCAGGCGGACCTGCACTACGTGGGATCCGTGACCATCGACGCGGACCTGCTCGACGGCGCCGATCTGCTGCCCGGCGAACTCGTCCACATCGTCGACATCACCAACGGCGCCCGCCTGGAGACGTACGTCATCGAGGGGGAGCGGGGGTCCGGTGTCATCGGGATCAACGGCGCCGCCGCCCACCTCGTGGACCCCGGCGACCTGGTGATCATCATTAGTTACGCTCAGGTCGACGACGCCGAGGCCCGTACGCTGCGGCCCCGCGTCGTGCACGTGGACCGGGACAACCGGATCGTGGCCCTCGGCGCCGATCCGTCCGAGCCCGTGCCGGGCGGCGACGAACGGCGCGGTCCGCACGTCCGGCCGACCGGATCCCTTCCGGTCGCCTGAGACCGACGAGCAGGACGACGAGCAGGACGAGGAGACCGATGACCGACATCGAGATCCGGGACGACCGCGCCGCGGGCCGCCTCGAAGCGCACGCGGGCGGCGAACTCGCCGGACACATCGCCTACTTCGTCCTCACGGAGCCGCGCCCCGCCCTCGTACCGGTGCACACCATCGTCGAGCCCGCGTACGAGGGACAGGGCGTCGCCGGGTCCCTCGCCCGCGAGCTGTACGCCATGGCCGCCCGCGAGGAAGTGCCGGTCGCGCCGCTCTGCCCGTACGTCGTGAAATGGGCCGCGCGCCATCCCGACGAGGCGCCCGCCGCCGCACCCGAACTGCTGGACGCCGCCAGTGAGTACGTCGCCGCCCACCCCGAACAGTGGTGACGACCGCGCCCCTCGCCCTGCTGCACACCTCGCCCGCACACATCCCCGTCTTCGACGCCGTGCGCGACGCGCACCACCCCGGGCTCGTACTCCGCCACCACGTGGAAGCGGACCTGCTGGCGCGGGCCGGGCGCGACGGGCCGCAGGCGGTGGCTCATGACGTGAGGCAAGCGGTGGAACGCGCTGTGGCGGACGGGGCGGGAGCCGTGCTCTGTACGTGTTCCACCCTCGGGGGAGTCGCGGAGCGGCTGGGACCCGTGGTCGGGGTGCCGGTGCTCCGCGTCGATCGCCCGATGGCCGCCGCCGCCGTGGCCGCCGGACCCGGGGTGGTCGTCGTCGCCACGGTGGCCTCGACCGTGGCGCCCACGCTGGAGCTGATCGAGGAGGAGTCCCGGCGGGCGGGCCGGCCCGTCACGCCCCGGGTGCTTCTGCTGGACGCGGCCTGGGAGTTCTTCGCGCGCGGGGACGCGGAGGGGTACCTGGACGCCGTCGCGGAAGGGGTGGACGGGGTCTCGGACGCCGACGTGATCGTTCTCGCGCAGGTGTCCACGGCCCCGGTGGAGCGCCGCGCGGCGACGCCGATCCCGATGCTCACGAGCCCGCGACCGGGCCTGGCAGCGGCGGTCGTCGCGTACGGCTCGCGGCCGGAGCTGGGGCTTCCGCAGTAACCGGGGTCGCGTGGGCTCGAAGCGGCGGGGTACGCGTGGGAGAGTCCAAGAGACGGTTCGTACCGGCTTCTCCCCCCACACCGGAGGCCCCCGATGACGCATCCGATCCCCGACCCCGTCCCGCCCGGCCCCACACCGGGACCCCCGCCCCGCCCCGAGCCCTTCCCAGGACCGGAACCCGCACCGAAACCCGGACCCGGTCCTGGACCTGGACCCGGTCCCGGACCCGAGCCGGAGCCCACGCCGGGCCCGCGGCCCACACCGCCCCCGCCCCCGCCCCAGCCACCGGCCCCGGTCCCGCCGCCGTCACCGTCCCCCATCCCGGAACCCCCGGGACCGGAACCCCTCCCGCAACCGGGCTGAGCGGAGCGCGGGCCCCCGACCGGCCGGGGTCCGACCGGCCGGGGGCCCGACCGCGCGCGGGGTCCGCGTCAGGCATCCACCTCCGTGCGGTCGCCGCCCCACAGCGTGTGGAAGGAACCGTCACGGTCCGTACGCCGATAGGTGTGCGCGCCGAAGAAGTCCCGCTGCCCCTGCGTCAGTGCCGCAGGCAGCCGCTCCGCGCGCAGCGCGTCGTAGTACGCCAGGGCCGCCGCGAAGCCCGGCGTCGGCACGCCCTGCCGCACCGCAGCCACCAGCACGGCCCGCCAGTCGTCCTGCGCCGCGCCGATCTCCCGCGCGAACCCCTCGTCCGAGAGCAGGCTCGGCAGCTCGGGGCGGGCGTCGTACGCCGCGCGGATCCGGTCCAGGAACGCCGCCCGGATGATGCAGCCGCCCCGCCAGATCGTGGCGACGGAGCCCAGGTCGATGTCCCAGCCGTACTCCTCGCTGCCCGCCGCGATCTCGTGGAAGCCCTGCGTGTACGAGACGATCTTCGACGCGTACAGCGCCTGCTCGACCTGGACCGCGAAGGCCGCCGCCTCGTCCCCGGAGAGCGCTCGCGCGGTCGGCCCCGGGAGCCCCCGCGACGCCTTCCGCAGCTCCGCGTGGCCCGACAGGGACCGCGCGAACACGGCCTCCGCGATGCCCGACACCGGCACCCCGAGGTCGAGCGCGATCTGAACGGTCCAGCGCCCGGTGCCCTTCTGCTCGGCCTGGTCCTCCACCACGTCCACGAACGGCTTGCCCGTCGCGGCGTCCACGTGCGACAGCACATCCGCCGTGATGTCGATCAGATACGAGTCGAGCCGGCCGGTGTTCCAGGTCCGGAAGATGTCCGCGATCTGCGCGGGCCCGTACCCGGCGACGTCCCGCAGCAGTTGGTACGCCTCGGCGATGAGCTGCATGTCGGCGTACTCGATGCCGTTGTGGACCATCTTCACGAAGTGCCCGGCGCCGTCAGGACCGATGTGCGCCACGCACGGCGCACCGTCCGCCGCCTTCGCGGAGATCTTCTCCAGCATCGGCCCGAGCGAGCCATAGGACTCCTTCGAGCCGCCCGGCATGATGCTCGGTCCGTGCAGCGCGCCCTCCTCGCCGCCGGAGATCCCGGTGCCGACGAAGTGGATGCCCTGCTCGCGCAGCTCCCGCTCACGGCGCCGGGTGTCCGCGAAGTGCGCGTTGCCCCCGTCGATGATCATGTCGCCCGGCTCCAGGAGCGGCGCGAACTCCTCGATCACCTGATCGGTCGGTTCCCCCGCCTTGACCATGATGACCAGCCGCCGGGGGCGCTCCAGGGCGGCGACGAACTCCTTCGCCGTCTCGGCGGGCACGAAGGTGCCCTCGTCGCCGAACTCCGCCACCAGCGAGTGCGTCCGGGCGGCCGTGCGGTTGTGGAGGGCGACGGTGTAGCCGTTGCGTGCGAAGTTCCGGGCGAGGTTGCGTCCCATGACAGCGAGCCCCGTGACGCCGATCTGGGCTGTTGCGCTCATGCCTGTTAGCTCCTGACATCGGTGGTGCCGGTCGTGGCATCGGTGGTGCGGTAGTGATCGCCAGTATCACTCCGCGGCGTAGCGTGTCCTGTCGACACTGTGTACGACGAAGGAGCCTCAGTGCCTCATTTCGACCTCCCGCTGGACCGATTGCGTGCCTACCGCTCCGCCGCGACCGAACCCGACGACTTCGACGCCTTCTGGGAGAAGACCCTCGCCGAGGCCCGCGAGCACGACCTCGACGCCCGGTTCGAGCCGGTCGACCTGCCGCTGACGGGCGTGGACGTCTTCGACGTGACCTTCGCCGGGTTCGGCGGACACCCCGTCAAGGGCTGGCTCGTCCTCCCGGCGGGCACGACCGCGCCGCTGCCGACCGTGGTCGAGTACATCGGCTACGGCGGCGGACGCGGACTGCCGCACATGCATCTGCTCTGGGCGGCGGCCGGGTTCGGGCATTTTGTGATGGACACCCGGGGCCAGGGCAGCGGCGGCCGGGCGGGCGGCGAGACCCCGGACCCGGTCGGCTCAGGGCCCTCCCACCCCGGCTATATGACCCGGGGCATAGAGGACCCGCACGACTACTACTACCGGCGGGTGTTCACGGACGGCGTGCGCGCGATCGAGGCGGCGCGCTCGCACCCGCTGGTCGACGCGGCCCGGGTCGGCGCGATCGGCGTCAGCCAGGGCGGCGGCATCACGCTCGCCGTCGGCGGCCTCGTGCCCGACCTCGCCGTGATCGCTCCCGACGTGCCGTTCCTGTGCGACTTCCCGCGCGCCACCACGCTCACCGAGCGGCACCCGTACCGCGAGATCGCGCTCTATCTGAAGGCCCGGCGCGGCGGCGAGGAGCAGGTCTTCCGCACCCTCTCCTACTTCGACGGCGTGCACTTCGCCGCCCGGGGCCGCGCGCCCGCCCTGTTCTCGGCCGCCCTGGAGGACCAGACCTGCCCGCCGTCGACGGTGTTCGCCGCCTTCAACGCGTACGCGGGAAAGGGGCGGTCGATGGAGGTGTACGCCTTCAACGACCACGAGGGCGGGGGCCCTTACCAACAAGGGGTCCAACTCCGCTGGCTGCCGCAGTACTTGACCGAGTAGGGGTGGGTATGCGACCGGTCGCCCTCGCCGTGCGTGAGCGGCCGATTACCCTCTTGTCCTGGCCTGTTCGCAGCACTTACTTTTGCGGCTCCTGATGCCTTGGGGGACACCCCTGTGGACAGCGAGGGGGACCGCCATGGCCGTGCGTGGCCGACACCGCAGGTACCAGCCGAACCGGATCAACCGCGCCTCGCTGACCGTCACGGCGGGCGGTGCCGGTATGGCGCTGCCGCTCCTGGGCACCGGTGTCGCACACGCCGCCGACGTGGACACCTGGAACAAGGTCGCGGCCTGCGAGTCGTCCGGCAACTGGAGCATCAACACCGCCAACGGCTACTTCGGCGGGCTCCAGTTCAGCCAGTCCACCTGGGAGGCGTACGGGGGGCGCGCGTACGCGTCGCGCGCCGACCTGGCCACCAAGGACCAGCAGATTGCCGTGGCCGAGAAGGTGCTCAAGGGCCAGGGGCCCGGCGCCTGGCCGACCTGCTCCGTCCGCGCCGGACTTTCGCGCGGCGGCGACGCCCCGGACATCCGTCCGGCGGGCGGCGAACAGAAAGAATCGGCCACCTCCCAGAAGCAGCAGGCGACCACCCAGAAGCGGCCGGCGCCGCGCGAGGTGAAGGACGTCAAGCCGGAGACGACCCCGCAGTCCCGCGCCGGTACCGCCGAGATGTACACCGTGGTGCGCGGCGACACCCTCTCCGGCATCGCCGACGACCGCCGCCTCACCGGCGGCTGGCAGAAGCTGTACGAGTCCAACCGCCGTACCGTCGGCGCCGATCCGGACCTGATCTTCCCCGGCCAGCGGCTCACCGTCGACCCGGCCGCGAAGCCGCAGTCGCCCGCCGAGAAGCAGCCTGCCGCGAAGAAGCAACAGCCGGAGAAGCAGCAGCCCGAGAAGAAGGCCGAACAGCCGGCCAAGAAGCAGCAGGCCGTCAAGGAACAACAGCCGGCGAAGAAGCAGGAGCCCGCGAAGAAGCAGGAGTCCGCCAAGCCGAAGGCGCCCGAGCACAAGACCGGTCTCTCGGCCCCCGTCGCCGTCTCGCCCAGCACGCCCTACCACCAGACGGGCAGTTACTGGTCGAAGGGCTACCACACGGGCGTCGACTTCGCCGTGCCCACCGGCACCTCCGTGAAGTCCGTCGCGGCGGGCCGGATCGTCTCGGCGGGCTGGGGCGGCTCGTACGGCTACCAGGTGGTCATCCGGCACGGCGACGGCCGCTACAGCCAGTACGCCCATCTGTCGGCGATCTCCGTGAAGTCCGGGCAGAGCGTGGTCGGCGGCCAGCGCATCGGCCGCTCCGGCGCCACCGGCAACGTCACGGGCCCGCACCTGCACTTCGAGGTGCGGACCGGGCCCGACTTCGGCTCCGACGTCGACCCGCTGGCCTACCTCCGCGCGGGCGGCGTCAGGATCTGACGCGGGGCCGTGGACGCAGTACCCGGCGCGCGTACACCCGCTCGCGCCCCGCCCCCGTGGGCTGCACAGGCATCCCCGGGAGCCGCGCTTCGGCGGCCGATGTGTACGCGGCGGACGGACCGGTGTCGCGGTCCCTGCCGTCGCTGCCGTGCGGCCCGTCGCTCTCGGGCCCCAGGACGCCCTCCGGATCCCGACCGGCCCCGGGACCGCTGCCCGCAGCGGGTCCACGGCCGGTGGTGTCCTCGCCCGGCCCGTCCGCGAGCAGCACCTCCGCCGCGGCCTGTTCCCTCCGCGCCGACCCGACCCGCTCGGTCGTCAGCAGGATCAGCCCGCCCGCCGCCACGACCCCGCAGCCGAGCGCGAGTACCGTGCCCGTCGTGCCGTAGCGGAAGGTCTCGCCGAACATCGTGATGCCGACCGCGGCGGCCACCACCGGGTTCACCACGGTCACCGTGGACAGCGGCGCCGCCAGGCCCGCGTCGCGGTAGGACGCCTGCGACAGGAACAGACCCGCCGTCGCGAGCACCGCGATCACCGCGAGGCTCGGCACCTCCACACTCGGTGACGCGTCCGTCCAGTCCACCGCCACCGTCTTGGTGAAGACGGACGCGATCCCGAACGCGACACCGGCCGCCGTCGCGAGCAGCATGCTGCGGACCGCCGGGTGCCGGTGCACCGCCTGGGCCGCGACGAACAGGACCACGATCGCGGCCCCGGTCGTCACCGCCAGCATCAGCCGCTCGGTGCCGTCCAGTGTCCGCGAGTGGGCCGCGCCCGTCAGCGACAGGAGACCCGCCAGGCCGACCGTCGCCATGAGGGCGCCGCGCCACGCGGTCGCCCCGGCCCTGCGGCCCACGAAGAACGCCGCCATGGGCAGCGCGCACACGATCGTCAGCGCGCCCAGCGGCTGCACCAGGCTCAGCGGACCGTACGCCAGCGCCACCACGTGCAGCAGCGCGCCCAGGCCGTTCAGCGCGACGGCCCCCCACCAGACGGCCCGGCGCAGCGGTGCGTACGCGCGGTCCGGCGAGGTCACCGCGACCCGCTCCTGCACGATCGCCCCGCCCGCGTACGCCACCGCGGAGACGAGGGAGAGCAGCGCCGCGAGCGCGAGGGCGCTCATGTGCGGCTCCGCGGGGTGCGGGGGCTCTCGCAGGGCGCGGGGCGCGTCCGGCGCGGCGAACGATCGGCTTCCATATCTCTACGATCTCTCGCCGAAGCGATTCCGTCGTCCTCCCTGAGCGGTCAATGGGTCCTACTGCCGATGGAGTACGTCCCCGGCCTTGTCCTCCCTGGGGTTGGCGACCCAGGGAGGAAAGACGTCCATGGATCACGGAGGGGATGTGGATGATCACTCCTCGTACGGGCCGGGGCCGTTGCGCCGTGGGGAGCGCGCGGCCCGGGGTCTTCCCCAGGGGCCTCCGGTGGGTGACCATGAGGGAGGACCGGGGCGCGACGACTGGGGGTTCTGCGTGAGAGTGGGACTGCTCAGCCGGGAGTATCCGCCGGACGTCTACGGCGGAGCGGGCGTCCATGTCGAGTTCCTGGCACGCGAGTTGGCCTCGCTCGTCGATCTCGAAGTGCACTGCTGGGGCGAGGGCGCCGCCGACGGTCTCGTACGCCACCGGCCCTGGCCCGTGCTCGACGGCGCCAACGACGCGCTGCGCACCTTCTCCGTGGACCTCGCGATGACCGCCGCGCTCGAAGGCCGCGAACTGGTCCACTCGCACACCTGGTACGCGAATCTCGCCGGGCATCTCGCGAAGCTGCTGCACGGCGTCCCCCATGTGATGACCTCGCACTCCCTGGAGCCCCTGCGCCCCTGGAAGGCCGAGCAGCTGGGCGGCGGTTACGCCCTGTCGAGCTGGGCCGAGCGCACCGCGATCGAGGCCGCCGACGCCGTGGTCGCCGTGTCGGGCGCCATGCGCGACGACATCCTCGCCTGCTATCCGGCCCTCGACCCGGCCCGGGTGCACATCGTCCACAACGGCATCGACCCCGAGCTGTACCGCCCCGACCCGGACACGGACGTCCTGCGCCGCGTCGGCGTCGACCCGGAGCGCCCGTACGTCCTGTTCGTCGGACGCGTCACCCGCCAGAAGGGCGTGCCGCATCTGCTGCGCGCCGCCCGACGGCTCGACCCCGAGGCCCAGCTCGTGCTGTGCGCCGGCGCCCCGGACACCCCCGAGATCGGCCGCGAGTTCCGCGCCCTCGTGGACGAACTGGGAGCCGTCAGGGACGGGGTCCACTGGATCCCGCAGATGCTGCCGCGCGGTGAGGTCATCCAACTCCTCACCCACGCACGGGTGTTCGTCTGCCCGTCCGTGTACGAGCCGCTGGGCATCGTCAACCTGGAGGCGATGGCGTGCGGCACCGCCGTCGTCGCCTCCGCCGTCGGCGGTATCCCGGAGGTCGTCGCCGACGGCTCGACCGGCCTGCTCGTGCCGTACGAGGAGCGGGACCCGGACGCCTTCGAGCGGGGGCTCGCCGACGCCCTGAACCGGCTCGTCGGCGAACCGGACACGGCACAGCGGATGGGCACGGCGGGCCGCGACCGTGCGGTGCGGGAGTTCGGCTGGCGCGCGGTGGCGCGGCGCACGGCCGAGTTGTACGAGTCAACCCTGAAATCGGCTTAGCGGGCAGAGGGGGCGTCCATGCGCGGTGGACCATCGGTGCTGGGGATCGTGCTGGCGGGCGGCGAGGGCAAGCGGCTGATGCCGCTCACCGCGGACCGCGCGAAACCGGCGGTGACCTTCGGCGGCACCTACCGCCTGGTCGACTTCGTCCTGTCCAACCTGGTGAACGCCGACATCCTGCGGATCTGCGTCCTCACCCAGTACAAATCGCACTCCCTCGACCGGCACATCACCACCACCTGGCGGATGTCGAGCCTGCTCGGCAACTACGTCACCCCGGTCCCCGCGCAGCAGCGGCTCGGCCCGCGCTGGTACCTCGGCAGCGCGGACGCCATCCTCCAGTCGCTGAACCTCGTCCACGACGAACAGCCCGACCACATCGCCGTGTTCGGCGCCGACCATGTGTACCGGATGGATCCCCGGCAGATGCTGCAGCAGCACATCGAGAGCGGCGCAGGTGTCACGGTCGCCGGAATCCGGGTGCCGCGCGCCGAGGCGTCGCAGTTCGGCGTCATCACGCCCGCGCGGGACGGCCACCGGGTGGAGGAGTTCCTGGAGAAGCCCGCCGATCCGCCGGGGCTGCCCGGCGCCCCGGACCAGGTGTTCGCCTCCATGGGCAACTACATCTTCACCACCAAGGCCCTCATCGACGCCCTCCAGCAGGACGCCGACGACGACCACTCGGTGCACGACATGGGCGGTTCGATCCTGCCGTCCCTCACCGAGCGGGGAACCGCCCAGGTCTACGACTTCGACAGCAACCACGTGCCCGGTGAGACCGCGCGCGATCACGGCTACTGGCGTGACGTGGGGACCCTCGACGCGTACTACGAGGCCCACATGGACCTGATCTCGGACCAGCCGGTGTTCAACCTGGACAACCGGCGCTGGCCGATCTACACGCACGCGGGCCAGTTGCCGCCCGCCAAGTTCTGCTCCGGGGGTATCGCGGGCGAGTCGATCGTCAGCCCCGGGTGTGTCATCCGGGGCCAGGTCACACGCTCCGTCCTGTCGCCCGGTGTCGTCGTCGGCGAAGGTGCCGTGGTGCAGGGCTCCGTGCTGCACGACAACGTCCGGATCGGCCGGGGCGCGGTGGTGCGGGGCGCGGTGCTCGACAAGAACGTGGAGGTACCGGCCGGCGCCACGATCGGCGTGAACCCGGAGCGGGACGAGGAGCTGTACACGGTGTCCAAGGGCGGGGTCATCGCACTGGGGAAGGGGCAGCGGGTGCTGTGACGCCGGGCACCCGCTGCCTTTCGTACCCTCACCACACCCGCCGCCTCCGAACCCTCACAACACCCGCCGTCTGCGCCCCAACCACGTCTGCGCGATCACGACCACCGCGAGGAACGCCCCGCTGACCACCTGCTGATACGCCGAGTCGAGCGAGCCGATCTGGTTGATGACGTTCTGGATGACCTTCAGGAGGAGCACACCGACCAGGGACCCGCTGATGAAGCCGAACCCGCCGGTGAGCAGCGTCCCCCCGATGACGACCGCCGAGATCGCCTCCAGTTCCATGCCCGAGCCCAGGATCGTCACACCGGACACCAGCCACGCCGCGTTGAGGGCGCCCGCGAGCCCCGCGCAGAGCCCCGACAGCGCGTACACGTACACCTTCGTACGGGCCACGGGGACACCCATCAGCGCGGCGGCGTCCTCGTTCCCGCCGACCGCGTACACGTACTGACCGAACCGGGTGCGCCGCAGGACCAGGGCGCCCAGGACGAACAGGGCCGCCGTGATCCACACGGGGACGCCGACGCCGAGGAGTTTGCCCTGGCCGAGCGTCGCGAAGAAGGTGTCCTTGTCGACGAGGTAGGTGGTCGAGCCCTCGTCGGTGACCGCGAGGAGGATGCCCCGCGCGCCCAGCATCGCGGCCAGCGTCACGATGAAGGGGGCGAGCCGGGAGCGGGCGATGAGCAACCCGTTGACCAGGCCGATCAGTCCGCACACCGCGAGCGGCAGGAGCAGCGCGACCGCCGTCCCGTACCGCGAGCCCCAGGCCGCGAGCACCCCGCCGAGCGCGAACAGCGAGCCGACGGACAGATCGATGCCACCGGTGACGATGACGAAGGTCATTCCGAGCGCGACGACGGCGAGGAACGCCGACGACACCGCCATGTTCTCCAGGTTGTCCCCCGTCAGGAACGTGTCGAAGGCCAGCGATGCGGCGATCACCGCGACCACCAGCGTGACCAGCGCGCCATGCTGCTGGGCGAGCGCGCTCAGCCGCTCGGACCGGGTCGCGCCCTCCGGTTCGGCCTCGGGAACGTTCTTCGGCCGGGCCTCGGACGTCAGGGTGTCCGTCATCGCTTCCCCCGTTCCCGCGCCGCGTAGACCGCGAGGACGATCACCACGGCCTGCGCGATCTGGGTCCAGGACGGCGGCAGGTCGTGCTTGATGAGTGTGGCGGTGAGCAACTGGATCAGGACCGCCCCGGCGACGGTGCCGCCGATGCGGACCCGGCCACCGGTCAGCGGGGTCCCGCCGACCACGACGGCGGTGATCGCGGAGAGTTCCATCAGGGTGCCGAGCGAGGTCGGATCGCTCGCGCTGAGCCGGGCCGTCGCGAGAATCCCCGCCACGGCCGCGAGCGCGCCCGCGCACACATAGACGAGGATCAGCACCCGCCGTACGGGGAGTCCGGCGAGCCGTGCGGCGGGGCGGCTGTCGCCGATGGCGAGGAGCTGCCGCCCGAACGTGGTGCGCTTCACGGTGAATCCGACGAGCAGCGCGAGCGCCGCCGCGATCAGCACCAGATACGGGATGCCGAGCACATCGCCCGAGCCGAGCGCGGCCATGCCCGGGTCCCGGACGTCCTTGAGCTGGGGCAGCAGGACCAGGGCCAGGCCCCGGCCCGCGACCATCAGGGCGAGCGTCGCCACGATCGGCTGCACGCCGACGAAGGCGATCAGTGCGCCGTTCGCGGCGCCGACGGCGATGCCGCCGATGATCGCGACCAGGGCGGCGATCCATGGCCCGTAGCCGAGGTACAGCGAGACGAGCGAGGTCGCGAGGGCCATCACCGCGCCCACCGACAGGTCGACGCCCTCGCTGCCGATCGCGAGGGCCATGCCGAGCGCGACGATGAGGACGGGGGCGACCTGGACGGCCTGGGTGCGGAAGTTCTCGGCGGACAGGAAGTGCGGCGTCAAGGCGATGTTGACCAGGAGCAGGACGGCGACACCGAGATACACGCCGTAGCTCTGGAGGAGCCGCAGCAGCCGTTCGCGGTCGGCGCCCGCGCGGGGGAGTGTCAGCTCAGTCATGGTGGTCCTCCTGCGCCGGGGTCGGCGCGGCGGGCGGGGCGTCATCCGCGGCCGGTGCGTCGGCGGGCGGGGTCCGGTCGGGGGGTGTGTCGTCCGGTGCCGTCGCGATGGCCCGCATCAGCCGGTCCTCCGTCACGTCGTCCCCGGTGAGTTCCGCGACCACCGCGCCGTCCTTGAGGACGACGACCCGGTCCGAACCCTCGATCAGCTCTTCCGGATCGGACGAGATCAGCAGCACGCCCAGGCCCTCACCGGCGAGTTCGTCGATCAGCTTCTGCACCTCCGCCTTGGCGCCCACGTCGATACCCCGGGTCGGTTCGTCCAGGAGCAGCACCTTGGGGTTCATGGCGAGCCAGCGCGCGAGGAGCACCTTCTGCTGGTTGCCGCCGGAGAGTTCGCCGACCTTCTGATGCGGCCCGGACGCCTTGATCCGCAGCCGCTTCATGAAGGTGTCCACGATCCGGTCGATCCGGCCCTCGTCCACCAGGCCGAACCGGGACAGGCCCGGCAGCGCGGCCAGGGCGATGTTCTCGCGCACCGAAAGACCGGGCACGATGCCCTCGGCCTTGCGGTCCTCGGGCAGCAGACTGATACCCGCACGGATGGCGGCAGGCGTCGAACCGGTGCGCACCGGGGTTCCGGCCACGGTCACCCGCCCGGAGTCCGGCGGCAGCGCGCCCGCCACGGCCTTCGCGGTCTCGCTGCGGCCCGAGCCGAGGAGCCCGCCGAGCCCGACGACCTCACCGGGACGCACCGAGACGGACACCGCGCGCAGCCGGTGACGTACCGTCAACTCCTCGGCCCGCAGCACCGGTTCACCGTCCGTGCCGTGGCCGCCGCTGAACTTGGTCAGCCCCTCCTGGCGCACCTCGCCCATCTCGCGGCCGAGCATCAGCGACACCAGCCGCAGCCGGTCGAGTCCGGCCAGCGGGCCCGTGTGCACGAGTCGCCCGTCCCGCAGCACGGTGACCGTGTCGCACACCTCGTACAACTCGTCCAGGCGATGGCTGACGTAGACCACCGCGATGCCCCGCTCGCGCAGCATCCGGATCACGCCGAACAAGGTGCGGACCTCGCGGGGCTCCAGCGACGACGTCGGCTCGTCCATGACGACGACCCGCGCGTCCACCGCCACCGCCCGCGCCAGGGCCACCATCTGCTGCGCCCCGACGCCGAGTTCGCGCAGCGGCCTGCGCACGTCGACCCGGACGCCGAGGTCGCGCAGGGCCTCGTCGGCGGCGCGGTGCATCCGGCGGAAGTCGATCAGGCCGAGGCGGCTGCGCGGTTCGCGGCCCAGGAACAGATTGCGGGCCACGGTCATCAGCGGTACGAGGTTGACCTCCTGGTAGATCGTGGAGATCCCGGCGTCCTGGGCCTGGAGCGGGGTGTGGAAGCGCACCGGGCGGCCCTGGTAGCGGACGTCCCCCGCGTCCGGCGCGTACACCCCCGTCAGGACCTTGATCAGCGTGGACTTCCCGGCGCCGTTCTCGCCGATCAGAGCGTGCACCTCGCCGGAGCGTGCCGTGAAGTCGACGCCGTCAAGGGCGCGGACGCCGGGGAACGTCTTCGTGAGACCGGCGACGGACAGCACGTCCGCCGCCGGTACCACCGGAGCTGTGGTCACGTCAGAACGCCTTGCCCAGGTCCGACTTGGCGTTGGCCTTGGAGTAGGCGCTGTCCTGGATCACGATGTCCTGCTGGACCTCGCCGCCCTGCGTGAAGGTGTCCAGGGTCTGGAAGGCGAGCGGTCCGAAGCGCGGGTTGGACTCGATGACGCCCTCGATCCAGCCGTCCACGATGCCCTGCACGGCGTTGCGCGTCCCGTCGATCGTGACGATCTTGACGGCGCCCGCCTTCTTGCCCGCGCCCTTGAGGGCGTTGACCGCGCCGAGTCCCATCTCGTCGTTCTCGGCGTAGATCCCGGTGATGCCGGGCTTCGACTGGATGAGCTGCTCGGTGACCTGCTGGCCCTTCTCGCGCGCGAACTCACCCGTCTGCTTGAACACGATCTTGAGGTCGGGCGCCTTCTCCTTGACGCGGTCCTCGAAGCCCTTGGTGCGCTCGGTGGTCACGTTGTTGCCCGCGGCGCCGAGCAGGATCGCCACCTCGCCCTTGCCGCCCGTCGCGTCGATCATCTGGTCGGCGGCGCGCTTGCCCTGCTCCACGAAGTCGGAGCCGATGAAGCTGACGTAGTCCTTGCAGGCGGTCGCGTTGATCTTCCGGTCGATCGTGACGATCGGGATGTGCTTGGCGCTCGCCGCGCGCAGCACCGGCTCCCAGCCGTCGGAGTTGAGCGGCGCGATCACCAGCAGGTCGGCGCCCTTGGCGATGAGGTCCTGCACATCGCTGATCTGCTTGGAGAACTGCGACTGGGCGTTGGCCGTGAGCAGCTTGACGCCCCGCTTCTCCGCCTCGTCCTTGATCGACTGGGTCTCCGCGATCCGGAACGGGTTGGCCTCCTTCTCGGACTGCGAGAAGCCCACGGTGGCGGTCTTGAGATCGATCTTCTCGGCGCCGTAGGCATCGGTGGTGCAGCCCTTGCCGCCGGCGCTGGGCGTGGCGACGACCTGGCCCGCGTCGCCCGAGGCCGACGGGTCCTTGGCGTCCGACGCGTCGTTCTCGGACTTGGCGCACCCGGTGGCCAGCGCGAGGCTCGCGGCCAGTCCGGCGGCGAGCAGGGAGGTCCTGACAGAGGTACGGCGAAGAGGCGAGGTCGGCTTCATGGGGTCCCCATTACGGCACGGTCCGGCGGCGCGGAGAGCGCTGACGGGAGGGCGGGCTCTTGCTCATGGATGCTCATGCGTGCACAGCACAGGCACATGCGCGCGTGGTCACGAAAAGGCGGGCTCGTACGTCAACTCGGCGTTCCGCAGGAGTTTTTACATCGTTGGAAGGGTGCTGTAAACCCTCCGCGCAGGACGTCCCGTTCCGCGCGGCCCCCGATCCGCGCCCCGGACGTCACCGCCGCCCCAGCGTGCTCTCGCGCTCCACCAGCCTGAATTCCGCCGTGAGTTCGCGTCCGACAGGGTCTCCCTCGCCCCGCGCCGACCGGTCCAGGGTGCGGACCAAGGACTCGACCGCGAGCCGGGCGATGGCCTGCTTGTCCGGGGAGACCGTGGTCAACGTCACCGCCCCGTAGCGGCCCTCGGCGATGTCGTCGAAACCGACCACCGCCACGTCCCACGGCACCCTGAGCCCCCGCTCGTGCAGCACCCGCATGGCACCGATCGCGATGAGGTCGTTGTACGCGAACACCGCGTCGGGCCGCACCCCCGAGTCCAGGAGCCGCGCCATCGCCTCGGCGCCGTCGCCCCGGTCCCAGCCGCCGACCGGCCCGACCAGCGAGTCCGGCGCCGGAAGGCCGGCCGCCGTCAGCTCCTCGCGCCAGCCCGCGAGCCGCAGATGGGCGGGCCGGTTCGAGGAGTCCGTACGGGCCCCGAGGTACGCGATCCGGGTACGGCCCCGGCCCAGCAGATGCCGCACCGCGACCCCGGCCGCCGCGACGTTGTCGATCGCGATGTGGTCGTACGGCAGGTCGTACTCGCGCTCACCGAGCAGCACCAGCGGCACGTCGTCGTCGCGTGAGCGCAGGTCATCGGCCTCCAGCTCCAACGGGCTGAGGATCAGACCGTCGATCACCCGGGCCCGGAACCCCTGGCTGACATGCATCTCCTGCTCACGCTCGCCGCGCGTGTGATCGAGAAGTACCGTCAGATCGTGCTCGGCCGCCGCGTCGATGACCGCGCCCGCCAGCTCCGCGAAGTACGGGTTGCCCAGCTCCGGAACGGCCAGCGCGATGATCCCGGTCCTGCCCTTTCGCAGATGACGCGCCGTCAAGTTCGGCCGGTAGCCCAGCTCGTCGATGGCCTGCTGAACGCGTGCCCGCATCCCCGGGGTGACGTGCTGATAGTTGTTCACCACGTTCGACACGGTCTTGATCGAGACGCCCGCGCGTTCCGCGACATCCTTGAGGCTCACCCGCACGCCCACTCCTCCGCATCGGTGGACGCCCCCTCGCCGGGAGCGTTTGTCATGACCCTGGACAGCGCGCCCAGGGCCGTGCTGTCATGCCAACGGCCGTTCCTTCCAACGTTGTACAGACTGTAGCGACGAGCCGCCACCCTTCCTCGGCAAAGGAGGATCCGTGCGCCTGAGACGACTCGGACGACACCTGGCCCTGCTGCTCGCAGGGGCTCTGGGCATCGCCGGACTCACTTCCGCCCCGTCCGCTTCCGCGGCCGACGACCAGGTCGAAGTCCATGGCCTGAAGGGCGAGTACTACACCCACTCGGCCCCCGGGGCCTTCGACTTCCATGAGTTGAAGGCCACCGGATTCGACCCCCAACTCGACTTCGACAGCCTCGAATCCCGCCTCCAGTCCGCCACCGGGCAGTCCGACGACGTCAGCGTCCGCTGGACCGGGAAGATCGTGCCGGAGAAGACCGGCCCGACCACCTTCTCGATCATCGGCGACAACGGATTCCGGCTCTGGGTCGACGGCAAGCTCACCATCGACCACTGGGTCGACGACTGGGACCGGGAACAACACTCCCAGCCCGTCGAACTGACCGCGGGCCGCGCCTACGACTTCAAGGTCGAGTACTTCGAGCACTACGGAGGCTCCAACCTCCATGTGCGCTGGACCCCGCCCGGCGCCACCAAGACGGCGATCCCGTCGTCCGCGTTCCGGCTGCCGGACGGCTACTCCTACGACGGTGCCGTCGCCGCCACCGTCCTGAAGACCGGCCGCACCCTGAAACTCGACTTCGCCCAGAACCTCGCGAAGCCACCGGCCCAGCTCACCGACCACCTCACCGCCGTCATCGGCGGCGCCAAATGGCCCATCGCGGGCATCAAGGCCGACCCGTCGGACAAGCGGGCGCTCCTGGTCACGCTCAAGGAACCCGTCGTCGGCAAGAAGGGCGGCGGCGCGTCCGGGCTCGCGGACGTCCGCTACGACGGAGCGGGCGGCCTCGCGTCCGACCAGGGCAAGGCGGTCGGCGCGTTCTGGAGCAGCGGCCCCAACCGCTCCGAGTACGAACTGCGCACCCCGTGGGCCGGCAAGGTCGGCCCGGACAACGTCCTGCCCGAGTACCCCCGGCCCCAGCTCACCCGGGACGCCTGGCAGAACCTCAACGGCACCTGGGAGTTCGCCGCGGCCACCGAGGGCGAGCAGCCCCCGGTCGGCAAGAAGCTGCGCGAGAAGATCCTCGTCCCGTACCCGGTGGAGTCCCAGCTCTCCGGTATCCAGCGGCACGAGGACCGGATGTGGTACCGCCGCACCTTCACCGTGCCGAAGAGTTGGAAGGTCGGCGACGACCAGCGGCTGCGGCTCAACTTCGGCGCGGTCGACTGGCAGTCCGACATCTACGTCAACGGCACCAAGGTCACCTCGCACAAGGGCGGCTACGACAAGTTCAGCGCCGACATCACCGACGCGCTGAAGCCCGGCCGTACGCAGGAACTCATCGTCGGCGTCTACGACCCGACCGACTCCCGCGACGGCGAGAACCCGCCCGTCGGCAAGCAGCGCCTGGACCCCAGCGGCATCTGGTACACCCCGTCCTCCGGTATCTGGCAGACCGTCTGGATGGAGCCCGTCGCCGCCGACCACGCCGACTCGCTCAAGCTCACCCCCGACGTCAAGGGCGAACAGCTCACCGTCGAGGTGCGCGGCGTCCGCGACGGCGTGCCGGTGACGGCCACCGCGTACGAGGGCAGGAAGAAGGTGGGCACCGTGACAGGGCGGACCGGTGCGCCGCTCACCCTGAAGGTCCCGAAGCCGCGGCTGTGGTCACCGGACGACCCGTTCCTGTACGACCTCAAGGTCAGCGTCGGCGCCGACCGCGTCAGCAGCTACTTCGGGATGCGGTCCATAGCCGTCGAGAAGGTCGGCGGCACCCCGCGCACGGTGCTCAACGGCAAGCCCGTCTTCATGATGGCCACGCTCGACCAGGGCTTCTGGCCCGACGGACTGCACACCGCGCCCACCGACGAAGCCCTCGCCTACGACCTCAAGGCGCACAAGCAGATGGGCTTCAACTCCGTCCGCAAGCACATCAAGGTCGAGCCCGACCGCTGGTTCTACTGGGCGGACAAGCTCGGCCTCCTGGTCTGGCAGGACATGCCGGCCATGACCGCGGGCGTCACCCCCGACGCCGAGTCCCGCGCCACCTACGAACACGAGATGAAGGAGATGATCGACGAGCACATCAGCAGCCCCTCGGTGGTCATGTGGGTCACCTTCAACGAGGGCTGGGGCCAGTACGACCAGGCCCGGATAGCCGACCAGGCCAAGACCTGGGACCCGACCCGGCTGGTCAACAACATGAGCGGCCTCAACTGCTGCGGCGCGGTGGACGGCGGCAACGGCGACATCGCCGACGCCCACGGCTACCCGAGCCCGCAGATCCCCCGGGCCGACGGCCAACGGGCCCTGGTCAGCGGCGAGTACGGCGGCCTCGGCCTCGCGGTGCCCGGCCACGCCTGGTCGGTGCAGCAGTCGTACGTGGACGTCGACCCGGCGACCTACACCGACGACTACCTGACCAAGCTCGGCGAGGTGCGCGCGCTCGCCTGCCGGGGGAACAACGGCGCCGTCTACACCCAGATCTCGGACGTGGAGGGCGAACTCAACGGTCTGGTCACCTATGACCGCAAGGTGGTCAAGCCCGATGTGAAGCGGCTGAAGGCGGCGCACCGGGCGCTGATCGACGACGCCTCACGCGCGGTACCGGCGGGCTGCCCGGCCTCCTGAGCCGCACACGGGCTCAGACCGGACACCGCTCCGGATTCCGCCAGGCACACCCGTACCACCTGTTCCGCTCCGGTCCGTCCACACCCGTACGGGGGACGGCCCGGAGCGGTCCCGGTCCGTTTCTTGACGCGCCCCCTTATGCCCTCAAGAATGAGCGCGCTCTGACAACGTTGTCGGTTTTCCTTACAACTTCCGGGGGCCCGTGAGGGGTTCGGAGGGCGGGAACGCGACGACGATGTCCACCCCATCCGGAGGTCTTTCACGATGCGATGGACCCGGTCTCTGCGTCTGCGGACCGCAGGGGCGGTCACGGCCGTGACCCTGCTCGGCGGCGCGCTCGCCACCCCCGCCGTGCAGGCGGCCGAGCCGAGCCACGGTACGAAGGCGGACCGGCTCACCGATCTGGTCAACCCCTTCATCGGCTCCGAGAACGAAGGCAACACCTACCCAGGCGCCGCCGTGCCCTTCGGCATGGTGCAGCTCTCGCCGGACACCGGACACAACACCGGCTACGACTACTCCGAGACCCAGATCCGCGGCTTCTCGACGGTCCACCTCTCGGGCGTCGGCTGCGGACTCGGCGGCGATCTGCCCGTCCTGCCGACCACGGGCGACGTGACCCGGACCGACTACGCGAAGTACGCGGCGGAGTTCGGCCACGACGACGAACAGGCGAGCCCCGGCTACTACCGGGTCGGCTTGAAGACGGGCATCGGCGCCGAACTGACGGCGACAGCGCGCACCGGAGTGCAGCGCTACACCTTCCCCGCGACGGACAAGGCCAACGTCCTGCTCAACGCGGGCCAGTCGCTGCACCGCACGGTGGCCACCAAGGTCGAGATCGTCGACAACCGCACGGTGCGCACCGCGATCACCGGAAAGGGCTTCTGCCAGGGCACCGAGCCCTACACCGTCTACACGGTGACCCGCTTCGACCGGCCTTTCACCACCTCGGGCACCTGGAACGGCGACACCGTCACCGAGGGCTCCAAGGAGTCGTCCGCGACCACCGGACGCAACGGCGCCTGGGTCCGCTTCGACACCCGGGCCGACCGCACGGTGGAGGCCACCACCGCCCTGTCGTACGTGGACGCCCGGGGCGCGGCGGTCAATCTGCGCGCCGAGGGCGGCCGTTCCTTCGACCGGGTCCGGGACGCCGCGCGCGCCGCGTGGGAGGACCGGCTCGACGACGTACGGGTCCAGGGCGGCGGCGAGACCCTGCGCCGCACCTTCTACTCGTCGCTGTACCGGTCCTTCCTCGCGCCGAACATCGGCAGCGACGCGGACGGCCGCTACACCGGCTGGGACCAGAAGATCCACCGCGCTGTGTCTGCCGGCAAGGCCTTCACGTACTACCAGAACTGGTCCCTCTGGGACACGTACCGCACCCAGGCCCAGCTCCTGGCGCTGCTCGCACCCCATGAGTCCCGGGACATGGCGCTGTCCGTGCTGCGGATCGACCGGGACGCCGGCTGGCTGCCCAAGTGGGGCTACGGAACGGTCGAGACGAACATCATGACCGGCGACCCCGTCACGCCCTTCCTCACCAACGCCTACCAGCAGGGGCTGCTCAAGGGGCACGAGGAGGAGGCGTACCGGGCGCTGAAGAAGAACGCCGACGGGGTGCCGCCGACCGCGTCCACCGCGCTCGGCCGCGAGGCCAACCGGGAGTACATCGCCGGCGGCTTCGCCCCGTACCTCAAGGGCCGCAAGCACGCCAAGCCCGGTGACTCGGACTACGACCACGGCGCGTCCGCGACCCTGGAGTACGCGCTGTCCGACGGGGTGCTCGCCGAGATGGCCCGCGACCTCGGCCACGACGCCGACGCGCGCCGCTACGCCCGGCGGGCGCAGAACTACCGCTCGGTGTTCGACGCGTCGACCGGCTTCTTCCGCGCGAAGGACGCGTCGGGCGCCTTCACCGGATCGGCCGACCCGGCCCGGAGCGAGGGCTTCCACGAGGGCACGTCCTGGCAGTACCAGTGGCTCGTACCGCAGGACATCGCGGGCCTGGTCGGGCTGATCGGCGGCAGGGACGCCACCAACAAGCGGCTCGACGCCTTCTTCGCCTACGACCAGCTCCTGAAGGACCCGGCGAAGACCGCGCGCGAGGTGTGGGTCGACGGCCCGTACGACTACTACAACGCGGACAAGTACAACCCGCAGAACGAGCCCGACCTCATCGCGCCCTACACCTATCTGTCCACCGGGCAGCCGTGGAAGACCACGGACGTCGTGCACGCGGCGCTGACCCTCTTCACGGACAGCCCGACCGGCATGACCGGCAACGACGACCTGGGCACGATGTCCGCCTGGAACGTCCTGTCGTCCATCGGGATCTTCCCGGTGCAGCCGGGCGCCGCCACCTGGGGCCTGTCCACGCCCGTCTTCGAACGGGTCGACCTCACCCTCGACCGGCGCTACTACCCGAACGGCCGCCTCACCGTACGGGCGCCCGGCACCTCGGACGGCGTCCGCTACATCCAGTCGGCGCGCGTGGACGGCGCCTCCTACAAGAGGACGTATCTGACGACCGACGCACTCCGGGGCATGCGGGAGCTGGCCTTCACGGTCGGCGCAGCGCCCTCGGACTGGGGCACCGACCCGCAGGCGGTCGCGCCGGCGCTGAAGTGACGGCCGGGGCGCGCCCGACCTTGTCGGGCCCGGCGCGCCCCTCCGCCCAGGTGGAGCCCCTTTTTGAGCCCCACTGGGCCCGGCTGCCCCAGGAGTCCCGCCCCCATGGGGGCGGGACTTAATACGTTGTTAACTGTGCGTAGCTTGATCGTACTTGACCGTAGTCGCTCGTCGGGGTTTGACTGCTGACACCGCACCTCACCGTCGTCGACGCGAGAGCAAATCCGATGGCCAACGTAAGGTCCACTGACCTGCTCGCCCCCCTCGACCTGGCGTTCTGGAACATCGAGTCCGCCGAGCACCCCATGCACCTGGCCGCACTCGGCGTCTTCACGGCGGGGGACCCCGGGGCCGCCCGGCACGCCGCTGAACTGCTCGCGACCCGCGCCGCCGCCGTTCCTGGGCTGCGGATGCGGATCCGTGACGTACGGGTGCCGGTCGGCGGTGCGGCACGCGAGCACGCGCCCGGCTTCGACCCGCAGGACCACGTCCACCTCGCCGATCCCGCCGCCGACTTCCACGCGGCGGCCGGCGCCCTCATGGAGCGGCCCCTCGACCGGGGCAGACCGCCGTGGGAGGCGCACGTCCTGCCGGGCACCGGGCCGAGCGGGGCCTCCTTCGCGGTGCTGTTCAAGTTCCATCACGCCCTCGCCGACGGGCTGCGCGCGCTCACCCTCGCCGCCGGAATGATGGACCCGGCGGGCCCGGCGGACGCGCCCCCCGCACGCCGGACCTCGCGCCCGGCCGACCCGGGGGAGCGGCGCGGCATCCGGCTGCCAGGGCTGGGGTCCGTGGTGCCCGGCGACCTCGACCCGCGCAAGCTGCCGGGCCGCGTCCTCGACACCGTCGCCGGGGTGACCCGGGCCCTCGACATCGGCGCCTCCGTGGCCCGCGCCACCTGGGACGTACGCTCCACGCCCGCCCTCACCTCCCGCCCCACCGGCACCCGCCGCACCGCGGGCGTCGTCCTCGACCTCGACGAGGTGCACCGCGTCCGCAAGGCGGCCGGCGGCACCGTGAACGACGTGCTGCTCGCCGTCGTCGCGGGCGCCCTGCGCCGCTGGCTGGACGAGCGCGGCGACTCCAGCGCGGGCGTCCTGCCGCGCGCCCTCGTCCCGGTGTCCCGGCGCCGTCCGCGCTCCGCCCATCCGCAGGGCAACCGGCTGTCCGGCTATCTCGTCCGGCTGCCCGTGGACGACCCGGACCCGCTGGCCCGGCTGCGGACCGTGCGGACGGCGATGGACCGCAACAAGGACGCCGGGCCGCACCGGGGCGCGGGGGCCGTCGCGCTGCTCGCCGACCATGTGCCCGCGCTCGGCCACCGGCTCGGCGGACCCGTCGTCGCCCAGGCCGCCCGGCTGCTGTTCGACATCCTCGTCACCAGCGTGCCGCTGCCCAGCCTCGGCCTGCGGCTCGGCGGCTGCCCGCTCACCGAGGTCTACCCGCTCGCCCCGCTCGCCCACGGACAGGCGCTCGCCGTCGCCGTCTCCACCTACCGGGGTCGCGTCCACTACGGCCTGGTCGCCGACGCCCGCGCCGTCCCCGACCTCGACGGCCTCGCCCGCGCGCTCCGCGAGGAACTGGCCGTGCTGACGGCTGTGACCTCGGTGACCTTCCCGGCCGCCGACTGAACTGTTTGGCGTGAGCGCACGCGCCTGCCGTAAAGTTCCGCTTTCGGAACTTCAGGGCGCGAGCGGCACGAGGAACGGCAATGACGGTGACAGAGGACAACCCCGTACCCGGTACGGGCGTGGACCAGCGGCACGGTCCGGGGATCGACCCGGAGCGCCTCGCCGTCTGCCTGAGCGTGCTCGACGAGCTGGACAAGCTGGACGTCGACCACCCCGACGCGATCCTCGTACGCCGCGCCACCTCCGGGATCTACCGCACGGTGAAGCAGCGCCGCCGCCAGGAGCGGCGCGCCGCCAAGACCGCGCACGACAAGGCCGTCACCGAGGCCACCGCGACCGGCTCCGCCGAGCGCATCGACGACGAGACCCAGGGCATCCTTCCGTCCGGCACGGCCGTCGGCGAGATCGCGGGGATACTCCAGCGCCCCCGCTCCTGCTACACGTGCAAGAAGCGGTACGTCGAGGTCGACGTCTTCTACCACCAACTGTGCCGCGAGTGCGCCGCCGAGAACCGCGCCCGGCGCGACGCCCGCACCGACCTCACCGGCAAGCGCGCCCTGCTCACCGGGGGCCGCGCCAAGATCGGCATGTACATCGCGCTGCGGCTGCTGCGGGACGGCGCCCACACGACGATCACCACGCGCTTCCCGAACGACGCGATCCGCCGCTTCAAGGCGATGCCCGACAGCGACGAGTGGATCCACCGGCTGAAGATCGTCGGCATCGACCTGCGGGACCCCGCACAGGTCGTCGCCCTCGCCGACTCGGTGGCGGCGGCGGGACCGCTGGACATCCTCATCAACAACGCCGCGCAGACGGTACGCCGCTCTCCGCAGGCGTACAGCGAACTGCTCGGCGCCGAGTCCGCGCCGCTGCCCGCCGGTGAGCTGCCGTCGGCCGAGGTGATCGGCACCTTCGGGTCCGGCGCGGTCGCCGCGCTGCCCGCCGCACGCGACGGCGGACTCAGCGCCCAGGACGTCACGGAACTTGCCCTGGTCTCGGGGTCGGCGTCCCTGGAGCGGATCGCCGCCGGTACCGCGATCGACGCGGGCGGCCTGGTGCCCGACCTGCACGACAGCAACAGTTGGATCCAGGCCGTGGAGGAGGTGGACCCGGTCGAACTCCTGGAGGTCCAGCTCTGCAACTCCACCGCGCCGTTCATCCTCATCAGCAGGCTGCGCGCGGCGATGACTGCGGCCGTCGCTGCCGGGTCCCGGCGGGCGTACGTCGTCAACGTCTCCGCGATGGAAGGCGTGTTCAACCGCGGCTACAAGGGCGCGGGCCATCCGCACACCAACATGGCCAAGGCCGCCCTGAACATGCTGACGCGCACCAGCGCCCAGGAGATGTTCGACACCGACCGCATCCTCATGACGGCCGTCGACACCGGCTGGATCACCGACGAACGCCCCCACCCGGACAAGATCCGCCTCGCCGATGCGGGCTTCCACGCCCCGCTGGACCTGATCGACGGCGCGGCCCGCGTCTACGACCCGATCGTCCGGGGCGAGTCGGGCGAGGACCTGTACGGCGTGTTCCTCAAGGACTACGCGCCGGGCAAGTGGTGAGCATCTTCAGAGGGACGGCGGCGGTGTGCCGAGGCGCTTCTCGAACCAGTGGTGGGCGTACGGCTCGTCGTTGAACGCGGCCACCTCCTGGAAGCCGTAGGAGTGGTAGAGGCCGATCGCCGCGTCGAGCGCCTTGTTGGTGTCCAGGCGCAGCAGGTCGCAGCCGTGCCGGGTGGCGCGCGCCTCCAGTTCGGAGAGGAACCGGCGGCCGAGGCCGAGGCCCCGGGTGCCCGGTGCGACCCACATCCGTTTGATCTCGGCGGGGGCGCCGGGCGGCAGCTTCAGACCGGCGCAGCCGACGGGTTCGCCGTGCAGCCGGGCGACCAGGAACAGGCCGTGCGGCGGCCGGAGTTCCCCCGGATCGGGCAGCCGGCTGCGCGCCGGGTCGAAGCCGGTGTCGAAGCGCTCCCGCAGCTCGGCGGCGTAGGACTCCAGGCAGCGCCGTACGTCGGGGTGGTCCGGGTCGACCACGTCCAGCGTGACCGTTCCCGCGGTCAGCAGCCGGTCGACCTCGGCCATGGCGGCGACGAGGCGGGCGCGCTGACGGGGGTTCAGCGGTGCCAGGAGGGAGCCGGCGAGGGCGTCGCTGTCGCGGTCGAGGAGCGCGCGCTCGGTACGGCCGGTGGGGGTGAGCCGGACCGTGCGGACCCGCCGGTCGCCGGGGTGCGGCTCCACGGTGACGAGACCGTCGCGCTCCAGGGAGCGCAACAGCCTGCTGAGGTAACCGGAGTCGAGCCCGAGCCGCTCGCGCAGCCGCCGTACGTCCCGGCCCTCCTCGTCGATCTCCCAGAGCAGCCGCGCCTCGCCGACGGGCCGGTCACGGCCGAGGTAGTGGTCGTGGAGCACACCCACGCGTTCGGTGACGGTGCGGTTGAACCGCCGCACCTGCTCGATCTGCGCCCTGTCCATTCCCTGACTTTAGTCAGAGAATTCCGAGCGTGCCAGTGGCCGGGTGCGCCGGGACCGCCTGGCGTGGCCGGCCGCCACGGCGACCAGTTCCAGGACCGGGCGCCAGTCCTCCAGTATTCCGGCGTCGAACCCCACGACCTTGCCCGCGTCGTCCGCCTGCCGCAGGGTCACCGCGTCCGCCGCGTCCGGGTCGGCCTCGAACGCCCTCACCTCTTCGGCGCTCATCGCCCCGCCCTGCACCATCAGCGTCAGCACGCTCTGCCGGGACAGCGGGTGCCCCGGCTCGGTCGTCGCCAGATACCGCTTCGCCGGGACGTGCAGCACCACCAGGCGGGCCACCCGCTCGCCGAGCAGGGGCCGTACCGCGTCGGCCGCGTGGTCGGCGTGGCGGGCGTCGTCACCCGGACGGAGTAGGTGGCCGATATCGTGCACCAGGCCCGCGACCTGGAGTTCCTTGTCACTCGGGTGACCTCGGCGGAGCAGCGCCGCCGTCTGGAGCGCGTGGTCGTGCAGATCGACCGGATCCCCGCTGTGGTCCGGTGTGTCCCACGCGCCACGGCAGGCGTGCAGCAGATCCATCAGCTCGTCGACGCTGCGCAGCTCCATGCGTCACTCCTCCCTCATGACTGGAAGACCGGCACAAGGCAGCAGATCATGGCCGAATGAACACCAGGCGACCTGGAACGGTCGCACTTCTTGCGGCGCTATCGAGCGGCTGCCCGCTCATTTGGTTAGGCTGTAGCGGACGGACAACACCAAGGGGTCCCACCCACACCCACGGTCCGTCCCGGGACGAGCCGCTCACCACGGCCCGCCTCCGCAGTGAGTCATTGGCGCCACCGCGTCCGCAGTGCCCTCAACCCCAGCCCGACCGGGCGTTCGGCGCCTGGTGACAAGGCAGGGCCGATACGACCCGAGGGTTACCCGACACATAAGGAGTGCGCGGTGACACCAGAGAAGACAGACAGCGAGCAGCGTCCCGAGGAACGTACCGACAAGGCCGCCCGCAAGACGGAGAAGAAGAAGCTGGGCAGCCTCGAAGTGTGGTCCCGTTCGGCGCCGATCCGGCTGGCCGGCTACGAGGACGACCTCGCCGAGCCCCACATCCTGCCGAGCGTCGACTGACCCACCGGTTCCCCGGTTCCCAGGACGTCTGCCGACCGGCAGAGGCGTGACACCTCACGCCTCTGCCGGTTTTTCGTGTGCCGTTCGCCGGTCGCGGGAACGGTCGTCGGATCAATTCTCCAACTTGAGCTTGTGCACGCCCCATTGACAGGTATTCGCGTCGCACCAATCATCAAACCTCCGATGACTGCTCAGCGCACCCGCACCCAAGCCCCGTACACGTGCACAAAGGAGTGCCGCTCATGAGTACGTACCCCAGACGACGTCAGGTCCTCGGCGCGGCGGCCGGTGTGGCCGCCGCCGCGGCCGTACCGCTCGCCGCCGCCGGCCCCGCCTCCGCCACCCCGGCCACGCACCCCGACACCGGCACCGGCGCGGACGAGGAGCGCGGCGACCCGTGGGGCACCGCGCCCGACCCGGTGCCCGTACCGCTGGACGCCCTGTTCGACAACGACGGCATCGACACCGCCGGAGCGCGCGGCGGCAACTTCGACGGCTCCGGCTACACCTTCCCCGGCGAGGAACTCCCTGCGGGCCGCGTCGAGGTGGACGGCATCCCGTTCACCTTCCCCTCGTCCGCCGCGGGCGCCAAGAACAATGTCGTCGCGCTGGGCCAGCGCCTCGATCTGCCCAGGGGCCGCTATCTTTCGGCCGTATTCCTGACGGCGGGCAGCTACGGCGAGGCGTCCGGGCACGCCACCGTGCACTACGCCGACGGCACCACGTCGGGTGCGGGACTCGGCGGCTCCGACTGGTACTCGGGGTCCGGCGCGCTGTCGGCGCCGTACCGCTACAAGCCGGACGGGACGAAGGACGAGCACCGGGTCGGCATAGGTGTCAGCGAGATCTGGCTCGACCCGGGGCGCGAGGCCGTCGCCCTCACCCTGCCCACCACCAACCCGGCGCAGGAGAACAAGGCGTCCCTGCACATCTTCGCGCTGTCCCTGCAACCCGCCGCCGTGGGACGGGCGTTGTTCCTGCGGGACGCGCACTCGACCAACTCACTCCTGGAGTCGTCGGGGGCGCAGAGCGTCGAGGCGACCGTCGTCAACGCGGGCTCCGTCGCCGTGCTCGCCGCCGACCGGCTGACCGTGAGCGTGGACGTGCCGGGCGCCCGGACCGTGGAACCCGCCCGTGTCACCCGGCTGCTGCCCGGCGAACAGGCCCGCGTACGCGTCGGCATCCGCAACCGGGGCGGGGTGCGCCCCGGCACCGTGCAGGGCGGCCGGGTCCTCGCGACCGGGCGCGGCGCCACGGCGGCGGCCAGCAGCCGCGACCTCACCCTGGGCGTCGCGGACTATCTGCCCACCGACGCCTCGCTCGCGGGCCATCAGGCGCCGTACTGGTTCCACGCCGCGAAGTTCGGCATCTTCATCCACTGGGGCCTGTACTCGGTGCCCGCCTGGTCACCGGTCGGAAAGCAGTACGCCGAGTGGTACTGGAACCACCTCCAGAGCCCGGACAACGAGGTGTACGCGTACCACGAGCAGAAGTACGGGCGGGACTTCGCGTACGACGACTTCATCCCGATGTTCCGCGCCGAGCGGTTCGACCCGCGCGCGTGGGTGGAGCTGTTCCGGGACGCGGGCGCGCAGTACCACGTGCTGACGTCGAAGCACCATGAGGGCTTCGCGCTGTGGGACACCAAGGTCTCCGACCGCAACTCCGTGAAGATGGGACCCAAGCGGGACCTGATCAAGGAACTCTTCGACGCGTCGAAGCGGTACACGCCCGAACTGCACCGAGGTCTGTACTTCTCGATGCCCGAGTGGTTCAACCCGGACAACCCGTGGATGGGTCACGCGCCCCGCAACCCCTACACCCAGGCACCGGTCCCGTACACCGGCCACACCGCCGGCAAGGACTATGTGAAGGACTACCAGGCCCCGCAGATGCGGGAGTTGATCCACGGCTACGACCCGCAGGTCATCTGGTGCGACATCGGCGGCGCGAACGACAGCTACCACGTCATCGCCGACTACTTCAACAACGGCAAGAACCGCCCCAAGCCGTACGAGGTCGCCGTCAACAACCGCTCCGGGATCCCGTTCCACGACTTCACGACGCCCGAGTACACGACGTACGAGAACACGGTCGTCGCGAAGTGGGAGTCGAGCCGGGGTCTCGACCCGTTCAGCTACGGCTACAACCAGGCGACCCCCGACGACCGTTACATGACCACCGAGGAGGTCGTGCACAGCCTCGTCGACATCGTCAGCAAGAACGGCAACTTCCTGCTCGACATCGGCCCGCGCGCGGACGGCACGATCCCCGAGATCATGCAGACCCGGCTCCGCGAGACGGGGGAGTGGCTGAAGGTCAACGGCGAGGCGATCTACGACACCACCTACTGGTCGCGGATGGCGCAGCTCGGTCAGGATCTGCGGTTCACCGTCCGGCAGAACCGCGCCTTCTACATCCACTCCCTGTCCGCGCCCGGCGCCAAGCTCACCGTCGAGGCACCCGTACCGATCCGCTCCGGCGACAAGGTCACGCTGCTCGGCCACCGGCGCCCGCTGACCTGGACGGTCAGGGGCGGTGCGCTCGTCATCGACGTACCGGAGGCCGCCCGCAGGTCGGGGAAGCACGTGTGGGTGTTCAAGGTGGAATGGCAGCAGTAGCACGCGTGAAGGTGCTATGACAGACCGTCAAATCATCGGCCCGGTACGCGCGTTCAGGCGGGTGCCGGGCCCGTGCTCTCCCGTTCGATGAGGGTGGGCACCGGGACCTGGACGGTTCTCGCCGGGCCGCCGTCCAGGAGGGTCAGGAGTTCCCGGGCCGCCGTGCGTCCGAAGGACACCGTGTCGCGGGAGAGCGCCGACAGCCACGGTTCGACCATGCGGCACAGCGCCGAGTCCTCCCACGCCACGATCGACACGTCGCCGGGCACAGAGAAGCCGAGCCCGGTGGCGGCGGCGACTCCGGCGACGGCCATCACATCGTTGTCGTAGACGAGCGCCGTCGGCGGCCGGCCGGCGCCGAGTACCCCACGGGTGACCGCCGCGCCCTCCGCGTCCGAGTAGTCCGTCGGCACCGAGCGGACCTCGGTGAGCCCGCGCCGCTCGGCCTCCGCGCGCAGCGTCCGCATCCGGCGCTCGGTGTGTGCGAGGCCCGGCAGGCCCGCGATGTGCACGATCCGCCGGTGCCCAAGACCGTACAGCCGGTCCACCACGGCGGCCATCGCGCCCGCGTCGTCCGCCCACACCGTGGACAGGCCCGGGTGGTCCGGGCCCCGGGTGGACGGCACGCCGCCGATCACCACGGCGGGCAGGCCGAGTTCGTCGAGGAGCGCGGGACGGGGGTCGTCGGTGCGCGGGTCGACCACGAGGACGCCGTCCACCCGGTGCTCGGCCCACCACCGCCGGTACGCCGCGCACTCCGCGTCCACGTCCTCCACCACCTGGAAGAGCAGCCCGAGGTGACGCTCCGCCAGGACTTCCTGGACGCCGGAGATGAGCTGGAGGAAGAACGAGTCCACGCCGAGCGTGCCGGCGGGCCGGGCCACCACCAGGCCGACGGTCGCCGAGCCCTCCCCGGACAGGGCGCGCGCCGCGGTGCTGGGCCGCCAGCCCAACTGCTCCGCGACCCGGCGCACCCGGTCGCGGGTGATCTCGGAGACCCCGGGCCGGTCGTTGAGCGCGAAGGAGACCGCGCTCTCCGACACGCCGGCGCGCCGCGCGATGTCCTTCATCGTCGGCCGGCGTGCGGGAGACCTCTTGCCTTGCACTCGTCGTGCCCCCTTTGGCTGTCCTCGGATTGACCACCCTCGGACTAATGCGCTTGAGCACTCACACCCTAAAGCGCATTAGTCCCGTACCGCAAGAGGCGATTTCGACGTTCTGACCTGGGATGTTGTCGAGCGCTAGCATTTATTTGCTGCGAATCCATTGACTTTTCATCGGGCCACGCTGCAAGGTCGGCCACGGCACGATTCGCCGCCGCAGCAAAGGAGCCCCATCACCGTGCGCATCTCACGCAGGGCAGTCGCCGCTGCCGCCGCTCTCGCCGTCCTCCTGCCGCTGAGCGCCTGTGGCTCCGGGGACGGAAGCGGTGGTTCGACGGACGCGTCAGGGAAGGTCGAGGGTGACATCACCTTCCAGACCTGGAACCTCCGCGCCAACTTCAAGCCGTACTTCGAGGGCCTGATCGCCGACTTCGAGAAGGAGTACCCGGGCACCAAGGTCAAGTGGGTCGACCAGCCCGGCGAGGGCTACGCCGACAAGATCAGCGCGGACGCCGCCGGCGGGACCCTGCCCGACGTCGTCAATGTCTCGCCGGACCTCGTCGCCCCGCTCGCCAAGGCCGGACTCGCCCTCGACCTCGACAAGTCGGCCGCGAAGTACCGCGACGAATATCTGCCGGGCGCCTGGGCCGGGCACCAGATACCGGGCATGGAGGGCACGTACGCCTTCCCCTGGTACCTCAACACCGGGCCCCTCTTCTACAACAAGCGCCTGTTCGAGCAGGCAGGACTCGACGCGTCGAAGCCACCGAAGACGTACGACGAACTCTTCGCGGACGGGCTCCAGTTGGCGGAGAAGTCCAAGGGGAAGGTCGCCACGCTCGCCAACGTCCCGACCATCGAGGACTTCGGCCGCTACGGCGTCCCCCTGATGAACAAGGAAGGCACCGGCTTCAGCTTCAACGACGCGAAGGGCGTCGAACTGCTCACCCACTACAAGGAGTTGTACGACGCCAAGGCGCTCGACCCGCAGGCGCTCACCGCGACCCCCGAGTCCTCGGGCAAGAAGTTCCTCACCGAGGCCGTCGCCATGAACCCGGGCAGCGCGCTCGACCTCGACAACTTCAAGAAGCAGGCACCGAGCCTCTACAAGAACATCGGGATCACCGACCAGATCACCAGCACCGGCAAGGCCAACATGTATGTGATGGGTGTGATGGTCAACGCGCAGACCAAGCGGACGCCCGCCGCCGTCGCGTTCGCGCACTGGGTCACCGACGCACGGCACCAGATGGAGTTCGCCAAGAAGGTCGCGATCTTCCCGAGCACCAAGGGGTCCCTGGACGACCCGTACTTCACCCAGCAGGACGGCACGGACGAGACCCGGGTCAGGGTCGCCGCCGCCGAGTCCCTGAAGACCGCCGAGAACTACACGCCCGTCCTGTTCAGCGAGCAGATGAAGGTCGAGCTGCGCAACGCCGTCGCGCGGGCCCTCCAGGGCAAGGAGAGCCCCAAGGAAGCGCTCGACAACGCTGTCAAGGCGTGTGACCGGCTGCTTCAGCAGAGCTGAGAGCCGCCGCCATGAAGAGCCCCGCCCCTTCCTCCGCCGCGCGCGTACGGCGCCAACTGCCCACCAGCCCCTGGCTGTTCGCGGCGCCGGGCATGCTGATCGTCGGCGTGTTCATCCTGTACCCGTTCGTCTCCACCGTGGTGAACTCCTTCACCGACCGCAGGACCCTGGTCCCCGGTGAGTGGGTCGGCCTGGCCAACTTCCGTGAACTGCTGCACGACGACATGTTCTGGATCGGCCTGCGCAACAGCGCGCTGTACGTCGTCGGGGTCGTCCCGGCCCTCGTCCTGCTGCCGCTGCTGCTCGCCCTCCTGGTGCAGAAGAACATCCCCGGCATCACGTTCTTCCGGTCCGCCTTCTACACCCCCGTCGTCGCCTCGATCGTCGTGGTCGGGCTGATCTGGGTGTGGCTGCTCGACGAACGCGGCCTGGTGAACTCCCTCCTGGAGACCGTCGGCGTGGGCCGGGTCGGCTTCCTCAGCGACCAGTGGCTGCTCCTGCTGAGCGCCATGGCCGTCACCGTGTGGAAGGGGCTCGGCTACTACATGATCATTTACCTGGCGGCGCTAGCCAATGTGCCGCGTGAACTCCACGAGGCGGCGTCGGTGGACGGCGCGGGGGCGATCCGCCGCTTCGTCACCGTCACCGTCCCCGCCGTCCGCTCCACGATGGTCCTGGTGGGGGCGCTGTCCTCGGTCGCCGCGTTCAAGGTGTTCTCCGAGGTGTATCTGATGGCCGGACCCGCCGGCGGGCCGGCGGGCGAGGACACGACCCTGGTGATGCTCGTGCAGCGCACCGGCACCGGCCTGACCGGACGGGTCGGCTACGCGTCGGCGATCTCCGTCGTCGTCTTCGTCGTCACCGTCGTGCTGATGCTGCTCGTGCTGCGCGCCGACCGCAAGGAGGACGCGTGACCACGACGACGCCCGAAGACCACGCGACCCCGAAGGCCCGGCGCCGCCGGGTTTCCCGGATCGCCGACGAGAACGGCCGGCGGGTCCCCGGCTGGGAACTCGCCCTGCGTTACGCCGTGTTGCTCGCCGTCCTGGCGCTGACCGTCGGACCCTTCCTCTGGCAGCTCTCCACCTCGCTGAAAGGCCCGCACGAGGACATCTTCAGCTCCCCGCCGAAGTTCCTGCCCGGCTCGCCGACCCTGCACAACTACGAGCGGGTCGCCGAGACGATCCCCGTCTGGGACTACGCCCTCAACTCGCTGAAGGTCGCCACCGCCAACGTCGTCACCAACTGCGTCGGCGCCTCGCTCGCCGGCTACGCGCTCGCCCGGCTCCGCTACCGGGGCCGCCGCGCCGCCACGCTCGTCTTCGTCCTGGCGATGCTGGTGCCCACCGAGAGCATCATCATCGCCCAGTTCACGACCATGCGTGACCTCGGTCTGAACAACACCCTCGTCGGTGTCGTCCTGCCCGCCTGCGTCGCCTCCATGAACGTGCTGCTGATGCGCAACGCCTTCCTCAATCTGCCGTACGAGATCGAGGAGGCCGCGTTCATGGACGGCGCCAACGCCTGGCAGAGGTTCCTGCGGATCGCGCTGCCGTCCGTGAAGGGCACTCTCGCCGTCGTCGCGATCTTCGCGTTCATGGGCGCCTGGGACGACTTCCTGTGGCCGCTGATCGTGCTGAGCGACCCGGAGAACTTCACCCTGACCATCGGACTCAACTATCTGCACGGCACCTTCGCCAACGACGAACGGCTCGTCGCCGCCGGCACCATCATCGCCGTGGCCCCGCTGATCGCCCTCTTCGCCTGCCTTCAGCGGTACTTCTTCCGCGGGGTCGGCGAGGGCGCCGTCAAGGGATGACGCCGCGCGCACGACCCGTGACCCCCGTACCCCCGTACCGCTCGATCCGCTGTATCCCCCGCACCTCCCGAACCACAGGATCCGCATGCCTTCTGTCGTGCGCTTCGGCGCCAACTACACCCCCAGCCAGGGGTGGTTCCACCACTGGCTCGACTTCGACATCGACGCGGTGCGCGCCGACCTCGACTCGATCGCCGGTCTCGGACTCGACCATGTCCGGGTCTTCCCGATCTGGCCGTACTTCCAGCCCAACCGGACCCTCATCCGGCCGCGCGCCGTCGAGCAGTTGGTGCAGCTCGCCGACGCCGCCGCCGAACGCGGCCTGGACGTCAACGTCGACGGTCTGCAAGGCCATCTGTCGAGCTTCGACTTCCTGCCCGCCTGGACCCGGACCTGGCACCGGCGCAACCTCTTCACCGACCCCGACGTGGTCGAAGGGCAGGCGGCGTATCTGCGGACCCTCGCGTCGGCGCTCGCCGACCGGCCCAACTTCATCGGGATGACCCTCGGTAACGAGGTCAACCAGTTCGCCTCGGGGCCGCACCCCGACCCCGACCGCATCACGCCCGCGCAGGCCGGGAGTTGGCTGACCCGGCTGCTGGAGGCCTGCGAGGAGGGCGCGCCCGGCAAGCTGCATCTGCACGCCGAGTACGACGCCGCCTGGTACCAGGACGACCAGCCGTTCACGCCCGCGCAGGCCGCCCGGCTCGGCGCCGTCACGGCCGTGCACTCCTGGGTGTTCAACGGCACGGCCCAGCGGTACGGGCGTACCGGCACGGCGACCGAGCACCATGCCGCGTACCTCGTGGAACTCGCCAAGGCGTGGGCGCTCGAACCGCACCGGCCCGTCTGGTTGCAGGAAGTGGGCGCACCGGCGCCGGTGATCCCCGCCGAGCATGCCGCCGAGTTCACCGAGGCGACCGTCACCAACGCCCTGGACTGCCCGGACCTCTGGGGCGTCACCTGGTGGTGCTCCCACGACGTGTCCCGCTCGCTCGCCGACTTCCCCGCACTCGAATACGGCCTCGGCCTGCTCACCGATGACCGGCGGCGCAAGCCGGCGGGCGACGCCGTCGCACGGATCGCGGACGCCTGGCGCGGCCGGGAGCACACGCCCGCGCCCCGGACCCTCGCCCTGGTGGTCGACGCGGGCGAGGAGCCCGGGGCGGACGGCGGCGATCCCGTTCCGGTACGCCGGTCGGTGTGCGCGCCCGGCGGCGCCGTCTTCGAGGCGTTCGCCCGGCTCACCGCCGACGGCGCCCGTCCCACCACGGTTCTGAAGAGCCACAGCGAGGACCGTGCGCATCTCGCGTCCCGCGGCATCACGGAGGTGGTCGGACCCGACCAGGTGATGATCGACTAGACCGGCCGCACCCCCGGCACCGCCTACCCCGGCACCGACCGCCCCGGTACCCACCTGCCCCCGGTAACCACCCGCACCCGACTCCCACGGAGCACCCTCATGCATGACGACCGCACCCTGGTAGAAGCCCGTCTCAAGCGCGTACTCGACGAGCGCATCCGCCCCGCCGTGTACCCCGAGTCCGTACCCCTGGACGTCGCGGTCTGGGACGCACCCGGCGAACCGGTCCCGGTCGCCGAGGGGCTTGCCGCCGAGCCGTCACCGATCGCGGTCGGCGACCGGTGGGGTGCTCCGTGGGGCACCTGCTGGTTCCGGGTGACCGGGACCGTGCCCGCCGCCTGGGCCGGGCGGACCGTCGAGGCGCTGCTCGACCTCGGGTTCGACGAGAACATGCCCGGCTTCCAGTGCGAGGGCCTGGTGTACAGGCCCGACGGCAGCCCGGTGAAGGGCCTCAACCCGCGCAACCAGTGGGTGCGGATCGGTGCGCCGGTCGCAGGCGGCGAAGAGGTACGGCTGCACATCGAGGCCGCGTCCAACCCGGTCATCCTCGACTACCACCCCTTCCTGCCGACCCAGCTCGGCGACAAGGAGACCGCGGGCAGCGAACCGCAGTACAAGCTGGAGCGGATGGACCTCGCCGTCTTCGACGAGACGGTGTGGCAGCTCGTCGTCGATCTGGAGGTGCTCGGCGAGCTGATGGCGGAACTCCCCGTCGAATCGGCGCGCCGCTGGGACATCCTGCGCGCCGTCGACAAGGCGCTCGACGCGGTCGACCTCCAGGACGTGGGCGGCACGGCCGCCGCAGCCCGCGCCCGCCTCGAAGCCGTACTCGCCGAGCCCGCGGCGCCCTCCGCGCACCGGATCAGCGCCGTCGGGCACGCGCACATCGACTCGGCGTGGCTGTGGCCGCTGCGCGAGACCGTCCGCAAGGTGGCGCGGACCACGTCGAACATGACCGCGCTCCTGGAGGACGAGCCGGACTTCGTGTTCGCCATGTCGCAGGCCCAGCAGTGGGCGTGGGTCAAGGAGCACCGGCCCGAGGTGTGGGCGAAGGTGAAGAAGGCCGTCGCGGACGGACGGTTCGTGCCCGCGGGCGGGATGTGGGTCGAGTCGGACACGAACATGCCGGGCTCCGAGGCGATGGCCCGTCAGTTCGTGCACGGCAAAAGGTTCTTCATCGACGAGTTCGGCGTCGACAACCAGGAGGCGTGGCTGCCGGACACCTTCGGGTTCGCCGCGGGTCTGCCCCAGATCATCAAGGCGGCCGGCGCCAAGTGGCTGCTCACGCAGAAGATCTCCTGGTCGCAGACGAACAAGTTCCCCCACCACACCTTCCGCTGGGAGGGCATCGACGGCACCCGGATCTTCACGCACTTCCCGCCCGTCGACACCTACAACTGCTCCATGAAGGGCAGCGAGATCGCGCACGCGGCCCGCAACTTCAAGGACAAGGGCGTCGCCCGGCACTCGCTCGCGCCGACCGGCTGGGGCGACGGCGGTGGCGGCACCAGCCGCGAGATGGTCGCCAAGGCCGCCCGGATGCGGAATCTGGAGGGCGCGGCGACCGTCGCCTGGGAGACGCCCGAGGCGTTCTTCCGCAAGGCCGAGGCCGAGTACCCCGAGCCGCCGGTCTGGGTCGGCGAACTGTACCTGGAGCTGCACCGCGCCACGCTCACCAGCCAGGCGAAGACCAAGCAGGGCAACCGCCGCAGCGAACACCTCCTGCGCGAGGCCGAACTCTGGGCGGCCACCGCCACCGTACGGGCCGGACTCCCGTATCCCTACGAGGAGTTGGACCGGATCTGGAAGACGGTGCTGCTGCACCAGTTCCACGACATCCTGCCCGGCTCGTCCATCGCCTGGGTGCACCGCGAGGCCGAGAAGACGTACGCGGCCGTCGCCGACGAGCTGAACGCGATCATCTCCCGGGCGCAGGAAGCGCTCGCCCCGGAAGGCGGCCTCGTCTTCAACTCGGCGCCGCACGCCTGGGACGGGATCCCGGCCGGTGGCGCGGGGGAGCCCGCCGCGACCGGAGGCACGTCGCTCGCGCCGCGCGCCGAAGGCGGCTTCGTCCTCGACAACGGACTGCTCCGGGTCACCGTCGACGCGAACGGCCTCGTCGTCTCCGCGTACGACATCGCCGCCGACCGCGAGACCGTGGCTCCGGGCCGGGCCGCCAACCTGCTCCAGATCCACCCCGACTTCCCGAACATGTGGGACGCGTGGGACGTGGACGAGTTCTACCGGAACACCGTGACGGATCTGGTCGACGCCGACGAAGTCACCGAGGGGGAAGGCGCGTCCGTCCGTGTCGTGCGGAGCTTCGGGGCGTCCAAGGTCACCCAGACCCTCTCCCTGGAGCCCGGCGCGCGGCGGCTCGACATCGTGACCGAGGTCGACTGGCACGAGACGGAGAAGTTCCTCAAGCTCGCGTTCCCGCTGGACCTGCACGCCGAGCGGTACGCGTCCGAGACCCAGTTCGGGCACTTCTACCGGCCCACGCACACCAACACCAGTTGGGAGGCCGCCAAGTTCGAGGCGTGCAACCACCGCTTCGTCCACTTCGCGGAGCCCGACTGGGGTGTCGCCCTCGTCAACGACTCCACGTACGGGCACGACGTCACGCGGACCGTCCGCGCCGAGGACTCCGGGACGACCACCACTGTGCGCGCCTCGCTGCTGCGGGCGCCGCGCTTCCCCGACCCGGAGACCGACCAGGGCGTCCACCGTTTCCGGCACGCGCTGGTGGCGGGTGCCTCGATCGGGGACGCGGTGCGTGAGGGCTACCGGATCAATCTGCCGCGGCGGACCGGGGCAGGGCGGGGCGGCGCCGAGGTCGCCCCGCTGGTGGGCGTGGACGACGACGCCGTCGTGGTCACCGCCGTCAAACTGGCCGACGACGGCAGCGGCGATGTCGTCGTCCGCTTCCACGAGTCCCGGGGCGGCCGGGCCCGCGCGACCCTCACCACCGGGTTCCCGCTGACCGGCGCCACCGTCACGGACCTGCTGGAACGCCCGCTCGCCGACGCCGCCGTACCGGCACGCGACGGGAACGCGATCGCCGTGGCGCTGCGCCCGTTCGAGCTGGTCACCCTGCGGCTGACCCGGGCCTCCACGGCCCGTTGACCCGCGCGCTCACGGCCCCCGAACCCGTACGGACGGTACGGGCGGGGGCCGTGAGCCCCTTATGTGCGAGGCCCGTCAGGGCTACGGATCGGGCTGTGCGTCGAGCTGAGATCTGAGCCAGTCCTCGACCTCGCCGACATGCGCCGCCGCAGCCGCCCGCGCGGCCTCCGGGTCGCGCGCCACCAGCGCCCGGTGGATACGGGCGTGCTCGCGGCGCGTCCTTTCGAAGGCGCCCTCCTCCTGGTAGCCGCGCCAGACGCGGGCCCGGAAGGTGCGCGACGACAGGCCCTCCAGGATCGCCGCCATCGTGTCGTTGCCCGCCGATGCGGCGATCACGCGATGGAACGCGAGGTCGTGCGACAGGATCTCCTCCGGGTCGTCGGTGGCGTTCATCGCCTCCAGATGCTTCTCGACCTCGGCCAGTTCGTCCGCCGATATCCGGGCCGCCGCCAGCGCGGTCGCCGTGGACTCCAGGACCCGCCGTACCTCCAGAAGCTCGACCAGACGCGGCCCGCGTGACAGATCCGCGACCACCCCGAAGGTCTCCAGGAGGTCACCGGCCTCCAGTTGGGTGACGTAGATCCCGGAGCCGTGCCGCGCCTCAAGGACGCCGAGGACGGTCAGCGCCCGGATCGCCTCCCGCATCGAACTGCGGGAGATGCCGAGCTGCGTCGCGAGGTCCCGCTCGGTGGGCAGCCGCGCCCCGGGTTCGAGCCGGCCCTCGGCGATCATGCCCTTGACCTCCTCGATGGCCCGCTGCGTCACGGTGCCCTTCTGCGGGGCGGTCTCGTCCACGCCGTTCCTTCCGTAGGCCGTCCCGGTGGGCCGGGCGAGCGTCCCGGCGGGCCGGGTCCGCCGCAGTCTAACCAGTGAGGTGGTCGGACCACTATGGCTGGAACGGCGAAGAAATCGGCGCCCATGGGTGTTGCGACGGCCAAGTGGTCTGATAAATATTCGTCCCGGCCGTGGTGTGGGACACCCGGCCGCGCTCCGATCCCCACGCTCGAACACAGCTCTCGAACACAGGTCTCGATACCAGCTCTCGACCACAGCTTTCGAACCCCTCGATGAGGAGCCGTCAGATGGCCGGCAGGACAGTGCGGAACAGCGGGAGAATCACGCCACGGGCGATCCGCGCGACGGCGGTGGCCGCCTGCGCGGCCCTCGCGCTCACCGCGTGCGGCAGCACGAAGGACGCAGCGGGCTCCGGGAACGGCGCCGGTGACGGCAAGGGCAACGGCAAGGTCGGGGTCATCCTGCCCCTGCTCACCTCGCCGTTCTGGCAGTCCTACAACGACTACGTGCCCAAGATGGCCGAGTCCGAGAAGGTGAACGCGCTCAAGACGGTCAACTCCAACAGCGACCCGTCGCAGCAGATCACCGACATCAACAACCAGCTCAACCAGGGCGTCCAGGGCCTGGTCGTGGCGCCTCTCGACAGCGCCGCGATCTCCGCCGGGCTCGACCAGGCCGAGCGCAAGGGCGTTCCCGTCGTCGCCGTGGACGTCGCCCCCGAGAAGGGCAAGGTCGCGATGGTCGTGCGCGCCAACAACGTCGCGTACGGCGAGAAGGCGTGCGAGTTCCTGGGGGACCAGGTCAAGACGGGCAAGGTCGTCCAGATCATGGGCGATCTGGCGTCCGTCAACGGCCGGGACCGCTCCGAGGCGTTCCGCACCTGTGTGAAGGACAAGTACCCCGGCCTCAAGGTCCTGGAGATCCCGGCCAAGTGGGAGTCCGACACGGCGGCCTCCAAGCTGGACACCCTCCTCAACGCCAACCCCGACATCAAGGGCATCTACATGCAGGCGGGCGGCGTCTACCTCGCGCCCACCCTCCAGACCCTCAAGTCCAAGGGCATGCTGAAGAAGGCCGGCGAGAAGGGCCACATCAGCATCGTCTCGAACGACGGCATCCCGCAGGAGTTCGACGCCATCCGCAAGGGCGAGATCGACGCCACCGTCTCGCAGCCTGCCGACTCCTATGCCAAGTACGGCATGTACTACATCAAGGCCGCGATGCAGGGAAAGACGTTCAAGCCGGGCCCGACGGACCACGACTCGACGATCGTCAAGCTGCCCAACGGGCTCCTTGAGGACCAGCTCCCCGCGCCCCTGGTCACCAAGGACAACGTCGACGATCCCCAGCTCTGGGGCAACACCGTCAAATGAGCCGGCCCACGAACGTGAACCCGCTGGTCGAGGCGGCCGGCATCGTCAAGCGGTACGGACCCACCGTCGCCCTCCAGGACGGCCGCCTCACCGTCCTGCCGGGGGAGTCCCACGCCCTCGTCGGCCGCAACGGCGCCGGAAAGTCCACGCTGGTCACCGTGCTCACCGGGCTCCAGGCCCCGGACGCGGGCACGGTCCGCTTCGACGGCGAACCGGCGCCGCCGCTCGCCGACCGGGACGCCTGGCGCCGCAAGGTCGCCTGCGTCTACCAGAAGCCCACCGTCGTCCCCGAACTCACCGTCGCCGAGAACCTGTTCATCAACCGGCAGCCCACCGGGCGCGGCGGCCTCATCAGCTGGCGCCGCCTGCACAAGGAGGCCGCCGAAGTCCTCCAGACCTGGGACGTCCACGTCGACCCGGAGGCACGTACCGCCGACCTCAAGGTCGAGGACCGCCAAATGGTCGAGATCGCACGGGCGTTGAGCTTCGGCGCCCGGTTCATCGTCCTGGACGAGCCGACCGCGCAGCTCGACAACAAGGAGATCGACCGGCTGTTCACCCGGATGCGGGCGCTCCAGGAGTCCGGTGTCACCTTCCTGTTCATCTCGCACCACCTCCAAGAGGTGTACGAGGTGTGCCAGACCGTCACCGTGCTGCGCGACGCCCGCTGGATCACCACGGCCCCCGTCGCCGAACTCCCGCGCGGCGCGCTCGTGGAGGCCATGGCGGGCGAGGCCGTCACCGAACAGGCCACCGCACGCACCGCCGTCCCCGCCGACGCGCCCGTCATGCTCTCCGTCGAAGGGCTCGCCGGTGACGCGTACGCCCCCGTGGACCTGACCGTGCGCGGCGGCGAGGTCGTCGGGCTCGCCGGCACCAGCGGCAGCGGCAAGATCGAGTTCGCGGAGACCATCGCCGGACTGCGTACCCCGGTGTCCGGCACCGCCCGGATCGCCGGGGAACCGCTGCCCTTCGGGGACGTCCAGGCCGCGTTGCGCGCCGGGGTCGGCTGTGTGCCGCGCGACCGGCACGAGCAGGGGCTCGTCCCCGGCATGACCATCGGCGACAACACCACCATGAGCGTCCTGGGCCGCCTCGGCCGCTACGGCTTCATCGGCACCGACCGCAAACGGGGCTTCGCCCGCGAGCTGATCCAGCGCCTCGACATCCACGCCGAGGGCCCCGACCAGCCCGTGTCCGACCTGTCCGGCGGCAACGCGCAGAAGGTCGTCATGGCCCGCGCCCTGGCGTCGGACCCCCGGCTGCTCGTCCTCATCAACCCCACCGCCGGCGTCGACGTGAAGTCGAAGGAGTCCCTGCTGCGCCGCATGGACAGCGCCCGCGACGACGGCACCGCCGTCCTCGTCGTCTCCGACGAACTCGACGACCTGCGGCGCTGCGACCGCGTCCTCGTCCTCTACCACGGCGAGGTCGTCGCCGAGCACGCGGCGGGCTGGCACGACCACGAACTCATCGCGTCGATCGAGGGCGTCGACAGCGCCGAAGCGACCCAGGGAACCGAAGGAGTTGACCTCCATGGCTGATACGAAGGCCCCGTCGGCCTCCACACCCGCACCACTCGCCGCAGCGTCCGGAGGGCGGCCCGCCGCCAGGTCCGTACTGCTGCGCCGGGCCCGCGAACTCGCCCTGGTACCCGCGCTGTTGCTGCTGATGGTCCTCGGCGCCGTCGTCAACGACTCGTTCCTCACCGAGCGGAACCTGATCTCCATCCTCGGCGCGTCCGCCGCGCTCGCCATGGTCGTGCTCGCCGAGTCCCTGGTGCTCATCACCGGCAAGTTCGATCTGTCCCTCGAATCCGTCGTCGGTATCGCGCCCGCCATCGGTGCCCTGCTCGTGCTGCCCGCCGTGCAGGCCGGGTTCGGCACCGAGATGCCGGTCGCGGTCGCCATGGTCGCGATCCTCGCCGTCGGCGCGGCGATCGGCGCCTTCAACGGCATCCTCGTGGTCAAGTTCAAGCTGAACGCGTTCATCGTGACCCTGGCCATGCTGATCATCCTGCGCGGTGTCCTCGTCGGCGCCACCAAGGGCAAGACCCTCTTCGACATGCCCGAGCCCTTCTACACCCTCGCCACCTCCACCTTCCTCACGGTCCCGCTCTCCGTGTGGGTGGCCGCGGCGGCCTTCGGCATCGCGGGGCTCGTCCTCAAATACCACCGCTGGGGACGCGCCCTGTACGCGATCGGCGGCAACGCGGACGCCGCACGCGCGGCGGGGATCCGGGTCGAGCGCGTCATGCTCGGCGTGTTCGTCGTGGCCGGCACGCTCGCCGCCGTCGGTGGCCTCATGCAGACCGGATACGTCGGCGCCATCAACGCCAACCAGGGCCAGAACATGATCTTCACCGTGTTCGCGGCGGCCGTCATCGGCGGCATCAGCCTCGACGGCGGCAAGGGCACCATGTTCGGCGCCCTGACCGGTGTGCTGCTGCTCGGTGTCGTACAGAACCTGCTCACCCTGGCCCAGGTGCCGTCCTTCTGGATCCAGGCCATCTACGGCGGCATCATCCTCGTCGCCCTGATGATCGCCCGCGTCACCACCGGCCGCGCGCAGGACTGACACCCCCCGCTCCCGGCCCCCGCTCCTCCAGGAAAGGCCCCTCGTGACCCCATCCGCCACCCCCGCCGCCTCCGAAGCCCGGGTCATCGCGGTCGACACCTACGACATCCGGTTCCCGACCTCGCGGGAGCTGGACGGGTCCGACGCGATGAACCCGGACCCCGACTACTCCGCCGCCTATGTCGTGCTCCGCACCGACGCGGGCGACGGCCAGGAGGGGCACGGCTTCACCTTCACCATCGGGCGGGGCAACGATGTCCAGGTCGCCGCGATCGACGCCCTGCGCGGCCATGTCCTGGGCCGCCCGGTGGACGAGCTGTGCGCCGACCCCGGCTCGCTGGGCCGTGACCTGATCGGGGACAGCCAACTGCGCTGGCTCGGACCCGAGAAGGGCGTGATGCACATGGCGATCGGCGCCGTCGTGAACGCCGTGTGGGACCTCGCCGCCAAACGCGCCGGCAAGCCCCTGTGGCAGCTACTCGCCGACGCCGAACCGGCCTGGCTGGTCCGGCAGATCGACTTCCGCTACATCACCGACGCGCTCACCCCCGAAGAGGCCCTTGACCTGCTCACCCGGGGCAAGGAGGGCGCCGCCGCACGCGCCGAAGCGCTTCTGCGGCGCGGCTACCCCGCGTACACCACCTCACCGGGCTGGCTCGGCTACAGCGACGAGAAGCTGACCCGGCTCGCCGCGCAGGCGGTCGCCGACGGCTTCACGCAGATCAAGCTGAAGGTCGGCGCGGACCTCGACGACGACGTACGGCGCTGCCGGGTCGCCCGGTCCGTCATCGGGCCCGATGTGCGGATGGCGATCGACGCCAACCAGCGGTGGAACGTGGACGAGGCGATCCGCTGGACCAAGGCGCTCGCCGAGTTCACGCCCTACTGGGTCGAGGAGCCCACCAGCCCCGACGACATCCTCGCCCACGCCGCCATCCGGCGGGCCGTGGCGCCCGTCAAGGTCGCCACCGGAGAACACGTGCAGAACCGCATCGTGTTCAAGCAGCTCCTCCAGGCGGGCGCCATCGACGTCCTCCAGATCGACGCGGCCCGCGTCGGCGGCGTCAACGAGAACCTGGCGATCCTGCTGCTCGCCGCGAAGTACCGCGTCCCGGTCTGCCCGCACGCGGGCGGTGTCGGCCTGTGCGAACTCGTCCAGCACCTGTCGATGTTCGACTACGTGGCACTCACCGGTACCACCGACGACCGCGTCATCGAGTACGTGGACCATCTGCACCAGCACTTCCTCGACCCGGTCGTGATCCGTGACGGTCACTACGCGGCACCGACCGCGCCCGGATTCTCGGCCACCATGCGGCCGGAGTCCATCGCGGAGTTCACTTTCCCCGGCGGCACCTTCTGGACCGCCGACCTCGCCCAGCGGAAGGGAGCGGCGGCATGAGCCGGCCCCGAGACCTGCACGATGCGCAGCCCCAGGACTTCACGGGTCTGTCGGCCCTCGTCACCGGCGGCGCCTCCGGCATCGGCCGCGCCACCGCCGATCTGCTCGCGGCGCGCGGCGCCCGGGTCGCCGTACTCGATCTGAATCCGGAGCAGGTCGACAAACCGCTCACCGCATTCCGCGCCGACGTCTCAGACGACGCGTCCGTCCGCGCCGCCGTCACCGAGGCGGTCGCCGCACTCGGCGGCCTGGACATCCTCGTGAACAATGCGGGCATCGGCGCCCAGGGCACCGTCGAGGACAACGACGACGACCAGTGGCACCGCGTCCTCGACGTGAACGTCCTCGGCATCGTCCGCACCACCCGCGCCGCACTCCCCGCGCTGCGCGCATCGGACCGCGCCGCGATCGTCAACACCTGCTCCATCGCCGCGACCGCCGGACTGCCGCAGCGCGCCCTCTACTCCGCGTCCAAGGGCGCCGTCCTCTCCCTCACCCTCGCCATGGCCGCCGACCACGTACGCGAGGGCATCCGCGTGAACTGCGTCAATCCAGGCACCGTCGACACCCCGTGGGTCGGCCGGCTCCTCGACGCGGCGGACGACCCGGACGCCGAACGCGCCGCCCTCGCCGCCCGCCAGCCCACGGGGAGGCTCGTCTCGGCCGGTGAAGTCGCGGGCGCCATCGCCTACTTGGCGAGCCCGCTGTCCGGCGCGACCACCGGCACCGCGCTCGCCGTCGACGGCGGGATGCAGGGGCTGCGGCTGCGGCCCGTGGGCCAGTGACCGGCGTGCGGACCCGGACCCTGGGCCGCAGCGGCGTCGAGGTGACGGACCTGTCGTTCGGCGCCGCCGGTATCGGCAACCTGTACACGGCCGTGGACGACGCCCAGGCCGGGGCGGCGCTCCGGGCGGCCTGGGACGAGGGCGTCCGGTACTTCGACACCGCCCCGCACTACGGCATCGGCCTGTCCGAACGGCGCGTCGGCGCGGCCCTGCGCGACCGGCCCCGGGACCGGTACACCCTCTCCACGAAGGTCGGCCGCCTCCTCGAACCCGTAGAAGGAGGTGCGGCGTACGGGGACGACCTGGCCCACGGATTCGCCGTCCCCGCGACCCACCGCCGCGTGTGGGACTTCAGCGCCGACGGCGTCCGCCGCTCCCTGGAGGACAGCCTCACCCGGCTCGGCGTGGACCGCGTGGACGTCGTCTATCTGCACGACCCCGACGACCACGCCGAGCAGGCGTTCCGCGAGGGCTATCCGGCGCTGGAGAGACTGCGCGCCGAAGGGGTCGTCGGCGCGATCGGCGCCGGGATGAACCAGACCGCGATGCTGACCCGGTTCGTGGTCGACACCGATGTGGACGTGGTCCTCTGCGCGGGCCGCTACACCCTCCTCGACCAGCGCGCCCTGTCCGACCTGCTGCCCCGGGCCGCCGAACGCGGCACCTCCGTCGTCGTCGGCGGCGTGTTCAACTCGGGCCTCCTGGCCGACCCGCGCCCCGGGGCCACGTACGACTACGCCGCCGCGCCCGGCGACATCCTGGACCGCGCCTACCGGCTGCGGGACATCGCCGCCCGGCACGGCACCACCCTGCGCGCCGCCGCGCTCGCCTTCCCGAGGGCGCATCCCGCCGTCGCCAGCGTGCTGGTGGGCACCCGATCGGCCGCCGAAGTCCGGGACACGGCCGAGCAGTTCCGGGCCGGGGTGCCCGCCGGGTTCTGGGACGAACTGCGCGCGTCCGGACTGCTGCCCGAGGACGCCCCTGTACCCGTAACCGGACCCGTCCCCCCGGAGGAAGAGTCGTGAGAGTCGCCCTGCACACCAAGGTCCGCGCCGACCGCGTCGAGCGGTACGAGGCCGCCCACCGCGAGGTCCCCGCCGAACTCACCGCCGCGATCCGGGCCGCCGGGGCCACCTCCTGGACCATCTGGCGCAGCGGCACCGACCTCTTCCACGTCCTGGAGTGCGAGGACTACGCCCGGCTGCTCGCCGAACTGGAGCCGCTGCCCGTCAATGTCGCCTGGCAGGCCCGGATGACGGAACTCCTCGACGTCGCCCACGACTACTCGGCGGACGGCGCCGATGCGGGCCTGCCCGTCGTCTGGGAGCTGTGATGGCCACCCGGACGAGCCCACGGGTCATCGACGCCCACCACCATGTGTGGGACCTGTCCGTGCGGGACCAGGAGTGGATCACCGGCCCGGACATGGCGCCGATCCGGCGGTCCTTCTCGCTCGCCGACCTGGCACCCGAGGCACGGGCGGCCGGGGTCGACGCCACGGTTCTCGTCCAGACGGTCACGGTCGCCGACGAGACCCCGGAGTTCCTGGCGCTCGCGGCGGACAGCGACCTGGTCGCCGGAGTCGTCGGCTGGACCGATCTGACCCGGCCCGACATCGCCGACACGCTCGCCGCGCTGCTGGAACTGCCGGGCGGGGAGCGCCTGGTGGGCATCCGGCACCAGGTCCAGGGCGAGCCCGACCCCGAGTGGCTGCTGCGCGCCGACGTCCACCGGGGACTGACCGCCGTCGCCGAGGCGGGCCTCGTCTACGACCTGCTGGTCCTGCCCCACCAACTTCCCGCGGCCGTCCGCGCAGCCGCGTCCCTGCCCGGCCTCACCTTCGTCCTCGACCACGCCGGGAAACCGCCCGTCGCCGCCGGTGACCTCACCCCCTGGGCCGACCACGTCCGTGCCCTCGCGGCCCTGCCGCACACGGTCTGCAAACTCTCGGGGCTGGTCACCGAGGCCGACTGGCACACCTGGACCACCGACCGGCTGCGCCCGTACGCCGACACCGTCCTCGACGCCTTCGGCCCCGGCCGGGTGATGTTCGGCTCCGACTGGCCGGTGTGCACCCTGGCCGCCTCGTACGGCCAAGTCGCCGACGCGGCAGGGGAGTTGACCGAGGAGCTGGGCGCCGACGAACGCGCGCTGGTCTTCGGCGGGACCGCCGCCCGCGTCTACGGCCTCGGAGACGGCCCTCGGTGAGCCGTGGACTCCAGCCGGGTCGGCGGCAGGAAGTCCCGTACGTACGTCCGCTCCCAGCAGGCGCCGGTCGCCCGCAGCTCCCGCCACGTCGTGAACCGGTAGCGGAACAGCCGGGCGCGGACGTACACGGGCGGCGCGTCCGGCGGGAAGGGCGAGCGGTGCAGCAGCCGCAGTGTGTCCTGGTCGTTCTCCAGAAGCCGCTCCACCAGGGGCCCGAACCAGGACCGGGCATAGGCGGGCGAGAGCGCCGCGAACCACATCATCCAGTCGAGCCGCAGATGGTAGGGCGCGAACTGCCGGGGCCACCGCCGTACGTCACCGGGCTTGCCCTTGAACTCGTACGGGCGCCAGTCCCCGTCCTCACGTGCCACCGGGTCCGCCGTGCCCTCGACGACGATCTCCTGCCGGATCCGGCTGATGCTGCCGAACGCGCCGTAGGCGTTGACGAGGTGCAGCGGGTCGAAGGAGTAGTTCATCAACTGGCGGCGCGCCACCAGATTGCGCGCCGGACGGTAACTGAGCGTCACGACGAGCGCGGTCACCGCGAGGACGACGATCTCGTACCAGAGCGGTGCTTCCGGCAGTGAGTGGGCGCCGGTGAGCGGGGAGAAGTCGATGGCGGACAGGGCCAGCGCGATCGTCGTCCAGTTCAGCCAGGAGAAGTTCCCCGACAGGACCAGCCACAACTGGGTGAGGACCATCAGGGCCGCCGCGCCGGACGCGATCGGCTGCGGAGTGAACAGCAGCAGGGGTACGACCAGTTGCGTGACGTGGTTCGCCGCCACCTCCGCCCGGTGCAGCGGCTTCGGCAGCCGGTGGAAGAACCAGCTCAGCGGCCCCGGCATCGGCTGGGTCTCGTGGTGGTAGTACAGACAGGTCAGCTTCCGCCAGCAGGTGTCGCCGCGCATCTTGATCAGGCCCGCGCCGAACTCGACACGGAACAGCACCCACCGCAGCAGGAAGAGGACCAGGACCGGCGGCGCCACCTCGTCATTGCCGAGGAACACCGCCAGGAAGCCCGTCTCCAGGAGCAGGGACTCCCAGCCGAAGCCGTACCAGGTCTGCCCGACGTTCACGATCGACAGGTACAGCACCCACGGCACCGCCCACAGCAGCATCGCGCCCCACAGCGGCAGCAGCCCGTCCACGCCCGCGAGCAGCGCCGCCGCCACCGCGCAGCCCGCCCAGGCCCAGAGCGCGAAGAACCGGTCCGAGTAGTGCAGTTGGAACACGCTCGGCGCCCGCCGGGCCGGGGTACGGGCCACATACCGGGGCACCGGCAGCATCCCGCGCTCCCCGATCAGCGCCCGGAACTGGAGCGCGGCCCCCAGGAACGCGGTGAGGTACACCGCCGCGAGCGTCCGCTGGAACAGCAGCCGGGCGAGCCAGTAGTCGGGTGCCGTGAACCACTCCACACCCCCATTGTGATCCACTCCCGCCGGGTGCCACCTGCCCGCGACCGCCCGTGGGTCCACTCGGACCCGGACAAGTCGAAGAATCGGACAAGGGGTGACAAAGTGGCCCCATGGTTGATCGGGGAGCGAGTGACCTGTCACTCCCGGACGACTGGCCCGCTCACCCGGCACCGATCCTGGCGCTCAACCGCATGGGCAGTTGGGACTGGGACCTCGACAGCGGCGCCATGCACCTGGACGCCATGGCGTACGAGCTGTTCGACATGGAACCGCACGAGTTCGACGGCCGCCCCGCCACGCTGGCCACCCGGGTCCCGTCGGGCGACGCGCACCGCCTCGACGCCCGGGTCGCGCAGGCCCTGAAGAGCGGCGGTGTGCTCTACGGCGCCTACTTCCGGGTCCGCCGCCGCGACGGCACCCTGCGCTGGACCCGCACCCAGGCGTACATCAGCCGCGACGCCACCGGTCGGCCCCGCCGTATCGTCGGGATCGTCCGCGACGCCACCCACGAGCTGAGCGACAGCACCGTCCGCCGGGAGCGCACCGCGCAGGACGCGGGGCGGCGGCGCAGGACCAGCGTCGCCCAGGTCGCCACCGCCGCGCTCGCCCACGCCAGGACCGTCAAGGAGGTCATCGACGTACTCAAGGACACCCAGAGCCTCACCCATCTGGGCGTGACCAGCCTGGTCATGGGCCTGGTCGAGGCCGGCCGGATCAAACTCGTCGCCGAGGGCCCGTCCGGCAGCTTCGTCCCGGGCACCCGGGTGACCCGCGTCGAGGAGCCGTACCCCATGGGCGAGGTGGTGCGGACCCTCGCGCCCCGGTTCATCGAGTCGCCGGAGGACTTCGCCGAGTCGTACCCGGTGCTGTGGCCGCACATCACCGACCTCGGCATCACCTCGGCCGCGTACCTCCCGCTCATCGCGCAGGCCCGGCCCATCGGCGCGCTCGGGCTGCTCTACCACGACAAGTACGGCTTCACCGAGGAGGAGCGGGACGTCCTCGTCACGCTCGGCAGCAGCATCGCGCAGAGCCTCCAGCGGGCCATGTTCTACGAGCAGGACAAGGACCTCGCCGAAGGGCTCCAGCAGGCGATGCTGCCCCGCACCATCCCGACCGTGCCCGGCGCCGACATCGCCGTGCGCTACCGCGCCGCGTCCATCGGGCGGGACATCGGCGGCGACTGGTACGACGTGATCCCGCTGCCCGGCGGCCGGGTCGGCGCCGTCATCGGCGACGTCCAGGGCCACGACACGCACGCGGCGGCCGTCATGGGCCAGCTCAGGATCGTGCTGCGCGCCTACGCGGCCGAGGGCCACCACCCCGCGACGGTCATGGCCCGCGCCTCCGTCTTCCTGCACGAACTGGACACCGACCGCTTCGCGACCTGCCTGTACGCGGAGGTCGACCTGTCGACCGGGGTCGTCCAGTTCGTCCGCGCCGGGCACCTCGACCCGCTGGTCCGGATGGTCGACGGCACCTGCCGCAGGGTCCCCGTGGACGGCGGGCTGCCACTCGGTCTCTCGGCGGAGTTCGGCCGCCTCGACTACCCGGTCGGCACCCTCGAACTCGACCCGGGCCAGACCCTGCTGCTCTGCACCGACGGGCTCGTGGAACAGCCGGGCGCCGACCTCGACGACGGACTTCAGGCGCTCACGACGCTCGTCGGCGCCGGATCCCGCGATCTGCGGCGCCTCGCCGACGAGCTGTGCCAGGCCGCCGACGACTGGAGCGCCGAGGACGACGTGGCCCTGTTGCTGCTGCGCCGCCGGGGCACCGGAGCCCCGCAGTCCGGCGGCCGGCTGCGCCAGCACGTCGAGCCCGGGGACCCCGGGGCGCTCACCGGGGCCCGGCACATGATCAGGGCCGCCGTACGGGCCTGGGGCGCCGGGGAGCGCGCCGATGACATCGCACTCGTCGCCGACGAGCTGATCACCAACGCCCTCGTCCACACCGAGGGCGCCGCCGTCGTCACCCTGCGCGTCATCACCGGGGCCGATCGGCGGCTGCGCGTCGAGGTCGAGGACGCCTCCAGCGCCCTGCCGCGCCGCCGCGACGCGGGCGACGCCGGTGTGTCCGGCCGGGGCCTGCTCCTGGTCGACCGCCTGGTCGACGCGTGGGGCGTGGAGGCGCGGGGGACCGGCAAGTGCGTGTGGTGCGAGTTCACGGTGCCGCCCCGGCGCTGACCGGCGTGAACGGTTCGGTGGCTCGCCGCCGAGGGCCGCCGGCGATGTCTGCCGCCGCCGGACTCAGGACCGCTTCGGACGCGTCAGGTACAGCGCCAGCCCCGACGCGAGTGCCACCACTCCGGTGCCGATGCTGAGCAGCGCCTGCTGCGTTCCGTCGAAGAGGATGCTGGTGGAGATGTTGACGGCGACGGCCGCGAGGAGCAGCAGCCAGAGCAGGGCCTTCATGAGGGTCCTTTCACCAGGGGTGTCGTGTCACCGGGGGTGTCGTGGTCGAGATCCGGTCATGGAAGGTTCTGTGGAAGGTTCCGTGACCGGGGTCAATCCTGCCCGGAGCGGCACGGGACCTTCGATGGGGTGCCCCACCCGACCCGTGGTGTAGCGCGCTACACCCTCCAGGGGGAGCCCGCTCTCCTCCGCCGCCCCGACCAGTCGTTTAGCCTCGTCTGCATGTGGGAGACGGTGCGGCGGGCGGGGGCGGCGACACGGCTGCTGATGGTGTCGGCGGCGCTCGCGATCTCCTCGTACCTCTTCCTCGCGGTGCTGATGTTCACGGCGGTCGCCACGGTCATCGTCATCGGCGCGGGCGCCCTGCCGGAGACGGTCCTGATGCTGCGCCGGATCGCCGGGATCAAACGGCGCCAGATCGCCGACGCGACGGGCGTCCCGGTCCCCGAGGCGTACGCACCGCTCACCGGCGGCCTCAGCGAACGCATCCGCGCCGCGCTCAGGGACCCGGGCACGTACCGCGATCTGCGCTGGCTCTGCGCCCACTTCGTCTACGGGCTCTTCCTCGCGTACTTCTCGCTGGTCGTCTGGTCCGTCGGCCTGTTCGTGGACGGTGTGTGGTGCGGGCTGCTGCGCCGCCGCGCCGTCGTACTGCCGCTGATCGGGCGCCTCGCCGACCTCAGCGTCTTCTGGTCGCGCGCCCTCCTGGAACCCTCACCGGAGGCCCGCCGCAGCGCCGACCTCGCCGCGCGCGTGGCGGAACTGACCGTCACCCGTGAGGGCGCCGTCGCCGCGCACGGCGCCGAACTCCGCCGGATCGAACGGGACCTGCACGACGGTACGCAGGCCCGCCTGGTCGCCCTGTCGATGCGGGTCGGCCTGGCCCGCCGCGCGTACGACACCGACCCCGCCATGGCGCGCAAGCTGCTGGACGACGCCCAGGACCAGGCCGAGGAAGCCCTCACCGAGCTGCGCCATGTCGTACGCGGCATCCATCCGCCGATCCTCACCGACCGGGGACTCGTCGGCGCGGTCCGGGCGCTCGCGGCGGGCAGCGCCCTGGACGTCGAGGTCGCCGAGAGCGGTCTGGAGGGCGAGGCGCGCGCTCCGGCGGGTGTCGAGGCGGCGGCCTACTTCGTCGTCGCCGAGGCGCTGACCAACGCCGCCAAACACAGCGGAAGCCCGCGCGCCCGGGTGGAACTCGCGCGCCTGGACCGCGCGTTGAGGATCACGGTGCGGGACGAGGGGCGGGGCGGTGCGGACGAGTCGGCGGGCAGTGGGCTGCTCGGGATGCGGCGCCGGGTCGCCGCGTTCGACGGCACCGTGGAAGTGACCAGCCCCGCCGGGGGCCCGACCGTGATCGAAGTGGAGCTGCCGTGCGTGTGGTGATCGCCGAGGACAACACCCTGCTCAGAGAAGGCATGGTGCTGCTGCTGACCTCGGTGGGCCATGAGGTGGTGGCCGTCGCGTCCAGCGGCCCCGAGGTGCTGCCCGCCCTGCTCACGCACCGCCCGGACGCCGCCGTCCTCGACGTCCGGATGCCGCCGGGCTTCCGCGACGAGGGGCTGCGCGCCGCGCTCGACGCGCGCCGCGAGATCCCCGGACTGCCGGTCCTGGTGCTCTCGCAGTACGTGGAGGAGACGTACGCCGCCGAACTCCTCGGCGGCGGTGCGAGCGGTGTCGGCTATCTGCTGAAGGACCGCGTGGGGCGCGTCGACGAGTTCCTGGACGCCCTGGAGCGGGTCGCCGCCGGCGGCACCGCGCTGGACCCGGAGGTCGTCACGGAACTCATGGCGCGCCGCCGCGACGACCCCCTCGACTCGCTGACCCCACGCGAGCGCGAGGTGCTGCACCTCATGGCGGAGGGCCGCGACAACTCCACCATCGCGACCCTCCTGGTGGTGACCGAGCGCGCCGTCAGCAAGCACATCGGCAATGTCTTCGCCAAGCTGGACCTGCCGCCCAGCGACAGCGGACACCGACGGGTCCTCGCGGTCCTCGCGTACCTCAACAAGAAGCACACCGGCTGACACCCCCGGGGGCCCTTTCGTCACTCCCCGGTGCTCACCGCGTCGACCGGCCGGGCCCGCAGCGCGGCCCGCGTGGGCACGCCGACCGACAGCCGGCCGAGTACCGCGACGAACGCAGCGACCCCCGCCCACACCAGCGGCTCCACCTGCGGCACGGCCCGCCCGGTCATCGCCAGGCTCGCGCCGACCGCCGGCGGCAGGGCGATCAGCACCCCGACCACGACCGCCGTGACGATGACCACCCACGACTCCATCGCCATCATCCGCCGGGTCTGCCGGGTGCTCGTGCCGATCAGCCGCAGCATCGCGAACTCCCTTCCCCGGCCCATGGTCGCCATCACCAAGGTGTTCACCACGGCGATCAGGACATACAGGAGGAGCACCGCGTTGGCGGTGAGGGTCGTCCACGACTGCTGGGTGATGTCGGCCTCCTGCGCCGCCGCGAAGTCGCCTGAGCCCCGCACCGTCAGGGTCGGCGTGTCCCGCGCGAGACGGTCGAGCGCGGCCGTGACGCGCGCGTCGTCGGCGGTGCCCTTCGTGGTCACCAGAAGTGCCGCGTCGAGACCGGTCGTGGTGTGCCGGGTCAGCAGACCGTGCGGCACGGTCACGTCGCCGAAGCCCAGACCGTTGCCGTACACGGCCACCACGCGGAGCTTCTTCCGTACCCCGTCGCCCAGGTACACATCGGCGGTGTCGCCGACGCCGAGGCGCGCGGTGCCCGCCGCCGTCCAGCTCAACGCGACCGTGTCGCCCCGCAGTTCACCGAGGCTGCCCTCCCGTACGTCGAGGTCGAGCGTCCGCTCCAGGCGCGCCGGGTCGACACCCTGGGCGCTGAACGGCTCGGTCTGGTACTTGTCGATCTCCTTGTAGTGGAGCATGACCCGCGAGCGCGCCACCGGCGTCACCGTGTCGACCCCGGGTATCTCCCGTACGGTGTCGGCGAGTTCGGGCGAGAGCCCGGTGCCCTCACCGGTCAGGACGTGGTCAGCGACGACTCCGCTCGCGGCCTGCCGCTCCGCCTCGGCCGTGACGGTGGACAGCGTCGAGAGCTGCATCAGCGCCATGGCGGCGGCGAGCGCGAGCGGAACCACCGCGGCGCTGAGGCGGCGCGCGTTCGCGGTGCTGTTGGCGGCGGCCAGATAGCCGCTCACCCGGGACCGCCTCAGGAACGGGCCCGTCATCCGCGCCGCGAGCTTCACCGCGAGCGGACCGATCAGCCCGAAGCCGATCATCAGCAGCATCAGCGATCCGCCGGCCCCGGCGAGCGCGAGCTGCCCGGGAACGAACAGCGGCACCACGACGGCCGAGCCGAGCCCCAGCAGGATCAGCGCCCACCCGACGGCGAGCCGCGTCCGCCCCAGGCCGCGCGGCTCGGCCTGCGACTCGCTCAGCGCCTCCACCGGGCGGATACGGGCCACCCGGAACGCGGCGATGTACCCGGCGAGCCGGGCCCCGGCGACGCACAGCACCACGGAAGCGAGCGCGGGCAGCGGGTTCGACGACAGCGCGAAGTCCGCCGGGAGCACCCCGGCCCGCGCGAACGCCGCGCGCAGCCCGTCGGCGACCAGGAACCCGGGCACCGCGCCGAGCAGCGCGCCGACCGTCCCGACCAGCAGGATCTCGCCGCCGATGAGCCGGTGGATCTGCCGGGGCGTCGCCGCCACGGCCCGTAGCATCGCCAGCTCCCGCCGCCGCTGGTGGATCGCGAGGCCGAGCGTCGAGGACACCACGAAGATCACAACAGCGAGCGCGGTCCCGCCGAACGACGCGGACAGCCCCACGAGGAACCCCCGCGACTGCCCCACGTCCAGGAACTCCAGGTCACCGACGTCCCGTCCGGTGTGGACGGCCGTGTCCTGGACGGCCCGGCCGATCCGCGCCGCCAGGTCGTCCGGGTCGGTCCCGGGGTCGCCGAACACGCCGATCGCGGTGACCTGGTCCGCCCTCGGCGCGAGTTGTGCGGCGCGCGCGTCGGTGACGAACACAGCGGACTGCCGTGCGAGCCGGGGCGCCGTCACGAGCCCGGTGATCCGGTACGTGGCCGGCGTCGTACCGACAGTGAGCCGGGCGGTGTCCCCGACACCGAGCCCCGCTTCGCGCGCGAGGACGGCGTCGAGGACGGCGTCCCGGTCACCGGCGGGCGCCTGCCCCCCGGTCAGCCGGAACGGCGCGAGGACGGCCGACGACCAGCCGTGCCCGTACAGCGGACGGCCCGGCGACACCGTGTCGCCCCGGGCGTCCGTGAGCGTCATCCCGACCGTGCGTTCCGGTACGACGGACCGGACGCCGGGCACCTCGGCGACCTTCTCGGCCGTGGCGGCGGGCAGGGTGGCCCGCTCCGCGTGGAACGGGTCGAAGTCCTCCTTCACGGGCAGCGTCTGCGCGCCGCCGACCATCACGGTGGCGCCCGCGTACCGCTCCGGTGCGACACCCGACGTGAGCCCGGACATCAGCAGGATCCCGCAGGCCGTGACCACGGCGGAGCCGCAGAACAGCGCGGTGAACGCGGCGACGAACCCGCCCTTGCGGTGCTTGACGGTCGCCCAGGACACATCGAACAGACGGCGCGACGACCTCGCGGCGCCCGGCTTCCGCTTCCCCATGGCGCGCCTCACCACTCACCGAGGTGCGTCATACGGTCGGCGACCTGCTCCGGCGTCGGCCGGTCGAGACGCCCCGCGATCCGGCCGTCCGCGAGGAACACCACGGAGTCGGCGTAGGAGGCGGCGACCGGGTCATGGGTGACCATCAGGACGGTCTGGCCCACCTCGTCCACGATGTGCCGGAACAGCCGCAGTACTTCCTGTCCGGTACGGGTGTCCAGGGCGCCGGTCGGCTCGTCGGCGAGGAGCGCGTCGGGGCGGGTGACCAGGGCGCGGGCGATGGCCACGCGCTGCTGCTGACCGCCGGAGAGCTGGTGCGGCCTCCGGTCGATGTGCTCGCGCATCCCGACCCGGTCGAAGATCTCCGCCAGCCAGGACTCGTCCACGGGCGTGCCGGCGAGCCGGGGGACCAGGGTCACGTTCTGTCGCACGGACAGCGCCGACAGCAGGTTGTACGCCTGGAAGACATAGCCGATCCGCTCCCGGCGCACCGCTGTCAGCGCCGCCTCACCCAGCCCGGACAGATCGATGCCGCCGAGGAAGACCTGACCCGACGTGGGCCGGTCGATCCCGGCGAGGCAGTGCAGGAAGGTGCTCTTGCCCGAGCCCGACGGGCCCATCACGGCGGTGAAGGACCCGCGCGGCACATCGAGCGAGACCTCCCTCAGAGCGGTGACCGCGCTCCCGCCGCTGCCGTAGGTCTTCGTCACGGACCGCATCCGCAACGCGACCCCCTCCGGCGGCGCCCCGTCGGCGGCCCGCCCCGCGCCCGCGAGGCGCGCGCCCGCCCTGCGCCGTACTGATGTCATGACTGTTTCGTCCTCCCGTAGTTCCGGAGTTCCGGCGGGAAAAACGCTAGGTACGGGGGATAGGGCGGGACGATCCCGCAGAGTCCCGTATCCGGGGTGGAGCCTGCTACACCTCCGCGCGACCTGGGACCGGGAGGGCGTCCGGGGCGGGGCCGTGTGACGCTGGGGGTATGCCTGAACTGCCTGAGGTCGAAGCGCTCAGGGGCTTCCTCACCGAGCACCTGGTCGGCCACGAGATCGTACGGGTGCTGCCCGTCGCCATCAGCGTGCTCAAGACGTACGACCCGCCCCCGACCGCCCTCGAAGGGCGCGAGGTCGTCCGGGTCGGCCGGTACGGGAAGTTCCTGGACCTCGACACCGGAGGGCTGCACTTCGTCACGCATCTCGCGCGCGCCGGCTGGCTGCACTGGAAGGACCGGCTGCCGGACGGGCCGCCGCGCCCCGGCAAGGGCCCGCTCGCCCTGCGGGTCGCCCTGGAGACCGGGGCGGGCTTCGACCTCACCGAGGCGGGTACGCAGAAGCGGCTCGCCGTGTACGTGGTCCGGGACCCGGCCGAGGTCCCCGGCATCGCCCGGCTCGGCCCCGACCCGCTCGACGACGCCTTCGACGAGGCCGCGTTCGCCGGGCTCCTCGACGGCGAGCGGCGACAGCTCAAGGGCGCGCTGCGCGACCAGAGCCTGATCGCGGGCATCGGAAACGCCTACAGCGACGAGATCCTGCATGCCGCGAAGATGTCCCCGTTCAAGCTGGCCTCGTCACTCACACCCGCTGAACTCCACACCCTGTACGGGGCGCTGCGCTCGACCCTCACCGAAGCGGTCGAACGGTCCCGGGGCGTCGCGGCCGGGCGGCTGAAGGCGGAGAAGAAGAGCGGGCTGCGGGTGCACGGCCGCGCGGGCGAGCCGTGCCCCGTGTGCGGCGACACCATCCGCGAGGTGTCCTTCAGCGACTCGTCCCTCCAGTACTGCCCGACCTGCCAGACGGGCGGCAAGCCACTGGCGGACCGGCGGATGTCACGCCTGCTGAAGTAGGGGCGGATGGGTAGGGGCGGATGTGTCTCACCGTTCGACGGTGACCAGGTGTCGGCCGCTGGTCGTCCGGATCACGAAGTGGTCGATGTCGGCGCGGTCGAGTGCCGTGCCGCCCCGGGTGATCAGGGGTGCCTCATGGCCCTCGATGCCCGGGTTGCCGTAGCCGCCGACCGGCACGGACCAGGTCGTCACGGTCTGCTCGGTGCCGTCCTTGCCCACCGCGACCAGCTCGCAGATCTGCGGCCCCGCCACCCGCCCGAGCCGCAGCCCGACATCCGTGCCCCAGGCCCGGTCGACCAGGGACACGGAGGCGGTCACCCCGGTCGCCGGATCGGTCACGGTCCCGGACGCCTCGGACACCCTGGACACGCCGGGTTCATCGGTCCCCTGGAGCGCGACCGCCCCGGCCGGGGCCGCGATGATCAGCGCGGCGGCGACCGCGAGCAGCCGCAGCCGCCGGCCCCGCAGCCTCGCCCGGAGCGCCGCGACCTCGTCGAGCAGCCGGTCGAGCAGATCGGCCGAAGGGCGTCCCACCGGCAGGGGTTCGGTGGCGGCGGGCCCGGCGTAGGGGGAGAGCACCGAGGCGACCCGCGCGAACTCGCTCAGCCGGACGGCGCACAGGACGCAGTCCGCGAGGTGTTCCTCGAAGCGGAAGGTGTCGGCCGGTTCCAGGACGCCGAGCGCATAGGCGGCGACGTCCCGGTGCCGCTGCTGCGGGCTCATGGGCGATCCTCGGAATCGAAGTCTGTGTGCCGCACTCGAATACGGAACAGCTTGTGGATCTGCTCAAGTCCCGTGCGAATTCACGGTGTATTCACGATCAAGGGGAGGTGTGTGGGGCGTGTGGTGCGGGGGCGGGAGCGCCGGGCCGGGCGCCTGGAGTGCGGAACAGGGGGCGTCCGGGGGTCAGAACAGGTGGATCGCCAGGTGGCCGAGCGGCACCCCGAGCTGCCACGCCGGGATCCATGCCTGTTCGCTCTCGTCCACGGACAGCCCGCTCCGCTGCCACTGCAACCCCGTGTCCAGGTCGGTGGCCAGCAGTTCGGTCTGCTCCAGCCACTGCCAGGCGGCGCGGGCGAGCCGGAGATCCGGATTGGCCGCACCCCGCTCGCGCTCGTCCTCGCCGAGGCTCGCGAATCTCTCGCGCACCCACTCCTGCCACGGGTGCCCGTACGCCGTCAGGGACAGCCACTCGTCGAACTGCGAGACGACGCGGATACCGGAGAGTTCGTTCTTCAGGTCGGACAGATAGGCGGTGAGCGCCAGCGTCTGCCGGCCGGCCCGGAATTCGAGCGTGCTGGACGGGACGAGGTCGCCGGTGCGGAGCACTTCGTCCGCGATGTACTCGGCGTAGAGCCAGGCCATCGGGACCACCAGCTCGTGGCCACTCGTACCGTTCGCTTTGTCGGGCAGCACCGCTCCACCTTCTCTCGGACGTACGCGCCCCTGCCGGGACCCCTTGCCGGGTCCCGACGACGAGCCTTCACCGTGAGACACGGTGATGGGTCCGGCTTTGCTCAACTTGACTGTGTGCTTTCGCCCGCGCCCCCCGGGCCCGTTCTCCCGTGGGACGGCAGGTAGTTGCTGTGGTCCATGGGGCGGGGGAGCCCCGGCACCCGGCCGACCGAGCCCTCACATTACGGCCGTCGGTGGCGGAATGTGACCGCGAAGCGTGAACCACCCCCGGCGAAATCCGGCCACCGGGGCGCCCCACTCGCACCGCATTCGGGGGCAGTCGAGCGGGGTCCGCTCTCCGCTCGGGCGCCTCGTGTGCCGTCGGCAGGCCCTCCTGTCGCACCAGACGCACCGGAACACATGTCTTCCTCACCCTCCGTGGCGCCAAGGGCACACATAGCCCCCGAGGTGGAGGTGATCGTCACGCACCGGAACAAGGCTCGATCGAAACGTGAGTTCCGTCACATCACCTCTCCCGGACCTCTCCCGAACCCCTCCCGAGCCGCCGCGTCTCATCGGGCGACCGTCGCGGCATGGTCCCTTGACTTCCCCTTTGCATCCTTATGGATTCATAAAGTCGGAAAATACGCATAACGCGATGTGATGGGGAGACGGCCGATGGGCACGCGCACACGACAGACCGTCACGGCCCTGGCCGTGCTTCTGCTGGGATCGGCCGCCGGGGGTTGCGCCGGACCGGAGAGCGGGCCTCCGTCCCGGGAGCACGCGTCGCCGGGGATGCAGGCGTCGCCGGGGGAGCGTCCTTCGGCGCGCGGGCATGCCCCGTCCGGTCACCCCGCCCCGTCCGGACACCACGCGCCGCCCGGCGCCGCGGGCCCCGGCGCCGCGTCGTCCGCTCCCTCGGGACCGCGCGGCTTCACCCTCGCCGCCGCCGGCGACGTCCTGCCGCACGACTCGGTCATCCGCCGGGCCGCGTCCGACGCGGACGGCGACGGCTACGACTTCCGCCCCATGTTCGAGGGCGTCAAATCCGTCGTCTCCGGGGCGGACGTGGCGATCTGTCACATGGAGACGACCTATGGCGCGGACGGCGACTACTCCGGCTATCCGCAGTTCAAGTCCCCGCCGGAGGTGGCCACGGGCCTGCGGGCCACCGGCTACGACTCCTGCTCCACGGCCTCCAACCACACCCTCGACGACGGTGTCGACGGCGTCCGCCGCACCCTGGACGCCCTGGACCGCGCGGGCGTCCGGCACGCGGGCTCGGCCAGGCACGCGGCCGACGCCAAGCGGCCGACCTGGTTGCAGGGCGGTTCCGCCAAGATCGCCCACCTCGCGTACACCAACAGCACCAACCGCTCGGTGCCCGAGGGCAAGACGTGGTCGGTGAACATGCTCGACCACGACAAGATCCTCGCCGACGCGCAGGCCGCCCGGAAGGCGGGCGCCGACGTGGTGGTCGTCTCGCTGCACTGGGGCACCGAGTGGCAGGACGAACCCGACGAGGACCAACTGACGATGGGCCCCGAGCTGACGGCGTCCCAGACCGACGGCCGCCCCGACATCGACCTGATCCTCGGCACCCACGCCCATGTCCCGCAGGCGTACCAGAAGGTCAACGGCACCTGGATCGTCTACGGCATGGGCGACCAGATCGCCGGTGACATGGTCAACGACAAAGGCGCCTGGGACTCCCGGGGCAACCAGGGCACCATCGCCCGCTTCACCTTCGCCCCGCCCGCCGAGCCGGGTACCCGCTGGGTGGTGAAGAAGGCGGAGTTCGTCCCGACATGGTTCGACACGGACGCGGGGCGCGTGTACAACCTCGCCACCGACGACGACGCCCCCGGAGACGTACGCGACCGCATCAGCGAGGTGGTCCTGAGCCAGGGCGGGGGCGACGACGGCCTGAAGATGGGCCGTTAGTCCCTCGGGGGCGCGTCCGCTTCCGCCACCCGCAGCCGTACCCCGGCGACGATCGTCCGCAGGCCGTCGTCGAAGCGGGTGTCGGCGTCCAGGGCGTCCATGCCGGCGAGTGCGGCGGCCAGATCGGCGAACTCCGGTGCGTCCGTGCCCGGCACCCCGCTGATGTCCGTCGTCCACGCGCCGGCGGCCATCAGTTCCTCCCGCGCCTGCTCCTCGATGGTGTGGCCGAGGACGTAGTGGAGCACGGAGAAGAGGGTCGTGGCCGCCTGGTCGCGGGGCAGGCCGGCGTCCAGGAAGGCGCGCAGATACGCGTTGCCGACGCGCAGGGTGTGCGGCTGGAGGACGAAGGTGCCCGCGTGCAGGCGGGCACCGTCGCGGTGCGAGCGCAGGGCGGCCCGTACGCGGTGCGAGACCTCGACCACCCGGCGGTCCCACGGCTCGTCCGGGTCCACGTCCTCGATCCCGGCGATCACGTGCTCCGCCATGGCGTCGAGCAGGGCCCGCTTGTCCGCGAAGTGCCAGTAGAGCGCGCCCGGCGCGACGTTCAGATCCGTCGCGAGCCGGCGCATGGTGAGCCCCGCCAGGCCCTCGGCGTCCAGCACCCGCAGGGCCCCCGCCAGCACATCCGCGCGTTTCAGCCGCATGGCTTCCTGTCTCCGTTCCTCAGCGTCCGCCGTCCTGTCCGCTCCGTCGCGTCCCCGGCGGTCGGCCTTGACGCGGCGGCTCGGACCATCCTAACTTAAACAGCGTTCAACATGAACACCGTTCAAGTGCGCCGTTCAAGTAACGGAGGAGTGCCGTCATGAGCAGGCAAGTCGTCATCGCGGGCGCGGGGCCGGTAGGGCTGTGGCTGGCCGCCGAGCTGCGCCTCGCGGGAACCACCGTCACCGTCATCGAGCCCCGCTCCGCACCCGATCCGCAGTCGAAGGCCCTCACCGTGCACCCCCGGACCGTGGAGATCCTGGTGTCCCGAGGCGTCGACGGGCCCTTCCTCGCCGAGGCCCTGCGCATCCCGAGCGGCCACTTCGCGGTCCTGCCCAGCCGCCTCGACTTCCGGCGGCTCGACACCCGCCACCCCTACACGCTCTCCCTGATCCAGGCCCGCACCGAAGAACTCCTGGAGGAGCTGGCGCGGTCCCGGGGCGCGGACGTCCGGCGCGGGCACCGCGTGACCGGCCTGACCGAGCGGGAGGACGCGGTCACCGTCCACATCGAGGGACCCGGCGGCCCGTACACCGAGGAGGCGCTGTACGTGGTGGGGTGCGACGGGACACGCAGCACCGTCCGCGAGAGCGCCGGCATCGACTACGTCGGTGACGACTTCACCGTCCTCGGCTGGCTCGCCGACGTCGTCCTCGCCGAGCCGCCGGCCGATCTGGTGTTCAGCACCACGGGCCGCGACGGACTCCTCATGGCCGTACCGCTGCCGGGCGGACTGCACCGCATCGTGGGCGGTGTGCCGCACGACGTGCGCCGCGACTGGCCGGGCGAACTGACCCTGGAGGAGGCGCGCGCCAACGCCGTCACCGCGGCGGGCACCGACTTCGGCATGCACTCCCCGGCCTGGCTGTCGCGGTACGGCAACACCTCACGACAGGCCGAGCGGTACCGCGCGGGCCGGATCCTGCTCGCCGGCGACGCCGCCCACCAGCACATGCCCGCCGGGGGAGTCGGCCTCAACGTCGGTGTGCAGGACGCCACGAACCTGGGCTGGAAACTCGCCGCGACCGTCAACGGCTGGGCGCCCGAAGGGCTGTTGGACACCTACCACGCCGAACGGCACCCCGTGGGCGCCGACCTGCTGGAGAGCAGCCAGGCGCAGACCGCGCTCATCAGCGCCTTCTCGCCCGAGGGCCAGGCGCTGCGGTCGTTCCTCGCCCGGCTCGTGGGGGAGCTGCCCGGACTCGAACTGGCCCTGGCCGAACGGCTCTCCGGGCTGTACGTCCGCTATCCCGCGCCCGACCCCGACGCCCATCCCCTCACCGGCGTACGCGCGCCCGACCTGGCGCTGGCCGGTCCGCCCGGTCTGCTCTCGGCCCTGCTGCACCCCGGCCGCCCCGTCCTCCTGGACCTGCGGAACACGCCGGACGGGCCGCCGCTCCCCGAAGTCCCGAAGGAGTTCGACCTCGTCCGCACCGCCCTCGCCGAGGACCGGCCCGCCTGGGCGGGGATCACCGCCGCCCTGATCCGGCCCGACGGCCATGTCGCCTGGGCGACCGGGGAAGAGGACGGCGACCGGCTCACCGCCGGGGTCCGTACGGCCCTCGCGTCGGCCCATCGCCACGCCACCGCTTGAGCCCCGTACCCGCCCGCCCGCCCAGGACCCCGTACCGAAAGGCACGCACCCTCATGGCCACTGACACGACCCCGGAGCGGATCGACCCGCCCACCCTCGCCTCCCCCGTGATGGGGCTCTACTCCCACGTCGTCGTCGCCCCGGGCACCCGCTTCGTCGCCATCGCCGGACAGGTCGCCCTCGACAGGGATGGCACCCTCGTGGGGCCCGGCGACCACGTCCGCCAGGCCGAGCAGGCGTTCCGGAACTTCCGCCACGCCATCGAAGCGGCCGGCGCGACCCCGGATCAGCTCGTGAAGAACACCATCCATGTCGTCGGCCACCGCCCGGAGCTGATCGAACCGATCTTCGCGGCGGGCCGACGCGCCTTCGACGGGCACTGGCCGCTGTCGGCCAGTACCTATCTCGGCGTCCAGTCGCTGGGCCTGCCGGAATGGCTCATCGAGGTCGACGGGTTCGCCGTTCTCCCGTAGCCCCTTGCGGTAGCTCAAGGAGGTGGCCGGTTACGGCACCACCGTCACCGGCCAGCGGCCCGCCTTCACCAGACGGATCGCCACCGAGCCGACGATGCGGTGCCCCGCCTGCTCCGACGCGCCGACCACGACGGCGTCCGCCTTCAGCTCGTCGGCGGCCGTCACCAGCCCGTTGTAGGGGTCGCCGCGGAAGGTGTGGAACTCCCAGCGCACGTCGAATATGTCCTTCACGCGCTCCGCCGCCGTCCTGATCTCCTGGATCAGACCCTCGGCGATCTCCTCGGTCGCGTCGGCGACCGGCACCCCCAGTGCCGCGCCCGCGGCCATCACGGGCTGTACGTAGACCACCGCGAGCAGGGCCCGCTGGCGGCGCGCGAGACCGCCGGCGTAGGACGCGGCCCGCAGGGACGAGTCCGAACCGTCCACACCGACGACGATCACCTTGGGGCCGTCAGTGCCCCGTTCGAATTGAGGGGGCTGCTGTTCGCTCACGCCGTGAGGCTAGCGGACGGCTCCCGTCCGAGCTCCAGGGGCCCGCGTGGGTCAATCGCGCCGTCGCTCGACGGGCGGTACGGCCCCGCCCTTCCTAGAGTCGGGACCATGACGGTCAGCGCGGAGGTGAGGGGGCCGATACCCACCCGCGACGGCGCCCTGGCCCGGGTCCCCGAGGTGTTCGCGATCTGCTTCGGCGCCCTGGGCCTGTTCTGCGCGCTGCTCGCCGTCTTCGCCCCGCTGCGCGTGGTCGCGGAACCGGTCCGGGACTTCCTCGACACGATCACCGTGCCCGTCAGCCCGAACCTCGCGTACGCCGTCTTCCTGCTGCTCCTCGCCGCCGCCACCGCCGCCCGCAAGAAGGCGGCCTGGTGGCTGGTCGTCGTCTATCTGTCCCTGATCGTCCTCACCGACGCGCTCGGCATCTTCGTCGGCTACTACGGCGACGCCGTGTCATCCCTGTTCGTCTGCGGCATCGGACTCGTCGTCCTGATCGCCGCCCGCAAGGAGTTCTACGCCACCTCCCGCCGGGGCGCGCTGCGCCGGGCCCTGACCGTCCTCGTCCTGGGCCTCGCCGTCGCGATCCTCGTGGGCTGGGGGCTCGTCGAGCTGTTCCCCGGCACCCTCATCGAGGGCGACCGACTGCTGTGGGCCGCCGACCGGGTCTGCGGCGGCCTCGTGTCGAGCACGTCCTTCTCCGGCCGCCCGCCCCGCCCGCTGATGTTCTTCCTCGGTCTGTTCGGCGCGCTCGCCCTGCTCAACGCCGCCGCGACCCTCTTCCGTTCGCAGCGCATGGAAGCCGCCCTGCACGGCGACGAGGAACCCCGCATCCGCGCCCTGCTGCGCGTCTACGGAGCGCAGGACTCCCTCGGCTACTTCGCCACCCGCCGCGACAAGGCCGTCGTCTTCTCGCCCTCCGGCAAGGCCGCCGTCACCTACCGCGTCGAGGCCGGGGTCTGCCTCGCCAGCGGTGACCCCGTCGGCGACCGCGAGGCATGGCCGCACGCCATCGACGCCTGGCTCGACGTCGCCCGTGTGCACGCCTGGGCGCCCGCCGTGATGGGCGCGTCCGAGGACGGCGCCAGGGCGTACGCGCGCGCCGGGCTCGGGGCACTCGAACTCGGCGACGAGGCCATCCTGTACGTCGCCGACTTCGACCTCGACGGCCGGGACATGCGCACCACCCGGCAGGCCGTCGGCCGGGTCCGCCGCACCGGCGCCACCTGCCGGATCCGCCGCCACGCCCAGCTCACCGACGCCGAGATGGAGGACATCGTCGACAAGGCCGACGCCTGGCGGGACACCGAGACCGAACGCGGCTTCTCGATGGCCCTGGACCGGCTCGGCGACCCCGAGGACGGCGACTGCCTGCTCGTCGAGGCCCTGGACGCGGACGGCCGTCTCCTCGCCCTGCTGTCCTTCGTGCCCTGGGGCTCCGACGGTGTCTCGCTGGACGTGATGCGCCGCGACCGCACCGCACCCAACGGCGTCATGGAGTTCATGGTCGCCGAGCTGTGCGCCGCCGCCCGGCCGCTCGGCGTCCGGCGCATCTCCCTCAACTTCGCCGTGTTCCGCTCCGTGTTCGAGGAGGGCGCCCGGATCGGCGCGGGCCCGGTCCTGCGGCTCTGGCGCGGCCTGCTGCTGTTCTTCTCACGCTGGTGGCAACTGGAGGCGCTGTACCGGTCCAACGCCAAGTTCCACCCCGACTGGTACCCCCGCTTCATCTGCTACGGCGACGCGGGCTCCCTCGCCCGGATCAGCCTCGCCTCCGGCATCGCCGAGGGGTTCGTCGCCGTACCGTCCCTGCGCAAACTCTGGGGCAAGGGCCACGCCCGGCCCGCCACCCGGCCCGCGGGCACCGCACACCTCCCCCCGCTGTCCGCACTCGGCCTCACCGAGCCCCCGGACGCCGCCGCCGCGGACCCGACGGCCGCCCTGCCCGAACAGGTCCGTGTGCGGCACCGCAAACTCGACGCCCTGCGCGCCGCGGGCACCGACCCCTACCCGGTGGACCTGCCACCCCGCACCCACACGCTCGCCGAGATCCGCGCCGCACACCCCGGCCTCGCCCCCGGCACCCGTACCGGCGAACACGCCACCGTCGCGGGCCGCGTCATGCTCGTACGGGACTTCGGCGGCCTGGTCTTCGCCGTGCTGCGCGACTGGTCGGGGGATCTCCAGATCGCGCTCACCCGGCAGGACTCCGGGGCCGCGCTCACCCGCTTCACCGCGGACACCGACATCGGCGACCACATCGTCGCCACCGGCGAGACGGGCACCAGCGCGCACGGCGAGCCGACCCTGTTCGTCACCTCGTGGCGGCTCGCCGGGAAGTGTCTGCGCCCGCTGCCCGACAAGCGACGGGGCCTGACCGACCCCGAGGCCAAGGTGCGCCGCCGCGCCGTCGACCTGTTCACCTCACCGGACGCCCGCGCCGTGGTCCGCGCCCGCTCCGCCGCCGTCCAGGCCCTGCGCCAGGGGCTCGTGGAGCGCGGCTATCTGGAGGTCGAGACGCCGATCCTCCAGCCGGTCCACGGCGGCGCCACCGCCCGCCCCTTCACCACCCACATCAACGCCTACGACCTCGACCTGTATCTGCGCATCGCCCCCGAGCTGTACCTCAAGCGGCTGTGCGTCGGCGGCATGGAGAAGGTCTTCGAACTGGGCAGGACCTTCCGCAACGAGGGCGTCTCACCCAAGCACAACCCCGAGTTCACGATGCTGGAGGCGTATCAGGCGTTCGCCGACTACGACGTGATGCTCGACCTCACCCGCGAGCTGATCCAGGGCGCCGCCACCGCCGCCCTCGGCGCCCCGGTCATCCGCAGGACCGGCGCCGACGGCCGGGTCGCCGAGCACGACATCTCAGGACCCTGGCCCGTACGGACCGTGTACGGCGCACTGTCCGACGCGCTCGGCGAAGAGATCGACGCCGACACACCCGTGGGGGACCTGCGCCGCCTGTGCGACCGGACCGGCGTCCCCTATCCGCCGGACATCGGACACGGCGACCTCGTCCTGGAGATGTACGAACGCCTGGTCGAGGAGAGGACCGGGGCGCCCACCTTCTACAAGGACTTCCCGACCGAGGTGTCCCCGCTCACCCGGCAGCACCGCACCGATCCGCGCCTCGCCGAACGCTGGGACCTCGTCGCCTTCGGCACCGAACTCGGCACCGCCTACTCCGAGTTGACCGACCCCGTCGAACAACGCCACCGCCTCACCGCCCAGTCCCTGCGGGCCGCCCGGGGAGACCCGGAGGCCATGGAGCTGGACGAGGACTTCCTCGACACCCTCGAATACGCCATGCCGCCCACCGGCGGACTCGGTATCGGCGTCGACCGGCTCGTGATGTTCCTCACCGGGCTGACGATCCGTGAAACACTCCCGTTCCCGCTCGTCCGCCGTCGCTGAGCGCGGGTCACCACTGGTTCCATCGGGTGTTTTCGGACGCCGCTCCGGTGTTGATGAACCACACGGCCCAGGGCCCGTGCGACGGATTATTCATGAAAGACGATCGGACCACACCGGCGCGCCGGGCGCTGCTGCGCGGCACCGCGCTCCTGGGCCTCGCGGCCACCGCGGGCTGTTTCGGCACCGACCGGGCACGCACCCCCGCCACCTCCGGCGTGAGCGGCAGCCCCTCGGCGAGCGGCGGACCGGCCGGCGGCTCCCAGGCGGCCAAGCCCCTGAATCCCTCGACCTACCGGCTCCAGCCCCTCACCGGGTACGGCCCTGTGACCCGTGCGCCGGAGAAGCCATCGGTGCGTAAGGCGCCGATCCTGCAGTTGAACGGTGCGGGCCGTGGCATGGTGCTCACCTTCGACGACGGCCCCGACGCCGACTACACCCCGCACATCCTGAAGACCCTGCGCCGGTACAAGGTCCGCGCGATGTTCTTCGTCTGCGGGGAACAGGTCGGCATGAACGACGACCTGTTGCGGGAGATGGCCGACGAGGGCCATGTGATCGGCAATCACACCTGGACCCACCCGTTGCTGACGACGCTGTCCCGGTCCTCGATCCGCTCCGAGATCAGCCGCACCAGCGACATCGTCGAGAAGACCATCGGCGAGCGCCCGCTCTGGTTCCGCGCCCCCTACGGCGCCTGGAACCGCAACGTCTTCCAGATCGGCGCCGACCTCGGCATGGAACCCCTCGCCTGGACCGTCGACACCGTCGACTGGGAGACCCCCGGCACGGCCGCGATCACCCGGGCCGTCGTCCAGGGCGCGGGCCCCGGCGTCATCGTCCTGTCGCACGACGCGGGCGGCAACCGCTCGCAGACCGTCGAGGCCCTGCGCACCTGGCTGCCGAAACTCATCGACGAGGGCTACGACCTGACGCTGCCCCGGCGCCGGGACGTCTGAAGCGGGCCGGCACCTGAAAAGGGCTTTCGCCCGCCGGGTCCTGACGTCCTTTCACTGGACGCCGACCAGGCGGGCGAACACCACGACGTTTCCGTCGTAACCACTCTGCTGGGAGAATCCGCCACCACAGGTGATGACCCGAAGCTCGGCATGCCCGGTGTTTCCGTAGACACGGTCGCCCGGGAAATTCTGCTTCTGGAAGACCTCGATTCCGTAGATCTCGAAAACCGCGATCTTCTGGTCCTTGCGGCGGACATCGATCTTGTTTCCCTTTTTGAGGGCGCCGAGTCCGTAGAAGACGGCGGGACCCTGTTTGTTGTCCACATGGCCGACGACGACCGCCGTGCCCTTCTCGCCCGGTGACGACGAACCGCTGTACCAGCCGGCGAGATTCGGGTCCTCGGGCGGCGGGGCGTCCACCCAGCCGTCCGCGTCCAACCCCACCGGTACGATCGGCGCGTCCACCTGGATCGCCGGGATACCGACCCGGTCGGCCGCGGAGAACGGCAGCGTCTCCTGCTCCTTGACGGTGTCGTCGGCCTGCGCCCTGGTGTCGGCAGCCGCCGCCGTGGCGGGCTGCGGAGGGCCTACGTCGAATTCGCCCGACCCATTGCGTATGAGGGCGAGGCCGGTCAGCAGAACAAGCGCTATCACGCCCCACGGCGCGCGCTTCTTCTGCCGTTCCTCCTCTTCCGCCGGCTGGGCCAAAGACATTCCCGATCCCCTCTCGACACGACCGACACGCGGCCGGTCACGCCTGTGATGCGCGTACCGGAAACGCTAAGCGCAGCGCGCGCGGTCAGCGACAGAGCAGCGGCGAACGGGTGGCGGGTTCGACGGTCGTGCGCCATACGAGGCGGCGCCGGAAGGAAATTTCTGACGGTCCGTGACCTGCGGCTATGAGGGCCGCCTCGCATTCCCTTCGGCGTGTCCTCTCACCAGGACGGACGAACCTCGACATGCGGCTCTTCCCCCGCCCGTCAAGGGTCGGACTGGGAGGCGCTCTCGCCGATCGACCGGGGATGTTCCCCGGGGCGTCTTCCGCGGAGGACATACCCATGCGTAGATATCGCGCCCTGGCGGTCTCGGCCGCCGCGGTCGCCGCGGTCGGACTCGCCGCGCCCACCGCCGACGCCGGCGGGCCGAGCGACCTGAGCAACATCGTCGCCACGCCCAGCGCGGTCGCCCCCGGCGGCCAGCTCACGATCACCGTCGACGGCGGTTCGTGCGACAACGGCACCGTCGAGTCCCCGGCGTTCCCGCGGACCCGGCTGAGCGGCTTGGGCCGGGTCGGCAGCAACAGCGCGACGGCCACCGTCACCGTCGACCGCGACGCGCGCGCGGGCACGCACGAGATCACCGCCGACTGCAACGGCCGGCGGCTGACGCGGCCCAACGCCTTCACCGTCCTCGGCGGGGTGCGCGGCGGCATCGGCGGCGGCACCGAGACCGGCGCGACCCGTACGGACATGGCGATCGGCGGTGGACTCGTGGCCGCGGCGGCGATCGGCGGCGGGGTGTTCTGGATGCGCCGGCGCGCCGAGAACCAGGTGTGAGCGCGTCCGGCGCGGGCGCGTTCCCCGGCACGTGACAGCGCTTCGCCCCGGACCTGGGTGGTTCCGGGGCGAAGCGCTGTGGAACGGGAGGGGCGGGGAGGGAGGGGCGGTTCAGGAGTTGTCGTCAGCCGCGCGTCGGCGCGACAGGTAGTACGTGGCGCCGATGGCGCCCGTGATGAGCGCGGTGCCCAGGCCGATCTTCTGGAGGTCGAACCCGGCGACGGTGCCACCGATCCCGGCGCGGACACCGTGCCGCGCCGACTCGTACTCGCCGTCGCGGCCGTAGTCCTGGCGGTCCCGCCCGTGGTCCTCACGGTCGCGCCCCGAATCCTCGCGGTCGCGCCCCGACTCCTCGCGCTCCGGCCGGCCCTGAGCGATCGTCAGCTCGACATCACGGCTGGAGCCGCCCGAGCAGCGGAACTTCACGGAGTACTTGGCACCCTGCCGGGCGTCCCGGTCGACGGTCGCGGGCGCCGGCCGGCCGTCCTTGCGGAGGGTCACGGTGTCGAAGATGCCGGCCGTCACCGTGGTGTCGCCCTCGCAGCCGCTGGCGTTGAGCATGACCCGGCCGCCCGCGGCGATCGTCCGGGGCTCGGCGCCGACCTGGAACGGGTCGGAGTCGTGGTCGCCGGTGATGAGGGCGGACGCGGCCGGGGCGGTGAGGGCTATGGCGGTGACGCCCAGCACGGCGGCCGAAGCGACGCGTGTCGCGCGCATGGTGGATCCTCCGGTCCCCGAGGGGCAGCCGCGGATCTGTTCCGCTCGTGTCGGTCATGCACCTCGATGTCCGAAACGCTAGGTACGCGCGCGGGGGACCGCGATCGGGGTCGCGCGAATGGGGCAATCGGCTGCGCCGCAAGGGGGACGGCAACGGCGTGGCGCCTCAGGAATCGCCCGGTCGCCCTGGCTCGGAACCGTCTTCCGCACCGTCCTGCGAGTCCGCCGCGCCCCACACATGCGAGCCCCCGCCGCGCCACTCCACGAGATGCGGGTCGTCGAGCGCCATGTCGGCGTCGCCGAGTCCCGCGCGGCGCAGGAACTCCACCAGGTCACGGTCGTTCCGGGCGACGCCGACGGACTCGCCGCGCACGGTGACGCGCCGCCCGCCGTCGGGGGCGGGCGGTCCTACGACGATCGGTGCGTGCCAGCTCATGCCACCAGAGTGCGCCGGGCGCCCGCCCGGCGCACTCCCGTATCCGGAACCGGCGCACTCCCGTTACCGGGCGCCCCGGCCCCGGCACGCGGTGACCTCAGCCGCCGATGTGCGGGAACAGCATCAGGAAGGGCTCGGCGCCCGCGGAGACCCCACGGGTGTACGGGGTGTCGAAGTCCCAGATCAGGAACAGGAGGAAGGCGATGAGCGCCGAGAAGATCCCGGCGAGGATCAGCTCTCTCGCGGTGCGCCTGATCTGGAGCGCGAACACCATGCCGATCGTCACCAGCGCCCCGGCGATCAGGCCGAACCAGACCACACCCGGCATCGTCGCGCCCGTGGAGTCCGCACGGGCGCTGCGTGCGTCGTCGGCCGCCGTCACCTGGTCGAGAAGCGGCTGGTACGCCTGTGCCTCGAAGTCGGTCTTCGGCTCGTAGTCGGTGACGTCGTGACGGACCTTCTCCAGCAGGGCGCTGCCCCGGTCGGTGAGCCGGCCGTGGTCGACCATGCTGTCCCACTCGGTCGTGACGACCTGGCGGACATAGGCGTCGACATCGGCCCGGATGCGGTCGCGGACCTCGGCGGGGTAGGGGCGGACCCGTTCGTGGATCTCGTGCAGCGCCTGTGCCTCGGCGCGTACGTGGTCCTGCGCGGCGCTGCGGGCCTCCCAGACCCCGGCGATCGCCAGACCGAGGACGATGGCGTACACGACGCCGATCATCATGGTGATGTACTCGATGACGTCCGGGGTCTCGGTCGGGTCGTCGTCCTCCCCGATCCTTCGGCTCTGCACGACGGTCACGGTCAGCACGACGGCGCACACGGCGACCATCGCCAGGACAAGAACAAGCCATTCCGGCATGGGAACCTCCGTGCGGGTCAGCGCGGGCGCAGCGCGGCGACGGCGAGGATCGCGGGCGCCGTGATGAGCAGGGTCAGGGAAACCAGGGACGGGCCGCCGCGCGGCGGCGTACGGCGGGCCGTGGGCCGGTACTTGGGATAGCTCACGGGCGCCGGTGTGATCCGGACCTCGGGCGTGGGTTTCGGTGACGGCTTCGGCGGCGCGGGCTTGGGCGCGGGTGCCGGGGGCGGCGGTGGCGGAGGTGCCGGGCGAGGTGGTACGGGGCGCGGCGCGGGCGGTGGTGGGGGAGGCGCCGGTTCGGGTGGCGGGGTGGGTTCGGGTGTGGGTTTGGGTGTCGGCTTCGGTGTCGGCTTCGGTGTCGGCTTGGGCGGGGGAGTCACCGGGCCCGCCGAGCAGGTGACCCCGTCGCCGGAGACCGCCACCGCGCCGGATCCGGCACCGCCGTCGATCGAGGCGTAGGCGCAACTGTCGGCGGGGGCGACGGCTTCGGCGACCGAGGGGGAGCCGAGCGTCCAGGCCAGCGCCAGGGGCGCCAGGACACGTATCAGAAGGTCGGAACGGGTCCGTCTGTATCCATGCACGACGGAAGCATGGGCGTCCCGTGACCCCGCCGCGTGCGGCTCGGGCACGAATGCCCCGAACGGGCGGACCTGGCTGGTCAGAGGTTTGGAGTCGCCGTACGCGGGTTCCGCACCCGGGCCCCCGAGGTGGGCGCGGGACCGGTGGACGGGACTCGGGTCCGCGCACCGGCGCGCAAAGAAATCCGCGCGCCGGTTGAACGCCGGGCCCACCCCGGGCCGTACCTAGGGCCACGAGCGGCGCACCCCGCGCCGCACAACCGCTCAGCGGGAAGCAGGAGTTCACCATGAAGACCTGGCGGAGCGCTTCACTCGTGGCGTCAGCTGCGGCCGTGCTGGCGCTGACGACGGCGTGCGGTCAGGAGAACGGCGGCGACCAGCCCACGAACGGGCAGAACGTGGGCAACGCCGCCCCGGCGGCGGGTGGTTACGGCTCGGGCAGCGGCGACGCGGCGGCCACGGCGGGCGCCGGCGCCGACGGAAAGGACGCGGCAGCCGCGGGCAACACGAAGGCGGCGGGCCAACTCGCCGTCTGGGACAGCAAGGAACTCGGCGAGGTCGTCACGGACAACGCCGGATTCACCCTCTACCGCTTCGACAAGGACACGGCCCAGCCCCCGAAGTCCAACTGTGACGGGGACTGTGCGACGGCCTGGCCCGCGGTGCCCGCCGACGGCGCGGAGCCCGCGGCCGGGGTCGACGAGACCCTCCTGGGCGAGGTCACCAGGACCGACGGCACCAAGCAGCTCACCCTCGACGGCTGGCCGATGTACCGCTACGCGAAGGACACCAAGCCCGGCGACGCCAACGGGCAGGGCGTGGGCGGCACCTGGTTCGCGTCGGCCCCCGACGGCAGCAAGGCCAAGGCCGCCGCCGATCTGCCGGGCCTGTCGACCCGTAACGACCCGAAGCTCGGTGAGATCGTCGTCGACAAGAACGGGATGACGGTCTACCGCTTCATGAAGGACTCGGCGTGGCCGATCAAGTCCAACTGCACCGGCGCCTGCATCGAGAAGTGGCCCGCGGTCGCCCCCGTCGACAAGAACGACACCAAGGGCGTCCAGAAGAAGGGCCTGATGAGCTTCACGCGCCCGGACGGCGTCAAGCAGATGACCGTCAACTGCTGGCCGATCTACACCTTTGCGAACGACAAGGCCCCCGGCGACACCAACGGCCAGGGAGTGGGCGGCACCTGGTACGCCGTCTCGCCCACCGGCAAGCCGATCGGTGTGACCAAGTAGCCACGACGACAGGTTCCCGGCCCCCTTCCCCCGGCCCGTAGGACCGCCGGTCCGTTCCTTCCGCACCGCTACGGAAGGTACGGACCGGCTCTTTCGGTTCTCTTCGGAAGACTTCGCAATGCTTCGGAGCCTTTCGAGTTGTTTCTGTCCAGTTCCCATCTTTGTTCCATCGGCACGTGCCGGTGGCAGTGACCGAGAACGGACCGCCAATTTCCGTTTTGGCTCGCTCCGTTGGCGGGCGATCAGTAGCCTCAGCTCGAACACCGGATCGCCAACGCCTAGGAGACTGTGATGGACCGACCCGTCTGGGCTCCACCGGGCATCGACATCTCGGTGCCGAGCGTGTCCCGGATCTACGACTTCTACCTGGGCGGTTCGCACAACTTCGAGGTCGACAGGGAAGCGGCCCGCAAAGCCATGGAGTTCCTTCCGGGGCTCCCGAAGATCATGCAGGCGAATCGTGCCTTCATGCGACGCGCCGTCCGTTTCGCGGTGGCCGAGGGTGTCACACAATTCCTGGACATCGGCTCAGGAATCCCCACATTCGGCAACGTCCACGAGGTCGCCCAGGCGGCCGGCCCCGGCTCCCGCGTCGTCTACGTCGACCACGACCCCGTGGCCGTAGCGCACAGCAGGGCCGTCCTGGACGGAAACGAAGAAGCTGACGTCCTCATGGCCGATCTGCGCAAGCCCCGTGAGATCCTGACCGCCGAACAGGTCGACCGGCTCATCGACCTCGACCGGCCCGTGGCCCTGCTTCTCGTCGCGGTCCTGCACTTCGTCGAGGACAGGGACGATCCGTACGCTGCTGTCGCAGAGCTGCGGGACGCGCTCGCACCGGGCAGTCTGTTCGTCGTCACACACGCGGCCTACGAGGGGATTCCGGTCGAGCAGGAGCAGGCCGCGGGCACCGTCAACGTCTACAAAGACATACGCAACCCACTGATCATGCGCACGCGCGAAGAGATCGCGCGGTTCTTCGAGGGATACGACATGGTGGAACCCGGGCTCGTGCCGATGTCCCGCTGGCGGCCCGACACCGCTCCCGAGGAGGAGGATCCGTACTCCTTCTCCGGGTTCGTGGGCGTGGGGCGCAAGGCGTGACCGCGGAGCCGGACGGTCCGGAGGACAGACTCCGCAGGTTCGCCACCATCTGGAGCCGGGCGATCTATCCGGTCACGGCGACCTCGGTGACCCGCCCCGAGCTGGCGGACCAACTGCTGCCGCTCGCCCGGCGGTTGCGGGACGCGCTGCGGGCCCGCGCCTTCGACGCCGCCGAGGGCAAGGCCGTCGGCGCCGCCCTCGTGGAAGGGCACTGCACCGACCCGGAGGCGCTGAGCCGCACCCTCGACGTGGTCGAGGCGTACCTCGTGCTGTACTGCGGCGGCGACGGCTCCCAGGAGGAGTTGCAGGCCCGCTCGGCCCGGCTCCAGCACGCGGCGGCGGCCGGCTTCGCCCACGCCCTGCGCGAGCGCACCCTCGTCGAGCAGGAGGCCATCGCGAAGGCCGCGCTCAACGCCCACACCTCCGTGGCCGACGCCCTGCACGCCAGCGAGGCCCGCTTCCGCGCCGTCTTCGAGGGCGCCGCCATAGGGATCGGCATCGCCGCGCTCGACGGCACCGTCCTCGAAGTGAACGACGCCCTTGTACGGATGTTCGGCGCCGGCGAGCGTACGGTGCGCGGGCGCAAGGTCGTGGAGTGGACCCACCCCGACGATCCGCCGCAGGTCTGGCAGCTCTACAAGGAACTCATCCGCGGCGACCGCGAGCACTACCGCATCGAGAAGGCGTTCCAGCGCCCCGACGGCACCGCCCTGTGGACGAATCTGACGGTGTCCCTGCTGCGGGACACGGACGGCCGCCCGCAGTACCAGCTCGCCCTCATCGAGGACACCACCGAGCGTCGCCTGCTCAATCTGCGGCTGCGGTACGAGGCGACCCACGACGCCCTCACCGGGCTGCCCAACCGGACCCTGTTCTTCGAGCGTCTGGAGAAGGCGCTGTCCGCCGGCGAGGGGATGCGCTTCGGGCTCTGCTACCTCGACCTCGACGGCTTCAAGACCATCAACGACAGCCTCGGACACGCCATCGGGGACCGGCTCCTGGTCGAGGTCGCCGACCGCCTCCAGGCGTGCGCCACCGCGCCCGGCGAGATGGTCGCCCGGCTCGGCGGCGACGAGTTCGTGGCCCTCACCACCGGCCCCGACACCGAGTCCGAGGTGGACGAACTCGCCGGGCGCATCCTGAACGCCCTGGCGACCCCGATCCGGCTCGACGGCCGGGAACTCACCGTGCGCGGCAGCATCGGCATCGTGGAGGGCCCGGCCGGGGAGCGCGGCGCGGCGGAGGTGCTGCGCAGCGCCGACATCACCATGTACCGGGCCAAGTCGGCGGGCGGCAACCGCTACGAGATGGCCGACGACGAGGCCGACGCCCGGACGATCACCCGGCACGGGCTCACCACGGCGCTGCCCGCGGCGCTGGAGCGCGGTGAGTTCTTCATCGAGTACCAGCCGCTGGTACACCTCGGCGACGGCAGCGTCAGCGGGGCCGAGGCGCTGGTGCGCTGGTCGCATCCGCAGCACGGGGTGCTCGGGCCCGACCGGTTCATCCCGCTGGCCGAACGCACCGGGCTCATCGTGCCGCTCGGCCGCTGGGTCCTGGAGGAGTCCGTACGGCAGGCCTGCGTCTGGCAGGAGCGGTACGGCGTCGACCCCGCCGGGCCGCTGCGGATCAATGTGAACCTGTCGCCGTGCCAGCTCACCCACCCCGGGCTCGTCTCCGACACGGTCGAGATCCTGGAGCGGGCCGGGCTCGCCCCCGGCGCGCTGTGCCTGGAGGTCACCGAGTCCGCGCTGATCGGCGCCGACGACGACCTGCTCAAACCGCTGCGACGGCTCGCCGAGATGGGCGTCGACATCGCCCTGGACGACTTCGGTACGGGCTATTCGAACCTGGCCAATCTGCGCCGGCTCCCGGTGAGCGTCCTCAAGCTGGACCGCTCCTTCACGCAGGGCATGCAGCAGTACCCCGCGGATCCGGTCGACTTGAAGATCGTCGAGGGCATCGTCTCGCTCGCCCACAGCCTGGACCTCGCGGTCACGGTCGAGGGCGTGGAGACCGGAGCCCAGGCCGAACAACTCCGCGACCTGGGCTGCGACACGGCCCAAGGCTGGTACTACGCCCGTCCGGGCCCCCCGGACCGCCTCCACGACCTGGCCCTGGTGGACGCGACGGGCTGACGCGGAGGGAAGGGTACGGGCGGGGAGAGCACCCATGGTGGGGAGCGCTCCTGCGCTCCATTCTTTCCGCCGCGGCGGCGAACGGCCACGACGGTGAGGGTCCGGCGGTGTTCGCGACGGCCTCGGGCGGGACGGCCCGCGCAGCGGGGCCTCAGGTCACCGGTCAGCTCTCTGCAAGAGCAAGAGCATCCGTTGGAGTTCCCGTGCCGCCCTCGGCGGCGCCACGTCGCTTCGGTGGGCCAGGGCGATCGTGCGGTGGAGGCCGGGGCGGGCCAGGGGTGTCACCCGTAGGCCACGGCCCGCGCGGGTGGCGACCATGCGCGGGACGACGGCCACGCCCAGTCCGGCCCGTACGAACCCCAGTACGGCGTCCATCTCGCCGCCCTCGACCGCGAAGTCCGGCTCGAAGCCCTCGGCGCGACACGCTGCCACGGTCAGCTCCCGCAGGTCGTAACCGTGCCGGAACATCACCATCCGCTCGCCCTCCAGATCGGGGATGCGTACCGTCCTGCCGCGCCCCGGCGCCTGCGCGTCGGGCGACGACACCACCACCAGGTCCTCCCGCAGCACCTCCACGGTGGTCAGCGCGGGGGACGGCGTCGGCAGCGGCAGTACCACCAGCGCCAGATCGAGCGCACCCCGCGCCAGCTCCCGGACCAGATCGTGGGAGCCGCCTTCCTCGATCATCAGCTGGATCCCGGGGTACCGGTCGTGGAAGGCGCGCAGCACATCGGGGAGCAGCCCCGTACAGACGCTCGGGGTCGCCCCGAGGCGGACCCGGCCGCGCCGGAGCTGGGCCAGTTCCTGGACCTCGTGCCGGGCCGTGTCCGCGTCCGCGAGGATCCGCCGGGCCAGCGGAAGCAGCGCCTCACCGGCGTCCGTCAGCGTGATGTTCCCGCGCGCCCGCAGGAACAGATCCGCCCCCAACTCCCGCTCAAGCGACCGGATCTGCTGCGACAGCGAGGGCTGGGCGACATGTACGTGCTCGGCGGCCCGCGTGAAGTGCCGGGTCTCGGCGACCGCGACGAAGTACTGGAGCTGCTGCAACTGCATACCGCCACCGTACAGCCACGATAGGGGGAGCCTATGGAAATGAGCCGTTCCATGTCTTGGACCGATCGGGTGCCCCCGGCCTACCGTGCGTGACATGGCACTGGCAACACGGACGGACCGACGGCCGTCCATGACGCGTCACCTCTGGGACTCGTCCGTCGGCAAGAAGACCGTGATGGCCGTCAGCGGCCTGATCATGCTGGCGTACCTGGTCGCCCACATGTTCGGCAACCTCAAGATCTTCTTCGGCGCCGGCTCCTTCAACGAGTACGCGCACTGGCTGCGCACCCTCGGCGAGCCGCTCCTGCACTACGAGTGGGCCCTGTGGGTCGTCCGCGTGGTCCTCGTCGTCGCCGTCGTCGCCCACGCCGTCTCCGCGTACCAGCTGAGCCGCCGCGACCTCAGGGCGCGCCCCAGCAAGTACGTGCACAAGAAGCCGCGCGCGAGCTATGCCACCCGGACCATGCGCTGGGGCGGGATCATCCTCGCCCTGTTCATCGTCTGGCACATCCTCGACCTGACCACCGGAACCGCCCACCCCGGCGGCTTCGAGCAGGGCCGCCCCTACCAGAACGTCGTGGACACCTTCTCCACCTGGTACGGCAACACCGTCTACATCGGCGCGATGCTCGCCCTCGGGCTGCACGTCCGGCACGGGTTCTGGAGCGCCGCGCAGACCCTCGGCGCGGGCAGCCGCGGCCGGGACCGCGCCCTGAAGACCGTCGCCAACGTCCTCGCGCTGCTGCTGACGGCAGGCTTCGTCGCCGTGCCCGTCGGCGTCATGACCGGATTGGTGAGCTGACATGAGCTATGCCGAGTACACGACCGGTGCGCCGGTCGCCGACACCAAGGCGCCCCAGGGGCCCGTCCACGAGCGGTGGGACACCCGCCGCTTCGAGGCGAAGCTGGTCAACCCGGCCAACCGCCGCAAGCACACCGTCATCGTCGTCGGCACGGGCCTGGCCGGCGGCTCGGCGGGCGCGACCCTCGCCGAACAGGGCTACCACGTCGTCCAGTTCTGCTACCAGGACTCCCCGCGCCGCGCCCACTCCATCGCCGCGCAGGGCGGCATCAACGCCGCGAAGAACTACCGCAACGACGGCGACTCGGTGCACCGCCTCTTCTACGACACCGTCAAGGGCGGCGACTTCCGGGCCCGCGAGTCCAACGTCCACCGCCTCGCGCAGATCTCCGTCGAGATCATCGACCAGTGCGTCGCCCAGGGCGTGCCCTTCGCCCGTGAGTACGGCGGCCTGCTCGACACCCGCTCCTTCGGCGGCGTCCAGGTCTCCCGTACCTTCTACGCCCGCGGCCAGACGGGCCAGCAGCTCCTGCTCGGCGCGTACCAGGCGCTGTCGCGGCAGATCGCCGCCGGCAATGTCGAGATGCACGCCCGCACCGAAATGCTCGACCTGATCGTCGTCGACGGCCGGGCCCGGGGCATCGTCGCCCGCGACCTGATCACCGGGAAGATCGACACGTACTTCGCCGACGCCGTCGTCCTCGCGTCAGGCGGCTACGGCAACGTCTTCTACCTGTCGACCAACGCCATGAACTCCAACGCGACGGCGGTGTGGCGCGCGCACCGGCGCGGCGCCCTCTTCGCGAACCCCTGCTTCACCCAGATCCACCCCACCTGCATCCCGCGCACCGGCGACCACCAGTCCAAGCTGACGCTGATGAGCGAGTCCCTGCGCAACGACGGCCGGATCTGGGTGCCCAGGGCGCAGGGCGACACCCGCCCCGCGAACGAGATCCCCGAGGACGAGCGCGACTACTACCTGGAGCGGATCTACCCGTCCTTCGGCAACCTCGTCCCCCGCGACATCGCCTCACGCGCCGCGAAGAACGTCTGCGACGAGGGCCGCGGCGTCGGCCCCGGCGGACAGGGCGTCTACCTCGACTTCGCGGACGCGATCACCCGCATGGGCAAGGCGAAGGTCGAGGAGAAGTACGGCAACCTCTTCGACATGTACGAGCGGATCACCGCCGAGAACCCGTACGAGGTGCCGATGCGGATCTACCCCGCCGTGCATTACACGATGGGCGGCCTCTGGGTCGACTACGACCTCCAGACCACCGTGCCCGGCCTGTTCGCGATCGGTGAGGCCAACTTCTCCGACCACGGCGCCAACCGGCTCGGCGCGTCCGCGCTGATGCAGGGCCTCGCCGACGGCTACTTCGTGCTGCCCTCCACCATCAACGACTACCTCGCCCGCAACCCCCACCACACGGCCGTCACCGACGAGCACCCCGCCGTCCAGGAGGCCGTGGCCGACACCGAGGACCGCCTGCGCCTCCTCCTCGCCGTCGACGGCGACCGTACGCCCGACTCCTTCCACCGTGAACTCGGCGAGCTGATGTGGGAGTTCTGCGGCATGGCCCGCACCGAGACGGGGCTGCGCAAGGCCCTGGAGCGCATCCCGCAGATCCGCGAGGAGTTCTGGCGCCGCATCAAGGTCCCCGGCACCGGCGAGGAGTTCAACCAGTCCCTGGAGAAGGCCAACCGGATCGTCGACTACCTGGAACTCGCCGAGCTGATGTGCCTCGACGCACTGCACCGCGCCGAGTCCTGCGGCGGCCACTTCCGCGAGGAGTCCCAGACCCCGGACGGCGAGGCCGAACGCCACGACGACCTGTTCTCGTACGCGGCGGCCTGGGAGTTCACCGGGACCGGCGCCGCCCCCACCCTGCACAAGGAAGACCTCGTCTTCGCGTACGTCCACCCCACTCAGCGGAGCTACGCATGAAGCTCACCCTGCGCGTCTGGCGCCAGAAGAACGCCGGCGCCGACGGCGCGATGTCCACGTACGAGGTGGACGGCGTCTCCGCCGACATGTCGTTCCTGGAAATGCTCGACACCCTCAACGAGGAGCTGATCCTCAAAGGCGATGACCCCGTCGCCTTCGACCACGACTGCCGCGAGGGCATCTGCGGCGCGTGCAGCCTCGTCATCAACGGCGACGCCCACGGGCCCGAACGCACCACCACCTGCCAGCTCCACATGCGGTCGTTCCGGGACGGCGACACGATCGACATCGAGCCGTGGCGCGCCTCCGCGTTCCCGGTCGTGAAGGATCTCGTCGTGGACCGCTCGGCCTTCGACCGGATCATCCAGGCGGGCGGCTACATCACCGCGCCGACCGGCGCGGCGCCCGAGGCGCACGCCACGGCCGTGCCCAAACCGGACGCCGACTTCGCCTTCGAGCACGCCGAGTGCATCGGCTGCGGCGCGTGCGTGGCGGCCTGCCCCAACGGCGCGGCGATGCTGTTCACCTCGGCGAAGATCAACCACCTGAACGTCCTGCCCCAGGGCGCGCCCGAACGCGAGACCCGGGTCCTCGACATGGTCGCCCAGATGGACGACGAGGGCTTCGGCGGCTGCACCCTCGCCGGGGAGTGCGCCACGGCCTGCCCCAAGGGCATCCCGCTCTTCTCGATCACCTCGATGAACAAGGAGTGGCTGCGAGCCGTCAAGGGCACGGGCCGCAGGTAACCCGTACGAGGGCGGCACGTCGCGGCAGGTGGCGGGGGAGTACCGGAAGGAAAGCCCCCGCCCCCAGCCATTCAACAGCCCCACACCGCGACGCTCATCCTGAGTCACGTCCACGCCAGCGAACACCGGCACAACGGTAACCAGGGGCCGATCTCCCCACGGCCCCCGTGATCTGCTCGTGCCCGTGCACCGCTCATGCCTGGACCAGGAGAGTCCCATGACCGTCCCCACCCTCCCCACCCCGGTCGCGCCCCCGGCGCCCACACCCCCGGCCGCCGAAAACCGCTACACGGTGACCCTCGCCCGCGACGAGGCCGACGTGCGGGCCGCGCAGCGCCTGCGCCACGACGTCTTCGCCGGCGAGATGGGGGCCCGGCTCACCACCCCGGAGCCGGGGCACGACATCGACCCGTTCGACGCGTACTGCGACCACCTCCTGGTCCGTGACAACACCACCGGGCAGGTCGTCGGGACCTACCGGCTGCTGCCGCCCGAGCGCGCCGCCGTCGCGGGCCGGATCTACTCCGAGACCGAGTTCGACATCACCGGGCTCGACACCATCCGCCCGAACCTGGTCGAGGTCGGCCGCTCCTGCGTGCACCCCGACCACCGCGACGGCGCCGTGATCGGTCTGATCTGGGCGGGCATCGCCCGGTACATGATCGCGGGCGGCCACGAATGGCTGGCGGGCTGCTGCTCCGTGCCGCTGGCCGACGGCGGCGCCCTCGCCGCCGCCACCTGGGACCGCGTCCAGGACAAGCACCTCGCGCCCGAGGAGTACCGCGTACGGCCGCTGCGCCCCTGGACCGCCGAGGGCGTCGTACGGCCCGCGGGACGCACCGAACTGCCCGCCCTGCTCCGCGGCTACCTGCGCCTCGGCGCCTGGGTGTGCGGCCCCGCCGCGCACGACCCGGAGTTCGGCGTAGCCGACCTGTACGTCCTGCTGTCGATGCGCCGCGTCAACCCCCGCTACCTGCGCCACTTCCTCTCGCTCGTCCCGGCCTGGTGAGCGTCTGGCTGCCCAGCGCACCCTGCACCCCGCAGGCGTGCGCCGCGCCCGCCCGTTCCGGTACCGCCGTACCGCGCGCCGTGCTGCGGCTACTGGCGTTCCTGACCGTCCTGGCCACCGGGATCGCCCTGATCCCGGTGGTCGCCCGCTGCGCGCCCGCGCGGCGCGACCGGCTGGTGCGGCGCTGGTGCCGGATGCTGGTGCGGGCCATGGGCATACGCCTACGGGTCACCGGTACCGCCGTGCCGGACGGGGGAGTGCTGCTCGTCGCCAACCACATCTCGTGGCTGGACATCCCGCTGCTCGCGGCGGTCCGGCCCGCCCGGATGCTCGCCAAGACGGAGATCAGGGCCTGGCCGGTCGCCGGGGCGCTCGTCGCACTCGGCGGCAGCCTCTTCATCGACCGCGACCGGCTGCGCGCCCTGCCCGGGACGGTCGCCACGATCGCGTCGGCGCTGCGGCGCGGCGCGGCCGTCGCCGCCTTCCCCGAGGGCAGCACCTGGTGCGGCCGGGCCCAAGGCCCCTTCCGGCGCGCCGTGTTCCAGGCGGCGCTGGACGCGGGCGTCCCGGTGCAGCCGGTCCGGCTCGCCTACCGCACGGACGGCGGGGTTCCGAGCACCGCGCCCGCGTTCGTCGGCGAGGACAGTCTCGGCGCCTCGCTGTGGCGGGTCGCGACCGCACGCGGGCTCGTCGCCGATGTAGAGGTCAGGCCGGTGCTCGCGGCCGGCGCGGTCGCGCACAGGCGTGAACTCACGGCCGCCGCCGAGATGTCGGTGACCGGCGTACGGGCCCCGCATCCCGCGCCGTACCGCATTCCGGCACCGGCGGCCCGCCGCCCCCGCCTCAGGCCACTGCGGGGTCCGGGTCGCACACCCACCGCCGTTCACTGACCGGAGGGTGGCGGGATCGGTTCTAGGGGGCGGTCCGTCCCGCGAGGCGGGCCAGCCTCCGCAGGGAGTCCAGCAGGGCCGTACGGTCGTACGTACTCGTCGTGACCAGAATCTCCTGCGCCCCGCTCTCCTTGAGCAGCGTCTCCAGCTCCTCGGTCACCTGCTCCTCGGTCCCGTACACATGGCCCCGCAGCCCGGACTCGTAGAAACCGCGCTCCTTCTCCGTCATCCGCCCCGCCGCCCACAGCTCCTCGACGTGCTCGGCGGGCAGGAGCGGCGGGAAGGTGCCGTGGGTGCGCGAGTACGCCATCGACCACGCCTCCGGTACGAGGAGACGGCGGGCGGCCTCCTCGGTCGCGGCGACCGCCACCGTGCCCGACACCGTCACATGGGGCTCGGCGGCCCACTCCGACGGGCGGAACGCCTCCCGGTAGCGGTCGATCGCGCGCAGCATCCGCTCACGCCCCCGGAAGTCCCCGACCACCAGCGGGAGCCCGGCATCGGCCGCGACCAGCGCGCCCTCGCCGGTCGCCAGGACGAACGGCGGCACGGTCAGGCCCTCCGGCGGGCGCGCGTGCACCCGGGTCGGCGAGGTGCCGCGGAACCAGCCGAGGAGGTCGGCGAGTTGCCCCGCGAAGTCCTCCGCGTCGTCCTTGTCCCGGCCCAGCGCCTTGCGCACCCCGTCCGTGAACCCCACCGAGCGGCCCAGACCCATGTCGATCCGGCCGGGGAACAGCGACTCCAGGACGCCGAACTGTTCGGCCACGACCAGCGGCCGGTGGTTCGGCAGCATCACCCCGCCGGTGCCCACGCGGATCGTCCGGGTGGCCGCGGCGACCGCGGCGGCGAGCACCGTCGGCGCCGACCCCGCGACCCCGGGCACCCCGTGGTGCTCGGCGACCCAGAAGCGGTGATACCCCAGCCGCTCGACATCCCGCGCCATCGCCACGGTGTCCCGCAGCGCCTCCGGGGCGTCATGGCCCTCACGGGTACGGGAACGGTCCAGGAACGACAGCGGGGTCGATGCGATCAGAGCACTCACGACTCCTTCAACGTCCGGGCCGCGCCAGGATTCCCGCACCCCGGCACGCACCCAGGCAAGCACCCCGGCCCACGGCCCTTCCCACGGCCCCGCATAGGGTGGTCCCGTGACGGAAAATACCAGGCCACTGGCCCTGTTCGATCTGGACGGGACCCTCGCGGACACCGCGCACCGGCAGCGGTTCCTCGAACGGTCGCCGCGCGACTGGACCGCCTTCTTCGCCGCGGCGCCCGACGACCCGCCGCTGCCGGAAGGCGTCGCCCTGGCGCTGGAGTACGCGCGCGAGTGCGAGGTCGCCTATCTGACGGGCCGCCCCGAGCGGTGCCGCGCGGACACCGTCGCCTGGCTCGCCGCACAGGGGTTGCCGGACGGCCGGATCTGGATGCGCCGGAACGACGACCGCCGCCCCGCCCGCCGTACCAAGCCGGAGATCCTGCGCCGTCTGGCCCGTGAGCGTGAGATCCGGGTCTTCGTGGACGACGACGAGCTGGTGTGCGACGAGGCCGAGCGGGCCGGGGTGCGGGTCGTCCGCGCGCGGTGGGCCGTCGAGTCGGCCGCGCTCAAGGACGCCCAGGAGCGCGAGGGCCGAACGTGACGCCCGCCCTGGGGTCTCAGTCCCCTTCGTCGATGCGGAAGCCCACCTTGAGGCCCACCTGATAGTGCTCGATCTGCCCGTTCTCGATCTGGCCGCGCACCTGGGTCACCTCGAACCAGTCCAGGTTCCTCAGCGTCTGCGACGCCCGGGTGATCCCGTTGCGAATTGCCTGGTCGACGCCCTCGTGGGAGGTGCCGACGATCTCGGTGACCCGGTAGGTGTGGTCGGACATGGAGGGGTCTCCTCTCCGCCTGGGCGCGGGGTGTCACTCCACCGTAATCGTCCGGACCGCGCCCAGCCTCTTGACCTGCGGCTTGGTACATACCAAACTCCTGCCCACCCGTATGGGCACCCGAACGAGGTGCCCGTCCCCCCACGTCGGGTTCGATCCGCCCTGTCCGCAGGCAGCAGAAAGCGAACCACGTGATGCCCCGCCGCCGTACCCTCCTCTCCCTCGCCCTGGGTTCCACCGCCGCCCTCACCACAGGCTGCGGTCTGTTGCCGGGAGGGGACAGCGGGCGGCGCACGGTCACCGTCTGGATGATGAAGGGCAGCGCGTCGGACGCGTTCCTCAAGCGCTTCACGACCGCGTTCGAGGAGGAACACACCGAACTCCAGCTCGACATCCGCATCCAGGAGTGGACGGGCATCGGCGAGAAGGTCGCCGCCGCGCTCGAATCCACCGAGGGCGGGGGGCCCGACGTCATCGAGGTCGGCAACACCCAGGTCGCGCAGTACGTCGACCAGGGCGGCCTCCTCGAACTCACCCTGGAGTCCGCGCGCGACCTCGGCATGGACGACTGGCTGCCCGGCCTCGCCGAACCCGGCCGCTTCAACAACCGCCAGTACGGCATCCCCTGGTACGCGGCCAACCGGGTCGTCATCTACAACAAGGACCTGTTCGAGCGCGGCGGCGTGAAGAAGAACCCGACCACCCGCGATGAATGGCTCTCCCTCACCAAGTCGCTCAACGACGGCGGCACCCAGGGCATCTACCTCGCGGGTCAGGACTGGTACACCCTCTCCGGCTTCATCTGGGACGAGGGCGGCGACCTCGCCAGCGACCGGTCCGGCGGCTGGGAAGGCACCCTCGAATCGGCCGCCGCGCTGCGCGGCATGGACTTCTACGGCCGCCTCCAGGCGCTCGGCGACGGACCCAAGGACGCCGACGAGGAACACCCGCCCCAGGCCGAGGTGTTCGCGCGCGGGGACGTCGCCCAGATCATCGCCGTGCCCGGCGCCGCCCGGACCATCGAGCAGAAGAACCCCGACCTCAAGGGCAAGCTCGGCTTCTTCCCGATCCCCGGCAAGTCCGCGAACCGGCCCTGCCCCGTCTTCACCGGCGGCTCCGACCTCGTCGTCCCCGAGAACACCGGCGACCGAAGAGCCGCGGTCGCCGTCATCGAGGCGCTGGCCGGCGAGCAGTGGCAGACCGACCTCGCCAGGACCATGGACTACGTGCCGAACAAGACGACGCTCGCGCCCGCCGTCGCCGGTGAGCCGGGCGTCGCGGCCATGGCGGAGGGCGCCGCGCACGGCCGCGCGACGCCCAACTCGCCGGTCTGGGCATCCGTCGAGGCGGACAACCCCATCAAGGCGTACATGTCGAAGGTACTGGCGGGCGGCGACCCGAAGACCGAGGCACGGGCCGCGTCGGAGGCCATCACCAGGGCGCTGAGCGGCTCCTAGAGCGCTTCTGACGGCCCGACGGGACGGCGAGGCACCCTCGGGCACCTCCAGCACCCTCAGCGCCCGCTAACGCGCCCGCTACCGCGCCATGCTCAACGACAGAGCGAACCGCCCTCCCCGGTCCGTCCACCAGTGGGTGCGCTCCAGGTCGGCCGCGGCGAGTTCCGCCCGTACGCCCTCCTCGCGGAACTTCGCCGAGATCTCCGTGCGCAAGTCCTCGCCGGCCGCGAAATCGACGGCGAGGTCGAGCGCGGGGACCTTCACGGTCAGCGCGGTGCGGGCGCGCAGCCGCATCTCGATCCACTCGTGGTCCCGGTCCCACAGGGCGACATGCGCGAAGTCGTCCGGGTCGAAGTCGGCGCCGAGTTCGCGGTCGACGACGGTGAGCACGTTCTTGTTGAACGCCGCCGTCACACCCGCCGCGTCGTCGTACGCGGCGACCAGCACCGACTCGTCCTTCACCAGGTCGGTGCCGAGGAGGAACGCGTCGCCGGGTGACATCAGGGACCGCACCGAGGACAGGAATTCCGCCCGTTCGGCGGGCAGCAGATTGCCGATCGTGCCGCCGAGGAACGCGATCAGCCGGGGGCCCGGGGTGTCCGGGAGCGTGATCCCGCGCGTGAAGTCGGCGATCAGGGCGTGCACGTCGAGCCCCGGGCGCTCCGCGATCAGCGCCTCACCGGCGTGCACGAGGGCGCTCTCGCTGACGTCCACGGGTACGTACATCCGTAGCGCCGACAGCTCGTCCAGGAGGTGCCGGGTCTTGTCGGAGGAGCCGGAGCCCAGCTCGACCAGGGTGTGCGCCCCGGTCGCGGCGGCGATCTCGGCGGACCGGTCGAGCAGGATCTCGCGCTCCGCGCGCGTGGGGTAGTACTCGGGAAGTTCGGTGATCTCCTCGAAGAGTTCGCTGCCGCGCGCGTCGTAGAACCACTTCGGCGGCAGCGACTTGGGGGTACGGGACAGTCCGCCCAGGACATCGGCGCGCAGTGCGGCGCCTGTGGCGTCCTCGGGCAGGATGCGGGTGGTGCGGAACGGGCTCACGCGGCGTGCTCCTTGAGCGGGGTCAGCAGGACTTCGGCGCGGTCGGCGGTGAGCAGGGTGTGATCGGGCACCTGCCGCCAGCGCGTGTCGTCGTCGTACGGTTCGGAGGCGACGACCGTGCCGCTTCCGGGGGCGGCGAGGTACCAGAGCGTGTCGCCCCAGGCCGTCGCCGCGACGGTGTCGCCGTCGGTGAGCAGCAGGTTGAGCCGCGAACCGGGTGCCGCGGCGGCTGTCTCGGTGACGGTGTCGGCGAGCGCCTCGCCCGCCGTGTCGCCCGCCGTGAGGCGGTGCAGCACGAGCGCCCATATGAGGGCCGAGTCGCAGCGGGCCTCCATGGACAGGAGCGCGGCGGGCGGCAGCGCGGCGGACAGCCCGGCGAGGGAGTGCGGCCAGCCCGCGACGGCGCCGTTGTGGCTGAACAGCCAGGGCCCCGAAGCGAAGGGCGCGGCGCCGGCCTCACCGTCCGCGCCCGCCTGCGTCGCGTCCCGCACGGCGGCGAGCAGCGCCCGGGTGCGGACGACCCGGGCCAGATCGGCGAAGGACTGGTCACCCCAGATGGGCCCCGGGCGCCGGTAGCGCGCGGGCACCGGATCCCCGGCCGCGTACCAGCCGACGCCGAACCCGTCGGCGTTCACCGTGCCGTGGCGCTGCTGCCGGGGCGCCCAGGACTGGCGGTACAGGGCGTGCGGCGGCTCGACCAGGATCTCGCCGAGCGCGATCTCCGGCCCCAGATAGGCGACATGACGGCACATCAGGCACCCTCCGGTCGCACACCGTCGGCCACGCCGTCGGCGGGCGTGACGTCCCGGGCGGTACGGAACCCGGAGAAGATCTGCCGCCGCACCGGATGGTCCCAGTTCCGGAACGTCCCCCGGCAGGCCACCGCGCCGACGGCGAACGAGCCACCGCGCAGCACCTTGTAGTCACCGCCGAAGAACACCTCCGAGTACTCGCGGTACGGGAACGCGACGAACCCCGGATACGGCAGCAGATCGCTCGACGTCCACTCCCAGACGTCCCCGATCAACTGCCGTACACCCAGCGGGGAAGCGCCCTTCGGATAGCTGCCCGCGACCGCAGGGCGCAGATGCCGCTGGCCCAGATTCGCGTGCTCGGGCGTCGGATCGGCGTCGCCCCACGGGTAGCGCGTCGAGCGGCCGGTCGCCGGGTCGAACCGGGCGGCCTTCTCCCACTCGGTCTCCGTCGGCAGCCTGCGGCCCGCCCAGCGCGCGTAGGCGTCGGCCTCGAACCAGCCGACGTGCAGCACCGGTTCGTCCGCCACCACCGGCTCGGTCACACCGAACCGGCGGCGCAGCCACTGCCCGCCCTCGCGGCGCCAGAACAGCGGCGCCGTGATCTCGTGCGCGCGGATGTGGTCCCAGCCACGCGGATCCCACCAGCGCTCGTCGTCGTACCCGCCGTCCTCGACGAACGCCCGGTACGCGCCGTTGGTCACCGGCGTCGTGTCGATCACGAACGGCGGGACGAGCCGGTGGTGCGCCGGGCGTTCGTTGTCCAGCGCCCAGGGCTCCGTGGAGGTACCCATGGTGAACCGGCCGCCGGGGACGAGGACTTCGGCGGGTCCGGTGAAGCCGGGATCCGGGTCCGGGTCCGGTGCCGTCAGCGCGACGGGCCCGGTGCGGAGCTGGTGCGTGATCAGCATCGTCTCGTCGTGCTGCTGCTCGTGCTGCGCGATCATGCCGAACGCGAAGCCCGCGTCGGTCAGCGGCGACCCGTGGAACGGATGCGCGTCGAGCACGTCGAGCGCCCGGCCGCGTACCTCGGCGGCATAGCGGCGGGCCTCCGCCGGAGGCAGCAGCGGCAGCGAGGGGCGCTCGGCGCGCGGATGCTCGAACGCGTCGTACAGCGGGTCGATCTCGGGCCGTATCGCGTCCCGGCCCGCGACCGCCCGTAGCAGCCACTGCTCCTCCTGGTTGCCGATGTGCGCGAGGTCCCACACCAGCGGCGACATCAACGGCGACACCTGCGCGGTCAGTTCGGCGTCCTCGACGGAGTCCGTGAGCAGCGCGGTACGGTCGCGCGCGCTGAGCAGCGCCGACCTGGCGAGGGTCCGCAGCGCCTCGGGATCGGTGGTCGTGGTGGCGGACTCGGTCATGGGAGCAGGTCCTTCCCGTGCGCGCGGAATCGTTCGATCAGATCGTCGGCGGGACACCGGCCGCGGGCTACGTACCGCTCGGTGTACGCGGCCACGGCGTCCCGTACCTCCTGGCCCGCGCCGATCCGGGGCAGCGCTTCGAGCGCGGCGGTGAAGCAGGTCACCGCCGCGTCCCGCAGCTCCGGGTCGGTGAGGGCGAGCTGTGCGGCGGTCAGCCACAGTTCGTTGCAGGGCGCGGGCAGCGGGCCCGCCCGTTCGGCCAGGGACTTCACGCACCGGTACGCCGTCTCGGCGGCCTGCGCGTCGTCGAACAGCGCGGTCACCACGGCGAGCGGGACGATCCAGCCGTCATCACCCGGTTGGGCGTCGATCATCCGGAGCTCCAGATGGCCGCGCGGCCGTACCGGCGGGAACAGGGTGCTGACGTGGTAGTCGAGGTCGTCGCGGGTCGGCGGCCGGGGCGCGCCGCCGCGGATCCAGTCACGGAAGGACAGACCCTCGGGGATGAGCCAGGGCCCGTCGTCGGTGCGTACGCACATCACCGGGGCGTCCAGGACGTGCCGGGCCCACGCGGAGCGGGGCTCCGCGTCCAGCGGCGGCGCGGCGGAGCGGCCCGGATCTATCCCGGCCCACAGGGCCTGCCGGGTGGAGCGCCAGCCGGTCGGGTGACCGTCGCACAGGGGTGAGTTCGCGAACGCCGCCACCAGGACGGGCCCCAGCAGATGGGACAGCCGCCAGCGGTGGCCGAGTCCGAGCGGTCCCGGCTCCTCGTACCCGGCGTCCAGACACACCTGAACGGACGCCGACGAACACATCATCCGGCGGCCCGCCGGGCCCGTTCGGTCCAGATAGGTCTCCATCGCGTCGTAGCGCCGCTCGCGCAGCAGCCGGGACGGCGGACGCCAGGGGTCGGTGCCGAGCCCGGTGAGGACGAGGTTCCGGGAGCGCAGGAGGCCGCGTACGGCGGCGAGGTCGGCCGATACGGCCGACACGCACTCCAGCAGGGAAGCGGCGGGAGCGGAACTCAGTTCCAGCTGGCCGCCGGGTTCGACGGTGAGCGCCGAACTCAGGGGCAGATCCCGCAGTGCGGCATAGGCCGCTTCGAGGCGGGCGGGTGGTACGGGGTCGTGCGTCGCGCGGGGGGTGTGGACCAGCCATTCCAGCTCGACTCCGACGGTGCGGGGCGGCCCGGTCTTGAAGCAGATGCCGTGGACGAGTGCCTCCACGTCGGCATCCGTGGGCAACGGTCCGGACCGCGTACAGTCGTCTCCCTCGGTCATGTCGGGATCCTCCTGATCCTCGGGTGGAGAACCATGGGCCGGCCGGGCCGGGGGTGGCCCGGGGCGGCACTCGTCCCAGCCAAGACGCTCCTCGCGAACCGCACAAGAGCGCACATCGGCCGTCGAACCTCTGTTCGTCGGAGGTGTGTATGGGGGTGTGTGCGGGGGTGCGTACGGAGGCGTGTGCGGAGGTTCGCGGGGGAGTGTGCGCGGGCGCGCGTGGCGGCGCCCGTCAGGTCCAGCCGTAGCGCTCCCGCAGCCGCAGGACCACCAGATTGAACCGCATCCGGTCCAGCGCGCACGCCTCCCGGCGCATGCCGTCCTCGTGCAGGCGCAGCACCCGGTCCAGATCCACCCATGAGTCTCTGCCCTCTCGGTCCCACGGCCCGCTGCCGATCGGCACCCACTCCCGGTCGTGATCGTGCCGCCTGCTCGACAGCTGTACGGCCAGCAGGGTGCCGGCCGCTTCGCGGGCGACGACGAGCACGGGCCGGTCCTTGCCGCGGCCGTCGTTCTCCTCGAACGGTACCCACGTCCAGACGATCTCGCCGGGATCGGGATCGCCGTCGTGCTCCGGTGCGTACGCTGTACGCACCCGGCCGACGGAGTGCGGCTCCGCCTCGGTGGTGGCGGTCGGGCCACTGCGGCCCGGGGTCTCGGTGGCGGGCTCGGCGGCGGGCTGGTTCTCGCGGTAGGCAGTCACGCGGTCACGGTAGAGCGGTGGCCGATCGCACCGGCCACCGCCCTCCCCGTCAGACCTCCTCGTCCTGCACGGGCACCTTCTGGGTAAGGGGGGCCGTCCCGGGGAAGCCGTTGACCGCCGCCGCGCCGCCGCCCCGGCCCTCCATCTCGCCCGTCCCGTTCGCCCCGCTCGTCTCGTTCATCGAGGCGAGCAACTGCCGGGCCAGGCCAAGTCCCGTACCGCCCATGGTGAGTGCCTTCGCGAACAGGTCGGAGAGACCGTCGGCGCCGTTCAGCAGGACCATGTGGTCCACGCTGCTGAAGGCGCCCGCGCCCGCCGCGACGATCTGCGGCCAGTTCTCGGCGAGTTGCTGCGCGACCACCGCCTCCTGGTTCTCGGCGAGCGCCGCCGCGCGCGCCTTGATGGTCTCGGCCTCCGCGAGACCCTGCGCCCGGGTCGCCTCGGCCGCCGCCAGACCCTTCGCCCGCGCTGCCGCCGCCTCCGCCTCACCGGTCGCCCGGGTCGCCGTCGCCGCCGCCGCGCCGCGCGCCTCGGTCGCCTGGGCCTCGGCGGCAGCCGCCGCCTTCACCCGGGTCGCCTCGGCGCTCGCGGCCAGTTCGGTCTCCTTCGCCTTGGCCTGCGCCGCCGAGATCCGGGCGTCGCGCTCGGCCTCGGCCAGGGTCCGCTTCTCGTACGCCGATGCGTCGGCCGGTTTGCGTACGTCGGCCTGGAGCTGCTGTTCGCGCCGCTGGGCCTCCAGTTCGGCGACCCGGGTCTCCTGGACGACGACCTCCTGCCGGGCCGCCGCGTCGGCGAGCGGCCCCGCCTGCCGCGACTTGGCGCCGGCCTTGTCGCGCTCCGCCTGATAGCCGGCCTGAAGGATCTCGCTGTCCCGGGTGGCCTCCGCCATCCGTGCGAACGAGGCCTGTTCCGCCTCCGTGGCCAGCCGGTTGGCCTCCGCCTGTGCGATCCGGGCGTCCCGCTGCACGGCCGCCGCGTGCGGCATCGCCAGGTTCTTGATGTACCCCGTGGGGTCCTCGATCTCGTGGATCTGGAGCGAGTCCACGATCAGCCCGAGCTTCTCCATCTCGGTGCCGCACGCCGCCCGGGTCTGCCCGGTCAGCTTCTCGCGGTCCCGGATCATGTCCTCGACCGTCAACCCGCCGACGATGGACCGCAGATGACCGGCGAAGACGTTGTGCACCCGCTCCGCCATCAGCTTCTGCTGGTCGAGGAAGCGGCGCCCCGCGTTGGCGATCGACACGAAGTCGTCGCCCACCTTGAAGATGACGACGCCCCGCACCTTGAGCGGGATGCCCTGGTGGGTCACGCAGTCCACGGACAGTTCGGTCTCGTTGAGGTCGAGCGACAGCTTGCGCACCGCCTGGACGCCCGGCAGGACGAGCGTTCCGCGCCCCGTCACGATCCGGAAGCCCATGCCCTCCTCAAGGCCCTCGGTGCGGTGTTTGGAACCGGAGATGATCAGAGCCTCGTTGGGTTCGGCGACCCGCCACATCAACTTGAACAAGGTCACCACCACGATCAGCGCGAGGACCGCTGCCCCCGCCACGACGCCGACGAACATCGGCATTCGCCCCCTTGGCCTGGTGCCCTGTCGGCACCGAACGTCGGGAGTGTGCTCCTGGGCAAGGGCCGCGAGAAGACGCTGACGGATCCTTGCCGCAATCTTGACGCGGAGGCGTTGCGAGACCGTTGCGGGGGCGCGGACAGGGCCGGTGTCGGGCCGTCAGTCGTGAGTCGTCAGCCGTCAGTGGTCAGCCGACGTACGCCGGCGCCACATATACCGTGCGCGGCGGCAGATGCTCCACGATCATGACCACGGTGCCCGTCTCGATCCGCTCCTGCCCGGACGCCGGGTAGGCGAGGAAGTGCTCGGCGCCGCCACGGATCCGGACGATCACCTCACCGACCAGACCGGGCCCGATCGTGCCGGTCACGCGTCCCATCAACCCCACCATCGACGGCTCGCCCATGGCCACACCCTACGGTGCGTTGCCCGGATCCGGGTCGGTGCTGCGTCGGTCAACTCGCCTGACCTGGAGGGTTGTTGGCGGTAGGCGCCGGGGGCACGGGGCTTCGGGTGCGGCAAGGTTACCGCAGAGTAGACCCAATTCCTTGATGACCATGGCCGGTTCCAGGTAGGCCGAAAACGCTGTGCCAAGCCATGGAAGGATGCGGTGCGTCATGGTGCAGATACCCGAGCAGCCCGTCATACGGGAGCCCGCGCAGTCCTTACCGCGAGAGGCCGGACTTCCGGTGCCGCGAGAGCCCGCGCCGCCGCGTGAGCAGCCCCGTCCCGTCCCGCGGGAGTCCGCCCCGCCGCCTCCGCGGCAGCCCTCGCCGCCGCCGCGCCGCGGGCGTGAGGCCCCGCCGCCTCAGGCGCGCGAACCGTCCCACCCGGTGCCGCTGGAGCCCGCGCGACCGTCCTCCCCGCTGGCCTCGCTGGCCTCACCTCCGACGCCCGCCACCACCACCCCCGCCCCCTGGTCGCCCGCCCGGCCCCACGGCCCCGTGCCGACCAGCGCCGATGTCGCCCGGCTCGCGGGCGTTTCGCGGGCCACCGTCTCGTACGTCCTGAACAACACCAGCGCCGTCCGCATCAGCGAACCCACCCGGCGCCGGGTCCGCGAGGCGGCGAAGGAACTCGGCTACGTACCGCACGCGGCGGCCCGCAGTCTGCGCGCGGGACACAGCCGTATGGTCCTCATGCCCACACCGAACGTGCCCGTCGGCCCGCTCTACAGCCGGTTCCTCAGCGAACTCCAGTGGGCACTGGGCCGGTTGGACTACACGGTCGTGCAGTACGGCCTGGTCGGGCTGGCCGGAGACGAGGCGGCGCGCGCCTGGGCCGAGCTGCGACCGGTGGCGGTCCTCGCGCCCGGCGCCCGTGAACTCGGCCCGGAGGGCGTCGCGTTACTGAAGCGGTCGGGCGCCCGAGCGGTCGTCACCTTCGGGCCCACGCAGGTCGACGGCGCGCACGCGATGCTGATGGACCAGCGCGAGGTGGGCCGCAGCGCGGGCACCCATCTCGCGGCACCGGGCCGCCGCCGGATCGGAGTGGTGATCCCCGAGGAGTCCGGACTCGAAGAGTTCGCCCGCCCCCGCGCCGACGGCGTGCGGGAGGCGGCGGAGAGCCTGGGCGCCTCGGTCGTGGAACTGCCGCTCGCCTACGACGAGTCGGCCGCCGCCCGGCTCGCGGGCCGCTGGCGCTCCCTCGGCCTGGACGCCGTGTTCGCGTACAACGACGAGTACGCGATGCTGCTGATGCGGGCGCTCCAGGACGAAGGGGTCCGGGTGCCGGACGAGACCGCCGTGGTCGGCGCCGACGACCTCATGCTCGGCCGGCTGCTGCGTCCCCGACTCAGCACCGTCCGCATCGAGTTGCCGTCCGGTCAGGAACTCGCCGAACTCGTCGACCGGGTGGTCCGCGACCCCGGCACCGCGCCGCTCGTCAGGGAACTCCTCGGCGCGACCGTGGTCCGGCGGGAGTCGAGCTGAGACGCGCGCCACTGGCCGGGCGGAGCCCGACCACTGATCCGCAGATCCGTAATCCGTAGATCCATGGACATGTGACCGATCGGAGATCCGGTATGGCCCTGCTCGACCCGCAGAACTGGCAGTCCCGCACGTTGTCGGGCGGTGCGTACGCCGTCACCGAGCCCGCCACCGGTGACACCCTGGGCACCGTCACGCTCGCGTCGCCGCCGGATGTCACGGCCGCCGCGGAGGCCGGCGCGGGCGCGCAGCCCAGTTGGGCGGGCCTGCCGCACTTCGAGCGGGCCGCCGTGCTGCGGGCAGCGGGCGACCTGTTCACGGCGCACGCCGACGAACTGCGGGAGTGGCTGGTCCGCGAGTCCGGGTCGATACCCGGCAAGGCGGACTTCGAACTGCACGTCGCCGCCCAGGAGTGCTACGAGGCCGCCGCACTGGCCTCCCGCCCCGCCGGACAGGTGCTGCCCAGCGAGGCACCCCGCCTCTCGTACACGCGCCGCGTCCCCGTCGGTGTGGTCGGGGTCATCGCCCCGTTCAACGCCCCGCTGATCCTCTCCATCCGCTCGGTGGCCCCGGCACTGGCCCTCGGCAACGCGGTCGTCCTCAAGCCGGACCCACGTACGGCCGTCTGCGGGGGGCTGGCGCTCGCGGCGGTGTTCGCGGCGGCCGGGCTGCCTGAGGGGCTGCTGCACGTCCTGCCCGGCGGCGCGGAAGCGGGACAGGCGCTCGTCGCCGACCCGCGTACGCCCGTGATCTCGTTCACCGGCTCGACGGGGGCGGGCCGCGCCGTCGGCGAGGCGGCGGGCCGCCATCTCAAGCGCGCGCACCTGGAACTCGGCGGGAACTCGGCGCTCGTCGTCCTGGAGGACGCCGACATCGACGCCGTCATCTCTACGGCGGCCTGGGGCTCGTTCTTCCACCAGGGCCAGATCTGCATGACGACGGGCCGCCACCTCGTGCACGCCTCGCTCTACGAGGAGTACGTGGAACGGCTCGCCGCCAAGGCCGACTCCCTGGCCGTCGGTGACCCGCACCGCGACCAGGTCCACCTGGGACCGGTCATCGACGGCGGCCAGCTCGCCAAGATCCACGGCCTGGTGGAGTCCAGCACGGCACGCGGCGCGAAGCTCGCGGCGGGCGGCACCCACGAGGACCTGTTCTACCGCCCGACCGTCCTCGCGGGCGTGGACGACGACACACCCGCCTACGCGCAGGAGGTCTTCGGACCCGTCGCGCCCGTACGGTCCTTCACCACCGTGGACGAGGCGGCTGCCCTCGCGTCGGCGGGCGAGTACGGCCTGTCGCTGGGCATCGTCACGCGCGACACCGCGCGCGGTCTCGCGCTCGCCGACCGGATACCCACCGGCATCGCCCACATCAACGACCAGACGGTGAACGACGAGGCGGTGGCGCCGTTCGGCGGGGTCGCCGCCTCCGGCACGGGCGCGCGGTTCGGCGGCGACGCCAACCTGGAGGCGTTCACGGATCTGCGGTGGACGACGGTACGGGGGGATGTGGCGGGCTACCCCTTCTGACCACGCACGACAGCCGGCGCCCCGGGGATCACAACGGGGCGCCGGCCGTACCGGCTGCGGTCTTGTGGGCGACGCCGCGCCCGGTCAGGCGCTCTGCGGGCCCTCGCCCTTGGCCTCGGCCTCCGCGATGGACTTGCGGACGTCGTCCATGTCGAGCTTCCGGGCCTGCCCGATGACGTCCACCAGAGCGGACTCGGGAAGGGCGCCCGGCTGGGCGAAGACGGCGACCTGGTCGCGCACGATCATCAGGGTCGGGATCGACTGGATGCCGAACGCCTGGGCAAGCTCCGGCTGCGCCTCCGTGTCGATCTTGCCGAAGACCAGGTCCGGGTTGGCCTCGGCGGCCTTCTCGTACACGGGCGCGAACTGCCGGCACGGTCCGCACCAGGACGCCCAGAAGTCGATCAGCACGAAGGGGTTCTCCGTGACCGTCTGGTCGAAGTTCTCCTTGGTCAGCTCCACGGTGCTGGTCATGTCCTGCATCCCTCTTCCTGGTGTCCGGTTACTGGTCCGGTGACGCCGCCTTGCACAACGGCACCGGGAGGCGGCCTATTCCGCGCGCCGTACCGCGACGCGTTTCCCCGCGCGCGTACCCGTGTGGCCACGGGGCACACCTGCGACCAGACTGACCCCATGACGGAAACGATCGAGTACGACGTGGTGGTGCTGGGCGCGGGCCCGGTGGGGGAGAACGTCGCCGAGCGGACCCGGGCGGCGGGGCTGAGCACGGCGGTGGTCGAGAGCGAACTGGTCGGCGGCGAGTGCTCCTACTGGGCGTGCATGCCCAGCAAGGCGCTGCTGCGCCCCGCCATCGCGCGCGCGGACGCGCGCCGCACGCCCGGCCTCGTCCAGGCGGTGCAGGGGCCGCTGGACGCCCGTGCCGTCCTCGCCCACCGGGACGAGCAGGTCTCGCACTGGAAGGACGACGGGCAGGTCACCTGGCTCGACGGCACCGGGGCCCGGCTCTACCGGGGGCAGGGCAGGCTCGACGGGCCGCGCCGGGTCACCGTGACCGGTTCGGACGGCGAGGTCCAGGTGCTGACCGCGCGCCACGCGGTCGCCGTGAGCACCGGCACCCGCGCGGTGGTGCCCGACCTTCCGGGCGTCGCCGACGCCAAGCCGTGGACCAGCCGTGACGCGACCAGCGCGGACCGGGTGCCGGGGCGGCTCGTGGTGATCGGTGGCGGCGTGGTCGGCGTCGAGATGGCGACCGCCTGGCAGGCGCTGGGCTCCCAGGTCACCCTGCTGGTACGCGGTGACAGGCTGCTGCCGCGCATGGAGCCGTTCGCCGGTGAACTGGTCGCCGACGCCTTGCGCGAGGCGGGGGCCGATGTCCGTATGGGCACATCGGCGACCTCGGTGGTACGCGACGGGGCGACCGTCACCGTCACGCTGGACGACGGCGAGCGCATCGAGGGCGACGAGGTGCTGTTCGCCACCGGCCGCGCCCCGCGCACCGACGACCTCGGCCTCGACACGATCGGCCTGGCGCCCGGGTCGTGGCTCACCGTGGACGACTCGTGCCAGGTCGAAGGACACTCCTGGCTCTACGCGGTCGGTGACGTCAACCGCCGGGCGCTGCTCACGCACCAGGGCAAGTACCAGGCGCGGATCGCGGGCGCCGCCATCGCCGCGCGGGCCCAGGGGGTGCCGCTCCTGGAGACGGACCGCTGGGGCGCGCACGCGGCGACCGCCGACCACGCGGCCGTGCCGCAGGTCGTCTTCACCGACCCGGAGGCCGCCGCCGTGGGTCTCTCGCTGGCCGAGGCCGAGGCGGCGGGCCATCGGGTCCGCGCCGTCGACTACGACCTCGCGTCCGTCGCGGGCTCGGGTCTCTTCGTCGACGGCTACCGGGGCCGGGCCCGCATGATCGTCGACCTGGACCGCGAGATCCTCCTCGGCGTCACCTTCGTGGGTCCCGGTGTCGGCGAACTCCTCCACTCGGCGACGGTCGCGGTCGCGGGCGAGGTCCCGATCGACCGGCTGTGGCACGCGGTTCCGGCGTATCCGACGATCAGCGAGGTGTGGCTGCGGCTCCTGGAGACGTACCGGGGTTGAGCCGGACGGAGTCGGAGATTCCGTACATCCGGGCCCGGATCGCTGGTTAGGGTGGCGAGCTAGGGTCTTTCGTTTGGATCAGGCCGGATCAGGGAGCGGGGTCTGGTGCCGTGCATCGCAAGGCGGAGGAGGGAGTCAGGGCGGCGCCCT
>NZ_JBIVUQ010000017.1:0-189150 GCF_044757265.1 Streptomyces sp. NPDC091292 | reverse complement strand
GCAGGGGGGACCCTGTGGGAGAGTAGGACACCGCCGAACTATTTTTAGGGGAAAGCCCCCGCACCTCAGGTGCGGGGGCTTTTTCGTTTTACGGGGTGATTGGCCGGCCCGTACCATCGGCCCATGGAGCACGTGATACGCGCCGTACGCGCCGATGAATGGCCGCAGGTCAAAGAGTTGCGGTTGGCCGCATTGCTGGACCCTGCGGCGCCGGTCGCCTTTCTGGAGACGTATGACGACGCCTGCCCCAAGCCGGACGTGTTCTGGCAGGGCCGTACGGCCCAGGCCGCGCAGGGTGTGGTGCAGCGGCAGTTCGTCGCGGAAGGGGCCGACGGGACCTGGGGCGGCACCGTCGTCGTTCTCATCGAGGAGCCCGGTGCGCTCGACTTCTTCGGGCGCCCTGTCATCCGGCGTCAGGCGCAGCTCGTCGGTGTGTTCGTGCGGGCCGAGCACCGCGGTACCGGACTCACCGAGGCGCTGTTCGATGCCGCGCTGGAATGGGCCTGGTCCGTGGACGGTATCGAGCGGGTACGGCTCTTCGTGCACCAGGACAACGGCCGGGCCGAGGGCTTCTACCGCAAGGTCGGCTTCGTACCGACTGGCGTGACCGTCATGGAGCCGGCAGGGCCGGGCCGGCACGAGTTGTACGACCATGAGTTGGTGATCGACAGGCCGGCTATTGACAGGCCGACTCGGGACTAGAGCCACCCGCCTGGAAACCCCGTTTTCAGACCGGGAGTTCGTCGTGGGGCCAGCGGCTGCGGCCCTGTTCGCGGGAGCGGAGCAGGGCCAGGGTCGGTAGGCCCCGGTCCGCTCCCGTCGTCAGCAGCTCCGGCAGTTGCGGAAGCGGAGCCACCGCCGCCACGTCCTCCAGGACGAACATAAGTGGTGGGTCGAGCCGACCAGAGGATGACCGTTCGGCCATGCGCCGGCCGTGCTCGACCACGCTTGAGGCCAGAGCCGTGTGCAAAGGCATGGCTCCGGGGCGGGTCCTGGGGTCTTCGACGGCTTCCCCCACCAGATAAAGCGTGCCCCCTTCGTTCACGAAAGAATCCAAGGTGAGGGCATCAGTTCGGTTCGGGGTGCACGCCTCGCGGATGTGGACCGTGAACAGGGCCGACAGCGCACGGGCCGTCAACTCCTGTGCCATGTCCCGGCGTTCCGGGTGCGCCGTGAGCGCTGCCTCCAGTTCGCCCGCCGCGCCCGACGCGGCCTTGGGATGCGTACGCAGCGCACGCACCGCCTCCTGCACCTGGCTGCCCTGGGCCCAGCGGTGGACGTGCCGGAACTGGCGGCCGTCCACGGCGGCTGCGTGCAGGAAGCTGCGCATGAGCGTATCTGCCGTGTCGGCGACCGCCGCGTCGATTTTCGCGGTGGGGCGTACGGGGGCGAGCAGGGCCTTGGCCCGGCTTGCTGCCGTGTCCCGGTCCTCGCAGCCGGCGATGGGGGACCAGTGCATACGGGCGGGGGTGTCGCAGAGGTGGGACGGGTCGTAGAGGAGGACCGGGCCGAGTTTGGCGCGGGCGTCCTTCGTCTCCTCCCAGACGGCGGGATCGGAGGTGACGACGACGGCGGGGCCCTCGGCGTCCCGTACGGCCTGGATGGCGGCCGGGTGGCGGGTGGCGGGTGGGCCGAGGAGTAGCGGGCCTCTGCGAGGTGGCGGGATCGGGGTCGTGGCCTCAGTCGGCCAGGCAGGCTGCCGTTCCACGGGTTCCACAGGTTTCACGGGTTCGACAGGTTCCACCGGTCGCGTCGGTCGCATCGATTCCGACAGTTCCGTCGGTTTCGCCAGTGCCGTAGGTTCCCTGTGCTCCTCCGGCGCAGCCACCTGCTTCGGCGCCCGCCTCATCGCCCGTACGCGTGCCACCGTCCCCAGTACGAAGACCCCCAGTACCACCAGCACCATCACCTGGCCGATGAACAGGCCCCAGAAGAGGCCGTATCCGGAGAGTTGGGCCGGTGGGGTCTCGGGCCAGGCCGCGGGGATGTCCTGCGGGGACGAGACCAGGCGGCGCATGGCCAGGGGGGTGTTGCCGAAGGTCACCGATGACGGCCAGGAGCCGTGGGCGAACAGGCCCGCCAGGCCCGTCGCCGACCACACCATGACCGTCGTGCCGAGCAGGAAGGCGAGGACGCCCACCAACAGGCCGTCGGGGACGCCTCGTTCCCGGTGTTCGGCGCCCCCGCCCCCGTACCCTGCGCGTTCCTGTCCTGGCATGTCAGGCCACCGTGGATTCCGATGAGTCGGTCAGCTGCTGTTCGACGAACGATGCCGCGCGCTCCTCCGCCTCCAGCTCCGCGGCGCGTAGGGCGTCGTCCGCCATCTCGGCCGACGACTGGGTCATCGCACGGTCCGTGAAGACGAGGGGGCGTTCCGACTCGGTGATGAGGTGTTTGACGACCTGGACGTTGCCGTTGACGTCCCAGACCGCGATGCCCGGGGTGAGCGTCGGGATGATTTCGACGGCCCAGCGGGGGAGGCCCAGGACGCGGCCCGTGGCGCGGGCCTCGTCGGCTTTCTGGGCGTAGATCGTGCGGGTGGAGGCCATCTTGAGGATCGCCGCCGCCTCCTTGGCCGCCGCTCCGTCCACCACGTCCGAGAGGTGGTGGACCACCGCCACGAAGGACAGGCCGAGTCGGCGGCCGAACTTCAGCAGGCGCTGGAACAGCTGGGCGACGAAGGGGCTGTTGATGATGTGCCAGGCTTCCTCGACCAGGAAGATGCGCTTCTTGCGGTCCGGGCGGATCCAGGTGTGCTCCAGCCAGACGCCGACGATCGCCATCAGGATCGGCATCGCGATGGAGTTGCGGTCGATGTGGGACAGGTCGAAGACGATCAGCGGCGCGTCCAGGTCGATGCCGACCGTGGTCGGGCCGTCGAACATGCCGCGCAGGTCACCGTCGACCAGCCGGTCCAGGACGAGGGCGACGTCCAGGCCCCAGGCGCGTACGTCGTCTATGGCGACGTTCATCGCCTCAGCGGACTCCGGCTCCGGGTGACGTAGTTGCTCGACGATGTCGGTGAGGACGGGCTGGCGTTCGACGATGGTCTCGTTGACGTAGGCGTGCGCGACCTTCAGGGCGAAGCCGGAGCGTTCGTCGAGGCCGTGGCCCATCGCGACCTCGATGATGGTGCGCAGCAGCGCCAACTGGCCGGTGGTGGTGATCGACGGGTCGAGCGGGTTGAGGCGGATGCCCATGTCGAGCGCCGCTGTCGGGTCGAGCCGGATGGGGGTTATTCCCAGCTCTTCCGCGATGAGGTTCCATTCGCCGACGCCGTCCTCGCCCTGGGCGTCGAGGACGACGACCTGCCGGTCGCGGAAGCGCAACTGACGCAGGACGTACGTCTTCTCCAGCGCCGACTTGCCGTTGCCGGACTCGCCGAGGACCAGCCAGTGGGGGGCCGGCAGCTGCTGCCCGTACAACTGGAAGGGGTCGTAGATGTAGCCCTTGCCGGAGTAGACCTCGCGGCCGATGATCACGCCGGAGTCGCCGAGTCCGGGTGCGGCCGTGGGCAGGTAGACCGCCTGGGCCTGGCCCGAGGAGGTGCGCACCGGCAGCCGGGTCGTCTCCACCTTCCCGAACAGGAAGGCGGTGAAGGCGTCCGTCAGGATGGACAGCGGATCCCTCATCACCACATCAGCTCCCGCATCACGGCATCAGCTCCCGCATCACCACATCAGCTCCTGTCGACCTACCTGCGGATGCCGGTCGCGAACGGCAGTGTGTTGACGAATGCCCTGTGGTGCTCGCGGTCGCACCACTCCAGCTTCAGATAGGACTTGCCCGCCGATGCGCGGATGGTGCGCTTGTCGCGGGCCAGGGACTCCGGGGAGCGCGAGGACACGGTGATGTAGCCGACGAGGTTGACGCCTGCCGCGCCGGACGCGAGGTCCTCGCCGCGCTGGTCGAGCCGGGAGTGCGCGGCGATGTCGCGGGGGTCGACGGTCCGGTTCATCTTGGCGGCGCGGCTCGCGTCGGCCTCGTCGTTGGTCTTCTCGGTGAGCATCCGCTCGATGGCGATCTCGGTGGGTTCGAGGTCCATGGTGACGGCGACCGTGCGGATCACGTCGGGGGTGTGGACGAGGAGCGGTGCGAGGAAGTTGACGCCGACCGGGGTCATCGGCCACTCCTTGACCCACGCGGTGGCGTGGCACCAGGGCGCGCGGGTGCTGGACTCGCGGGTCTTCGCCTGGAGGTACGTGGGTTCCATGGCGTCGAGTTCGGCGGGCCAGGCGTTGCGCTGGGTCATGGCCTGGAGGTGGTCGATGGGGTGGTCCGGGTCGTACATGGAGTGCACGAGGGATGCGAGGCGGCCCTGGCCGAGGGGCTGGCGGACGCGGATGTCGGCTTCCTGGAGGCGGGAGCAGATGTCGGTCAGCTCGCGGGCCATGACGACGGCGAGGCCGGCGTCGCGGTCGAGTCTGCGGCCCGCTGTGGGGCGGGCGGCGCGGGCCATGGCGTGTGCCTCGCCGGCGAGTTCGCGGCTGTAGTGCATACAGGCGACGAGGTAGGCGCGGTGCTGCTCGCTGCTGGTGGAGACCATGGACTGGAGCTGGTCGTAGGACTGCTGGAGCCAGCCGGGCGCGCGTTCGTCGCCGCGCTGGGCGACGTCCTTGGCGTGGGCGTCGGGGTCGGCGGGCAGGGTGCGGGCGAGCATCTGGAGGCGGGTGACGAAGCCGTCGCCGTTCGCGACGTGCTTCAGCAGGGTGCCGAAGCGGTCGACGAGGGCTTCCTGGTCCTCGGAGTCGCGCAGGCCGACGCCGGGGCCCTCGATCTCGATGGCCGCGGTGACGGTTCTGCGGTCGGCGTGCAGGAGGACGGCGATCTCGTCGGGGCCGAACGGCGCGGCCAGCCAGGTGATACGGCCGATGCCGGGCGGCGGCCCGACCTCGACCTCACGGCCGTCGAACCGTACGCCCGCCTCCGGGGCCTGGGAGCGGTACGTGGTGCCCTGTTTGACGCGGCGCTTGTAGCTGCGGTTGATCTCGAACCATTTGTAGAAGGTGCGGCGCTTGTACGGGACGTAGACCGCGGCCAGGGCCAGCAGCGGGAAGCCCATGAGGAGGACGATCCGCAGGGACAGGACGGGGACGAGGAGTCCGCACATCATGCCGAGGAACGCCCCGGCGATGATCAGTACGATCTCGCCGGTCTCGCGGTTGCGTCCGACGACGGCGTTCGGCCGGGCGCGGCCGATGAGATACGTCCGGCGGGGCGCGACCGGATGGGACATATGGGACACCGAGGAGTCGGTGGTCAACGCCCTTCACCTCCCGTGCGGTGGTTACTGCCCTTGCGGTTGCCCGCGTGCGGGGTGTTGATCGGGCTGCTGCGGGGTGCGGGTGCGGCGGAGGGGACAGATCCGCCGCCTCCCGTACCGCCGGCGCCCGTGCCGCGGGAGCTGTGTGCGGCCACCCCGCCGCTCGCCGGGTTCGCGGGCCGGGGCGGCTGGCCGCCGCCTTCGGCCCTGCCCCGGGCGCTGTGGGTCTTGATGCCCTGGGACACGAGGGCGGCCGGGGAGCTGATGACGGCCGCGGCCCTGTTCTCGGCACCTTGCTGGATACGGTTGTTGCGGGATCCCGCGATCTCGTCGCCGAAGCCGGGGACGAAGCGGTAGATCATCGCGCTGGCGAAGATGGCGAGCAGGATGATCGCGAGGCCGGAGATGACGGCCGAGAAGGCGTCGGGGCCGTTGTCGGAACCGCTGAGGGCGCCGGCGAGGCCGAGGACGATCACGATGACCGGTTTGACGAGGATGACGGCGATCATGATGCCTGCCCAGCGGCGGACGTGGCCCCAGAGGTTTTTGTCGACGAGTCCGGCGTAGACGACGGTGCCGAGGAGCGCTCCGACGTAGAGCAGGGCGGCTCGGATGACGAGTTCGAGCCAGAGGATGCCGGCGGCGAGGATCGACACGAGGGCGACGACGATCAGCATGATCGGGCCGCCGCCGATGTCGGTGCCCTTGGTGAGGGCTTCGGAGAAGGAGCCGAAGAACACGTCCGTCTGGCCGCCGGTGGACTTCGCGAGGACGGCGGTGACGCCGTCGGTGGCGGAGACGACGGTGTAGAGGATGAGCGGCGTGAACGCGGAGGCCAGGACCGTCAGCCAGAGGAAACCGATCGCCTCGGACAGGGCGGTGCCGAGGGGGACGCCACGGACCGCGCGCTTGGCGACGGCGAGGAGCCACAGCAGGAGCGTCAGGACGGTCGACGCGGCGAACACGACGGCGTACTGCTGGAGGAACTTGGGGTTCGTGAAGTCGACGTTCGCCGTCTCCTTCACCGCGTCGGACAGCTTGGTGACGGTCCAGGACGCGGCGTCCGCACAGCCCTTGGCCAGGGCGGCGAGGGGGTCGAGGGTGCTGGGGAGGGTGTCGGAGGGGGTGTTGGGGGAGCGGCTGGTGCCGTTGCCTCGTTCGCAGTACTGCTTGGCCGGGCCGACGATGAGGTCGCACTTGTCGTCGGAGGGCGCGGGGGTGGGGGCCGCGACGGCGCGGGTGGCCAGCAGGACGGCGGCGCCCTGGAGGGCCGTGAGTGCGGCGGCGACCTTGAGGGTGCGGCGGGTGCGGTGCGGGCTGTCGGGGCGGGTGCGCCGGCTATCGGGCATACGTGAAGCCTCCGTACTCCTGCACGGCCTTCGCGATCTCGTCGGAAGGGGAGACCTGGTTGTCGCCGTTCACGGGGGCCGGGCCGTCCTTCTGCGAGAAGCTCTCGACCTTCCAGTCGCCGTCGGACCAGCGGAGAGCGAGGGTCATGGTGAACCAGTCGCTGGTGACGGGGTTGGTGGAGTCCTCGCCCGCCGTGCCGAACACCCCGGTGCACCAGACCTCGACGGTGGCGGTGCTGTCGCTGTAGCGCGTGGCCTTCGTGCCGATGGGCATGGTGCGGGAGACGTAGGTGCGGCCGGCCGCCGCGTTGCCGTTCTCGTCCAGGCCCATGGCGGACAGGACGTCCTTGGAGTAGGCGGTGTCCAGGTTCTTCTGGAGGTCGGCGACCTTGTCGGCGACGAAGATGCGCTGGACGATGTCGCCGCGCCGGTCGGACTTGAGGATGTCGGACGACACCAGGACCACGGCGTAGTTGGCGCCCGCCGACTCCGCCCCCTGTCTGTCATGCGCGAACCCCGAAGGGATCCCCCCGTTCTTGCCGTCGACCGGCTGGGTGCCGGAGGCGTTCGTGGCGGAGGTTTTGGGGTTGTCGGTGCCGGACTTCGACGCGGGGTCGTCGCCGCCGCGGTTCGCGAAGGCGATGGCCGCGATGAGGAGGACGACGACACCGACGACGGTGACGACGCTGCGCGAGGGAGCGCGCCCGGCTCTGCGGGCGCCCCCGTACCCGTCGCCGTATCCGTCGCCGCCCCGGTCCGGCAGCCGCGTCCGGGTCTGTCCGCTGCCGCCGAACTCGTCGTTGCCGCGCCCCGGGTCATCGGTGTATCCCGCGTACCGCCCGTCGCCTCCGCCGTAGCGGGCGGATTCGCCGTCGTAGCCGTGGTCGTCACTCGGGCTCATACCGCGTACGCCCCCTCAGCGTCGTACCCAACCGCGTGGACCGCGTAGTACGACGGTAGCCGTGCTGGTTCCCGCGCGGGCGCGGTGTGGTGACTCGACATCAGGGAAACGCAACCTCAGCCGGTGGGCGCGACGGACGGGTGGGACGGGGGTGGGACGAGGGCGCGCCGACCGGGACTGACGGGCGCCGGACGCGGCGCGGCTAGACGGCCATGCCGTACACAATGGTGAAGAGCGTGCCGAGGGATCCGATGATGAAGACTCCGGTCAGGCCCGCGATGATGAGGCCCTTGCCCTGTTCCGCGCTGAAGGTGTCGCGCAGCGCCGTCGCACCGATGCGCTGTTTGGCCGCGCCCCAGATCGCGATGCCCAGGCAGAGCATGATGGCGACCGCCATCACCACCTGGATCATCACCCGCGCTTCGCTGCCCAGGCTCCCGAAGGGCCCCCAGTCCGGGGCGATCCCGCCGATGATGGTGGTGATGTCGCCCTTTTCGGCTGCCATAAGCATGTAACTCACCGCCCCTGTTGGGTAGTTCCCGCTCCTCTGCGAGTGCGCAGAGGTCACGCCTATTGTCGCCGACAATGGCGCCGACGGATGTCGACTTGGCGTCATTGATTGGCGGGTTTCGTACGAATCCCCGGGAACCGGCTCCCGCGGTGGCGTGAGACGGCATACGAAGGACCGTATGGTCACTCTGTGTATCACGCGGGGTCACGCCGGGCAATGATGGACCCCGAAACCTGTCACGTGGTTGTGTCGTTGTTCCCCTTTTACCTCTGTCCCCTTTTTGCCCCTGGCCCCTTTTTACCCTGCCCGGCTGTGAGGCGGCGTCAGAGTCCGTAGCCGAGGCCGCTGGAGAGGACGTAGGCGCACTCCGTGTACAGGTAGCCGTTGCGGATGTTCGCGGTGTCGCTGCCGGGGGTGGTGACGGAGGGGTTGTCCACAGGCTTGTGGAGGAAGTAGTACGTGCCCGGGGGCAGGCTCAGGGTCTTGCTCGGGTAGCTCCGGCCGCTCGCCTGGCAGGCGCTGCTCCGGGCGGTGATCGCGGAGCTGTACGTGGAGCAGCCGGCGCAGCGCTTCAGCTTCATGCTGCCGGTGACCGGGCCGGTGAACAGGACCTCGATCTCGTCGGGGCTGTCGTTCTTGAACGTGACGGGGATGCTGCCGCCCGGGTTGCCGGTCGACGGCAGCCGCTTGCCGGCCGCGGGATTGGTCTGGGCGATCTCGGCGGCGATGGCGATCTTCTGGGCGCGGGCCCGGTTCTTGTCGTTCTTGTAGCTGCCGATGAAGTCGTCCAGGGTGCTCTGCGCTTCCTTGAAGTCGCCGTCCTTGTACTGGTCGACACCGCAGGCGTACAGGCCGGGCGCGAGCTTCGACTCGGCGCGGGCGGCGTCCTTGTGGAGCGCGTCCGTGATGCCCGCCTTGTCGCCGGGCAGGCGGAGCGCCTGCCGGTTCAGGACGCGCAGCCGGTCGGTGGCGTCGCAGGGCTTGCCGCCCTTGATGCCCTTGGCGGCGGTGTCTATCGCGGAGCTGACGGCCGGTTCGACGCGGGCGGCGGGCTCGGACTTCGGGAAGGTGCGCAGGAGTTCGCCGAGGTTGCCGTCGGCGGCGCCCACGCTGTCGGTGACGCCGAGTTCGGTGCTGACGCCGCACTCGTACAGCGAGGTGGCGAGCCGGTCATCGGGCCAGCCGGCGAGGGAGCCGAGCCGGTCGCGGTCGATGGTGTCGGGCACGGTCCGCAGAAAGGTCAGCGGTTCGACGGCGTCGCAGTACTTCTTGTTGTCGTAGGGCGCCCCGACCGTCTTGTAGTACGTGGTCAGCCGGTCCGGTACGCGGTGGGCCGCGCGCGAGTCGGGATGGTCGTCGCCGAGGTCGCGGTAGACGGTGAGCGCCCGGCGGAGGTCGCTCTCGGCGGCATTGAACGGCCGGTCGGCGGCGCCGCTGACGAGCCGGTCGGCGGTGCCGAGCCGGTCGAGCAGCATCTGTTCGACGGCCTCGTCGTGCGCGGCGCCGTACGCCACGACACCGCCCGCCGGGACGGCGAGCAGCACGACACCCAGCACGAGGGCGATGGGGGCGCGCGGCGGCCAGTGCAGAGGCGTACGCAGCGCGCGGAAGGCGCCATGGATCGCGGCGAGCGCGAGCACGACGAGATAGCCGGCCAGCACTCCCCCGGAGACGCCGTCGACGTCGGCGGGCAGCGCGACGAACAGCAGCACGGCGGTGGCGACCCAGCAGGCGCCCATGGCGCCCCAGCGGCGCAGCAGCGCGTATCCGATGCCGAGCCCGCTGAGGTTCAACAGCGCGACGGCGGCGGCCCGCAGGGGGTCCGCGGGGCCGGAAGGCGCGGGCGGGCGGGGCGGTGGCCCGCTGTGCAGGAACTCGCCGGGGGCGAAGTCGGGGGGCAACGGGCCGCCGGGGGGCGGTCCGTAGGGGGATTGCGGGGCGTAGGGGTTGTTCTGCGCGTACGGGTTGTCCGGGGACGGCTGGAAGGACGGGGGTGGGGGCGCCTGGGGCGGTACGGACGGTGGTACGGGCGGTTGTGCGGGTGGCTCGGTGGGTGCCGGTGGCTGGGTGGGCACCCGGTCGGCCGCCGCGGCCCCCGTACCGCCGTCCCCGCTCCCGCTTTCGTGCGCGCCTTTGTTCCCGCCTTCGTTCCCGCCTGTGTTTCCGTCCTCGTTCTCAGGTCGCTGGTCCCAGACCATGACGCCTCGACTCCCCCTGGTCGCCGGACGCCCGGTCGGCGTCCGTCCCCCGCACTGCCCGGCCTCGCTACGCAGTGAGATGCCCCGGAACTCCGGGACCCACGCACGATACGCAGTGTCTCAGCGGTTGACCGACTGGATTTCCTGGACCGTCACGTTCTGGTCGTCGCCGAACGTCCCGTCAGGCAGCCCCACGGGTCCCGGAGTTCCCGTACCGGCCCAGTGGATCTTCCAGGTGACCGTCGCCCGGAGCTGGTAGGTGTCGTCGCCGGAGGAGCGCAGGTACTTCACTCCGCAGGGAGGGGTCGTGCCCGCTTTGCCCTTGCTGTACGGCTCGCCGATGCGGCCGTCGACGATCCGGCACTCGCCCGACGCGGGATACGTGATCGCGTCGTCCGTGCCCGGCTCGATCTTCAGCGAGACCGGTTCCGCCGTGGTCGTCGCGGTGATGCCCAGCAGGGGCACCGAAGCGGTGACGGAGACCGGCTTGAACTGGGCGCCGTTGAGCCACGCCCACGTCGGCAGATTCACCTTGGTGGTGCCCGCGGGTGCGAGGTCGACCTCCGTCGACGGGACGCGGATCTCGGCGTACGCGAGTTGGGCGAGCATCTCCGGGGTGATGGCCTGCGGGATGTCGGCGGGCGGCGGGTCGCCCTGGTCGACCCAGAAGTAGGGCTCGTCGCAGTCCAGGGCGCCGGGGTCACCGATGCGGCCCTCGGCGACGAACCCGGACCACCAGTGGCCCTTGCCTTCCTTGTCCTTGTTGAAGTCCTTGTACGGCTTGCCGTTGACGTAGTGCTCGCGCTGCGAGAGGTCCCACTGGGAACCGGTCGACTCGGAGTTCCAGGTGGGCTCCAGGTAGGCCTTCAGCTCGTCCGGCGAGTACTTCGGCGCGTAATAGCAGGCGGGGGGCGTCCAGTCCCCTGACGACGTCGTGACCGGGCCCGCGCTGGGGCCCGAGCCGTTCTTGGAGCGGTCGAAGACGACGGCGCCCGCCGTGGCCGATATGCCGCCGTCGCTCTGGCCCCCGTCGACCTGAGTCTCCGAACCGGAACCGTTGCCGCCGGGCACGAAGTCGGCCCAGGCGGGCGGTGTCGCGGCCAGGACCAGGGCGCCCGCGACGGCGGCGGCTCCCGTGGCCCGTTTCAAGGGCGTCCAGGCCGACAAGGCGGCGGTCAAGGCTGGCATGGTGAAGCTCCCCGTGTGGAAATGATCTGCGACGTCTGCCAGACGCCCTCCCCGTTCTTGTCGAGGCGGGTGTTGTAGAAGACGTAACTGTCCTTCGTGACCGGGGTCTTGGCGACCTTGCCGGTCTTCTTGTCCTTGCTGAAGCCCTTGCTCTCGTCCGCGCAGAACGTCAGCACGGCGGAGGTCTTGCCCTTCAGCGTGACCGTCCGGTCGTAGTAGCGGGCCTCGCCCGTCATCGTCGCGCCGGCCTTCTCGAACTGCCCGACCCAGTCGAGCGCGGCCTCCAGCGCCTTGCCCGTGTTGTAGTACGCGAGCGCCTCGCCCTTCGCGTCGGTGCCGGTGATCGCGGCGTCCACCGCGCGCATGCGCTGCTCGTTGTCGGCGAGTACGGCGTCCTTGACGGCGTCCCCGGTCTTCGCGCCCTCGAACGTCAGCTTGAGGTCGGCGGGCAGCGTGATCTCGGGCCGGTCGCCGGCTGCCACCTCCGAAGCGCTCGTGCTCGGCGTGGCCGAATCGCCGGCGCCGGTCTCCGCGCCCGAGATCTTGTCGTCGGGTGCCTTGTCCTTGTCGTTCCCGCCGCAGGCCGACAGCGTGAGGGTCGCCGCGGCGGTGAGCGTGGCCACGGTGAACAGGGTGCGGCGGCGGTTCACGGTCGACTCCCGTTGGGTGGATGAGGGGTTGGCTGGATCCGGACTCACGCTATCCACGGCGAGTTCGGGGCACCAGGGCGGAATCTTTGCCACCGGGGAGGATTGTGTGAAGGCCGGGAGGGCGGGAGGCAGGGAGGGGGGAGAGCGGTCGGGCGTCGGGGAACGGCCGGGGGCGTCCGGCGATGCCCTCTGGCCGGGCGGGCCCGCGCCCCTACACTGGCTGACGGTGGACTGCGGTGCGGTGAGAGGCGGTTGACGGTGCGTAAGGCGTGGATCGTGGCCGGGGCCGCCGCCAGCGGCGGGCTCGGGTTCGTCATGCTGCTCGTCGTCGGGACGTACATGGTCGCCGGGAACCTCACCAACGGCATCGGCAAAGGCGCCGTCGGCCTGGCGAAGGGCGCCGTGCCGGCCGCGTACCAGTCGCTCGTGCAGCAGTGGGGGAACCTGTGCCCCGCGATCAACCCGGCGCTGCTCGCCGCGCAGCTCTACCAGGAGAGCGGGTTCAACCCGAACGCGAAGAGCCCGGCCGCGGCCGAGGGCATCGCCCAGTTCATCCCCGGCACCTGGGCCGCGCACGGCATCGACGGCAACGGGGACGGCAAGGCGAGCGTCTGGGACCCGCAGGACGCCATTCCGTCGGCTGCCTCGTACGACTGCAAGCTCGCCAAGTATGTGAAGGACGCGCCGGGCGACCCGACCGAGAACATGCTCGCCGCCTACAACGCGGGCGCGTACGCGGTCATCAAGTACGGCGGCGTCCCCCCGTACCGCGAGACGCAGAACTACGTGAAGACCATCCGCAGTCTGGAGCAGAGCTTCGCCCGGCCCGTCGGGCGGGTGCAGCCCTCGCAGCAGGCCGCGGGCGCCATCTACTACGCGCAGCAGAAGCTCGGCACCGAGTATTTGTGGGGCGGCACCGGCACCGCGGAGCAAGGGGGCCGCTTCGACTGCTCCGGGCTGACGCAGGCCGCGTACGAGACGGTGGGGATCACGCTGCCCCGGGTCGCCAACGACCAGTACAACGCGGGCCCGCACCCTTCGCGCGACGAACTGCTCCCCGGTGACCTCGTGTTCTTCTCGGACGACCTCACCAACTCGCGCGCCATCCGGCATGTCGGCATCTACGTCGGCGGCGGCTACATGATCGACGCGCCGCGCCGGAACGCCGTCATCCGGTTCGACCCGATCGACACCCCTGACTACTTCGGTGCGACCCGCGTCACCGAAGACGGCGCGAAAGCGCTGCCGACGGCTCCGCCCAACGTCTGATCAGGACCGCGTCGGACCGTTCCCGGCCGTTCCGCGCGCGGGTGATGATCTGTGCCGTCCGCGCGTGTGATGATGGTGCACCCGAGGTCGGTCGAGGTCGGTCGGTATGGCCGGATCCCGTCGGAGGCCCCTCCCTGTCCACCCCCGCTGAGCTGCGGCGATGTATCTCTCTTCGATAACGTCTGAGTGATCATTCGGTGGAGATTGGAACGTATGGAGGGGGGTCGTGCGTTCCTTTTGCTGAAGCGGATCTACGACCACGGGGGTTGGTGGAGTGGCGCACAGCGACGTGCGCCCGCGCGCGCAAGAGGACGAAGGGGCCGGGCACCATGGCTGGACTCGACGAGACATCCGGGTCGAACCCTGACGTCAGCCTGCTCTACGACATCAACGGCCTGGCCAAGGCCGCGCCCGGCTGGCTCGACCGGACGGTGGGCTTCGTCGGGGAGTACGGGCTGCTGATCGGTACGGTCCTGCTGGTGCTGTGGGCCTGGTGGTCCCTGCGCAAGCGCGCCGCGACCCTGGAGGACGCCGCCTCGTCCGCCGCCGCCGTGGTGTGGGCGCCGCTCGCAGCGGCCCTCGCGATCCTGGTGAACGTGCCGATACGCGGTTTCGTCGAGCGGCGCCGGCCCTTCCTGGACCATCAGGGCCTTGAGGTCCTGGTCGACGGCAAGACGGACTTCTCGTTCGTCAGCGACCACGCGACGCTCGCCATGGCGATGGGCGTCGGTCTCTTCGTCGCCCACCGCAGGATCGGGCTCGCGGCGATCGGGCTCGCCGTCGTCGAAGGGTTCTGCCGGATCTATATGGGCGTGCACTATCCGACCGACGTGATCGGTGGTTTCGCGCTCGGTACGGCTGTCGCGCTGCTGCTCTCGCCGCTCGCGGCGGCGCTGCTCACTCCGTTGGCGCGGGCTGTGGGGGCGTCTCGGAGGGTGGGGTGGCTGGTGTGGCCCCGGTCTGCGGTGGCGGTGGCGCGGGAGACGGTGGGGATTCCTGAGGCCAGGACTCCTGGGGCGGGGTCCGGGGATCGGGATCTGGCGGCGTAGTCGCTGCGCGCCGGCGGCGCAGGAGGACGAGGCCGGTTGCGCCGGCGGCTGTCGCTGTCGCGGCGGAGGTGAGGGTCCAGGCGCCGGCCGTGGGGTGGGGGGTGCCGTCGTCTGTGGCGGAGGCGAGGATTGCGCCTGCGGTCAGGCAGGCGGCGGCGATTGCCGTGCCGGCGGCTATTCCGGTTGTTCCTGATATTCGGGTGCGGGTCATGTGTTCAGCGGACCGCCCGTGCGGGGGGTGGACCAGTTGAGCGGGGCTGTTCGGGGTACGGGCCGCATTCGGGTGCCGGTCCGTCTCGGTTGTGCCCACCCGTTCCGCCGTGCGGAACGCCTGCCCACAACCGAGACGGACCGGCTGGGGCGCCCAGCGCAGCAACGCCGGACCGGCCGGGTGGTGGCCACGACGGGACCGGACCGGCTGGGGCGACCGGGCGCTGACCCAACGGCATCGGATCGGCTGGGGCGCTGATCGCGACGAGGCCGGGTCGGCTGGGGCGCCGAACGCAGCGACGCCGGACCGGCCGAGTGGTGGCCACGACGGGACCGGACCGGCTGGGGTCGGCCTTGGGTGCTACAGGGACTGGGGGTTCCTGAAGAAGTTTGTTGGGTCGTACTGGTGTTTTAGATTTTGGAGGCGTTGGGATGCGTCTCCGTAGTAGGCGCGGCGCCAGTTCGTGAGGGTGGGGTCCGTGTAGTTCTGGTAGGCCGCGCCCGAGGCGTGGGGCCGCATCGCGTTGTGGGCTGATGCGAGCCAGGTTGTCGCTGCTGCGCCCGAGGTGCCTGGGCGCCAGGATGCGAGGTACTGGGCGAGCATCCGGGAGCGGCGGTGGACGAAAGCCGTCGCCGTCGGGTCGACGCGGTTGATGGCGCCGCCGAGTGCGGTCAGGGCGATGCTGCCGGTGCCGCCCTGGACGGACCGTATGCGGGAGAGCAGGGTCTGGATCCCGGCGGGGGACAGGGAGCGGTCGAAGAAGTCCGAGCGGGCCGCGTACGTCTCGCGCTGGAGGGCGCCGCGCGGGGCGCGGCCCGGGGTCGGCCCCGGCATATGGCACTGCGCGTCGTCGCCGAACGTCGAGCAGCCCGCGTACACCTCCATCGACTGCTGGTACGAGCGCCGCTTGAGGGAGACGCTGCTCGCGGAGGCGCCGATGCGGTCGGCGAGCCGGTCGACGGCGTTCTGGAGTTCGCCGTACGTGCCGAGTGAGAAGCAGGCGACCGAGACGGTCGGGGTGCCTCCGGCGGCGCTCGCGAAGTGCGCCGATGACCAGATTTCGTCGGGCTGGCCGGGGCCCCACTCCTGCCACGCGCCGAGTACGGCGGCGGCCCGGCTCCACGGCCATGACATGTATGCCGTCACGCCCTGAGGGGCCGGATGCGTACGGAAGCGGAGTTCGGTGACGACGCCGAAGTTGCCGTTCCCCGCGCCGCGCAGGGCCCAGAACAGGTCGCTGTTCCGGTCTTCGTTCGTGACGAGTTGTGTCCCGTCGGCCGTGATCAGGGTGGCTTGGGTGAGGCTGTCGCAGGTCAGCCCGTAGGCGCGGGAGACGACACCGTGGCCGCCGCCCAGGGTGAGGCCGGAGACGCCGACGGTGGGACAGGAACCGGCGGGTATGGTCACGCCCTTCGCGGCGAGCGCCCGGTACACGTCGATCAGCTTGCTGCCGGCGCCGACGACCGCCTCGTTCCCGCTGACCCGTATCCGCGACAGCTTCGACACGTCCACGATCAGCCGGCCGTCGCCCGACGACCAGCCGGCGTAGGAGTGGCCGCCGTTGCGGATCGCGACCGGTATGTGGTGTGCGCGGGCGTACGCGAGGGCCGAACGGATGTCGTCGGTGTGCGCGACATAGGCGACCGCCGTCGGTTTCAGGCCGTCGAAGCGGGTGTTGTAGAGCTGGCGGGCCGTCGCCCAGTCGCGGTCGCCGGGCCGCACGAGCGGACCGTCGAGGTCCTGTGCGAGGGCCTTCCAGTCGGCCGGTCCGGTGGCGCGCGCGGTCGCCGTCGCGGGGGCGGAGTGGGTGGGAGGGGTGCCGGTCGCGGTTCCGGTGGTACCGCGTGCGGCGGTGCCCGGGGCGCCGCCGGTTCCGTCACCGCCGGTGCTGCACGCCGCGGTCACGCCCATGCCCAGTGCCGCCGCGCCCGCCGCGATGAACGTACGCCGTTCCATGTCGCCTCCCCGTGCGTCCCGGGTGGAGCCCCGGACGGTTGGTCCGCCGCGGGTCCCTCAGTACGGGACGGTCCGGCGGATTCCAGCGTTCCACGGAGATACGGGTGTGCAAGGGCGCGTGGTTCAAAGGGGGCGCAAAGGAAGTCACAGGTCGAGCGGGGGCGCGTGTTCGGCGGCGTCCGAGCGGGCCTTGCTGCGGGCCCGGCGGGCCGGACCGCGCCAGCCGCAGGTACAGCGGGCCGATGTGAAGCGGCCCTTCTCGACGATCTTCGTGGTGTGGTCCCCGGAGGAGGACGGGGGTTCGGTCACGTCCTGCTGATGCGCCACGCGTCCACGGTACCGAGCCGCGTGGTCGGCCGTGGCGCGGGTCGGCGCGTGACGAGCGCACCCACCGGTCGTTAAACGCACGACAGGGGGCGCCCTGTCGGGACTGACTTGGGGGTCGGCAGCCGATGGTGGTGCGACAGCATGGGAGGCCGGGCGGCGCGCTGATCGCGGCCGTCGCGGTGGCGGGTCTGATCACGGGCGCCACGGGGTGTTCCGAGTCGGGGGCCGCCGCCGAGACCGTGGATCCCGGCGATCCGGTCGACGCCGTGCACCGCGCGGCCGGCGAGTTGATCAGGGCAGGTTCGTCGAAGGCCCGTACCTCGATGGAGATGGCCACCGGCGGGACCCGCGTCACCATCCGCGGCCAGGGCGTCTACGACTACAAGGACCGGCTCGGGCAGTTGCGGGTGATGCTTCCGCAGGACCCGACCGGCGCCGACGGGCACCGCCCCATCACGGAACTCCTTGCCCCCGGCGCCCTCTACATGAAGAACCGCGGCGCGGGCGTCCCCGCCGACAAGTGGGTACGCGTGGACACGGCGACCCTGTCGGACGGGAATCTGGTCACCGGTGGCGCGACTGATCCGCTGGCCGCCGCCGAACTCCTGCGGGGCGCAGAGAAGGTGACCTTCGTCGGGGAGACGGAGGTCGCGGGCGTTCCGGTACGGCACTACCGGGGCACCACCGATCTGACGCGGGCCGCGAAGGTGTCGTCGGCGGAGACCGGCCGGGCGCTCGCGGCGGCGGCGAAAGGGTTTTCCCGTACGGACGTGCCCTTCGACGCGTACCTCGACCACCAAGGGCGGATCCGCAAGCTGCGGCACGAGTTCAGTTTCACCAACGCGGGCCGGAAGGAGACGGTCGCGGTCGCCTCGACGACGCTGCTCTACGACTTCGGGGCACCCGTCTCCGTGCGGCTTCCGGACGAGCGGGACATCTTCGCGGGGAAGATCGCGGAGCCGTAGTCCCGGACGGGTCGGGCGGGCCGGAAATGGTCCGTCCGTGCCATGCGCGGTGCGTAGGCCGCTCCCTACTCTAGGAAGTCGGCGACGGCAGGAAGAGGTGAGGTGCGTGGCAGCGTCGACCGCGACGGCGGTGCAGGACCACGTCGCCCTGGCCGAGATCGAGATGTGCGGCGAACTGATCATCGCCGCGTCGGCGTCCCACGACGAACGCCTCAGCGCGGACCGTATCGACGAGGTGCTGCGGGTGGGCCACGAGTGGGCGGCCGGATCGGACTAGTCCGGCGGGATTGGACCAGTCCGGCCGGGAATGGTCCGGCCGGGATCGGAATGGTCCGGCCGGGTCCGTGGCCGACGCTACTTGGCCATGATCAGGTCCTGAGCAGGCGGGCGATCGCCTTGGTGGCCTCTTCGACCTTCGCGTCGATCTCGTCGCCGCCCTTGACCGCCGCGTCCGCGACACAGTGGCGCAGGTGCTCCTCCAGGAGCTGGAGCGCGAAGGACTGGAGCGCCTTGGTGGACGCCGAGACCTGGGTCAGTATGTCGATGCAGTAGATGTCCTCGTCGACCATGCGCTGGAGGCCTCTGACCTGGCCCTCGATCCGGCGCAGCCGCTTGAGGTGCTCGTCCTTCTGCTTGTGGTAGCCGTGCACTCCGTGGTCGTGGTCGGTGACCGCGCCCGTCTCGCCGGAGGGCGCGCCGGTCGTCGCGTCGGCCTCGGTGGTCGTCATCGCGTCCTCCTGCTGAATGCTGCCCCGAGGTGCTCTGTGTCACATAGGGGCCTAATTGTTTCCTATACCCCGGGTGGGTATATAGTAACGAACTTTCCTGGGTACGGGACGGTTGGCCGGGCCCCGTGCTGATCAGCCTGCCCGATGGGCGACACTGGGAACGCCGGTTAGCTGTGGCCGGATGATGCGCTTAGCATCACCCTGACCGAAAACCAAAGCATCCCGAGGACCCCAACGTGCGCTTTCGTCTGACCCCCAGGGAGACGAGCTTCTACGATATGTTCGCGGCGTCCGCGGACAACATCGTGACCGGCTCGAAACTCCTGATGGAACTGCTCGGGGCGGACGCCTCCGCTCGGGCCGAGATCGCAGAGCGCATGCGGGCCGCGGAACACGCCGGGGACGATGCCACGCATGCGATCTTCCACCAGCTGAACTCCTCCTTCATCACGCCCTTCGACCGCGAGGACATCTATACCCTCGCTTCGTCCCTCGACGACATCATGGACTTCATGGAGGAGGCCGTCGACCTGGTCGTGCTGTACCAGGTCGAAGAGCTTCCCAAGGGCGTCGAGCAGCAGATCGAGGTGCTGGCGCGGGCCGCCGACCTGACCGCCGAGGCCATGCCGAATCTGCGCACGATGGACAATCTCACCGAGTACTGGATCGAGGTCAACCGGCTTGAGAATCAGGCCGACCAGATCCACCGGAAACTGCTCGCGCACCTTTTCAATGGCAAGTACGACGCCATGGAGGTGCTGAAGCTGAAGCAGATCGTGGATGTGCTGGAAGAGGCGGCCGACGCTTTCGAGAAAGTCGCCAACACCGTGGAGACCATCGCGGTCAAGGAGTCCTGAGCGGACGTGGACACCTTTGCGCTGGTCGTGACCATCGGGGTCGCGCTTTTCTTCACCTATACCAACGGCTTTCACGATTCAGCGAATGCGATCGCGACTTCCGTTTCCACCCGGGCGCTGACTCCTCGGGCCGCGCTCGCGATGGCGGCCGTGATGAATCTCGCGGGCGCCTTTCTTGGCAGCGGGGTCGCCAAGACGGTCAGTGAGGGGCTCATCGCCACGCCCGAGGGCGGCAAGGGGATGGGCATCCTTTTCGCCGCGCTCGTCGGCGCGATCATCTGGAACCTGATCACCTGGTACTACGGACTGCCGTCGTCCTCGTCGCACGCGCTGTTCGGCGGCATGGTCGGGGCGGCGCTCGCCGGCGGTACGGACGTCATCTGGTCCGGGGTGCTCGACAAGGTCGTCATCCCCATGTTCGTCTCACCGATCGTCGGACTTGTCGCCGGTTATCTGGTGATGTGCGCGATTCTGTGGATGTTCCGTAAGGCCAATCCGCACAAGGCCAAGCGGGGGTTCCGGATAGCGCAGACCGTTTCGGCGGCCGGGATGGCGCTCGGGCATGGTCTTCAGGACGCCCAGAAGACGATGGGCATCGTGGTGATGGCGCTGGTCATCGCCGATGTCGAGGACTACGGGGATCCCATTCCGGTGTGGGTGAAGATCGTCTGTGCGGTGATGTTGTCGCTCGGGACGTATGCCGGTGGGTGGCGGATCATGCGGACGTTGGGGCGGAAGATCATTGAGCTGGATCCGCCGCAAGGGTTTGCCGCCGAGACGACCGGGGCTTCCATTATGTTCGGGTCGGCGTTTCTTTTTCATGCGCCTATTTCTACGACGCATGTGATCACTTCGGCGATTATGGGTGTGGGGGCGACCAAGCGGGTCAATGCGGTGCGGTGGGGGGTGGCGAAGAACATCATCATGGGGTGGTTTATCACTATGCCTGCGGCGGCTTTTGTCGCTGCGCTCAGCTATTGGGTGGTACAGCTCGCTTTCGGGTGACCGCCCGTCGGGCGTTGTGCCCACCCGTTCCTCCCCCAGTGCCTCAAGGGCCTGGGGGGACCCCCAGCGGAACGCCTGCCCACAACGGGTACCAGCAACTATCAGGCACCGCACCATCAGGTGTTGCAAATAACGCGGGCCCGCCCCCCGGGAGCCAGGGGGCGGGCCCTTTTCCTCGCGGTGGCACCGCCATGCAGCACCGCGAGGGGCTTAGCCGAAGCGGCCCGAGATGTAGTCCTCGGTCGCCTGCACCGACGGGTTGGAGAAGATCCGCTCGGTGTCGTCTATCTCGATGAGCTTGCCGGGCTGGCCGACCGCCGAGAGATTGAAGAAGGCCGTACGGTCCGAGACGCGGGCGGCCTGCTGCATGTTGTGCGTCACGATGACGATCGTGAAGCGCTCCTTCAGCTCACCGATCAGGTCCTCGATGGCGAGGGTCGAGATCGGGTCGAGCGCGGAGCACGGCTCGTCCATGAGGAGGACGTCCGGCTCGACCGCGATGGCGCGGGCGATGCACAGCCGCTGCTGCTGACCGCCGGAGAGACCCGAACCGGGCTTGTTGAGGCGGTCCTTGACCTCGTTCCAGAGGTTGGCGCCCTTGAGGGACTTCTCCACGACATCGCTGAGCTGGCTCTTCTTGTACGAGCCGTTGAGCTTGAGGCCCGCGGCCACATTGTCGAAGATCGACATCGTGGGGAACGGGTTCGGGCGCTGGAAGACCATACCGACCGTACGGCGCACGGCCACCGGGTCGATGTTGGAGCCGTACAGGTCCTCGTCGTCCAGGAGCACCTTGCCCTCGACGCGGCCACCCGGGGTGACCTCGTGCATACGGTTCAGGGTGCGCAGGAAGGTGGACTTGCCGCAGCCGGACGGGCCGATGAAGGCCGTCACGGAGCGGGGCTCCACCGTCATCGAGATGTCCTCGATCGCCTTGTGGGCGCTGTAGTAGGCGGTCAGGCCGCTGACGTCGATTCGCTTGGCCATGGGATCACTTCTCTTCTTTCGAAAGTCGCTTGGCCGCGTCAGCGGCCTGCCACGCGGCGGCAGCCGCATATTCAGCGCTGCGGGGCCTTCCAGCGGGCGATGCCGCGGGCCACCAGGTTGAGGATCATGACGAAGCCGATGAGGACGAGGGCCGCTGCCCAGGCACGGTCGTACGCCGCGCCTTCTCCCGCGCTGTTCGCGTACTGCTGATAGATGTACAGCGGCAGCGACGCCTGTGCGCCTTCGAAGGGGTTGTTGTTGATGTAGGCGGCGCCCCAGACGAGCAGCAGGACGGGGGCGGTCTCACCGGTGATACGCGCGACGGCGAGCATCACACCGGTGGTGATACCGCCGATGGAGGTCGGCAGCACCACCTTGAGAATGGTCCGCCACTTGGGGACGCCCAGCGCGAGGGAGGCCTCGCGCAGCTCGTTCGGGACGAGCTTGAGCATCTCCTCGGTGGAGCGGACCACGACCGGCATCATCAGGATGGACAGGGCCAGGGATCCGGCGAAGCCGGAGTAGTCCATGCCCATCATCAGGATCCAGAAGCTGAGGATGAACAGACCCGCGACGATCGACGGGATACCCGTCATGACGTCGACGAAGAAGGTGACGGCCTTGGCGAGCTTGCCCCGTCCGTACTCGACGAGGTAGACCGCGGTCAGGATGCCGATGGGCACCGAGATCAGGGCGGCGATACCGACCTGCTCCAGGGTGCCGATGAGCGCGTGGTAGACACCGCCGCCGGGCTGGGTGTCCGCGATGCCGAGCATCGAGTGGGTGAGGAAGTAGACGTCGAAGACCTTCACACCGCGCTTGACGGTCTCCCAGATCAGGGAGGCCAGCGGGATGACGGCGAGGATGAAGGCGACCCACACGATGCTGGTGGCGACGCGGTCCTTGGCCTGCCGGCGGCCCTCGACGCGCGCCGCGATGAGGTACGTACCGAAGATGAAGAGCAGCGCGGCGATGATGCCCCACTGGACCTTGCTGTCGAGTCCGGCGCCGAGGCCGATGCCGACCGCGACGAGGACGGACCCGGCGGCGATCGCCCAGGGCGACCAGCGCGGCAGGGTCGCGCCCCGGAGGGTGGAGGCGGGACGCTTGTTCGTGACTGCGTGGCTCATCCGTTGGCCCCCGAGTACTCCTTGCGGCGGGCGATGATCGCGCGGGCTCCGCCGTTGACCAGCAGGGTGATCACGAAGAGGACGAGACCGGAGGCGATGAGCGCGTCACGGCCCGATCCGGTGGCCTCGCCGAACTTGCTGGCGATGTTCTGGGCGAACGTGCCGCCGCCCGGGTCGAGCAGGCTGGCGTTGATCGTGAAGCTCGGCGAGAGGACCGTGGCTACGGCCATCGTCTCGCCGAGCGCGCGGCCGAGACCGAGCATCGACGCGGAGATCACACCGGAGCGGCCGAACGGCAGGACGGCCATGCGGATGACCTCCCAGCGCGTGGCGCCGAGGGCCAGCGCGGCCTCCTCGTGCATCAGCGGCACCTGCCGGAAGACCTCACGGCTGACGTTCGTCACGATCGGCAGGATCATGATCGCGAGCAGGATGCCGACGGTGAGCATGGAGCGGGCCGGGCCGCCCTGCCACTCGAAGATCCCGGTCCAGCCGAAGTAGGCGTCGAGCCAGCTGAACAGGCCGCCCATGTGCGGTACGAGGACCAGGGCGCCCCAGAGGCCGTACACGATGGACGGTACGGCGGCCAGCAGGTCGATGACGTAGGCCAGGGCGCCGCCGATCTTGCGCGGCGCGTAGTGCGAGATGAACAGCGCGATGCCCACCGCGATCGGGACCGCGATGAGCATGGCGATCAGCGCCGAGACGATCGTGCCGAACGCCAGGACCGCGATACCGAAGTCCGGGGGCTCGATGTTGGTGTTCCACTCGAAGGTGGTGAAGAAGTTGCCCTCGTTCTTCGAGAGGACGATCACGCTGCGGTAGGTCAGGAAGCCGGCGATGGCGGCCATGACCACCAGCAGGAAAATGCCGGAACCCCGGGAGAGCCCGAGGAAGATCTTGTCGCCGGCGCGGGAGGTGCCACGGGCACGCATTCCGACAGGCTCGGCGGGCTGGGGGGTGGGGGGAGGTGGTGCCGTGTTCTGTGGTGTCGATATGTCCATGGGAGTCTCCGGTCTGCGGGGCCACACGGTGATGTGGCTCCAGGCGGCGGTGCACCGGACGGTGCGGGCGGACCCGGATCGGGTCCGCCCGCACGCTCAGGTCAGCTCAGGGACGCGATGGTCTCGCGGACCTTGGTCGCGATCTCGGTCGGGATCGGGGCGTAGCCGGCGTCCGACAGGAGGCCCTGGCCCTCCTCGCTCGCGATGTAGGTGAGGAACGCCTTCGTGGCGGGCAGCGTCTCCGCCTTGTTGCCCTTCTCGCAGACGATCTCGTACGTCACGAGGGTGATCGGGTACGCACCCTCGGCGGTGGGCTTGTAGTCCAGCTCAAGGGCGAGGTCCTTGCCCTTGCCGACGACCTTGGCCGCGGCGATCGCCTTGGAGGCGTTCTCCGTGGTGGCCTTGACGGGGGCCGGGGCGTCCGTCTTGATGTCGACGGTGCTGATGCCTTCGGAGGCGTAGGACAGCTCGAAGTACGAGATCGCACCGGCGGTCTGCTTCACCTGCTGCGCCAGGCCGGAGGAGCCCGAGGCGGACTGGCCGCCCTTGGCCTGCCACGCCTTGCCGCCCTCGTACTTCCAGTCCGCCGGGGAGGCGGCCATCAGGTACTTGGTGAAGTTGTCCGTGGTGCCGGACTCGTCCGAGCGGTGGAACGCCGAGATCTTGGTGTTCGGCAGCTTGGCGTCGGGGTTCAGCGCCTTGATCGCCTTGTCGTCCCACGTCTTGATCTTGTCGTCGAAGATCTTGGCGAGGGTGGAGGCGTCCAGGACGAGGTTGTCCACGCCGGGGACGTTGTAGCCGATGGCGATCGGGCCGCCGACCATCGGGAGGTCGATGGCCTGGCTGTCCTTGCAGACCTTGGCGGACTCGGTGATCTCCTCGGGCTTCAGCGCCGAGTCGGAGCCCGCGAAGGCCGTCTGGCCCTGCACGAAGTTGGTGATACCCGCGCCCGAGCCGTTCGGGTTGTAGTTGATCTTCACGTCCTTGCAGGCGGCCTGGAACTTGGTCACCCACGCGTCGATCGCGTTCTTCTGCGCGGAGGAGCCGGCGGCCAGCAGGTTGCCCTTGGCGTCGTCGCACTTGATCGAACCGGACGAGGCGGTCGCGTTGCCGTTGCCACCGGTCGAGCCACTGCCCGTGTCGTCGGAGCCGCACGCCGTGAGGGCCAGGGCGCCGGAGACGGCGATTGCACCGAGGGAGAGGGCGCGAAGCCGGTTCTTGCGCTGAAGCTTCACTTCTTGGAGTTCCTTCCAGGAGCCGCCGTAACCCTGGCGGCGTGCGGTGTCGTACGTGACGGAGTGCGTGTACGGCGCGGGCCTGGATGTGGACGGCCCGCGGCGCGTAAGGCCGAAATTAGGCAGAACAGGTGAAGTGGCCTATGGCCCTTGGTGAACGGAGGGTGAACCCCTGAGGGCGGTGCGGTGAGGTAACGGAATGGGCGAGGGTTTGTCTCGCCGGGGTCTCGGTTGCCATTGACCTTGGGGTGCCCCGCGTCTTGGGCTGTGCCCACCCTCCCCCAGTCTCGGCTTCGCTCGACCGGGAGGTACCCCCATCGCCGTGCGGAACGCCTGCCCACAGCGGGGCGGGAGGCCGTCCGTACGGCACTAAATGAGGTGCAGGGCCGTCAGGAGGTCGTCTACCAGGGTCTTGTCTCTGGGGTGGGTCACGTACGTGCGCGCCTGTGTCGGGGGGAGCCAGACGATGCGGTCGACCTCGTTGTTTGGCGTGAAAGTGCCGTCCGTGGCCTCCGCCGCCCAGTACGTCACCCGCTTCGGCCGGCCGTTCGCGAGGTAGCGGACCGTCGGGAGGCCCGCGCCCGGCACACAGTGGTAGCCGGTCTCCTCCTCGACCTCGCGCAGCGCGCCTGTGAGCGTGTCCTCGCCCCGCTTCAGCTTCCCCTTGGGGTGCGACCAGTCGTCGTACTTGGGCCGGTGGACCAGACAGATCTCCAGTCCACCGTCGGTCCGGGACCGCCGCCACAGGACACAGCCCGCGGCCAGGACGGTGCCGGAGCCGGTGCCGTCCGTCGTCATCTGCTCACCGCCTCCCTCAACCAGACCTGCTGGAACGCGTAGCGCGCGGCCTCGACCTCGTGCCGCTGATCGGCGTGCAGGACCCCGAGCGCGTACGCCGTCGTCGGGGCGATCCGGGGGGTACGGGCCGCCGAGGCCGCCGCCGCTGCCGCCTCCGCCGCGTCCCGGTGCCGGTTCAGGGCCTCGCCCGCGCCCACGAGACGCGGGTCGGCGAGGACGTCGGCGCCGGTGCCCGCCAGCACCTCGTGCGCGTACCGGTGCAGGCGCAGCAGGAGGCGGACCTGGTGCCAGGGGGAGTCCTGGGACTGCGGTGCGGGGTCGGCGGCGAGGCCGTGGACGAGGGCTTCCGCGTTGTACGGGTGGCCCGCCTGGAGCAGCGGGAGCGCGGTCACCGCGTCGAGCAGGCGGGACTCGGCCTCCGCGGCGAGGGGGTTCAGGTCGGCCGTGGCCGCCGTGGGGGAGAGGGGGACCTCGCTGGCGAGGACCGCGACGTTGTCCGCGACGGCGTGGAAGCGGGAGGAGCCCAGGGCTTGGAGGGCCGCGGAGTGTGCTCTTGTGCGGGCCAGGGTGAGCTGGCGTTCCAATAGGGCACCCGCCTTGGCGGCCCCCACGGTGAGGGTGCCCTGCGACTGGCCGCTCGGGGGTCGGATCGCTGGACCGGCGCCTCCGGGTCCCGCTGTGCCCACCCGTTCCGCCCCAGCGGAACGACTGCCCACAGCTGGGTTGGGCACGGACACAGGCACGGTGCCCGACAATCGTTGCAGTGCCGCCAACAGCCGTTCCAAGCGGGCCGCGTACGCGTGTTCCCGGGCCAGTGTGCCCGAGAGCCAGGCCAGTTCTGGGCGGAGGGTGTCGGACCATTCGGTGTCGAGGAGCGGGCGGAAGGTGTGGAGCGTGCCGCTGATGCGGCGCGCCGAGCGGCGCAGTTGCCGTGCCGCGTCGACCGTCTCCTCACTTCCGTTGGTGGCTCCCCCGCTCTCGCGGTGCAGCCGCAGCGAGCGGAGGAAGTCCGTGGCCCTGTCCTGCAGATAGGCCGTCAGAACGTCTCCCGCCGCGGCCTGTGCCGCGAGTTCATGGTGTTGCTGTGCCACGCCGGCGCCTCCGGGCGTCTATGAGCGTCTCCTGTACGTTCCGCAGGGGCTGGCCGTCCGCGTCGGTGGCGTGCCGGGTCCACTCGCCGTCCGGGCCCAGGTGCCAGGAGCTGGTCGAGTCGGACATACCGGTCTCCAGGAGCCGGTTCAGGGACGCCCGGTGGGCCGGGTCGGTGACCCTGACGAGCGCTTCGATACGGCGGTCCAGGTTGCGGTGCATCATGTCCGCGCTGCCGATCCACACCTCGGGCTCGCCGCCGTTGCCGAAGCCGAAGATCCGGGAGTGCTCCAGGAAGCGGCCGAGTACGGACCGTACGCGGATGTTCTCCGACAGGCCGGGGACCCCGGGGCGCACGGCGCAGATGCCGCGTACCCAGATGTCGACCGGGACGCCCGCCTGCGACGCGCGGTACAGCGCGTCGATGACGGCCTCGTCCACCATCGAGTTGACCTTGATGCGGACATAGGCCGGGCGGCCGGCGCGGTGGTGCTGGATCTCCTTGTTGATACGGGAGATGAGGCCGTCCCGCAGGGATTTGGGGGCGACCAGGAGCCGGCGGTAGGTCTCGCGGCGCGAGTAGCCGGAGAGCCGGTTGAAGAGGTCGGAGAGGTCGGCCCCGACCTGGGCGTCCGCGGTCAGCAGCCCCAGGTCCTCGTAGAGCCGGGCGGTCTTGGGGTGGTAGTTGCCGGTGCCGACGTGCGAGTAGCGGCGGAGCGTTTCGCCTTCCTGGCGGACCACCAGGGACAGCTTGCAGTGCGTCTTCAGACCGACCAGGCCGTAGACGACATGGCAGCCGGCCTCCTCCAGCTTGCGGGCCCACTTGATGTTGGCCTGCTCGTCGAAGCGCGCCTTGATCTCGACCAGGACGAGGACCTGCTTGCCGGACTCCGCGGCCTCTATCAACGCGTCCACGATCGGCGAGTCGCCCGAGGTCCGGTACAGGGTCTGCTTGATGGCGAGCACGTCCGGGTCGAACGCGGCCTGTTCGAGGAACGCCTGTACGGATGTGGAGAAGCTGTCGTACGGGTGGTGCAGCAGCACGTCCCGTTCGCGCAGGGCCGCGAAGATGTCGGGCGCCGACGCGGACTCGACCTCGGCGAGGTCGCGGTGGGTGCCCGCGATGAACTTGGGGTACTTCAGCTCGGGCCGGTCCAGGGACGCGATGCCGAACAGGCCGGTCAGATCGAGCGGTCCCGGCAGCGGATAGACCTCGGCCTCGCCGATCTTCAGCTCGCGGACCAGCAGGTCCAGGACGTAGCGGTCGATGGACTCCTCGACCTCAAGGCGCACGGGCGGGCCGAAGCGGCGCCGCATGAGTTCCTTCTCCAGGGCCTGGAGCAGGTTCTCCGCGTCGTCCTCCTCGACCTCCAGGTCCTCGTTCCGGGTGAGCCGGAACATGTGGTGCTCCAGGACCTCCATCCCGGGGAACAGCTCTTCGAGGTGGGCGGCGATGACGTCCTCGATCGGCACATACCGCGAGGGCGACGCCTCCAGGAACCGCGACAGCAGCGGCGGCACCTTCACGCGCGCGAAGTGCCGGTGGCCGCTGACCGGGTTGCGGACGACGACCGCGAGATTCAGCGACAGACCCGAGATGTACGGGAAGGGGTGCGCGGGGTCGACGGCCAGCGGGGTCAGGACGGGGAATATCTGGTGCCGGAACAGGGTGAAGAGACGCGCCTGCTCCTTGTCCGTGAGTTCGCCCCAGCGGACCAGGTGGATGCCCTCGTCGGCGAGCGCGGGCGCCACGTCCTCCTGGTAGCAGGCGGCGTGCCGGGCCATGAGTTCCCGGGAGCGGGCCCAGATCATCTCCAGCACCTCGCGGGGCTGGAGCCCGGACGCGGACCGGGTGGCGACACCGGTCGCGATGCGGCGCTTCAGACCGGCGACGCGGACCATGAAGAACTCGTCCAGATTGCTGGCGAAGATCGCGAGGAAGTTGGCGCGCTCCAGAAGGGGCGTCTGCGGGTCCTCGGCCAGTTCGAGCACGCGCTCGTTGAAGGCGAGCCAGCTTCGCTCACGGTCGAGGAAACGCCCCTGGGGCAACTGCTCCCCCTCGCTGTCATCCTCGTACGCGTCAAGATCCGCGTCCAGGTCCGGCTCCAGGTCGGACACCGCCGCCGCGACGGTGTGCGGCCGGTGGGCGGCGATGGAACCCACGGACGGCTGGGCGTGCTGGACCTGCGCTTTGGCATCGGGCTGGCTCATGCCTCCATGGTGCCGCGCGAGGGGCGCGACCGGCGCGTCGGAGCGCGCCGGAGTGAGGCGGAATGTCCCGTTGAGGGGACGGTCGGGCACAGCGGGCTGCATTCACCGAGCGTTGCAAGCCTGTCTGAATCGTTGGTTACGGAGACATGACGTGCAGGACATCGCCGTGCGGCCCCCGGGGTTCGCACCGCCGAGGGCCGCTTCCTTCCGGTAGGCCGTCAGAGCGATGTCCGTCAGGGTGTACGGCTGCGCAGGACACGGAACGTGACCAGGACGGCGACGGCCGTCAGCGCGAGGATGATGCCCGTCTCCACGAATTGGAGGGGCCAGTGGTGGGATGCGGGGTGGAAGTCGACGTACTGGCCGACGACGTTGTTCCGCTCCCGGCAGGCGACGTACGCCTCCGTGCCGCCGGCGTTGTCGCACAGGCTGAAGGGAAGTCGCTCACCGGACCCGTTGATCCAGCCGCCGGGGCCGTACCAGATCGGGCCGGAGGGCAGCTTGCCGGCGGGCGGCGAGCCGTTCTGGCCGGTCAGCCACGATGCCGTCGAGTGGGGCCAGAGCCGGAACCGGATGCGGACCAGGGCGAACTGGACGACCGCCATCGCCAGCGCGCCCGATGCCAGGGCGACGATCGTGCGCCGTGTCACGACCCCGGCCAGGGCGCCCACGGACACGCCGAGCAGGCTGAGGGCGACCAGGACCGGTCCGGTCGCCTCGTAGGAGCCGGTGGTGTGCCAGTACAGGCCGTACGACCAGTACCCGTCGGGGTCGGCGGCCGGCGGCTGCCAGATGAGCCGATAGACCAGGACGAGCACGGTCGACAGGGCCAGGGCGGCCGTCGCGAAGACCGCGAGGCGGGAGGTGAGCCAGCGGGCCGGGGTGACGGACTGGGTCCAGGCGAGGCGGTGCAGTCCGCCGTCCAGCTCGCGGGCGATCACCGGGCCCGCGACCAGTGCGGCCAGGAGCGCGGGCAGGACGAGCAGGAGGGTGGCGCCCGACTCGGCGAAGAGCCGGTCCCAGCCCTCGGCGCTCCGGTAGCCGAAGATGCCCGAACCGCACTCCTCGGCCCGGTCGGCGCCGGCCAGACAGGCCGCCCGGTCGGAGGCCGCCCGGGTCCACAGCCGGACCGCGCCCGCGAGAACACCGGCCAGTACCGCCAGGCCGAGCCCGAGCCACAGCACCCTGCGGTGCAGCAGGATCGTCATCCGGTCCACGCCGGACAGGGTCGGAGCGCTCACGCGGTCACCACCTGGCGGTCGGCGGACGCCGGGGTCGCGCTCGGGGTGAGCAGCGGTGGGGTGTCCGGGGCGCGGAGATGGGCGAGGAGGATGTCCTCCAGGGGAGGTTCGGCCGTCTCCCAGGCGGCGTCGAGCGGGCCGTCGGGGCGGATCAGGGCGGTGGTGCCGCGGCCGGTGGCGCGGGCTTCGACCACGGTGTGCGCGGCCAGCTCCTCGACCGGGCCGCGCCCGACGACCTGGGTGTGCGCGGCGACGATGTCGTCTATGCCGCCGCCGAGCCGTATCCCGCCGTCGCTGACGAGCAGCAGATAGTCACACGCGCCGGCCAGCTCGCCGAGGATGTGCGAGGACATCACGACGGTGGTGCCGCGCTCGGTGGCCTCGGCGAGCAGGGTGCCCATCAACCGGTGCCGGGCCAGCGGGTCGAGGTCGGCCATCGGCTCGTCCAGGAGCAGCACCTCGGGGCTCTTGCCGAGCGCGAGGGCCAGGGCGACGCGGGTGCGCTGGCCGCCGGAGAGCGCGCGGACGCGGGCGCCCGGGTCGAGGTCGCCGTCCGCGACGATCCGCCCGGCGAGCGCCGCGTCCCAGCGGCCCGGGTTCAGCTCCCGGCCCAGGCGCAGGGTCTCGGCGACGGTGAGCTGCGGATAGAGGGGCTTCTCCTGGGCGACGTACCCGATCCGCTCGCGGGCCGATGCCGGGTCCGTGCCGAGGACGCGCAGGGTGCCCTCGGTCGCGCGGTCGAGTCCGGCGGCGAGCGTGAGGAGCGTCGACTTGCCGGCGCCGTTGGGTCCGACGACGGCGCAGACCCGGCCGGCCGGGAGCCGGAAACCGCAGTCGCGCAGCGCCCATCCGGTGTCGCGGCCCCGCTGGGCGTTACGGGCCCGTCGGCCGCCGTAGCGCTTGCCGAGGCCGGCCGCCTCGATGGCGGTATCGGTCATACCTGGTCTCCCTTGGAGCGGTGGACGGTCGGTGGACGGTCGGGGACGGGTGCGTCAGGGACGCGTGCGAAGTGCTCGTCCAGTACGGACGCGAACAGCGCGGACACGTCGTCCCTGTCGAGTCCGGCCGCGTGGGCCCGCGCGGCCCAGCCGGACAGTTCGGCGTGCAGCGGTGAGTCCGCGGCGCCGGTGCCGAGCGTGCGGCGGACGAAGGTGCCGAGGCCGCGCCGGGCCTCCACGAGCCCTTCGTTCTCCAGCTCGCGGTACGCCTTCAGCACGGTGTTGGGGTTGATGGCGGTGGCCTCCACGACCTCGCGGGCCGTGGGCAGCCGGTCGCCCGGTTCGAGCAGGCCGAGGCGGAGCGCCTGCTTGGTCTGCTGGACGATCTGGAGGTAGGTGGCGACGCCACTGCGCCGGTCGATACGGAACTCGACCACTCCCTTGCACCACCCTTTCACTAATTGAGTAGTGGAAGGGTGGTGCAAAGAAGGGGGCGGCGTCAAATCACGCCGCCCCCTGGGCTCCCTGGACCCTTACGACTCGGTGCGATACATCAGATCCGTCTCATATGTCGCGAACCCCAGCCGCTCGTACACCGCCACCGCCGCCGTGTTGTCCGCGTCGACATAGAGCATCGCCGTCGGCAGCCCGTTCGCCGCGAGGTGGCGCAGCCCGATCGTGGTGAGCGCCTTGCCGAGGCCGCCGCCCTGGGCGCCCGGCCGGACCCCGAGTACGTACACCTCGCCGAGCTGTTCCTCCGCGTGCGTCTTCGTCCAGTGGAAGCCGACAAGCTCACGGCCCCCCTCGCCGCCCTCGCCGCCCCCGACGCGCTCGGCGAGGAAGAAGCCCGCCGGGTCGAACCACGGCTCGGCCATCCGGTCGTCCAGATCGCGTTGCGTCAGCGAGCCCTGTTCCGGATGGTGCGCGAAAGCCAGCGCGTTCACCTCCAGCCAGGCCGCGTCGTCCTGCCCCGGCACGAAGGTGCGCACCGCGACCCCCTCGGGCAGTACCGGGTCCGGCAGCTCCAGGTCCGACAACGAGCGCCGCATCTGGCGCAGTTCACGGAACAGCGTCAGGCCCAGGACCTGGGCGAGGTGCCGGGCCGCCGAGTGCCCGCCGTGCGCCCACACCCGCACCCGCTTGCCGGACTCCGCGAGCAGCGCGGTGCCCAGCGCCCGGCCGTGCCCGCGCCCCCGGGATGCCGGGCGTACGACGAGTTCGGCGGCCGGTGCCTCGACCGGGTCGGTGTCCTCCAGCTGCGCGTACCCGACGAGTTCGTCGTCGACCATCAGCAGCAGATGCCGTACGCCCGCGCGGGGGCCGCCGCGCAGTTGCAGCCGGCCCTGCTCGGACACCGCCTGCTGACCGTCCTCACGGGCGGCGTCGGCGATCAGTGCCAGCACCTCGTCGGCGCGGTCCGGGCTCAGTTCGGTACGGGTCTCGATGCGGCGGAGAGGCGCGGGGGACACGGCGTCGCTGGTCATGGATACGAGAGTACGGCCGACCGTCGCGCCATCAGCGCGCAACCAGTCCGTAACCATTTCCCCCTGTTGCGCTACGCGCGTTGACCCTAGGCTGCGCTGCGCAGGACCCATGGAGCCTGTGTCACATCCACCATGCCGAAAAGCATCGCCGATCCACACAGGGGGGCACGTGTCAGCCACGTCCCAATCACGTAAGCACGGCAAGTCCAGACGCGCGTACCGCGTTCTCGTCGCCGGCGCCGGACTCGCCACCATCGGCGCTCTGGTCGCGGCACTGCCCGCCGTCGCCGGTCCCGAGAAGCACGACAACCACTCGTCGCACGGCAACCACTCGTCGCACGGCAAGGGTTCGACCGTCGACGTGCAGCTGCTGTCGTTCAACGACTTCCACGGCAACCTGGAGGCCCCGACCGGTTCGTCCGGCGAGGTCACCGAGAACCTGCCCGACGGCACCACGCAGAAGGTCAAGGCCGGCGGTGTCGAGTACCTCGCCAGCTCGCTGCGCACCGCCCGCAAGGGCCACCCGTACAGCGTGACCGCCGCGGCCGGTGACCTCATCGGCGCGAGCCCGCTGCTGTCCGGGCTGTTCCACGACGAGCCGACCGTCGAGGCGATGAACAAGCTCGACCTCGACGTCACCGGCGTCGGCAACCACGAGTTCGACGAGGGCGCCGTAGAGCTGGCCCGTATCCAGAACGGTGGCTGCCACCCGAAGGACGGCTGTTACGAGAAGGGGCGCAAGTTCAAGGGCGCCGACTACCCGTACCTGGCCGCGAACGTCACCAACGAGAAGACCGGCAAGCCCGTCCTCGCGCCCTACTGGGTGTGGAAGGAGAAGGGCGTCAAGATCGGCTTCATCGGTGTGACCCTGGAGGGCACCCCGAACATCGTCTCGGCCGAGGGCGTCAAGGGCCTGAAGTTCCACGACGAGATCGAGACCGTCAACAAGTACGCGGACATCCTGCAGAAGCAGGGCGTGAAGTCGATCGTCGCGCTCATCCACGAGGGCGGCGTCCCGGCCTCCGCCTCGTACAACTACGACTGCGACTCGCCGTCCGGCGGCTCCGGTATCTCCGGCCCGATCGTGGACATCGCCAAGGGCATATCGCCCAAGGTCGACGCGCTGGTCACCGGTCACACGCACAACGCGTACGCGTGCACCATCCCGGACCCGGCGGGCAACCCGCGCATGGTCACCTCGGCCTCCTCCTTCGGCCGGCTCTACACGGACACCACGCTCACGTACGACCGTCGCACCAACGACATCGTGCGCACCAGCGTGAAGTCCGCGAACCACGTCGTGAACCGTACGCAGACCCCTGCGAAGGACATGACGGACCTGATCACGCAGTGGAACAAGCTCGCCGCGCCGATCGCGAACTGGCCCGTGGGCTACATCTCCGCCGACATCAACCGGACGGGCACCACGCCCGAGTCGCCGCTCGGTGACCTGATCGCCGACGCGCAGCTCGCGCACGCCAAGGCGCTGGACCCGAAGGCCGTCGTCGCGCTGATGAACCCGGGCGGTATCCGGGCCGACCTCGTGTACGCGGCGAGCGGGGCCGAGGGCAACGGGGTCGTGACCTACGGCGAGGGCTTCACCGTGCAGCCCTTCAGCAACACGGTCAACCTCATCGACCTGACCGGCGCGCAGCTCGTGACGGCGCTCCAGCAGCAGGTCAGCGGCGCCAACGCGGCCTCGATCAAGATCCTCCAGATCTCCGGCGGTCTGACGTACACGCTCGACCTGACGAAGGCCGGCGCGGACCGCGTCGTCGTGGACTCCATCAAGCTGAACGGTGCCGCGCTCGACCCGGCGGCCACCTACCGTGTCGCGACGAACAACTTCCTCGCGGGCGGCGGCGACGGCTTCGCCGAGCTGGGCAAGGGCAAGAACACGCTGGTCGGCGGCGACGACCTGAAGGCGTTCACCGACTACCTGACGGCCAACTCCTCGGCGGCGGCCCCGATCGCGCCCCCGAAGGCCGACCGGATCACCGTGGTGAAGTGACCCGTACCGCGTAACCCCCCTGGAAGCCGGGGCGTGCCGACTTGTGTCGCGCACGCCCCGGTTTTCGTGTGCACCCCGGTTTTCGCGTTCGCCGGTCCTGGTGTGACGGGAAGGGGACGACTCGGCCAACTCCCTTACCTCATCTGTCACTTGGTCCAGTCCTGTGGTTCTCTGCTGCCATGACCCCCACACTCGATCGACGAGGCTTTCTGAGGCGGGCGGGCGCGGTCTCGGCCGCCGGGCTGCTCGCGTACGCGGGAAGTGCGGCGCCCGCATCGGCCCGCACCCTGGGCGTCCAGGACTGGATGGGCGGGTTCGGCGACGCCACCGCGCTCCAGCGGCTGTCCATACCCGGTACGCACGACTCCGGCGCGCGCTTCGGCAACGCCTGGGTGAAGTGCCAGAACATCACCATTCCCGAGCAGTTGAACGCCGGAATCCGATTCCTGGACATCCGGTGCCGGCTCTTCGAGAACGCCTTCACGATCCACCACGAGGCGTTCTACCAGAACCTCAATTTCGACGACGTCCTCGTCGCCTGCCGTGATTTCCTCTCCTCGCGGCCGTCCGAGACCGTGCTGATGCGGGTGAAGCAGGAGTACTCGACGGAGAGCGACGCGGAGTTCCGGCGCGTGTTCGACAGTTACCTGAACAGGGGGTGGCGTTCCCTTTTCCACATCGCCGACGCATTGCCCTCGCTCGGGCAGGCGCGGGGCAAGGTCGTCCTCATCGCCAACAACGGCGGGCTGCCCGGTCCCCAGTGGGGCAATACCGGGATCTACGACATCCAGGACGACTGGAACGCGGCGCCCGGCAGCAAGTACCCGCTGATCGAGGCCCATTTCCGCAAGGCGGCCCAGCAGCCAGGAAAGCAGTTCATCAATTTCGTGAGCACAGCGGCACTGCTTCCCCCGTCCTACAACGCGGGCCAACTCAACCCAAGGGTGAAGACGTTCCTCACGGGGTCGGGAAGCGCGGGTTGGACCGGTCTGGGCATTGTCCCGATGGATTTCCCGGAGGCTACCGGGGGATTGATTGAGGCGGTATTGGCGCATAATCCGTAGCGCTGATCGCCCGTCGAGGATTCCGCCGGACGCACGCCGTCGTGGCGCATGACCGCTGCGGCGGGAAGAAATCCGGCCTCCGGCCGGGAGCCGTGTTCGCTCCGCCTGGAAGGTGGGTATTTCTTCCCGCCGCCACGGCGGTTTGCCACGGCGGTGAGGGTTCGGCGGAATCTGTGACGGGGATCAGGGGGTTCCGGGTCCCGCCGGAGGCGGCGTCGGGGCTCCCGGCAAGTGGATGGCGGCCACCGTGCCGCCGCCCTTGGCCCGGTGAAGTGCCACGCGGCCCCCCGCCCCCTGAACCGTCCGGGCCACGATCGAAAGGCCCAGGCCCGACCCCGGCATCCCGCGCGCGGACGGTGAGCGCCAGAAGCGGTCGAAGACGTGCGGCAGCTCCTCGTCCGGGATGCCGGGGCCGTGGTCCCGTACCGTCAGCGCGCCCTCCTTCAAGGCCACCTCGACCGTGCCCCCGGGCGGACTGAACTTCACCGCGTTGTCCAGGATGTTGACGATCGCCCGCTCAAGCGCCGCGGGCTCCCCGCGCACGTACCACGGCTGAAGATCCGCGGTGATCGTCACCTCGGGCCCCCGCAGCCGCGCCCGCCGCAGCGCCACCTCGGCGATGTCGTGCAGCGCGATCACCTGCACCCGCCCCAGGTGCTGCCCGTCGTCGTCGGGGCGCGACAGCTCCTGGAGGTCACCGATCAGTGCGGCCAGCTCCGTCATCTGCGCCGTCACGGAGGCGAGCAGATCCCGCCGGTCGTCCGGCGGCAGCGCCCGCCCGGTCTCCTCACTGCGCGCCAGCAGTTCGATGTTGGTACGGAGCGAGGTCAGCGGCGTACGCAACTCGTGCCCGGCATCCGCGATGAGCTGCTGCTGAAGGTCCCGCGACGAGGCGAGCGCCGCGGTCATCGCGTTGAACGACCGCGACAGCCGCGCGATCTCGTCGTCGCCCTCGACCGGAATCCGTACGGTCAGATCCTCCGTGCGCGCCACATGCTCGACGGCACCGGTGAGCTGGTCCACCGGCCGCAGCCCGGTCCTGGCCACCCACGCCCCGGCCGCCCCGGCCCCGAGCACCCCGATCCCGGCGACCAGGAAGAGCACCAGGGAGAGATCGCTGAGGGTGGCCGTGACCTCGGTCAGGGGCCGCGCGGTGGAGACCGCGCCGGGCCAGCGCGGGACGGTGTAGGTGAGGACCCGGTACTCCTTGCCGTCCGAGCCCCGGGCGTTGTGGAAGGACTGCGACACCTCGCCGTCCAGGACCTCCTTGTCGGCGGAGGTGACCGCGACCGAGTGCGCGCCGATGATGACGCAACTGGCCCCGTTCGGAGCGATGAGCTGGACGGTCGCCCCATACAGGGTCGTGTTCTCGGCGGGCAGCGCCCGGTTGCAGGTGCCGCCACCGACGAAGGTCGCGACCGACTCGCTGTTGAGTCGGTTGTTGCTGAGCGCGGTGTCCAGGGAGTTCACGAGGGCGGTGCGCACCACGAACCACGACACCACGGCCACCGCGGCGACCGCCACCGCGACCGCCGCCGCCACCAGGATCGCGAGCCGCGACCGCAGCGGCAGCGCACGGGCCCACCGCAGCGCACGGTTCATTCGGCGCCGCCCGCCCGCAGCACGTAGCCCACACCTCGCACGGTGTGTACGAGGCGCGGCTCGCCGCCCGCCTCGGTCTTACGGCGCAGATACATCACGTACACGTCCAGGGAGTTGGAGCTGGGTTCGAAGTCGAATCCCCAGACGGCTTTCAGGATCTGCTCCCGGGTGAGGACCTGGCGCGGATGCGCGAGGAACATCTCCAGGAGCGTGAACTCGGTACGGGTCAGCTCGACGGTACGGCCGCCCCGCGTGACCTCCCGCGTCGCGAGGTCCATCCGCAGATCGGCGAAGGACAGGACATCGCCCTCCTCGGCCTGCCCGGTCGACGTCGCGTACGAACTGCGCCGCAGCAGCGCCCTGATCCGGGCGAACAACTCGTCCAGCTCGAACGGCTTGACCAGGTAGTCGTCGGCCCCCGCGTCGAGCCCGGTGACCCGGTCGCCGACCGTGTCGCGCGCGGTGAGCATGAGGATCGGCACGGTACTGCCGGACGACCGGATCCGGCGGGCGGCGGTCAGGCCGTCCATCCGGGGCATCTGGATGTCGAGGACGACCAGGTCGGGCCGGTACGCGGCGGCCTTCTCCAGCGCGTCCGCGCCGTCCACGGCGACCTGGGTGCCGTAGCCCTCGAAGGCGAGGCTGCGGTGCAGCGCATCGCGGACGGCGGGCTCGTCGTCGACGATCAGGATGCGCAGGGGTTCGCGGTCGCCATCGGCGGGGCTCATCGGCGCTCTTTCCACAAGGTCCGGTCCGGCAGGGGTCGTCGGTATCAGCCTCGCACGGTCCGGCGGCGGTCGCGGGCCGCGTCGCGACGGGCCTTCTTACGGGCGGTTTGGTCGCGGGTGGCTTGGTTACGAGCGGTTTGGTTACGTGCGGCCTGCTTGCGTGCCGTGGGCGCGCTGACCTCGGCGGCGCGGGCGGCGGGGCCGTGCAGCGTGCGGGCGATGCCGAGCGCGAGGGCGGTCCCCGCCGGGTCGGCGGGGGACGTGTCGCCCCCGCCGTGCCGCACCGTGATGACCTTGATCATGCGCTTCTCCCAGTTCGTGTCGCAGGCTGGTTCGTATCGGCGGCTGGTTCGTATCGCCTGCTAGTTCGTGGCGCCGGCCCGCAGCGTGGCCAGGTCACTCTTGACCGTGTTGATCGGGATGGCGAAGCCGAGGCCCACGCTGCCCGCGTCGGACGAGCCGCCGCCGGAGCCCGAACTCGCCGAGTACATCGCCGAGTTGATGCCGATGATGTTGCCGTTCATGTCGATGAGGGCACCGCCGGAGTTGCCCGGGTTCAGGGACGCGTCGGTCTGGATCGCCTTGTACGTCGTCGTGTCCGACCCGGTGTCGCCGTTGAACTGCCGCCCGCCGTACTCGAACGGCCAGCCGCCGCCCGGCTGCTGTTGCTGCTGCCCCTCACCCGTGGCGACCGTGACATCGCGGTCGAGCGCCGACACGATGCCGCTGGTCACGGTGCCGGTCAGCCCCTCGGGGGAGCCGATCGCGACGACTTCCTGGCCGACCGCGATGTTGTCCGAGTTGCCGAGCGACGCGGGCTTGAGCCCCGAGGCACCGCTGACCTTGATCAGCGCGAGGTCCTTCTTGCTGTCGGTGCCGACGACCTTCGCGCTGTACTTCTTGCCGTCGCTCATGACCACGGTGACCGAGGAGGCGCCGGAGATCACATGGTTGTTCGTGATGATCTCGCCGCCGGAGGTGATGACCACTCCGGACCCGGTGGACTGCCCGGCGTTCGAGGTGGCGTTGATCTCGACGATGCTGGGGCTCACGGCGGCGGCGACCCCGGCGACCGTGCCCTTGCTGCTCGCGGCGACCTGCGTCCCGTTGACCGTGGCGCCGCTCGTGTTCTGCTCGCCGGTGAGCTGCTGGAACGCGTAGGCCGTACCGCCACCGACCGCGGCGGCGGCGATGGCGACAGCGGCGAGCAGCGCGAGAGGCCCCTTGGCCCGGCGCCGCGACGCGACGGCGGGGGCGCCGACGGGGGCGGGCGGGGCGTACGCAGGCGGGGGCGGCGGAGGCGGGTAGGAGTGCTGCGACTGCTGTGAGTGCTGGAACCCGGCGTTCTCGGGGTACGCGGGCTGCTGGTGGTCACCCTCGGGGTACTCGCCGCTACGGCGGAAGCTCTCGGTCATGTCTCAGAGCGTGTCCCGCTCACATGAGAGCCGTCTGAGACCCGAATAAGAAGCCCGACAGAACCCTGTATGCCCCATATAAAGAGCCCCGGGAACTCAGAAGTTCAGGGGCATCCGCAGGACTGCCGGATGACCAGCTCCGAAGGGAACAGCTTCAACCGCTCCCGCCGCGACCCGGCGACCCGCAGCCCGTCGTCCAGGACGAGATCCACCGCGGCCCGCGCCATCGCGGGCCGGTCCGACGTCACCGTCGTCAGCGGCGGATCGGTCAGCCCGGCCTCCTTGACGTCGTCGAACCCGGCGACGGCCAGGCCCCCCGGCACATCGATCCGCAGCTCCCGCGCCGCGCGCAGCACCCCGATCGCCTGGTCGTCCGTGGCGCACACGATCGCCGGCGGCCGGTCGGGCCCGGACAGCAGCCCGAGGGCGACCTGATAGGCGTCGTACCGGTTGTAGGGCGCCTGGAAGAGCCGCCCCTCGGTCGACCGCCCGGCGTCCCGCATGGCCTGCCGCCATCCGTCGACGTGGTCGGTGACGGGGTCGCCGACGGCGGGCGTCTTCTCCGTACCGCCGAGACAGGCGACGTACGGATGCCCGTGGTCCAGGAGGTGGCGGGTGACGCGCTCGGCGCCGCCCACGTCGTCGATGACGACGGCGACGTCCTCGATGGCCTCGGGCCGCCGGTGCAGCAGCACCACGCGCGCGTCCCACGCGTCGATCTCGGCGGCGGCCGTCTCACTGGGGCCCTGGCTGACCAGGATCAGCCCGGAGACCCGCATCCCGAGGAACGCCCGCAGATAGTGCACCTCGCGCTCGTCGAGGTAGTCGGAGTTGCCGACGAGGACCATTTTCCCGCGCTCGGCGGCGGCCTGTTCGACGGCGTGGGTCATCTCGGCGAAGAACGGCTGCCGGGCGTCCGGCACGATCATGCCTATGAGATCCGTGCGCCGCGAAGCCATCGCCTGCGCCACCCGGTCCGGCCGGTACCCCAGCTCCTTGATCGCGGCGAGCACCCGCTCGCGCGTGGCCGGGGCGACCGGCCGGGGTCCGTTGTTGATCACGTAGCTCACGACCGCGGTCGAAGTCCCCGCCAGTCGCGCCACATCGTCCCGCGTCACCTTGGCCACGCGCGAAGTCTACGCGGATCAACCCGCCAGTTTGCAGGCCGTACGGGCATTCATTTGCACGGGGGCCCTACCCCTGAACGGGTTCCTCCGCCGCAACCGTGGAAACGGGCGCCTCCGCCTTCGCGGCCGGTGCGGGTGCGGACTCCTCGGCCGCCGCCACCGAACCCCCACGACCTTCGCGACCGTCACGACCTTCGCGACCGTCACGGTTCTCGCGCCCCGGCTTCTCGGGCGTCACGAAGCGGTAGCCCACATTCCGTACGGTGCCGATCAGGGACTCGTGCTCCGGGCCCAGCTTGGCCCGCAGCCGCCGTACATGGACGTCGACCGTCCGCGTACCGCCGAAGTAGTCGTAGCCCCAGACCTCCTGGAGGAGCTGGGCGCGCGTGAAGACGCGGCCGGGGTGCTGCGCCAGGTACTTGATCAGCTCGAACTCCTTGAAGGTCAGGTCCAGGACCCGCCCCTTCAGCTTCGCGCTGTACGTCGCCTCGTCCACCGACAGATCCCCGTTGCGGATCTCCATCGGGGAGTCGTCGTTGACGATCTGCTGCCGGCCCATCGCCAGCCGCAGCCGCGCCTCGACCTCGGCGGGCCCCGCCGTGTCGAGCAGCACGTCGTCGATGCCCCAGTCGGCGGTGACGGCCGCGAGACCGCCCTCGGTGACGACCAGGATCAGGGGGCAGCCGGGCCCGGTGGACCGGAGCAGCTGACACAGGCTGCGCACCTGCGGCAGATCACGCCGTCCGTCGACCAGGATCACATCGGCGCCGGGGGTGTCGACGAGGGCGGGGCCTTCCGCCGGGGCCACTCGTACGTTGTGCAGCAGCAGGCCGAGCGCGGGAAGCACCTCCGTCGACGGCTGGAGGGCATTGGTCAGGAGCAGCAGAGAACTCATCGCGCCCCACCTGCCCGGGTCGTTTTGCCTGCGTACACGGATCGCTCGCCCATAACGTCGGTTCCTCCTCGGTCCCTGCGAGGACGTTGCGGCACTCTTCGTACGAGCCGCCGGCCCGCTGTCGTATACAACGCGCCGGAAAGCACAAAAGGACCCGGGGGCTACGTTGCCCGAGTCCTCTTCGCAGCAGAATAGCTCACATGCGTCCAGGTCCGGCAGGTCAAACGTCACGCTCTTCCGGCCGACCACTCACGGAGCGCGGTCGGCGCACCCTTCTGCGTACGGGTGACGGGGTCCTCGTCGACGCCCACCACGACCCGGGCCCGGACACCCGAACGGGTGCCGGCGGACCCCTCGCGATCGTAGTGGCGCACGGTTTCACCGGTGATCTGGAGCGTCCGCACGTACGGCGGGCCGTGCGCGTCTTCGCGCAGCGTGCGGGCGTGATCACCTTCTCGTTCCGGGGGCACGGCGCCTCCGGCGGGCGGTCCACGGTCGGCGATCGTGAGGTCCTCGACCTGGCGGCGGCCGTCGACTGGGCCCGCCGCCTCGGGTACGAACGGGTGGTGACCGTCGGCTTCTCGATGGGCGGCTCGGTGGTCCTGCGGCACGCGGCTTCGGGCGGCACGGGGCGCGACCCGGGGCACGAGGGGCGCACGGGAGCGCGGCTGGACGCGGTGGTCGCGGTGAGCGCCCCGGCCCGCTGGTACTACCGGGGAACCGCGCCGATGCGGCGGCTGCACTGGATGGTCACGCGGCCGGCGGGACGCCTGGTGGGCCGCTACGGCTTCCGCACCCGTATCCACCACGAGGACTGGGACCCGGTCCCGCTCTCACCGGTCGAATCGGTCCCCCTGATCGCCCCGACCCCCCTCCTGATCGTCCACGGCGACCAGGACCCGTACTTCCCCCTGGACCACCCCCGCACCCTGGCAGCAGCGGGCAGGGGCGAGGCAGCCCTCTGGCTGGAACAGGGAATGGGCCACGCGGAACACGCGGCGAGCGATGAGTTGTTGGACCGGATCTCGGCCTGGTGCTCAGATCGATGTGTGCAGGCGGCATGATGGGCCCCGTCACAGGGAAGGGAGGGCGCCGGCATGGCAAGGGGCACGATCCGCTACTGGGCGGCAGCCAAAGCCGCCGCGGGCACCGCAGAAGAGCCCTACGAGGCCGAAACCCTGGCAGAGGCCCTGGACACCGCCCGCACACACCACCCCGGCGAACTGACCACCGTCCTGCGCAGATGCTCATTCCTGGTGGACGGAGCCCCCGTCGGCACCCGAGGACATGAGACGGTACGCCTGGCCGAGGGCGGCACGGTCGAGGTGCTCCCGCCGTTCGCAGGAGGGTGACCCCCAACACCATGAGCAACCAGCCGTACGGATACGACGGATACGACCCGTACCAACAGCAGCAGCACCCGCAGCAGGATTACGGGCAGCAGCAGTACGCCCAGCCCCAGCACCAGTACGCCCAGCAGTGGCAGCAACAACCCGTCACCACGGCGGACCCGGCCTACCTTCCACCCCAGCACCCGACCCCGGAACCGCCCGCCGACCCGGCCCCGGAGCGTCAGCTCACCCCCGCCGAGCGCGCCCGCGCCGCCGGCCTGCCCACGGTCATCGAACCGGGGCTCCAGCCCGCCGCCCTCACCGCCGTACTCGGCGCCCTGCTCGCCGGGGGCGCCGCGCTCGGCCAGTACGCCCTCCTCGTACCGCTCGTCCTGCTCCAGGCCGTGACCGCGGCCGGCTGGTTCCGGCTGAACGGCATGTGGCCCGCCCGGCAGGGCATCGCGCTGGCCTTCGCGGGCGGTCTCACCGCCGACGCCGTCCTGATCGGCGTGGGCCGGGAGAACGCGCCCGCCGCGATCCTCGGCACCCTCGGCGTCTGGGTGCTCCTCGTCCTGGTGCTCCAGCTCCGCAGCCACGCGGGCCCCGACGAGCGGATGCAGGGCCTGATGGCCACCGTCGCGGCGTCCGCCCTCGCGATCCTGGCCGCCGGTCATCTGGCCGCCGTACCGGACGCCGTCACCGTCGGGGGCCTCGCGGTCGCCGCCGCCGTGCTCGCGCGGGCGCTGCCCCTGCCGCTGATCGTCTCGGTGCTCGTGGGGCTGCTCGCCGCGACCGGTGCCGGTTACGCCGCCGGGCAGCTCACCGACCTGGGCACCGACGGCGCCCTGCTCGGCCTCGGCGCCGGGGTCTGCGCGCTGATCGGCCACCGCGCCGCCAGCTACGACCTGCCGTCCCGTTTCGTGCACATGACCGCCGGGGTCGCCCTGCCGCTGGCCGCCGCCGCCCCGGCCGTCTATCTGCTCGGCCGCGCACTCGGCTGACCGGTCGTCACTGCTGGTGGCCGGTCGTTCACAGCGCTCGTCACAGCTGTTCGACAAGGTCCGGCGGGCCCCCTGCGCGGGGGCCCGCCCGCGTTAGGCTCGCCGCACTGTCCGAGATCCGCGGGGGGAAAGACCGAGCATGCGCGCACTGCGAATACTTCTGATCGTCGTGGTCGTCCTGGGCGGCCTGTTCGTCGCGGTGGACCGTATCGCCGTCGGCTTCGCCGAGGACAAGGCGGCGGACAAGCTGCGGACCAGCGAGGGCCTGTCGAGCACGCCGGACGTGTCGATCAAGGGGTTCCCCTTCCTCACGCAGGTCGTGAGCGGGTCGCTGGACGACGTTCAGGTCGGGATCAAGGACTACGAGGCGTCGGCGTCGGGCGGCATCGGTGGCGCCAAGGGTCCGGACAAGATCCGTATCGACGAGCTGACCGCCGAGATGCGGGGCGTGGCGTTCTCCGGCGACTACAGCTCCGCGACCGCCGACAAGGCGTCCGGCACCGCGCGGATCTCGTACGCGGAACTCCTCAAGGCCGCCCAGGTCGAGACCGTGCAGGTGGCCCCCGGCGTGACCGCCAATGTCGTCGGGCTCTCCGACGGCGGTGACGGCAAGATCAAGGTCGAGGTCGAGGCGACCGTCCTCGGCAAGAAGATCCCCGAGCCGGTGTCGGTGCTCAGCACGGCCACGGTCGAGGGCGATGTCGTGAAGGTGCGCGCCGACGCGCTGCCCAAGTTCGGCGATGTGCCGGTCGCCGAGGACCGCATCCGGACGATCACGGACTTCCAGCAGATGATCAGCCGGCTGCCCGCCGGGATCGAGCTGGACAAGGTCGAGGCGGCGCCGGACGGCGTGAACGTCTCCGTGAAGGGTTCGGCCGTCAGGCTGGTCGGGTAGCTGGTCGGGTAGCTGGTCGCGCCGACCACCCCGTCCGCCGATCTGCGTGTCCGAGGGGCGAGACGGACCAGTCCGCTCAGCAGATGGGTGAACACCGGCGGAGCCCCGTCCGCCGTGCGGGGGCGGCCCCGACCCCACCGCCATCCCGCATTCCGGACGATCGTGTCTCAAGATATGACACCCCGGTGACATGGCCCCCTGCGCGTACCTACGATCGACGGCATGAGGCGACAGGCGGATCTCACGAAGCGGCGGGCAGTCGACCTGTGCCGCGTCGCCGCCATGCTCTGTCGCACCTTCTGAGCGGGACCTCCGACTCCCGTATTCCGCCGGCCTTCACCGGCCGTCCGCGATGCCCCGAAACCCGCGCCGACCAGCGCCGCCCCTCCCGGGCGCGCACGGCGCGCCGCGCACCGCCCCCTACGAAGCACCGCCCGCCGCACCTGCCCCGGAGGAGAAAGAGCATGAGCCGCAGCGACGTCCTGGTAGACGCCGACTGGGTCGAGGCCAACCTCGACAACCCGAAGGTCGTCGTCGTCGAGGTCGACGAGGACACGTCCGCGTACGACAAGAACCACATCAAGAACGCCGTCAAGATCGACTGGAAGCAGGACCTCCAGGACCCGGTCCGCCGGGACTTCATCGACCAGGCCGGCTTCGAGAAACTGCTCTCCGAGCGCGGTATCGCCAACGACGACACCGTCATCCTCTACGGCGGCAACAACAACTGGTTCGCGTCCTACGCCTATTGGTACTTCAAGCTCTACGGCCACGAGTCCGTGAAGCTGCTCGACGGCGGTCGCAAGAAGTGGGAGCTGGACTCCCGCGACCTGGTCGACGAGGTGCCGTCCCGCGCGGCCACCACGTACAAGGCGAAGGAGCAGGACACCTCGATCCGCGCCTTCCGCGACGACGTCATCGCCTCGATCGGTACGCAGAACCTGGTCGACGTCCGCTCGCCCGACGAGTTCTCCGGCAAGCTGCTCGCCCCGGCCCACCTGCCGCAGGAGCAGTCGCAGCGTCCGGGCCACGTCCCGTCGGCCCGCAACATCCCGTGGTCGAAGAACGCCAACGACGACGGCACCTTCAAGTCGGACGACGACCTCAAGGCGCTCTACGCCGACGAGCAGGTCGACCTCGCCAAGGACACCATCGCGTACTGCCGCATCGGTGAGCGCTCCGCCCTGACCTGGTTCGTGCTGCACGAGCTGCTCGGCGTGACCAACGTCAAGAACTACGACGGTTCGTGGACCGAGTACGGGTCCCTCGTCGGCGTGCCGATCGAACTCGGCGCGGCGAAGTAGCCCCCGGCCTTTCGGCCAAGCCAAGCAATTCGTCCTGGAGGACAAGACATATGTGTGGAGCGAAGGCCGGCGGCCCCGACGCCTCGACGATCAAGCCCGGTGAGACCACGATTCAGGGCCAGGTGACCCGCGACGGCGAGCCCGTCACCGGCTATGTGCGCCTGCTGGACTCGACCGGCGAGTTCACGGCCGAGGTTCCGACCTCGGCGACCGGGCAGTTCCGCTTCTACGCGGCCGAGGGCACGTGGACCCTGCGGGCGCTGGTGCCCGGCGGTACGGCGGACCGGACCGTGGTCGCGCAGACCGGCGGTCTCGCCGAGGTCGCCATCGCCGTGTGACGGCTTCTTGACGGCCGGAGGCCGCATCCCTGGGGGTTGGACGCCCATGCACCGGGATGCGGCCTTTCGGTCTTTTTTGGTTTTCGGCTTGCGGGCTTTTCGGGGTGGGGCGGCCGGGGTGGGTGCTTCGGCTTTCCGCCGTGGGCGGCTGGGCGCGCAGTTCCCCGCGCCCCTGGGGGCGACTCCGGACTGCTCAACGGCGCCTCAATGGCGCTTGTTCTTGCCGTCCAACTCGTCCCACCACTCGTCCGACTTCGGGTCGCCGGAGGGGTCGTCCCACCAGCGGTCGTCGGGGCCTCGGCGGTTCGCCATCATGGCGGCGACGGGCGGGATCACCATCGCGACGAGACACATGCCCACGGCGGCCGGAACCGACCAGATGCGGACCACGCCCCACGCGAGCACGAAGAGCGTGACGCATATGCCCATCATCACGAAGTACACACGGCGCCTGCGCCTGTACATGGTTTCAGGGTACGTCCGTCAGTAGACGAGCGCCTGGGTCCCGTCGGCCATCGCCTCCTGTACGAACACCTGCGCCCCGGCGATCCGTACGCCCTCGATCACGTCCTGTTCCGTGATGTCGCGACGGGCCGCGCACTGGGTGCACAGGGTGAGCCGGCCGCCCGCCATGATGCCTTCGATGAGGTCCGGCAGCGGCGCCGCGTGCGGCAGCTCGAACTCCGCCGCCCGCCCCGGCAGCGCGAACCACGACGACTCGCCGGTCAGCCAGAGCGACACCTCGACCCCGCTCGCCACCGCGACGGCCGCCACCGTGAACGCCTGTGAGCACCGTTCGGGCGCGTCCGCCCCTGCCGTCACCTTGATCACGAGCTTCTTCGCCATGGCCGAATCGTAATCAACGCCCGTACAACCAGGGCCGGTGGCTGTGGGTCTTCTGTGCGCGCGGCTGCGGAAGCTGCGCTTCTAGTCCCGTGGGGGGACCATTTTGGAATCGTTCAAACCGCCGGAACCATCCGATTCACGGCAATCGCCGGAACCATCGGAACCGCCGGAACCACCGGAGTCGTCGGAGTCGCCGGAATCCTCGGAGACCGGCTCCGGGCAGCCGGAGTCCGCCGAGGAGTCCAGCCCCGGCAAGAGACCCCGGCGCCGTGGACGTACGGCGCTGCTCATCGCCTGCGCCGCCGTTCTCGGCACCGTCGCGGGCACCTGCACCGGTTATCTGATCCAGGCCGACCGCGACCCGACCCCGCTTGCCTCGCTCTCGCAGCCGAAGGTCGAGCAGGCCAGGGGCCCGGCCCCTGAACCCCTCTCCGCCGCCCAGGACCGCCGCGTGAAGACGGACGGCGACCTGCGGAAACTGCTGCTGTCGAAGCCGAAGGGGGCGCGGTACGCGCCGGACCTGGAGGGGGCTGACAAGGACTGGATGTCGCTGCCCGGCTACGCAAACCTGCACGAGCGGCCCGGCAAGGCGTTCGAGGAACTGCTGGAGTCGGAGTTCCGGCGCGCGGCGGTCAAGTCGTGGAAGCAGGGCGCTGACCAGTACGTGGACATCCGCCTGGTCCAGTACCACCAGTTGGAGGATCTCCAGGCAGCGGTCGCCGCCGAAAGCGACCAGTACTGGGCCGAGGAGAAGGACGGAACCAGCAGCGAGACCATTCCGGGGACGGGCGCCGGAATGGTCTATGTGCACACCAGGCCGACCGCCGAGCCCGGCTACGTCCCGTTCTACACAGCCCAGGCGCACGCCTGGCGCGGGGACGTCGCCATGGAGATCTGGATCCACGACACCAAACCCATCTCCAAGGCGAAGATCATGGACCTGGCCAAGCGGCAGATGGAGCGGCTGTGAGCGAGCAACCGATGAGCGGGCAGCCGAGTGCCGAGCAGCCGGTCAGCGAACAGCCGATCACCGAGGAGCCGATCACCGAGGAGCCGACTGAGCCGCTGATGAGCGAGGAAGCGAGTGCCGAGCCGCCGAAGCCCCCGCGCTTCACCCGCCGCACCCTGATCACCCTCGCCGCGTCCGTCGCGGCCTTCGCGCTGATCGCCGGAGGCGTCGGCTTCACCGCCGTCACCGTCAAGAACGCCGACCGCGACCCGGGCAAGCCGACCTGGCGTTTCCCCGAGGACAAGGCCGATGACACCCGGAGCACGCGGGCCACGGGTCTCAAGGGCATGCTCCTGCCGTACGGAACACAGGGCTCCAGCCGTGGTCCGGACCTCGGTGCCTTCGGCTCCGACGAGGAACTGAACGGCCGCCGGGCGACCGAGATGCGCAAGGAGTCGGTTCAGGGCCTGCCGCGCAGCCAGCGCCAGGCGATGGAGCGGCTGATCGACAAGCAGCGCATCCAGGGCATGGTCATGCGCAGCTACACCAGCATCGACAAGACGTTCACGGTGTCGATGGTGCTGTCCCGCATGGAGAACCGGACGGCGGTGCGCAACGGCGTCGCCGGGCAGAAGGAGTTCTTCGAAGCCGTCGACATCTTCCGCAAGGGCCCGAAGATCGAAGGCCACAAGAACGCCCTGTGCTATCTCATGCCCAAGGGCAAGAAGTACGACCTCGACATGATGATATGCACCGCGTACGTCGGAGACGTGCTGGTCAGCGCCACCGCGCACGGTGGGCAGCCGTTGGACACCAAGGGTGTCGCCGAACTGCTCCGGGAGCAGCTCGACCGGATCGAGTCGCCCGGGGAGGCGGTATGACCGAGCAGCAGATCATCGCGCCGCCCCCGATGCCCGAGGCGGCACCCGTAGTACCCGCACCATCCGCACCTCTCAAGAAGGACCGGCGCGTCCTGCGTGCCGTTCTCCGGTGGACCGCCGCCGCGATCGTCTTCGCGGCGGTCGGCACCTCGGCCGCGTACGGGATCACGCGCATGGAGCGCACCGATGTGCCGGGGCTCGCGACCGAGTCCGACGGCAGGTGGGACTACCCCGAGATCGAGCGGCAGCCGCTGCCCAAGGGGAGCCCGGGGCCCTTCGACGGCGACAACCCGGCCGGCACCCACTTCGCCGACCTGCGCAAGCTGGTGCTGCCCGCGCCCGAGGGCGCCAAGCCGGATCCGGCGCTGCGCGGCGAGGACGGCTGGCTCGCGCGCAAGGCGTTCCTCGGCGTATACGAGGACTGGGGCGACCGCGAGGAGCTGGGGCAGCTGCTGACCGACTACGGTCTGCGGCACATCGCGGCGCGCGGCTGGACCGCCCAGGACGGCACCCGCACCCGCGTCTATCTACTCCAGTTCGACACGGCCGTCGTCACGGACGACGTCCGGAACGAACTGGCGGGTTTCGAAGCGCCGAAGTACGAGCTGCGGGGCGCGTCGGACGTCCGCTCCGACGACGGTCATCCGGCCGCCGCGAATCCGAACAACGTCCGCCGCTTCTCCTACACGGAGAACAAGCCCTACGGCAAGGAGCAAGTCCGCCAGGCGTATCTCACCGCCGGCGACACGCTCGCGCTGGTCGTGCAGTCCCGTGCTGGTTCCGCCGCCGCCGTGCCGTTCCACCAGACGGTCACCCTCCAGATGCAGTTGCTCGGCTGACCTCGACCTCACGGAGAGCGCCGGGCCCCGGCGCATTAAGCTGGGGCCCGGTCCGTACCGCTCATTCCGCTCACCGAGGAGCACCCGTGCTTGAGGCATTCTTCGAAGCCCTGCTGGCCCTGGTCTGCGTCGGCGTTCTCGCCTTCGCCGGGCTCGCCGTGAAGAAGCTGTACGAGGGCCAGCGCTGATCGCTCCGCGGGAGGACCGCGGGAAGACCGGGGCGGAAACCGCCGGGTCCGCCCACCGGACCTCCCCCCTCCCGCTCATCCTGCTTAGGAATCGCCGCACATGATCGAGATCCCGTCCGACCTGCACAAGGACCTCGTCCCCCTCGCCTTCCTCCTCGGGAACTGGGCGGGCGCGGGCGTCACCGACTTCCCCGGCGCCGAGAAGGCCAACTTCGGGCAGGAGGTCTCCTTCACCCACGACGGGCGGGACTTCCTGGAGTACCACTCGCACACCTGGACCCTCGACACCGACGGCAACAAGGTGCGGCCCCTGGAGTCCGAGTCCGGCTTCTGGCGTATCGACGCGGACCGCAAGGTCGAGGTCGTGATGGTCCGCGACGACGGCGTGGTCGAGGTCTGGTACGGCGACCTGGCCGACAAGAAGCCGCAGATCGACCTGGTCACGGACGCCGTGGCCCGCACCGCCGCGTCCGGCCCCTACACCGGCGGCAAGCGGCTGTACGGGTACGTCAAGAGCGACCTGATGTGGGTGGGCGAGAAGCAGACCCCGGAGGTCCCGCTGCGCCCGTACATGTCCGCCCACCTGAAGAAGGTCGTGACCCCGGAGGACGTGGCCAACTGGGCAAAGGACCTCGGCGACCTCCCGGACGACGGCATCGCCTTCTTCAAGTAGGCCGCACACCGGAAGCCCTAGACTTCCAGTGTGGTGAGCACCGACTGGAAGAGTGATCTGCGGCAGCGCGGTTACCGGCTGACACCGCAGCGTCAGCTTGTCCTCGAAGCCGTGGACACCCTGGAGCACGCGACCCCCGACGACATCCTCGGCGAAGTCCGCAGGACCGCGTCCGGGGTCAATATCTCCACCGTGTACCGGACCCTGGAACTCCTGGAGGAGCTGGGGCTGGTCAGCCACGCGCATCTCGGGCACGGCGCGCCGACGTACCACCTCGCGGACCGGCACCACCATCTGCACCTGGTGTGCCGGGACTGCACCGACGTCATCGAGGCCGATGTCGAGATCGCCGCCGACTTCAAGGCGAAGCTGCGCGAGACCTTCGGGTTCGAGACCGACATGAAGCACTTCGCGATCTTCGGGCGGTGCGCGGACTGCGCCCAGAAGGCGAAGAAGGCCACGCAGAAGCAGCAGAGCGGGAAATAAAAGGCGCCCGGCGGGGGTCCTACTCTAAGTGGATATGAAGAGTCCTCTGCTGTCGCTGCCCGGTGCCGTCTCCGCCGAGGGGGTGGACGAAGGTGTCGCCGCGCACTACGGCGACCTGTTCCGGGAACAGCGCGCCCTCGCGGACGGGACCGGCTTCGTCGACCTCTCGCACCGCGGTGTCATCACCGTCACCGGCGACGACCGGCTGGCCTGGCTGCACCTCCTGCTCACCCAGCACGTCAGCGACCTGCCCGTGGGCCAGGCCACCGAGGCGCTGATCCTCTCCGCGCACGGCCACATCGAACACGCCCTGTACCTGGTGGACGACGGTACGGCCGTATGGGCGCATGTCGAGCCCGGCAGCGAGGACGCCCTCGTCGCGTACCTGGAGTCGATGAAGTTCTTCTACCGGGTCGAAGTCGCCGTCCGCACTGCCGAGTTCGCGGTCGTGCAGCTGCCGGCCGGTTCCATCGCCGAGGTCCCCGAAAGCACCGTCGTCCGCGAGACCCCGTACGGGCGTGATCTGTTCCTGCCGCGTGGTGACCTGGAGACGTTCGCGGCCGGGTACGGGCCCGCGGCCGGGATCCTGGCGTACGAGGCGCTGCGGGTCGAGGCGCACCGGCCGCGGCTCGGCTTCGAGACCGACCACCGCACCATCCCGCACGAGCTGGGCTGGATCGGCTCCGCCGTCCACCTCCAGAAGGGGTGCTACCGAGGACAGGAGACCGTCGCCCGGGTGCAGAACCTCGGCAAGCCCCCGCGCCGCCTGGTCTTCCTGCACCTCGACGGCAGCGAGGTCCATCTGCCGCCGCACGGGACGCCCCTGTATCTCGCGGACGAGGGTCCGGACGGCCGCAAGCTCGGCTTCGTCACGACCTCCGTACGCCACCATGAGCTGGGGCCGATCGCGCTGGCGCTGGTGAAGCGGAACGTTCCGCCGGACGCCCCGCTGGTCGCCGACGCGACGGCCGCCGCGCAGGAGACGGTGGTCGAGCCGTAGTCCGGCGTACGGGTGCGCGGCGTCAGATGTCGAGCACCAGCGTGAACGGGCCGTCGTTCGTGAGGCCCACGCGCATCGCCGCGCCGAACCGGCCCGTGGCCACCGTCGCGCCCAGCGCCCGCAGCCGCGCCACCACCTCGTCGACCAGCGGCTCGGCGATGTCGCCGGGGGCCGCCGCGTTCCAGGTGGGGCGGCGGCCCTTGCGGGCGTCCCCGTAGAGGGTGAACTGGCTGATCACGAGCAGCGGTGCGTCGATGTCCGAGCAGGACTTCTCACCGTGCAGCATCCGTACGGACCAGAGCTTGCGGGCGAGCTGCGCCGCCTTCTCCTCGGTGTCGTCGTGGGTGACGCCGACCAGGACGCACAGCCCCTCACCGCTGATCTCGCCGACCGTCTCGGGCCCGCCGTCGCCCTCGACCACGACACTCGCCCCGTCGACTCTCTGTACCACCGCACGCATGGCGCCCATCATGCCGTGCGCGCCCCCACCCCCTCCCACAGGCCCTGTCGCCGCCCGCCGCGCGCCCATCCGGGTCTCCCGCAAGGCCCCGAACCCCCCATCCGGGGCCGATCGGGGGCACTCGGTCACATAGCGCCCACTGGGAGTGGCACCATGCTTCTCACGCGGCTTGCCGCGCCGGTCGAGGGGACGGTAGAGACGCATGAGCACACCGAGCACCGGGCAGCCGCCCGGACCCGTGTCACTGATTCGTACGAGCCCGGATGCGGGGCATGGGGGTCCTGGCCATGGGGGTCCGGGGCATGGGAGTACGGGGCATGGGAGTACGGGGGGTACGGGTTCCGGGGGAACGGGTTCCGTGGGGCGTCTGAGCACCCCGCGTCCGCCCACGCAGCGGACGGGCGGCAGTCCGCTCTTCGACGAGCTGCCGGTGCCGGAGCTGCCGGGGCTCCGGCTGCCCGAACTGCGGACCGTGCGCCGGGACGCCCAGCAGGACGAGGCCGACCTCAGCTATGTACGGCGGCTGCTGCAAGGCCGGATCGACATCCTCCGCGCCGAGCTGGCCCGGCGTACCGCGCCCCGGGCGCCCGTCGTGGACCGGCTGCCGGAGATCCTCACGGACCAGCCGGCGCGGACCCGCTCGTCGGCCCGGCATGTGACCTTGGGCACCCCGCACAACGAGCAGTACCGGATCCTCGCGGCCGAGATGCTCGCCGAGGTCGAGCTGTCGGACCTGGACGCCCGTACGGACGACGAGCTGCACGACGCGATGGGGCGGCTCGTACGGTACGAGCAGCAGGTCTCGCGCCGCCGCCAGCAGCTTCAGCGGACCACCGACGATTGCAGCGCGGAGATCGCCCGCAGGTACCGTGACGGCGAAGCCCAAGTAGACGACCTGCTCGCGTGACACGGCGGTTCCGGCGACCCCGGTGACCGTGGACGGGGTGCGGGTCCATGCCCGCCCCGGAAGGTCACCATGCCAGCTACTACCGGTACCCCGTCCGCCGACTCCCTCTCCACGGCTGTCGCCGCCGCCGCGCCCCCGGTCCTCGCCGAGGTCGTACGGTCCGGATTCGTCGAGGGGCAGCACCGGGGGAGCCTGGTGCTGCTGGACGCCGAGGGGCGGGTCGAGCTGGCGCTCGGCGATGTGGCGGCGCCGATATTTCCGCGCTCCTCCAACAAGCCGATGCAGGCGGCGGCCGTACTGCGCGCCGGGCTCGCGCTGAGCGGTGAACGGCTGGCGCTGGCGGCGGCCAGCCACTCAGGCGAAACGTTCCACCTGGCCCTGGTGCGGACGATGCTGGCCGAGCACGGGCTGACCGCAGGGCAGTTGCTGTGCCCCGCCGATCTGCCGCTCGACCCCGTGGAGGCGGAGGCCTATCTCGCGGCCGGTGCCGTACGCGACCGGACCACCATGAACTGCTCCGGCAAGCACACGGCGATGCTCGCGGCGTGCGTCCTCAACGACTGGCCCACCGCGTCCTACCTCGACCCGGACCATCCCCTCCAGAAGCTCGTCCTGACCGTCGTCGAAGAGGCGTCCGGCGAGCCGGTCACGGCCCTCGGGACCGACGGGTGCGGGGCGCCGCTGGCGGCCATCAGTCTCACGGGTCTCGCCCGCGCCTTCCGGCACTTCGTCACCGCCGCGCCCGGGTCGGCCGAGCGCAGGGTGGCGGACGCGATGCGCGTGCATCCGGAGTACGTCGCCGGCACGCGCCGCCACGACACCTGGCTCATGCGGGAGATCCCCGGCGCCCTCTCGAAGATGGGCGCCGAAGCCGTCCAGGCGGTCGCGCTCCCCGACGGCCGGGCCCTGGCCTTCAAAATCACCGACGGCGCCACCCGATCCCTGGGCCCGATCCTGTCCCGAGCCCTCCACCTTCTGGGAGTCGAGTCGGAGGTACTGGCACGGGTGGGGCGGGCGCCGTTGATGCGGACGCCTTTGATGGGGGGCGGGGTGGAGGTGGGGGAGGTGCGGGCGGTGTTCTAGGTGTTCTAAGGGGGACCTGGGGGAAATCCGGGCGACACCCTGTGGCCGGTTCACCTAGCGTGAGCTTCATGCGTCGTGACGACATATCCGTGCGCCCTGTGACCGAGGACGAGATCCCCGATTGGATCCGCGCCCTGAACACCGGCTTCCTCAGGGAACCGTCCGTTCCGGTGACCGAGGTCGAGCACCGTAAACCAATGCTCACCCGGTCCCGTACCGTCGGCGCCTTCGACGGTGCGCGATGTGTGGCGACCTTCCGGTCGTTCGCGCAGGAACTCACCGCGGTCGGCGGCGCCCTCGTGGGGGCCAACGCCATTTCCAACGTCACCGTCACCGCGACCCACCGCCGCCGCGGCCTCCTCTCGCGCATGATGGCCACCGACCTCGCGGCGGCCCGCGACCGCGGCGACGTCCTCGCCACCCTGATCGCCGCCGAGTACCCGATCTACGGCCGGTACGGATTCGGCCCCGCCACCACGGCCACCCAGTGGAGCGTCGACGTACCGCGCGCGGGTCTCGACCCCCGCTGGGCGGGCCCGGACGACGGCGCCCGTATCGACCTGGTGGACGCGGAGGACGTACGCAAGCACGGCCCCGACCTGTACGAGCGCTTCCGGCGCGCGCAGCCCGGCGCCGTGGACCGGGACGACCGCTGGTGGCAGACCACGACGGGCGCGCTGCGAGTGGTGGGCCCCGACCCCTGGACGGAGCCGTTCCACGCGCTCTACCGCTCGCCGAGCGGCGAGGTCGAGGGGCTGCTCACGTTCAAGCCCGACGATGTGTGGGGCGACGCGAAGCAGCCGCTGGACACGGCGAGCGTGCGCGGTCTCATCGCGCTCACGCCTGCCGCCGAGCGCGCCCTCTGGCTGTTCCTGGCCTCGATCGACTGGATCACCACCATCCGTACGGGCTACCGCGCCCCGGACGACTTGCTTCCGCATCTGCTGCCCGACCCGCGCGCCGCCCGGATCACCACCCAGGCGGACTGGCTGTGGATCAGGGTCCTGGATGTCGTACGGGCCATGGAGGCGCGGACGTACGCCGGTTCCGGGTCGCTGGTGATCGAGGTGAGCGCGCCGGACGGGCTGTCGGGCGGGCGCTTCCAGCTCGACGCCTCGCCGGACGGCGCCACGTGTGCGCCGAGCACCCGGTCCGCCGATCTGGTCGTCGGCTCCGGCGAGCTGGCGGAGCTGTGGCTCGGGGACGCGTCGGCCGTGCGGCTCGCGGCGCTGGGGCGGGTGGAGGAGGAGCGTGCGGGCGCCGCCGCCGTTGCCGACGCCCTGCTCCGTACGTCCAGGCGACCGTGGTGCCCGGACATGTTCTGACCGAAGCGGCATCTGTCCGTAGCGAACTTCAGAGCTGCTTCGTGTGGTGCGTGTGGTGCGTGTGGTGCGTGCGGTGCGTGTGCGGTGCGTGACCTCTCTTTCCTTCGTCGTACGGCGGTACGGCGGTACGGCCTGACCGGGCTTCCGGCTCCCCTCCGGAAGGAAGCCCGGGTTCGGCCCAACCTGGTTCAGCCTCAGCCATGTTCACCAAGTTGGTAACCAACTCCAGGGTTCTTATCTCCGCGATGGCACGTCTCATAACCACCTTTCGGGTAACTCCCCAAAGATGGCGAGAAGTTGTAGGGTTTGGTCGTGGACCGGGAAGCTGGGAACCGTGAAACCCCGACGCACCACGAGGTGGCGCGGGAGCTGCGCGGACGGATCAGGTCCGGACGGTTGCGGCCGGGCCAACGCATGCCGACGCAGGCCGAGTTGGCGGACGAGTTCGGCGTCGAGCGCGGCACCGTACGCCAGGCCCTGCGCATTCTCCAGTCGGAACACCTGCTGGCCAATGTCACGAAGGGGAGCCCGGCCACCGTCGCCGGACCGACCGAGCACGCGCTCGCGGCGCCCGAGGCGCAGCCGCAGTCGACCACGGTCGCGCTCGCGCCGAGGATCGCCGCCGCGTTCGCCGCGCCCCATGTGGAGATCGACGCGCTGTGTCTGACGGCGGTCTCGCTCACCCTCGCCATCGGTGAACCGCTGCGGCACATCCACGCGGGGCGTATGAATCCGGCCAAGGTCGACGTCCGCGTCCTGTTGCCCAGCCGCGACATCGCCCTCGCCTTCCCGGCCCCGGTGGTCCCCGCCGACACGGGCGCCGACAGCCGGCTGCACCAGCGGTGGCTGACGCAGCGCAATGCTCAGGGCCAGGTTCTACGGCACAATCTGCTCGCCCTGCGCTCCTCGCACGGCATCGAGGTGAACGTCACCTTCCGGGCGCTGCCCTTCACCCCGCCCGTAAAGCTGTATCTGCTGAACGGCTGCGAGGCCCTGTTCGCTTACTACACCCTGGCCCGGCGTGGCGAGGAGATCGACCACGAGTACCTGGAGATGTACGACGCCCAGGGCTGGCAGTCGCCGCTGTTCCCCTTCGAACAGGGGACGGGGCTGCGGGACACGACCTTCGTGGAGCAGTCGCATGTGTGGTTCAACGCCCTGTGGAACACGATCAGTTCGGATCTGACGCTGACGACGTGACGTCGTGGTTGACCCGATGGCTTCCGGCCGATGGCTTCCGGTTCAGAGCGCCGGGGCCGCCACCATCAGGGCGAGTACGACTGCCCCGATCGAGCTGCATGTGTGGTTCTTGGCCTTGATGCCGATGGTGAGGAGCAGCAGTCCGGCGATGCCGACCGGGCCGTAGCGCAGTTGGACGAGCTGCTCGAAGCCGACGACGAAGGCAGCGGAGAGAAATGCGACAGCAGGCACGGTGGTTCCTCCTTCGAGGTGGGAGGAGTGGTCTGCCATCTTGGGTAAGTTGGCAACCAACTACACTTGAGTTGTCCCCACTTGGTTGGGATCCATAAACAACTCTCCGACAACTCCCTTTAGATGGAGAGAAGTTGTAGCGTTTGGTTGTGACACAGGAGAACGGTGCGGTGAACGGCAGTCAGCCCCAGTACTCACCCCAGGACATCGCCGACGACCTGCGCGAGCGCATCAGGGCGGGTGTCCTCAAGGCCGGCGACCGGCTGCCCACGCAGGCCGAACTCGCCGAGGAGTTCGGCGTGGAGCGGGGCGCCGTACGACAGGCCCTGCGCCATCTCCAGGAGGCCGGATTCCTCAGCAACGTCAGCAAGGGCAGCCCGCCCCGGGTCGCCAGCCCGGCGACAACGGGAGCCGGCGGCGAGCCCCAGCCCACGATGGTGGCCCTGGCCCCCCGCCTCACCGAGGCGTTCTCGGCGCCACGGGTCCGGATCGACGCGGTGAGCCTCACGGCGGAGACCCTGATGCTGGCCCTCGGCGAACCGGTACGCCAGATCCACGAGGGCCGTATCCGCCCCGAATCGATCGCGGTCCGCATCCTGCTCCCGAGTAGGGACATCACCTTGGCGTTCCCGGTGTCGGTCGACACGGCCGACGAGGGCGCCTCCTCCGACTCGGGCAACGAGAGCGACCCCGTACACCAGCGCTGGCTCGCCCAGCGCAACGCCCAGGGACAGGTGCTCCGCCACAACCTGAGGGCGCTGCGCTCGTCGCACGGCATCGACGTGAGCGTCACCTTCCGCGCCCTGCCGTTCACGCCCCCGGTGAAGCTGTATCTGCTCAATGCCTCCGAGGCCCTGCTCGCCTACTACATGGTGACCAGGCGGGCGGAGGAGGGGGACGAGGGGACGCTCGACATGTACGACGCGCTCGGCAGCGAGTCGGTGCTGTTCCCGTTCGAGAAGCAGGCAGGGGGACGAGACGGGACGTTCGTGGAGGAGTCGCAGAAGTGGTTCGACGCCCTCTGGGAAACCGTCACGTCCGACCTGACACTCTCCTAGTGACTTCTGAGACCGCACAGACTGAACTGGTGATACAAGAGAGCGAAAATGCACACGGACTGATCGACCGTGCACGTTTCGTGCTCTTCGACTTCGACGGGCCGATCTGCCGGCTGTTCGCGGGGCACAAGGCCGAGCGGGTGGCGGGCGATCTTGTCGAGTGGCTCGAAGGGCGGGGCCTGCACGGGCTGCTCAGCGAGGTCGAACGGGACTCCCTCGACCCGCATGTCGTGCTGCGTGCCGTGGACCGCAGGCACCCGGGCAGCGACCTCGTGGCGGAGCTGGAGGAGCGCCTCACGCAGGAGGAGTTGCGGGCGGTGCCGTCGGCGATGCCCACGGCCTACGCCGATCCGCTGATCCGGACCTGGTCCGCCGTCGGTTCCGGGCTGGCCATCGCGACCAACAACTCGCCCCGGGTGGTCCGCGAGTACCTGGCGGGCCGCGGCCTGCTGGAGTGCTTCGCGCCCCACGTCTACGGCCGCACCCAGGACCTGCATCTCCTCAAGCCGGACCCGCACTGTCTGGTCCGCGCCCTGAACGCGATGGGCGCGGCCCCGGCCGCCGCACTGATGATCGGCGACGCCCCGTCGGACCTGGCCGCCGCCCGCAGCGTCAAGGTGCCGTTCCTGGGCTACGCGCGTAACGAGCAGAAGAAGAAGCTGCTCCTGGACGCGGGGGCGGACGTGGTGGTGACTTCGCTCGACTCCGTGCTGCGGGTACTCAGGCGCGGGGCGTGACCGAGCCGCGGGGCGTGACCAAGCACAGGGAATGACCAAGCGCAGGGCGTGAAAGGTCGCTTCACGCCCCGCTGTCAGCCCTGGACCATCAGCAGGACGAACAGAACGGCGCTCAGGCAGATCCACTTGGAGCGCCGCAGATGCAGACCGAAGCCGAGCAGTACGAGGCCGATCAGGCCCATCGCGCCGAACCGCCATTGCAGCACCTGCTCAAGGCCGAGCAAGAGCAGTGTCTGGAGCACGTGCAGGAGAATCATGGAACCCACCCCCACATCTGTCATCTTCCACATCTGTCATCTTCGGTGAACCGATCAACTAGCCGTCCAATTGGACTGGTTCACTGAATTGGTTGTCCCCTCGCGGACTGATCGCGTAACCAACTCCCGTCAAGTCCTTTCAACAGCAGCCAATTTGACTGAAAGCGGTTTGCTCGCTGAAGAGGAGAGGTACGGTCGCGATGTGAGCGAAGGACAGCCCGGCAAGGTCGGCGGGGACAAGGTGCAGCGGGTCGGCGACGTACTGCGCGCGAGGCTGGCCGACGGGACGTACCCGTTGGGCAGCCGCTTTCCGACGCAGCGGGAGCTGGTGGAGGAGTTCGGGGTCTCGCGGGACACCGTGCAGCGGGTGCTCAACGAACTCGCGGGCGAGGGCTGGACGGCCTCCCGCCAGGGCAGCGGGACCTGGGTCGTGATGAAGACCCAGCGGATCCACTCCAGCGCGCCCAAGGGTGGCCGCCCCGGCTCCCTCACCCTGGGGCCGCTCATCGGTGCCGCGTTCGAGAGCCCCCAGGTCACGCTGGACGTCTTCACGCTGACATCGGAGTCCCTGGACACGCACATCCGGGTGCAGTCGGAGCGGATCCGGGCCGAGGAGATCGCCCCCGAGACGATCAGCGTCCGCATGCTGCTGCCCTCGGAATCGCTCGCGCTGCCTTATCCGCGCTCCCTCGACGACCCCGCCGATCCCCGGCTGAGGGAACGCCTTCGGGCCATCACCCGCCGGCACACGGAGTCGCTGCGGGAGGTGCTCGGTGCCCTGGAGACCGAGGAGCTGGTGGAGTCCGTCCGGCTCACCATCCGCCATGTGCGGCTGACCCCGTTCTGCAAGCTGTACATCCTCAACGGCGTCGAGGCGCTGCACGGCCCCTATGAGGCCGTCGAGCGCACCATCGCGCTGGACGGCGGCGACCGGGTCAGGGCACTCGACGTGATCGGCCTGGGCTCCACGCTCACCCACTACGTCGCCGACGACGACCAGGACGCACAGGGCTCTGTCTTCGTGGGGAGTATGCAGGCGGCCTTCAACTCGTGGTGGGACCTTCTCGCCGACGAGTGAAAGCGCACCCCTCGCGCACGAGTGACAGCGCATGCCCTCGCGGACGAGTGACAGCGCACCCAGGTGACGCCCTCATGGCACCCCATGCGGCCCACGGGCCGCATCACGAATCGGCGGACTCGATTCGGAAGGACCAGTTCCCGCCGCTAGGGTGTGCATCACTTTCCCCCGCGGTGGGGGAGTATTCACGAGAATCCTGGAGCTGCCAGTGGGCGCACCTCCTGTTCCCCGCCTGCTCAACGGGGAATGCGCTCCCGACGCCGTGTACGACGAGTTCGTGAAACTGGCCAGGAAACTCGGGACCGTCCACCAGGGGCACCACAACCAGAACCACGTACTGGGTCTGACGGAGCCGATGGCCGGGCGGCTCGGCAGGGAACCCGGAACCCTCGTGACGGTGCGGAGCCGGATGGCCGACGCGCTGCCGGTGGTGATCAGGACCTGGCAGGACGAATCGGAGATCCTCCGCGCCGTCGAGGGCGTACTGCCCAACGTCCCGAGCTGTCTGGCCGTCCTGGGCGACACCGCCGTCCACAGCTATGTGGACGGCGTCCCGCTGTCCGGCGTCTGCCCCGACGACAAACATGTCGACCTGCTCGTCGTGCAGGCACTGGCCGAGGTCTTCGGCGAGATGACCCGGGTGCGGCGCGCGGCACTGCCCCGGCTGCCCGCAGACTGGCCCACCGACCACACGGACAGCCAGGGATATCTGAGAACCCTCTGCCATCTCGCCGAGCGACAGATCCGTCAGCCCAATTGGACTGAATTCGGTGGGCTGTTCGCCGAACTCGGCATCCCGGACGACGCGATGGAACGCCTCGCCGAACGCGTCCCGGTGATGCGCCGCCGACCGTTCAGCCTGCTCCACACGGACCTGCACCGCGACAACGTGATCATGTCGTACCACGGTGACCCGCCGATGATCTGCGTCGACTGGGAGCTGGCCAGTTACGGCGATCCGCTGCACGACCTGGCCACCCATCTGGTGCGCATGCGCTACCCCGACGACCAGTGGGACGAGGTGATCGACGCCTGGGCGGACGCCATGCGGCGCTTCCGGCCCGCCGCGCTCCAGGGTCTCGGCGACGACCTGCGGCACTACGTCTCCTTCGAGCGCGCCCAGTCCGTCTACCCCGACGTGATGCGGGCCGCGAACTCGCTGGAGCGCTCGTACGACCAGAGGAGCCTCGACGCGGCCACGCGCGCGGTCCGCCGGGCCCTGGAGGCCGCCGCCGAACCCCTCGACCTGCGTGACCTTCCGGACGAGCGCGAGATCGAGCGGATCCTCTTCCGCCGGCGTGCCGTGCGACACGGCCGCGACGGGAGCACCGGAACGGTCACCGCGATCCACTGGGTGCCCGACGAGCGGGTCCCCGAGCAGCCCGACTTCCCCCGTACGGCCGTACACGAGGCGCTGATCGCGGAGAGCGCCGCCCGCGAGGGACGCGTGTTCGAGGGCACCGCCCATCTCAACTCGGTGGTCCGGGTCAGCGGTGTGCCCTTTCCCGTCGTGGTCCGCCGCAAGGCGGCGTCCGTGCCCCGGCGCGAACGGGTCTTCCTCAGCGAACACGCCGTGCTCGCCGCCATCGAGGAAGCACAGCCCCCCGCGGGCAGCGACGCGCCCCGGGTGCGGGCGCCCCGCGTCGTGGCCCTGGGCACCAGCAGCCGCAGGGTCCCCTTCGCCATCCACACCTATGTGGGGCCGCCGAACAGCGACCAGCCGCCCCATCACCCCGTGGACGGACTGCTGCCCCACGAGGCCGACGACCTGGTGGACCAACTCGGCGCGCTCACCCGGGTCGACCACCGCCGACTCGACCCGGCCGCCGACACCCTCGACTTCTACGACTGGCTCACCAGGGAACTTGTGCGCCTTGTCGAGGCGCTGCCCGCCGAGTCCCTGCGGTTCGCCACCGTGCTCGGGCTGCCGCGCGGCCTTCGGCTGCGCGAGATCCTGTCCCGGCACAGGGTCGTACCCCGCGCCCCCGCCCTGCTGCACGGTGACCTCAACCCCTGGAACCTGGTGCGCGGCGAGAACGGCGCCGGACTCACCGTCATCGACTGGGAGATGGCGATGATCGGCGACCCGCTCTACGACCTGGTCCGCCACATGCATCTCACGCCCACCCCGCCCGAGATCCGCAAGCGCATGTTCGACCGCTGGGAAAAGCAGCTCCCCGCCACCCACACGAAGGGCTGGCGCGAGGACTGGCACGTCTACCGGCAGATCGAGATCGTCCGCTCGGCGTATGTGGACCTCGACCGGCTGATGACCCGCACGGGCCTCGACGCGCCCAACGTGTGCCGCGCGGTGGACTCGTACGCGGTCACGCTGGCCACGGCGGCCGGGTGTTTGGGGCTGCGGCCCGAGTCGTTCGCGAACCCGTATCTGGCGCGCGCGCTGCCGAACCGGGATCCGGCCGAGCTGGCCGAGCTTTTCGACCTGGTCGACGGGATCGACGGGATCGACGCGATTGACGCGATTGATGCGATCGACGTGGTCGACGTGCCCGGAAGCTGAGCCTCATCGGGGCGTCACATCGGCCGTCCGCCGGGCTGCGTACCCTCGGTGTTCATGGATGAAGTGCGTGGTGTGGGTGAGGCAGGGGTGCGGGGGCGGCCGGGGCTTCGGGAGCAGCCTGGGCTTCGGGAGCGGAAGAAGTTGCGGACTTATCAGGCCGTTTCCGATGTCGCTGTCGCGCTGTTCTTGGAGCGCGGGTTTGATGCCGTATCGGTTGCAGAGGTGGCTGCTGCCGCTGAGATCTCCAAGCCGACGCTGTTCCGGTACTTTCCGGCCAAGGAGGATCTGGTCCTGCATCGGTTCGCCGATCACGAGGACGAGGCCGCGCGGGTGGTCGCCGGGCGGGGCGCCGGGGAGTCGCCGCTCGACGCCCTGCACCGGCACTTCCTCGCCGGCCTGGACCGCCGCGACCCCGTGACCGGCCTCAACGATCATCCGGCCGTCCTCGCCTACCTCCGTCTGCTGTACGGGACCCCGGCGCTGGTCGCCCGTATGCAGGGGTATCTGGAGCGGTCCGAGGCCGCTCTCGCCCGCGCCCTGGCGGACGGCGCCGACCCCGGTCTCGCCGCCCGGCTCGCCGCCGGTCAGATCGTCGCCGTCCAGCGCGTCCTCGCCCACGAGAACTGGCGGCGGATCGCGGACGGCGCGACCGCGTCCGATGTACGGGACGACGCCGTCGCCGCCGCCGACCTCGCCTTCGGGCAGCTCCGGGACGGGCTCCAGAACAAAACCTAGTAAGAAATGTTACTCGGTTGCGTTATTGCGTATCCTCGATGGAATGACGCCACCCGACGACGCCCTCGACACCCTCGACGCCCTCACACAGGAACGCGCCTACCACGAGGTCTGCCGCGCCGCCCTCGCCGCCATGGTCGAGGGCGCCGATGAACAGGTCGTCATCGGCGAGGACGTGTCGGCGTCCGGTGCCGACGCCGAAGTCCTCGGGTACGCGCTCCGCAGCCAGGCCAAGGAGCTGCGCGAACTCCCCGAAGGGCCCCTCTTCTTCGGCCGCCTCGACTTCACCGCCGCCGCCTCCGCCGGTGACCACGCGGGCCAGCGCTACCACATCGGCCGCCTCCGCATCACCGAAGACCCCTCCGCGCCCCCACTCGTCGTCGACTGGCGCGCCCCCGTCTCGCGCGCCTTCTACCAGGCGAGCCCCCGCGCCCCGCAGGGCGTCTCCGTCCGCCGCCGGTTCGGGTGGGCCCCGGCCAGTACGGGCGCCTCCGCCGACCTGACCGGCCTTGAGGACGAGCGTCTTGACCAGCGTCTTGACCAGCGTCTTGACGGGCGTTTTGATGAGCGGCCCGGTGCGGCGCGCCTCGGTCCGGCAGCGCCCGGCACGCTCCTCGCGCGCGAGATCGAGCGCCCCCGCATCGGCCCCATGCGCGACATCGCCGCCACCATCCAGCCCGAACAGGACGATCTCGTACGGGGTGACCTGACCGCGTCCGTCTGTGTGCAGGGCGCCCCCGGCACCGGCAAGACCGCCGTCGGGCTGCACAGGGCCGCGTACCTGCTCTACACGCATCCGCAGCGGTTCCGGCGCGCCGGGCTGCTCGTGCTCGGGCCCAACCGGACCTTCCTGCGGTACATCTCCGAGGTGCTGCCCGCGCTCGGTGAGACCGGGGTGCGGCAGGCGACCGTGGAGGACGAGATCGCGCGGCAGCCCGTGACGGCCGAGGACACGGAGGCCGCCGCCGTCGTCAAGCACGACGCCCGGATGGCCGAGGTGCTGTATCGCGCCCTCTACGCGCGCGTGGGGACCGATATCCGCGATACGACAGTCGGCGATGACCTCAGCGTGGCCGACGGGTCGTATCGCTGGCGGGTTCCGGGGGACGTACTCGACGGGATCGTCGCGGAGGTCCGTGCGGAGCTGCTGCCGTACGGGACCGGCCGGGAAAGGGTCCGTACGCGCGTGGTGGCGCGTTTGCGGGCGCGTGCCGAGCGGCGGGCCGGGCCGCAGAACGGTGCGTGGGTACGGCGGATCGGCGCGTCGCGGCCGGTCACCGCGTACCTCGACGCGGTCTGGCCGAGGGTGCGGCCCGAGGAGGTCGTCGCCGAGGTGCTGTCCGACCCGGGCACCCTCGCGCGCGCGGCCGACCGGATACTCGGCCCCGATGAGCGGGCGGCGCTCCTGTGGGCGCGGCCCCCGCGCTCGTACAAGTCCGCCCGCTGGTCCGCCGCCGACCTCGTGCTGCTCGACGAGGTCGCCGGACTGCTCGAACACCCCGGCGGATACGGGCACATCGTGGTGGACGAGGCGCAGGACCTCTCCCCGATGCAGTGCCGGGCCATCGCCCGCCGCGCGCGCTACGGCTCACTCACCGTGCTCGGCGACCTCGCCCAGGCCACCGCGCCCTGGGCCGTACGGGACTGGGCCGAACTGCTCGGGCACCTCGGTCGCCCGGAGGTTCCGGTGGTGCCGCTGACCACCGGGTTCCGGGTGCCGGCCACGCTGGTGGAGTTCGCGAACCGGCTCCTCGCCGAACTGGACGTCGACGTACCGCCCGGCCGGTCGCTGCGCCGGGACGGCGAGTTGAGGGTGCGTGAGGTGGCGGATGTGCTGGCCGGGAGCGTGTGCGCGGTGCGGGACGCGCTCGGGTTCGAGGGGTCGGTCGGGGTGATCGCCGCCGACGCGCAGGTGGATCGGGTACGGGGGGCTCTCGCGGAGGCCGGGATCGAGGCGGGTCGGATCGGGGCGGGCGGGGTCGGGCAGCTTGGGTTTCGGGTCACCGTGTTGCCCGCCTCTCTCGCCAAGGGGCTTGAGTACGACCATGTCGTCGCCGTCGAACCGGCCGCCGTCGCGGAGGCCGAACCGCGCGGAGCCCACCGGCTGTACGTCGTGCTCACCCGGGCCGTGTCGCGGCTGGATGTCGTGCACAGCCGCCCGCTGCCGTTCGGGGCGTGAGGCTGGACCCGGGCGTGAGCGGGCGGCGTGAGCGGGCGGCGTGACGAGGGTGCGAAGGGGTGTGAAGGGGGGTGAACGGGGGTGACAGGGGGTGACAGGGGTCAGAAGTTGATCATGTGGCCGGCCAGGCCGTGCACCGCCTCCTTGACGGCCTCGCCGAGTGTCGGGTGCGCGTGCACGTTACGGGCGACCTCGTGCACCGTGAGGTCCCACTGCTGGGCCAGCGTCAGCTCCGGCAGGAGTTCCGTCACGTCGGGGCCGATGAGGTGGCCGCCGAGGAGTTCCCCGTACGTGGCGTCGCTGATGAGCTTCACGAAGCCGACGGTGTCGCCGAGGCCGTGCGCCTTGCCGTTCGCCGTGAACGGGAACTTCGCCACCTTGACGTCGTACCCCTGCTCGCGCGCCTGCGCCTCCGTCCATCCGAAGCTCGCGATCTGCGGCTGGCAGTAGGTGGCGCGCGGGATCATCACGTAGTCCAGCTCCATGGTCTCCGCGTCCGCGATCGTCTCGGCCGCGATGATGCCCATGGACTCGGCGGCGTGCGCCAGCATCAGCTTCGCGGTGACGTCGCCGATGGCGAAGATGTGCGGTACGGAGGTACGGCACCGGCCGTCCACGTCGATCGCGCCGCGCTCCGTGACGGCGACACCGGCCGCCTCCAGGCCGTACCCGGTGACATTCGGCTGGAAGCCGATCGCCTGGAGAACCTTGTCGGCCTCCAGGACTTGTTGGCTGCCGTCCTTGGCCGTGACCGTGACGCGTACCTGCGGGCCCGATTCGTCGATGGAGTCAACCCGGGTCGACGTCAGGACGTCGATGCCCAGCTTGCGGTACTGGCGGGCGAGTTCCGCCGAGACCTCGACGTCCTCCAGGGGCGCCATCCGGTCCAGGAACTCCACGATGGTGACCTTGACGCCGTAGTTGTGGAGTACGTACGCGAATTCGATGCCGATGGCGCCGGCGCCCGCGATGACGAGGGAGCGGGGGAGGTCGTCCGTGAGGATCTGCTCCTCGTAGGTGACGACGCGGTCGGTGCGGTGGGTGCCGGGCAGCAGCTTCGGGGTGGCGCCGGTCGCGATGACGCAGCTCTCGAAGGTGACCGTGCGCGTGGTGCCGTCCGGCTGGGCGACCTGGAGGGTGTGCGGGTCGGTGAACGTGCCGCGGCCGTCGATCTCCGTGATCGCGTTCTTCTTCATCAGATAGTGCACGCCTTTGACGCGGCCGTCCGCGACGCGGCGGCTGCGGCGGTACGCCTCGCCGTAGTCGAAGGAGACCTCGCCGTTCACCTTGATGCCGAAGGTCTTGGCCTCGTGGGTGAAGATGTGGGCGAGTTCCGCGTTGCGCAGGAGCGCCTTGGTCGGGATGCAGCCGACGTTCAGGCAGACGCCGCCCCAGTATTTCTCCTCGACCACCGCCACCGTTTTGCCGAGTTGGGCGGCTCGGATCGCGGCGACGTAGCCTCCCGGGCCGGCTCCGAGTACGACGACGTCGAAACGGTCTTCCATGGAACACTCCCTGGCTTGCTTGCCTTGCTTGGACCTGTGGGTGCTGATTCTGATCCTTGCGCATACCCTCCGGGTCGGTGACCGGGACCGGCCTGCGGCCCGCACTTGGCCTGCGGCCGGCTCTTGGCCTGCGGCCGGCTCTTGGCCTGCGGCCTGCTCCCCACCCGCTGGGCTTGCCGCCCGGTTGTGGCCTCCGGCCCGGCTTCCCCACCCGCCCGCCCGTATGGCCTGCGGCCCGCTCTTGGCCTGCGGCCTGCTCCCCACCCGCTGGGCTTGCCGGCCGGTTGTGGCCTCCGGCCCGGCTTCCCCACCCGCCCGCCCGTATGGCCTGCGGCCTGCTTGTGGCCTGCGGCCGGCCTTTGGCCTGCGGCCTGCTTGTGGCCTGCGGCCCGCTCTTGGCCTGCGGCCTGCTTGTGGCCTGCGGCCCGCTCTTGGCCTGCGGCCCGCCTTTGGCCTGCGGCCCGCCTTTGGCCTGCGGCCTGCTTGTGGCCTGCGGCCTGCTTGTGGCCTGCGGCCCGCTCTTGGCCTGCGGCCCGCTCTTGGCCTGCGGCCCGCCTTTGGCCTGCGGCCCGCTCTCAGCCTGCGGCCCGCCTTTGGCCTGCGGCCCGCTCTCAGCCTGCGGCCGGCCCTTGGCCTGCGGCCCGCCCCCACCCGCTGGGGCTTGCCGCCCGATCGTCGCCTCCGGCCCGTCTTCCCCACCCACCCTTCGGTCGGACACCGCCGCGCCGCCTCCACGGCCCGGCCGCCGACAGCTCTTCTGGCCCTCAGCCCCCTCCACTCCTCACCCGGTCGGCTCGGTGGTGCCCCCGTCGCGGGAGCGAAATCCGATGGTGTTCGCTCTCCCCGCGCCAGCAACGTTCGAGCACCTCCTCCCCGGTCGGCTCGGTGGTGCCCCGTCGTGGAGGCGAAATCGGGTGGCGTTTCACTCTCCCCGCGCCACCAACGTTCGAGCACCCCCTCGCCCTCGACCGCGCCCCCGACACCATCCGCTTCATCCATGGCGGCCGACCCACGAGCCGCGAGTCGATCCTCGCCCGAACCCTCCCGCAACTCCTCCACAAGCACCCCCGCTCCGGTGCCGCTCAGGCACCCACTGGCACCACGTGGCGCCATCCGGTGCCACCCGGCGCCATCCAGCGCCACTCCACACCCCCGATCGCACATGAGCAGGCATGGCGCCACCTTGGCTCAATCGGGCGTGACTACATTCCCGCAGGTCAGAGGCGTCGAAGCAAGCTTCTCCCCTCGAACTTCACTTCACTGCTTGCGCGTGGCGCCATTGTGGTGCCATGATGGCGTCATGGATCTCACCCCGTATGTCGACTCCCTCCGCCGCGAGCTTGCGGTGGCCGCCGAAGCCGGTGGCGACGAAGCTCGTGAGCTGGCCGACAGGCTCACCGCTCCGCTGGAGTCGGCGACCCGGCTGACCCTGCTCAACGTTCTCTCCGCCGCGATGGACGAGATCACCCGCGAACTGGCCCCCGGCTCCGTCGACCTACGGCTGCGAGGGCTCGACCCCGACTTCGTGGTGACACCGGCGGCCACCCACGGCGGCGACGCCCTCGTGGAGCCGACCGCACCTCTCGAACCGCTCAAGGCGCCGGCCGACGGCGACGAGGGCGGCACCGCCCGCGTCAATCTGCGGCTGCCCGCCCACCTCAAGGCGCGCGCCGAAGAGGCCGCGAACCGCGAGGGCCTGTCGGTCAACGCCTGGCTGGTACGGGCCGTGTCGGCCGCGGTCGACGGCGGCACCCGGCCGCGTACTACGGAGAAGGCCCAGACCGTCGGGCAGAGCTTCACCGGCTGGGTGCGTTAGCCGCCCACCCCCGGGGTTCGCCCCCCGCCCGCACTACCTCGACGACACCTCACTTCGACCACACCTCACTTCGCCCACACCACGTCCCACCAGCGGGGACGCCCTGAAGACCCAAGAGGACGGGACAGCCATGCCTTCTTTCGACACTCCTGCACCGATCTCGGTCACCGCCCGCGTGGAGGCCGGTTCCATCCAGTTCAGCGCCGGCGACCGCCCCGACACCCTCGTCGAGGTGCGGCCCCGCGACCCGAAGAAGGACCTGGACGTGCGGACGGCCGACCAGACCGAGGTCACTTACGCGAGTGGCGTACTGACCGTCCGGACACCCAAGTCCAACATGTTCGGCCGCACGGGCACCGTCGATGTGACAGTCGACCTGCCCACGGGTTCGAGTCTCGACATGACCGGCGCCTGGACCCAGGTGCTCGGCGAGGGTCGGCTCGGTGAGGTCCACGTGAAGACCTCCTCCGGCGACGCCCGCTTCGACACGACCGGCCCGCTCAAGCTGACCGCCTCGCACGGCTCGATCACCGTGGACCGGGTCGAAGGCATGGCCGAGATCACCACCAGCTCCGGCAGCCTGCGTGTCGGTCTGATCGACGGCACCGCCGTCCTGAAGAACTCGCACGGCAGCACAACCGTCGGTGCCGTGACAGGCGACCTGCGGGTGCGGGGCGCGCACGGCGACATCGACGTCGCGCGCGCCGAGGCCTCGGTCGCGGTCACCACCGCCCACGGCACCCTGCGCGTCGCCGAAGTCGCCCGTGGCACCGTCCAGTTGGAGACCTCCTTCGGAGCCATCGAGATCGGCGTCCGCGAGGGTACGGCCGCCTGGCTCGACGCCAGCTCGAACGCCGGTCAGGTACGGAACACGCTCACCGCGTCCGAGACCCCGGAGACGACCGAGGACACGGTCAAGATCCGCGCCCGCACCAAGTGGGGCAACATCGACGTCCGCCGCGCCAAGCCCTGACCTCAGTCGGCGCATCGGCGCATCGGCCCCTGACCCCACCTCACCCCCCACCCCACTCACTTCCCCATCACCCCAGCCCCCGAACGGGAGGGCCCCATGCCTTCATCTGTCATGCCCACGTCCAAGCGGAGCGACGGTCACCCGTCCCCGGCCGCCGCCGTCTCCACCGTCGGTCTGCGCAAGTCGTACGGCGACAAGACCGTCCTCGACGGCATCGACCTGCACATCCCCGCCGGTTCTGTCTTCGCGCTGCTCGGGCCGAACGGCGCCGGCAAGACCACCGCCGTGAAGATCCTCTCCACGCTCATCAGCGCCGACGGCGGACAGGCCCAGGTCGCCGGCCACGACATCGCCGACTCACCGGAGGGGGTGCGCGCCGCGATCGGTGTCACCGGGCAGTTCTCCGCCGTCGACGGTCTGATCACGGGTGAGGAGAACATGCTCCTCATGGCGGACCTGCACCACCTGTCCAAGCGCGAGGGGCGGCGGGTCACCGCCGAACTGCTGGAGAGGTTCGACCTCACCGAGGCCGCCAAGAAGCCCGCCCAGAGCTACTCCGGCGGTATGAAGCGCCGCCTCGACATCGCCATGACCCTCGTCGGCAGCCCCCGGATCATCTTCCTCGACGAGCCGACCACCGGCCTCGACCCCCGCTCCCGCCACACCATGTGGGGGATCATCCGCGAACTGGTCTCCGACGGCGTCACCGTCTTCCTCACCACCCAGTACCTGGAGGAGGCCGACGAACTCGCCGACCGTATCGCCGTACTCCACGACGGCAGGATCGCCGCCGAGGGCACCGCCGACGAGCTGAAGCGGCTCATCCCCGGCGGACACGTACGGCTCCGCTTCTCCGACCCGGCCGCCTACCAGTCCGCCGCCACCGCCCTGCGCGAATCCACCCGCGACGACGACGCACTCGCCCTCCAGATCCCCAGCGACGGCAGCCAGCGCGAACTGCGCTCCCTCCTCGACTGGCTGGACTCCCTCGGCATCGAGGCCGACGAACTCACCGTCCACACCCCCGACCTCGACGACGTGTTCTTCGCCCTCACCGCCTCCACCACCTCCACCACCCACGCCCCCACCGCCGTCCCCAACCAGAGCAAGGAAGACGTCCGATGAGTAGCGCCCTCTCCCTCGCCGTCCGTGACTCGTCCACCATGCTGCGCCGCAACCTGCTCCACGCCCGGCGCTACCCGTCCCTCACCCTGAACCTGCTGCTCACGCCCGTCATGCTGCTTCTGCTCTTCGTCTACATCTTCGGCGACGTGATGAGCGCCGGCATCGGCGGCGGTGGCGCCGACCGGTCCGACTACATTGCCTATCTCGTCCCGGGCATCCTGCTGCTGACCATCGGCGGCACCACCATCGGCAGCGCGGTCTCCGTCGCCACGGACATGAACGAGGGCATCATCGCCCGCTTCCGCACGATGGCGATCCACCGCGGATCGGTGCTCATCGGGCACGTCGTCGGCAGCGTCATCCAGTGCGTGATGAGCGTGGTCCTGGTCGGGGCCGTCGCCGTGGCCATCGGGTTCCGGTCCACGAACGCCACCGCCCTGGAATGGATCCTGGCGGTCGGGCTGCTGGCCCTCGTCTCCATGGCGCTCACCTGGATCGCCGTCGGGATGGGTCTGTCCAGCCCCAACGCCGAGGCGGCCAGCAACAGCGCGATGCCGCTGATGATCCTGCCGCTGCTCTCCAGCGCCTTCGTGCCGCTCGACGCGATGCCGGGCTGGTTCCGGCCGATCGCCGAGTACCAGCCGTTCACCCCGGCCATCGAGACCCTGCGCGGGCTCCTGCTCGGCACCGAGATCGGCAACAGCGGCTGGCTGGCCGTCGCCTGGTGCCTGGCCCTGGCCGTACTCGGCTACTTCTGGTCCAAGTCCCTCTTCAACCGCGACCCGAAGTAACCGCAGAGCCGAGCGCCAATCCCCGCACCTGCCCCCGCCCCTGCCCAACTCCCCAGCCCGCGCCACCCCAGGGCGGCGTACCCCGACACCCCCGTCGGAGTACGCCGCCCCGCCCCCGTTCCTCCCGCCCCGGCCCCCGTTCACCGCCCCCCACTACCCGACATCCAGCGCCGTCCCGTACAACCGCGTCACCTTCAGCCGGATCACCACCCGGTGTTCCCGTACCGCCTGGGCGAGGAAGGCGCGTTCCGCCGCCGGGGTCGGGAAGCCCGGGGTCAGGGAGAGGAGTTCGCGGCCGATGTCGTCGCCGGGTGTCAGCGTGGGGGGCGAGATCTCCGCCGCGCCCTCCGCCACAGCGAACGACCACACATCCGGCCCCTGTACGTGCAGCGCCGCCCGCGGATCCCGTCGCAACTGCCGGGGCTTCAGCCGTTCCGCCGTCGTCGAGACCCGTACCACCCGCTCCTCCGGGTCCCACCGGTACAGCACCGTCGACAGGTGCGGGTGTCCCGTGGAGCGGACCGCCGCCAGTACGCCGAACTGCTGCTCGGAGAGGAGCGCCGAGAGTGCCGAATCCGTGAGGCGGCGCGGCGCCGGACCAGCCGACTCCGCCGGGCTAGCCGACTCCGCCGCCACAGGGGACTCCGTACGGCCCCCCACGCCCCCCACGCCCCCCACGCCCCGCAACACCCAGTACGCCACCCCGAACGCCCCCGCCAACAACCCCGCCCCCACCCCGAACGCCAGGTGATATCCGCTGGTCAGCGCCTCCGCCGCCCCCGTTCCCGCTGCCACCCGTGACTCCGTGCGCGACGCCGCCAGCGTCGACAGGACCGCGACCCCCACCGCCATCCCGATCTGCTGTGTCGTGTTGAAGAGACCCGACGCCAGCCCCGCGTCCCGCTCGTCCGCCCCGGACATCCCCAGCGTCGTCAGCGCGGGCAGGGCCAGGCCGAATCCGGCGGCGAGGAACATGAGCGGGAGGACGTCGGTGGAGTAGTGGGCCCGCACCGGGAGCCGGGTGAGGAGGACCAGGAGGGTGATCAGAAGCAGCAGGCCGGTCAGGAGGACGCGGCGCTCGCCGAAGCGGGCGTTCAGGCGGGCGGACACGCCCAGTGACACCACCCCGATCACCACGGCCGCCGGCAGCATCGCGAGTCCGGTCTCCAACGCCCCGTATCCGAGGACCCGTTGGAGATACAGCGCCACCATGATCTGGAACGAGAACAGCGCCGCCACCATCAGCATCTGGACGAGATTCGCCCCCGTGACCGCCCGCGAGCGGAAGATTCTCAGCGGCATGAGCGGGGTCGCGGCGCGGGCCTGGCGGACCACGAACCCGGCGAGCAGCGCGAGCGCGACCGCGCCGAACGCGAGGGTGGGCGCGCCCGTCCAGCCGTTCCGCTCGACCTGGATCACGGTGTAGATCCCGAGCATCAGCCCCGCCGTCACGAGCATCGCCCCGATCACGTCCGCGCCGGCGGCCAGGCCGAGCCCCCGGTCGGCGGGGAGCACGGGGACGGCGAGGGCGAGGACCGCGAGTCCGATCGGCAGGTTGATGAAGAAGATCCAGTGCCAGGAGAGCGCGTCCGTGAGGACCCCGCCGAGCACCTGCCCGATCGAGGCCCCGGCCGCGCCCGTGAAGCTGAACACCGCGATGGCGCGGGCGCGTTCGGCCGGGCGTGGATACAGCGTGACGAGGATCCCGAGCCCGACCGCCGACGCCATCGCGCTGCCGACGCCTTGCAGGAACCGCGCCACGATCAGAGTGGCCGGGCCGTCCGCGACGCCCGCGAGCAGCGAGGCCGCGGTGAAAACGGCGATGCCCGCGAGGAACATCCGCTTCCGCCCGATGAGGTCCCCGAGCCGGCCCGCGAGGAGGAGCAGGCTGCCGAAGGCGATGAGGTACGCGTTGACGACCCAGCTCAGCCCGGCCGGGGAGAACCCGAGGTCGCTCTGGATGGTGGGCATCGCGACGGTGACGATGCTGCCGTCGAGGACGACCATCAGGAGGCTGGCGGCGATGACGATCAGCGCGACGCGGCGCCGGGTCACATCTATTGGCTCAGCGGATACACGGGTCATGAGTGGTCTCTCCTGTCAGGGAAGCCGACAGGACTGACCGTAGCAGATGGTTTTGTTGCAGACTATTTGTTTCGGTACGAGATTCGCGGGCCTCGGTTGCGCGCTTGGGTTGCGCACTTCGGTGCGGGCTGCTTCCGCTACTTCCCCCGCTGCCGAGCCCTCCGTACCGCCTGCGGACCCTCCACCGGAGCAGCCAGATGCCCGTCCACCAGCAGCTCCAACGCCCGTACGAGAATCTCGCGTTCGCCCTCCGGAAGGGCCCCGAGTGCCTCCTCGTGCACCCGGTCCACGATCTGCTGACTCTGCTCGGCGACCCGCGCGCCCTCCTCGGTGACGGCGATGATCCGCGCGCGGCGGTCCTTGCTCGACGGGCGGCGCTCGGCGAGGCCGGCCGCCTCCAGGGCGTCGACGGTCACGACCATCGTGGTTTTGTCCATGTCGCCGATGGCGGCGAGCTGGATCTGCGTGCGCTCGCCTTCGAGGGCGTGGACGAGGACGCAGTGCATCCGCGCGGTCAGCCCGATCTCGCCGAGCGCGGCGGCCATGCGGGTCCGCAGGACGTGGCTGGTGTGGTCGAGGAGGAAGGAGAGGTCCGGTTCGGTACGGGTGGGAGCCATGGCGGTCATGCGGGCCAGGGTAGCGAGAAATGTTCCGTCGCGGATTATCCGCTAATGAGTAATAGGGGTGGCGGTGGCTACTGTTCCGTGGCCGGCTGCGAGTGCGGTGCGCGAGCCGCCCGCCTGGCCCCCGCACGGGACCGGGACCCGGCCTCGGCCTCGGCGGGTTTCGGTACCGCGTCGCCGTCCGCCACGAGCGGCCCACTCCCGCCACCGCTCACCGCGTCCGCCGCGAGAACCGCCTCGTCCAGGAGTCCCCGCACGTCAGCGGCGCGGTAGTAGATCCGGGTCCCGTCGCGTCGCGAGTCCACGAGACCGGCCGCCCGCAGCTTGGCCAGGTGCTGCGAGGTCGCCGCGACATGCGCGCCGAGCACCCGCGCTAGCTCGCTCACCGGCAGCTCGCGCCGGCTGAGGGCCCACAGGAGCCGGTACCGCGAGGGGTCGGCGACGGCCTTCAGTACCGTCACGGCCCGCTCGGCGGCCTCGGCGTCCCAGGAATCTTCTTGCGCGTCCATGCAAATAGGGTACTTGCGCGGAGGGGGTCCCGCCGGATTGTTCAGTCCGGATTGGTCAGTCCGCATGGTCAGTCCGCATGATCAGTCCGGGTTGTCAGTGGTGGGCCGTACGGTCGTCTCATGGCCATCAGCTTCGATCTGACCCTCGACTGTACGGACGCGCAGCGCGTCGCCGACTTCTGGAAGACGGCCCTCGGTTACGTGGACGAGCCGCCGCCCGCGCCTTTCGCGACCCGCGCGGAATGGCACGCGAGCTTCGACCTGCCCGAGGACGACTCGCTGGACGACGGCGCCTGGCTCTGCGCCCCGGACCGTACCGGCCCCCGACTGGCGATCCTGAAGGTCCCGGAGCCCAAGACGGCGAAGAACCGGCTGCACATAGACGTTCGGGTGCCGGGTCATGGGAGCCCGGAGGACCGCTGGGCGCGGATCAAGGCCGAGTCGGAGCGGCTGGTGAAGGCGGGCGGGGCGATCGTCGGCGAGTACGACGAGCACCATGTGGTGATGGTGGATCCGGAAGGCAACGAGTTCTGCGTCGCCGCCGGGCCCGCGACCAGCCCGCCACGCGACTAGCTAGGTACTGCCAGCAGCCCCTTTGACTTGGTCAGCTGGGCGTCCCCGCCCTTTCGGCCTTGTCGAGGAGTTCGGCGGTGGCCGCCCACAGCCGCTGCTCCCGGTCGCGGTCCTGCGCCACGGGCAGTACGTCCCGCACCTTGTCGATCACCACGAACGCGCCGTCGCGCAGATTCGCCCACCTGTCGTCGAGCGCGACCGAGGCGAGCGCGGGCCCGGAGCGTTCCGGGGTGGCGACCCCCGGCAGGCGTGCCAGGCCGCGCCCCATCGCCTGGAGGGCCGGGGGCGTCCCACGGCCCAGTGCGGTGCCGGGCATCCACCCCGGCTCGAACACCGAGACGTTGACGCCGGGCCCGGCGTGGCGTTGCAACTCGTGGGCGTAGTACAGGATCGCCAGCTTGGCGTTGGAGTAGGCGACACCGGTGGCCTTCATGCCCGGGTTCGTCTCCCCGGTCGCGGGCCTGGCGAGTTCGACCGGGTCGCGCCATTCCGCTGCGGGCACGCCAAGGATCCGCCGGTAGACATTGGCGTGGTACGTGTTCGAGCCGAGCAGCACCACACGGGCGGGGGCATGGGTGAGTGGCGCATGGCTGAGTGAGCGGGCGGGTGCACCCTCGGGCGCCCTGCATGCGCCGAGCAGGTCGCCGATGAGCCGGGCGTGCGCGAGATGGTTCACGGCGAAGGTCATCTCGTAGCCGTCGGCCGACGCGGTGCGGGTGTCGGCGGACATCTGGCCGGCGTTGGCGACCAGCGCCCGCAGGGGCCGTACCGCCTGGGCGTCGAGCAGGGCCCGCGCGGTGGCCGCCGCGGCCCGCACGTCGGCGAGCCGGGACAGGTCGCAGCCGATCTCATGGACCGTCGCGCCCCGCGCGCGGGCCTCGTCGGCGACTTCCGTGAGGGACGTTCCGGCGCGGCCCACCAGCAGCAGATCAGGGCGTTTTTGGTCCGGGCGGTCCGCCATGGCGAGCGTGGCGGCACGGCCCAGGCCCCTGGTCGGGCCGGTGATCAGAACAGTTCCGGTTTCCGTGGAGGTGTGGGAAGTGGTGGAGGTCATAAGTCGAGCTTCCGACGAAGGAGGGCGGTCAACCAGTCGTCGTGTTGTCGTAGGAATGCCAGGGCCAGGACAACGCCGACGGCGCGCCGCACACTGAGGGCATGGAGTCGTGGGAGTTCGGCCGGACGGTGCGCCGCTGGCGTGACCGCGTCGCGCCCGGGACCGTCGGCGTTCCGGCCGGACGGCGCCGCCGGGCGACCGGGCTCCGGCGCGAGGAGCTGGCCGGGCTCGCCGGAATCTCGACCGACTACCTGACCCGGCTTGAGCAGGGGCGGGCGACCGGACCTTCGGCGCAGGTCGTCGGGGCGCTCGCGCAGGCGCTGCGCCTGTCCGACCCGGAGCGGGACCTCCTCTACCGGCTGGCCGGTCTCACCGCTCCCGGACCCGACGTCGTGCCGTCGCGGATCGCGCCGAGCGTGCAGCGGCTCCTCGACCGGCTGTCGAACACCCCGGTCGTCGTGTACGACGCCACCTGGACGCTCGTCACCGCCAACGCGCCGTACGACGCACTCATGGGCGAGACATCGACCTGGCACGGGATCGAACGCAACGCCATCTGGCGCAACCTCGTCGGACCCGGCAACCGCACCGTGCACACCGCGCGGGAACAGGCCGACCACGAGGCGCGACTCGTCGCCGACCTGCGGCTGACCGCCGCCCGGTACCCCGCCGACCGAGCGCTCCGGCGGCTCATCGGCGAACTCGCAGACCAGAGCCCGCGCTTCGCCGAACTCTGGGACTCCGACGCCCCGGCTCCCCTCCCCGACCCGTCACGCCACAAGGTCGTCGATCACCCGGCGGTCGGCCGGATCACGCTCGACTGCGACGCACTCCTCGTCGCCCTGGACGATCTGCGCGTCACGGTCTACACCGCCGAGCCGGGCACCGAGGACGCCGAACGCCTCGCGCTGGCCATCGTCCTGGGCACGCAGACGCTGGTCGAGTAGACGCTGGTCGAGTAGGCGCCCGGGTCCGGGAACGCGTCACGAGGGAAATCCGTCCGGGAAGTGTCCGGAATTCCGCGAGGTCGTGTTGGCTTATTCGCGCCGCTTACAACTGCTACGCGAATATCTGTTCTCCCGCACAAAAGACCGCCGTATCGATTCTCCGGAGCGGATTTTCGCCAAGCTTTTCCGAGGCGTCACCCCAGCCCCCACGGGCGACCTGAGAACGGCCCCACCAGGCCAGACGTACGGCACCCCGGACCGGCGAAACAGGCGCGCGGAGGCGCGAATAACGCCGCGTACGCCATGATGCGCCCGCTCATAAGTCTTGGCTCGCGGGCTGTCCGGGGGGAAATTCATGTGCGCCGAGCCACATCCGGCTCCAGCACGACTTCTCACGGAGGATCCATGAAAGTCCTGCGCAATCGCACCGCCTCAGTTGCCGCCGCCGTCGCCTCCGCCGCCCTACTCGCGGGCGCCAGTTCGGTGGTGGCGTCCCCCGCGAACGCCGCCGCAGCCGTGAGCCGTTTCGACGACGGCAGTTTCGAGTATCCGAAGGCCCCGGCGAACGCCTTCTCGACGTACGCGGCCGGCCAGGCCGTCGGCCCCTGGGAGGTCACCGGCGGCTCCATCGACCTGATCGGCAAAGGGTTCTGGCAGGCCGCGGAAGGCGACCAGTCCATCGACCTGAACGGCACCGCGGCCGGGACGGTGTCCCAGACCTTCACGACCACGCCCGGCGCGACGTACACGGTGTCCTACGCGCTCGCCGGAAACCCGGACCCCGGCCAACCCTCGAACCTGGTACTGAAGACCGGCAAGGCCCTCATCGACGGCCAGGACTTCCAGGACTTCTCCTTCAACGTCACCGGCAAGACGTACGCGAACATGGGATACGTGACCCGCCAGTTCACGTTCGTCGCCACGGGCGCCACCTCGACCCTCACCTTCGCCAGCACCATCGGCAGCGCATGGGGTCCCGTCCTCGACAACATCCAGGTCCGCCCGAATTGCTGCTCCTGCTCCACGGGCTGCTGACCCGGCCTACCCCTCGCAGCGCGCCTCCGCCGACGCTTGTCGGCGGGGGCGCGCCGCACACTTGCGCACTCGCCGCGTGGCATTCATGAGCACCCCGCACCACTGACTTCGCGCGCACGGCCACCGTACGGATCGAGCACGTCACCCACCGTCTCCGTACCGGCCACCGCCTATCGGCCGCGATGAGTTCCGGCCGGCCGGAGAGTCTGCAGTGGTGACCGTCGTAGGACGGCGTACGACGCTGCCCCGCCCGAGACACCACGGAGAACACCATGACGCCCACGACCCCGGAAGACGCGACCGCGACCGCCCCGGACGAGGTGAACCCCACGTCCCCCGGCCTCCCGCCCGTCGTCGACCTGGCCACCTGGCAGGCCGCCCGCGACGAGCTTCTGATCCGCGAGAAGGCCCACACCCGCGCGGGCGACGCCCTCGCCGCGGCCCGCCGCCGGCTGCCGATGGTCGAGTTCGACGGGACCGTCGAGGTGGTCGGACCCGACGGCCCGGTCCCGTTCCTGGACCTGTTCCAGGGCCGGGACGAACTCATCGTCTACAAGCACATGTGGCACGACGGCGCTCCGCACCAAGGGCAGTGCGAGGGCTGCACCCTCATGGCCTGGCAGGTGAAGGACGCCGTCTACCTCAACGCCCGGGGCGTCTCCTTCGCCATCGTGACCACGGGCAGCTGGGACGAGGTGGCCCCTTATGTCGCGTTCATGGGCTACACCCAGCCCTGGTACTCGGTGCGTGACGTCGCCGAGCCGGTCGGCGGCGACATGGGGTTCGTCACCTGCTACGTGCGCGACGGCGACCGCGTCTTCCTCACGTACTCCACGACGGGCCGCGGCAACGAGCCGGTCACCGGCTCCTTCGCCCTGCTGGACATGACGGCCCACGGCCGCGGCGAGGTGTGGGAGGACAACCCCGACGACGGCCGGCCCGAGGGGCAGAGCCCTTGCTGGTACTGGCGCTCGGACGCCGACGGGAACGCCACCTGGGGCCCGACCAGCCGCCCCGCCCCCCAGTGGACCCGCCCCGGCGCGACCCCCGTGGAGACCCTGGGGCGGAGCGGCCACCACCACTGACCCTCACTCCTTGGTCGCACCGGCCAGCATGCCCGACACCAACGTGCGCTGCGAGAAGAGGAAGAGCGCCAGGACGGGCAGGATGGCGACGACGATCGCCAGGGCCAGTTCCGGGATGGTGATGTTGAGGCCCGCGCCCGCCACCGGGTTGAACGACGGGGTGGAGGTGAGCAGTTGGTTCAGGCCCACTTGGATGGGGAACTGCTCGCTGTTCGGCAGGACGAGGTACGGCAGGAAGAAGTTGTTCCAGTTGCCGACGAAGCTGAAGAACGCGACCAGTCCGACCACCGGCTTGGCCAGGGGCAGCGCGATACGCGTGAAGAGCTGCCATTCGTTGCAGCCGTCGATCCGCGCGGCCGACAGCAGGTCCCTGGGCAGGCTGCTGCCGAAGTAGATGTAGACCAGGTACACGCCGAACGGATAGAAGGAGAAGGGCAGGATCACGGACCAGACGGTACCGATCAGATGGAATTGGTTGAGTTCCAGGAAGACCGGCAGGACCAGGGTGGCCTGCGGCATGATCATGGTGACCAGGGTGATGGTCAGCAGCGTCTTGCGGCCCCTGAACTGCGTCAGCGCCAGCGCGTAGCCCGCCGGGACACTGACGGCCAGGGTCAGGATCAGCGAACCTCCCGAGTAGATCGCCGAGTTGCGCAGCCAGGTGACCATCGCGCCGTCCTGGAAGGCGAACAGGTGCTGCCAGGCGGCGCCGATCTGCTGGAACGACCCGAAGGAGAGCGGGTTGTCCCGCACCACCTGGCCCGCCGTCTTCGAGGGCGCGAGCAGCAGCCAGATCACCGGCAGGACGAAGAACACCAGCAGCAGGGCCAGCAGGACGCCCACGATCAGGAAGGAGACGACCCGGGAGGGCTGAGGACGTCGGCCCGTCGCCGGCGAGGAGAGAGCGGATCGCGTCATTTCTCATCCAACTTGAACAGGTTCGAGCGGGCGACCAGAAGTCCGGCGGCCAGGAGTCCGAGCGCCAGCAGGAATACGGAGATGGCGGCGGCGCCGTTGAAGTCGCCCTGCTGGAAGGCGTAGACGTAGGCCAGTTGGTTCGGCGACCAGGTGGGGCTCACCCGGCCGAGACTGGCCGTCTGGAGCAGTTGGGGCTCCACGAACAACTGGGTGCCGGTGGCGAACGCCATGATCGTCATGTACACGATCCACTGCCGGATCATCGGGATCTGGATGTGCCAGGCGGTGCGCCAGGGCCCCGCGCCGTCCATTCGCGCCGCCTCAAGGACCTCGTCCGGGATGTTGTTCAGCGCCCCGTACATCACGACCATCCAGCCGCCGGCGCCGGTCCAGAAAGCGATCAGCATGAGGATCAGCGGCAGGTTGCCGGGGGTCAGTACGGCCGCGAAGCTGTGCATTCCCATGCTGTTCAGCAGCCAGGACACCGGGCTGACGTCCGGGTCCAGCATGAACAGCCACACCAGCACACCGGCGACACCGGCGAGGGCGCCGGGAATGTAGTAGAGGAAGCGCAGCAGCGCCGAGGTTCCGGGCCGTACCCGGCCGCGCAGGAGCACCGCGACCAGGACCACCATGACGACGAGGACGACCAGCCACATGACGAGGTAGATCAGCATGTGGGTGAAGGCCGGGACGAAGCGGTAGTCCTGGGCGACCTTCACGAACTGGTTGAACCCGGTGAACTGGCCCTGGTCGTTGGTGAGCGCCAGATAGAACGAGTAGCAGGTGGGGAACACCCCGAAGGCGAGCAGCAGGAGCGTGTAGCCGGCGACGAAGAGGTAGCCCGTGCGGCCGGGGCCGCTCCGCCTCGGCTTGGCGCCGCGGCGGAGCGGGGAGACGGCGACACGCTCGGTCTCCAGCAGTGTCATTCGTTGACCACCTGGTACCCCTGGGCCTTCGCCTCGTTGCTGATCTCCTTCTGCCAGGTCGGCAGCGTCGAGGTCAGGCTCTTGCCCGAGGTCAGGGCGGGCAGGACGACACTGGACCAGGCGGTGGCGTCCGAGAACCTGGTGTTCGACCAGCCCGTCCACACCTGTCCTGCGGCCTCCTGGAAGGGCTTGCTGATGTCGTTGGCGAAGTAGTCGCTGTTGACCGGGTTGGCGAGCCATGCTTCGGCGGCCTTGCCGTAGGCCGGGTAGGTGGGCGCGGACGCCTGGTTCTCGTCGGAGGTGGTCAGCCAGGTGGCCAGGTCGGTGGACGCCTTGAGGTTGGCGCTGTGCGAGGACACCATCCACACCCCGCCGCCGACGTTGCCGGTAGCGGCCGTGGTCTCGCCGTCCCACTTCAGCGGGGCCGCCGCGGCGATCTGCTTGGCGGGGGTCTTGAAGGCGGTCTTGAACAGGTACTGGCCGTACCAGGACGGGCCGTACGCCATCAGGACCTTGCTGCCGCTGTCCTTCGCGAAGCCCTGGCTGAAGAAGCCCTTGGTGGTGACGGCCTTGGCGTCGATCAGTCCGTCGAGAAGGCCCGCCATCCTGGTGCAGTTCGGGTCCTGGAGGTCGGTGCGCAGGGTGTCCGGCTTCGTCAGTTGGAACGCCGGGCACTGACCGGCCCAGAAGTACGACTCATGGGAGTTGGTGTCGCCGACCGATCCGACGAGATATCCGGGGTGGTCCTTGGCGACCCGCTTCCCCAGGGCCTCGTACTCCTCCCAGGTGGTGGGGGTGTCGTAGCCCCATTTGTCCATGAGGGTCTTGTTGTACCAGAGGACCACCTGCGCGATGTCGTTGCGCAGGCAGTAGGTGTGGCCGTTGAACTGGCAGGGAGCCAGCGAGCCGTCGGCGAAACCGTCCAGCGTGCTCTTCGGTACGAGGTCGCTGTCCAGGGGCGCGGCGAAGGGCTGCGCGCCGGGCTTCGTGGGCTCGGACGCCCAGGTCACGTCGGTGGGCGAGCCGAACACCACATCCGGCCAGCCGCTGCCGGTCCGGTCGAAGAGCTGCACCTTCGACTGGAGGTACGTGGAACCGTCGGCGCCTCCGTCGTACGTGACGATCTTCATCTTCACGTCCGGGTTCGCCTTCTGGTACGCCTCCACCGACGGCAGCCGGGTCGAGTCCGCCCAGACCGTGATCTGCGAGCCCTCCTTCTGCGCGCCCGGCTTGAAGGCCGCCGCCTCGGAGGGGGAGGAGCCGGAGGAGGTGTCGGCGCTGGCGCAGCCCGTCAGTACGGCCGCGGTGGCCAGGGAGAGCGCGGCGGCTGCGGTACGCAGAACGGTGCGGCGCCGGCCGTCCGTCGAAGAGCCGGCTCTCGGAGATCCGGAAGACCTCATGGTCGTGCCTTTCTGGTTTCTTGCGTGGGAGAGGTGACGCGCCTGATGGGGGCGCCGGCTGCGGTGGCGGTCCCTGGGGGCAGGGACCGTCACCGTCCGGTCAGCGCGGCTGCTCGACGTACGGCAGCAGTTCGCTGCCGTAGCCGAAGTCGAGCGGGAGGGCTATGCCCGGCCCCGTGGGGGCGTGCACCAGGCCCTGATCGTCCACATGGCGTTCGCGGACGACCTTGGCCGCGGTCACCAGGGACTCGTAGTAGGTGGTGTTGGAGATGGCCATGCACAGGTGCTGGTTCGGGATGTCCGAACCGTGCACCTCGGCCCGCAGCCGGTAGGCGTCGGCGAGGTGTGCCGTGCGCATGGCGCCGGTGATCCCACCGCGGAGGGTGGTACCGGCCCGGACGCCGAAGGTGGCGGCGCCGGCCGTGATGAAGTCCGCGGAGTTCATATGGGCCCCGTCGGAGGTCTCGGCCACCAGCAGCGGTACGTCCACGGCCGCCGCCAGCCGCCGGTACGCGGTGATGCTGAACTCGCGCATCGGTTCCTCGTACCAGAGGTAGCCGGCCTCCGAGAGCGCCCGCCCCAGACGGATCGCGTCGGGCAGGTCGAATCCGGCGGACCCGTCGTACATGAGGGGCACCGAAGGGCCGACGTGGTCACGCAGCGCCAGACACAGCTCGGTGTCCCGGTGGACGTCGCCCCAGGCGTGCAGCTTGATACCCCGGTAGCCCAGTTCGAGGCACTGGTCCGCCACGTCCAGGAACTCCGCGACGCTGGAGAACGTCGCCGTGGAGGCGTACGCGGGGATCGCCTCGCGGAAGCCGCCGAGCAGACGCCAGACCGGCTGGCCGTGGTACCGGCCGGCCAGGTCCCACAGAGCGGTGTCGATGAGGCCCAGGGTGGGGAGCGGGAGTTCGTGGATACGGTCCAGTTCCCACACCCGGTGCCACAGCCACTCCCGCTGGAACGGGTCGGCGCCGACCAGTTCGTCACGGAAGACCAGATCGACCAGGTCCCGCAGGGTGGCGAAGGCTCCCGGCCGGGCGAACACGGCCACCCCTTCGACTCCCTCGTCGGTGCCGATGCGCAGGACCGCGCCGTCGCCCACCGGAGCGCTTCCGCTCAGCCCGTCCCGCCAGCGGAAGGGCGGGCTGGCCGCCGGAACATCGATCCGGTGTACTTCGACATGGGTGATCTTCATTCTGGCTTTCGTTTCTGTGGGGAATGTGGCGCTCGGGGAGGGGCGCGTGCGGTGCGCGTACGGTCAGAACCCGCGGTCAGAACCGCCGTCAGAACCCGCCGTACACCTGGATCTCGTAGACGCTGCCGCCGTTGCCGCTGGACCCGGTGACGGTCAGCCGCAGGTAGCGGGCGGTGACGGGCTTGTCGGTGAAGGAGTAGGTCGCCGCCGAGACGGTGTTCCGGGCGGTGTGGTCGTCGAGAGTCGACCAGGTCGAGCCGTCGGTGGAGTACTCCAGGCGGTAGCGGTAGCCGCTGGACTTCTCGAAGGTGGTCACCACGCTGGACACGGCGGTGTCCGCACCGAGGTCCACCTGGATCCAGGACGGGTCGGGCAGGCCGAGGCCCTGTGCCCAGCGCGTCGTCAGATCACCGTCCACCACCTTCCCGGGGACGTTGCCCTCCGAGTCCGAGGACGCGGTCACCGGCTTCCGCAGCGCCAGGTTGCGGTCGGCCGGCGTGGTGACGACGGCCGCCTCGCTGGGCTCGGAGGTGTTCAGCGCGGCGTCCCGGGCCACGACCGTGAAGGAGTACGCGGTCTCAGGGGTCAGGCCGGAGACCCGCAGGGTGGTGGCGGTGGTGAGGCCGATCCGCCTGCCGTCCTGGTACACGGCGTAGCCGGTCACCCCGGTGTCGTCGGTCGCGGCCGGCCAGCTCAGATCCACCAGGCTGGGCAGCAGCGGCTTGGCTTCGGGCTTTCCGGGAGCCGAGGGTGCCGTGTGGTCCGCGCTGGGCGCCGCGGCCTTGCCGTACACCTGGAAGTCGAAGACGCTGCCGCCGTTGCCCCGCGATCCGGTGACCGTCAGGCGTACGAAGCGGCCGGTGACCGGTTCGGCGGCGTGCGCGTAGCTGGTCATCGCCGTGGTGTCGGCGGTGGTGCGGTCCACCAGCGTCCGCCAGCTGATCTCGTCCGGTGACACCTCGACGCGGTACTTGTATCCGCTGCTCTTCTCGAAGGTGGTGATGGCGCCGTCCACGTCGTACCGCGCGCCGAGATCGACCTGGATCCAGGACGGGTCGGGCAGCCCGAGGCCCTGCGCCCAGCGCGTGGACGGATCGCCGTCGACCGCCTTCGCGGGGGTGTTGTCCTCGGAGTACGAGGAGGCCGTGACCGGCTTCTTCAGCGCCAGGTCGCCGCCGGTCGGCATGGTGACCTTCAGCTCCCCGCTGCGCGGCGACTCGTTGCCGGCCGCGTCGCGGGCCGTGATCCGGAAGCGGTAGGCCGTGCCCGCGGTCAGACCGGGGATACGTACCGAGGTCTTCCCGGTGGCGCTGACGAGCGTGCCGTCACGGTAGACGGAGTAGCCCGTGACGCCCGTGTCGTCGGTGGACGCGGGCCAGGTGAGGTCCGCCACGGTCGGGAAGTCGGTGACCGCCGTCGGGGTGCCGGGGGCGGTGGGCGGTGTGCGGTCCGTGACGTCCGGACCCGGGTCGAGGTGGCGGTAGGCCTTCTGGAGGCCCGCGTTGTTCACGATCGAGGCCGGGAGCTGCGCGCAGGAGTCGACGGCGATGTTGCCGCTGACGTCGTTGTCCTTGCTGCCGCCCTGGACGCTGAAAGCGGGGTTACTCGTGTAGTTGCCCGTGACGGTGTTCTGTTCGCCGTGGTTCATCAGCATCCACTGGAAGGACACGTCACACAGGGCGTTGCCCGTGTTGTGCCAGTGGCGGCTGCCCTCGTCGTGGTAGATGCCGCCGTACGCGGGCGCCGGAACGCCGTGGATGTAGTTGCCGGACACCCTGCCGCCGGGGTTGGTGCTGAGGGTGTAGACGGCGCCGCCGTCGGCCTGCGACTTCATGATGTCGCCGATCTCGTTGTCGGCGACGATGTTGTCCCGGCTGGTGGTGGGGGAGTCCCAGACGGGGACGCCGCCGTTGTTCGGGTACGCCTCGTTGCCGCCCTGGTCGGTCAGGCCCCAGCCCCAGCCCACGGAGATGCCGGTGTACGGCAGGTCGTAGACCTTGTTGTGGGTGATCACCGTGTGGTCGGTGTAGCCGGCCAGGATGCCCACCGAGCCGTTGTACTGGTCGGCGACCTTCGTGACGACGTTGTTGCTGACCGTGGTGTTCTTGGTGATGTCCCGGGGGTCGTCGGGGTGTGCGTCGCCCGCCTCGACGCCGCCGATCTGGATGCCGGTGGCGGCGATCTGCCGGAAGACGTTGCCCGTGATACCGGTGCCCTGGGTACCGGTGTTCAGGTTCAGGCCCACCGCGCCGAGATGGGTGAAGGTGTTGCCGTCGAAGCCGATGCCGCGGCCGTGGCTGACGTTGACGGCTCCGGGCGTCTTCTGCCACTTCAGACGGGTGGAGTCGAAGTCGGGGTTGCCCTCGCCGACCATCCGGAAGCCCGCCTGTCCCTCGATGAGACCGTCGGGCGAACTCGGGGCGAGCCAGGTGGAGTAGGAGAAGGTGATGCCTTGGAAGGACACATCGGTGACGGGCTTGTCCCGGGTGCCGTTCAGGTCGACCAGATCCTGCACGACCGGCACCGTGACGGTCGCCTTGGCCAGGTTCTGACCGGCCCTGGGCATGTAGTAGATCTCGCCCTTGCCCTCGTCCAGATACCACTCACCCGGGGTGTCCAGCAGCTCGCGGGCGTTCTCCAGCCAGGTCGGGTTCTGGATCTCCTGGCCCTGCTGAAGGTGGGCGTTGTGCCAGCAGGGCTGCTCCATCTCCATCGTGTTGCCGGAGATCGCCCGCACTCCGCAGCGCTGGAGCTTCCAGCCCCAACTGCTGACGACCTCCAGGTCCTGGGGGCGCTTGTAGCCGCTGATGGCGGTGTCGGTGAAGGTGTAGCCGGTGGACGTCTTGCTGAAGCCGGACGGGTCCTTCGCGCCACGCGCGCGGGTCTCCAACTCGCCGTTCACATAGAGCTGGCGGGTCCGGAGGTCGCCCACCTTCGCCTTGTAGACCTTGCCCGTCGAGTCGGCGGGGGTCCAGCCGGTGATCTGTCTGCCTCCGCTGATGACGGGCTCGGCGCCGGGGGCCGCCGCGTAGATGACACGGGAGCCGTCCTGGCCGGAGTCCTGAGCGGTGAGGCTGAAGGTGCGGCTCAGTTGGTACGTGCCCGACTTCAGCAGCACATGGACATCGCCGCTGACCTTCTTCTTGGCCTGGCGCACATAGTCCCGCGCGTGTTCCAGCGTCCTGAAGGGGTGCGCGGAGGTGCCGGTGCCGGAGTCCTTGCCGGTCGGCGAGACATAGACGCTCAGGCCCTTCTTCGGCGAGGCCGCCTGGGCCGGTGACGCGGCCAGCGGGGCCGTCGCCGCGGCCAGGGACAGCGCGCCTGCCAGCACTCTTCGGAGCGGCACGGATATTCGCTCACGAGTGGACGGTGCGGAGGGAGTGGACGGTGCGGGGGGAGCGGACCGTGCGGAGGGAGTGGACCGTGCGGAGGGAGCAGATGGTGCAGACGGTGCAGACATGGAAATCCAATCGCCTGAATGAGGTGACATCTGGGGAGACCCGGTCGTCCTCCGGGCTCCTCCGGCGTTGGGTGGCTCATGAGGGTGCGGACATCTGGCTCACGGGCCGGGAGCGCGATGCGGTTCTACGAGGCGGACGACTCCGGTGACCGCGGCTCGTCCGCCGCCCCACCGGCCCGCCTCGACGGCTGCGCCGGCGGACCGGAGGCGCCGCGGCTGTCCACGTTGAACAGCCGATCGCGGATCTTTCGTTCGAACTGGCTCTGCGTGGTGGCGATGTGCGCCACCATCAGCTCCGCCGCGAGATCGGCCTCCCCCGCGGCGACCGCCTCGGCTATGGCGAGGTGCTGTTCCGCCGCCACTTCCAGGGACCCGGGCGCGTCCCCGTGGAACAGCAGGACATCGGACTGCGACGCAAGACGCCGTACGCCGGCGACGCTCGACCGCAGGAACACGTTGTGCGCGGCGGCGCCCACCGCGTCGTGGAACGCCTCGTCGGCCTCGGCGAAGCCGTAACCGTCGTTCGCCCTGCCCGCCACGAGCGAGGTCTCGGCGGACTCCCGGATGGTCCGGACCTCGATCGGTGTCGCGAGGGTGGCGGCGCGGCGCGCCGTCTCCGACTCGATGACCGTCCGGTAGTCCAGGAGCATCAGGACGTCCTCCATGCTCGTCGGCCGGAAGTGCGAGAAGTGGTCGTCCACCAGACCGCCGGCCGAGTCGGCGACGAAGATTCCCGCGCCGCGCCGCACACTCAGCCGGCCGATGGCGGACAGGACCTTCACCGCCTCGCGGGTGACATTGCGAGAGGCGCCCAGGATCTGGGCCAGGCCCTGTTCGGTGGGCAGCCGGTCCCCGGCCCGCAGGTTCTGCTCGGCGATGTAGTTGAGCAGTTGCTCGGCGACCAGTTCGTAACCGGGCCGGTAGCGGCCTGACGCATCGTCATGTTCCTCGTCAGGTACCTGCGTCGAAGCTCCCACTGAGTCATCCCCCTGTTGTCTGCTCGGATTAATCATGTTCATTGGGTGAGGTCACTATGACATCGGTGTTACAAGTTGAGAAGAGTGAGGCGAGAAATTGTTGAATCCGCTTCCGCAAGGGCTGCTTAGCATGACAAAAGGTGCATCTCTCCAGGGCCATTGCGTACAAGAGATCAGATCCTTAAGGTCCTGCATGCCGGATGAAGCAGATCCTTCTGTGGCGGAGGGTGCGCGGCGATGCCGGGACGGGTGTCGAGCGTGACTCCCACCGGGACCCGCGGTCGGGAACTCCGAGCGCACCCGCATTCCGAGCGCACACCCGCCTCCCGGAGCAGGTCCGGCCGGGAGCACACCTGTGGAAGCACACCTGTGGGAGAGAACGCGATGAGACTGGCACGCCACGGCACGGCGGGAGCCGAACGGCCCCTGATACCAGGGGCTGACGGAGCGCGGCGGCGCCGGACCTCCGGGCGGGCCTGACATGGGCGCGTTCGACGGACTGGGCGCCCTGGTCACCGGCGGCGCCTCCGGCATCGGCCTGGCCACGGCCCGGCTGCTCGCGGCCGAGGGGGCGCGGGTGGCCGTACTCGACCTGACCGACGCGGCACCCCGCTTCGCCGCGCACGTCCGGGCCGACATCGGCGACGACGCATCGGTCGTGACCGCTGTCGAGGAGGCCGTACGGGCCATCGGCGGCCTCGACGTGCTGGTCAACAACGCCGGGATCGGCGCGCAGGGCGGCATCGAGGACAACTCCGACGACGAATGGCGCCGGGTCCTGGACATCAACGTCATCGGGCTGGTCCGGGTCACCCGGGCCGCGCTGCCCGCACTGCGCGCTTCCCGGCATGCGGCGGTCGTCAACATCAGCTCGATCGCGGCGACCGCCGGGCTGCCGCAGCGTGCGCTGTACTCGGCCGGCAAGGGCGCCGTGCTGTCGCTCACCCGGGCGATGGCCGCCGACCTGCTGCCGGAGGGCATCCGCGTCAACGCCGTCAGCCCCGGCACCACCGACACCCCCTGGGTCAGCCGGCTCCTCGACCGGGCGGACGACCCGGCGGCCGAACACGCGGCGCTCGCCGCCCGGCAGCCGCACGGCCGGCTGGTCAGCGCCGACGAGGTCGCCGCGGCCGTCGCCTACCTGGCCTCCCCGGCCGCCGGTTCGACAACAGGCACCGCGCTGGCCGTGGACGGCGGCATGGACGGCCTGCGGCTACGGCTGCGGAAGGAGGGCTGAGCGGGATGCAGCGTTTCGCCGCCGTGATCAGGCTCCGGCCCGAGAAGGAGTCCGAGTACCGTGCCCTGCACGCCGCCGCGTGGCCGGGCGTGCTCGCCGCCCTCAAGCGGGCCAACATCGGCAACTACTCCATCTTCCTGCGGGACGGCCTGCTGTTCAGCTACTTCGAATACACCGGCACGGACTACGCCGCCGACACCGCGCGGATCGCCGCCGACCCGTTCAGCCGCGAGTGGTGGACGCTGACCGAACCGTGCCAGCGGCCGTTGGACGGCGTGGCCGAAGGGCAGTGGTGGGCCGAGGCCGAGGAGGTCTTCCACCTCGACTGAGAGGGGTTCCATCCACCCGCCCCCCGTCTACCCGCCCCCTTCCCCCCGTCCACCCGTCTTCCGACCCAAGGAACCGAACGGTGCGCATCGACGCCCATCACCACCTCTGGGACCTCGCCGTACGCGACCAGCCGTGGACGCGCGACCTCCCCGCCCTGCGCCGGACCTTCACCGCCGAGGACGTGCGGCCCGCGCTGGACCGGAACGCCATCGACGCCACGGTCGTCGTCCAGACCATCGCCGTACCGGAGGAGACACCGGAACTGCTCGCCCTGGCGGCGGAAGACCCGCACGTCCGGGCGGTCGTCGGCTGGACGAGCCTGACCGACCCGGGGATCGCCGACCGCCTGGCGGAGTTGCGCGAGCGACCCGGGGGTTCCACGCTCGTCGGCATCCGGCACGGCATCCAGGACGAGGCCGATCCCGACTGGGCGGCGCGTCCCGATGTCCGCCGCGGTATCGCGGCGGTCGGAGCGGCGGGCCTGGTGTACGACCTGCTCGTCCGGCCGGACCAACTGGCCGCCGCCGTACGGACCGTACGCGCGCTTCCGGAGGTCCGATTCGTCCTGGACCACGCCGGTAATCCGGTCGTCGGCGACGGCGAGGCGGAATCGGGCGGGCTGGAAACGGGCGGGCTGGAAACGGGTGGGCTGGAATCGGGTGGGCTGGAATCGGGTGGGCTGGGGGTGGGCGGGCTGGAAGCGTGGAGCAGGCTCCTGACCGAACTGGCCGACGCACCCAACGTCGCCGTGAAACTGTCCGGCCTGGTCACCCGTACCGCTGAGGCACCCGCCGACGAACTGCGCCCGTACGCGGACCACTTGCTCGCGACGATCGGCCCCGACCGCCTCATGTACGGCTCGGACTGGCCGGTCTGCCTGCTCGCGGCCGGCTACGACGACGTCCTGACCCTCGCGGAGACCCTCACCGGCGCGCTGAGCACCGATGAGCGCGAGGCGGTCTTCGGCACGACAGCCGCACGCTGGTACGGGATCGGGCCCACCGCATGACCACCCGCGGGCCGGGTCGTACGCGTGTCCGCGTCAGTCCCCTGGGCTTCGGCGCCGCCCCCATCGGCAACCTGTACACCCCACTCGACGAGGACCAGGCCCTGGCCGCCGTCGACGCTGCCTGGGACGCCGGTGTCCGCTACTACGACACCGCCCCGCACTACGGCCTCGGCCTGTCCGAACGACGACTCGGCGCGGCCCTCGCCCACCGGCCGCGGGCCCAGTTCACCGTCTCCACCAAGGTCGGCCGCCTGCTGGAACCCCATCCCGCGCCCACCGGATCCGACCTGGCGGCGGGGGGCTTCGCCGTACCGGACACGCTGATCCGCCGCCCCGACTACTCACGCGACGGCGTGCTGCGGAGCCTGGAGGGCAGCCTGATCCGACTGGGACTGGACCGCGTCGACATCGTGTACGTCCATGACCCCGACGATCACTTGGACGCCGCCGTCGACCAGGCCCTGCCCGCCCTGGCGGCGCTGCGCGACCAAGGCGTCGTCGGCGCGGTCGGCGTCGGCATGAACGCCGTCGCCCCGCTGCTGCGGGTCGTCGCCGAAGCCGACGTGGACGCCGTGATGGTGGCGGGCCGGTGGACGCTGCTCGACCGGACCGCTCGCCCGTTGCTGGACGCCTGCGCGCGCCGAGGCGTCTCGGTGGTCGCCGCCGCGCCCTTCAACTCCGGTCTCCTCAGCCGGCCCCACCCTCCCGACGAGGCTTTCTTCGACTACGGCCCCGCCCCCGACGCGATGCTGCGCCGCGCCCGGCGCCTTGCCGGGGTCTGCGCCCGGCACGGGACCGTCCTGCCCCACGCCGCCATCCGTTTCCCGCTGCGCGACCCGGTCGTGGCGGGTGTGGTCGCGGGCTTCCGCTCCGCCGCCGAGGTCACGTCGGCCGCGCGCTGGATCGCCGACGACCTGACGGCCGAGGCGTGGTCGGACCTGGACGGGGCCGCGACGCGCTGACCGGCTCCGGGATCCTTCAGAGGCGCCCTGTCCAGGCAGGGTCAGAAGTCCGACTGCCGTGGACTCCTGCGGCCCGCAGGCGGTGGGTGAGTCCGATTTCTGCCACGTTCTTCGTGAGTTCGAAGTTCACCCAGCTCGCGATGTCCATGAGGGTCAGGGTTCCGCCCCAGGGGAGGCCCTGGGTGCGGGTCGTGGAGTCGAGGTCGGTGTCCGTGAGGGGGAGGAGGGCGGTGCGCCAGTCGCTTTTCATCGTGCGCAGCCAGTCGGCCGTCGACGCCGCTGTGCCCGGCCAGGTGATGTCCTCGCGCGCGGGCGCGCCCGGTCCGAAAACGTGCTGGTGCGTCGTCGTCCACCAGTAGCCGATGTGCCAGGTCAGCCACGCGATGGACGTGGTCGGTACCGGCTCCGGCTCCGGTACCTCCCAGTCCGCCACCCACCGCCCCGCCGCGTCGCGCCGCACACTCCAGGCCCCCGGCGCCGGCTCCCAGAAGTGGTCCTCGTCGTCCAGCTTCGGCAGGTGGTACTCGAACAGCGTCCAGACCAGGTCGAGTTGGCGGACGAGGAGGTCGACGCGGGGGTTGAGCGGGGGCGATGGAGGGGGCGGCGGAGGGGTCGCGGGTGCGGGCGTGGGTGTGGGCGTGGGCGCGGGTGTGGGCGCGGGTGTGGTCATGCCGGGCAGGGTGCCATCGGCCCGCCCGCCGGACCAACGGAATAACCCCCGCTACGCCGTCACTGCCCCCGGCTCGACCCCCGCTACTCCGCCCCCACCTCCCCCTCCGTCTGCGGCCTCCGCGCCATGATGAACGTCTGCGGCGTCTTCTCCCGCGCGTCCGCCTCCCTCGTCAGACGGCCCGTCACCGTGAACCCCGCCTCCGTCATGAGCGCGGCCACCTTGTCCGGGTCGTGCCGGTGGATGTCGAGATCGAGGTCGTGCCCGTACCCGTGGTCGTAGTGCACCATCTGCTCGGCGCCGCCCGTCATGAAGGCCATCAGCAGATAGCCGCCGGGGGCCAGCACCCGGTGGAACTCCTCGAAGGCGGGCGGCAGTTCGTCCAGCGGGGTGTGGCACATCGAGTACCAGGCGAGGACCCCGCCGAGCGTGCCGTCCCCGATGTCGAGCGCCGTCATCATCCCTACGGCGAAATCCAGCTCCGGATGCCTCTTCCGGGCCGCCTCGATCATCCCCGGCGACAGATCCACGCCGAACGCGGTCACCCCGAGCCTGGTCAGATGCGCCGTGACCCGGCCGGGCCCGCATCCGACATCCGCGACCGGTCCCAGTCCGACGGCCCGTACGACCTCCGAGAACGCGGCGAGCATGGCCCGGTCCAGCGGCTTGCCGTCCAGGTCGTCGGCGAAGAGTTCGGCGTAGTCGGCGGCGACGGTGTCGTACGACGCGCGGGTCGTGCCCAGGCGGGCGGCAGAGGTGGTGGTCATGGGTGGGGACGGTACTTGCCGCCACTGACAATCCCCGGCCGCGTCGGGGACGCACCGCCGAGAACGCGCCACCGGGAAATCCGTCGCGCCCGGCGCTCTCCCCATGGACGATGGGGCGTATGCGGACGATCCTTCCCGGAGCCCTGGTCACCCTGCGCCCGGCGACGCCGGCCGACATCCCGGCCCTCGCGGCGATCCGTACGACGCCGGAGGTGTTCGCGCGCTGGCAGGGCGGCGACGACATGCAGGCCGTCGTGGCCGACGATCTGGACGACCCCGAGGCCCGGATGCTCGCCATCGAGTACGACGGCCGGGTGGTCGGCGCGATCCAGTGGGGCTCCGAGGACGAACCGGACTACCGACACGCCAACATCGACATCTACGTCGACCCGGCGGTGCACGGGCGCGGCGTAGGCACCGACGCCGTCCGCACTCTGGCCCGCCATCTGATCGACGACCACGGATACCACCGGCTCGTGATCGACCCGGCCGCCGACAACGCCCCCGCCATCGAGTGCTACCGCAAGGTCGGCTTCCGCCCGGTGGGCCTGATGCGGCAGTACGAGCGCGGGCCGGACGGCACCTGGCACGACGGCCTCCTGATGGACCTGCTGGCCGACGAGCTGGAGTGAAGGGGAAGAGGGGTGGCCGGTCAGTGACTGATCACCGCCCCCGTATCGCCCCGTCCATGATCCGCGCCAGCTCGGCCGGCTGGGAGAACATCGGCCAGTGACCGGTGTCCATCTCCACCAGCTCCCACCGCTCGCTCTTCAGCAACTCGGCGACGTCGTCGGTCGGCTGGTCCCCGTCGAGCAGGCACTTGATGTACGTCGCCGGCAGCTCGGCGAGTGAGCGGGTGAGGACGGCGGGCTCGGTGAGCGAGGCGCCGGGGTGCGGGGTCGCGCCGCCCACGAACCTGGCGATCTGCTCGTCAGTGAGCCCCTGGCCCTCGCACTCCTCGGCAGTTATCGGTGTCCACGATCCGCCGTTCCCCGCGAGGATCGCCTCGAAGGCCGCCTGTCCCTGCCACCACGCGGAGGCGAAGGACTCACCGTCCGCCGGAACCCCCGAGTCCACGAAGATCACCCGGGCCAACCGGTCCCCGATCCGCTCGGCCGCCTGACCGACCGGGATCCCGGAGTAGCTGTGCCCGACGAGGACGACATCCCGCAGATCGAGCCGCTCCACCTCGTCCACGATGTCCCGTACATGCGTCTGCTGACCCGCCCCGACGCCCCGCTTCTCCGCGAGCCCCGACAGCGTCAAGGGATGCGTCCCGTGCCCCGCCGCCCGCAGCTCCGGCACCACATCGCTCCACGCCCAGCCCCCGAGCCAGGCCCCTGCCACCATCACGAATTCAGCCATGACATCAACGTAACCCGAGGGTCTGACAACGACCCGGGATCGGCCGGGGGCCCCTACTCGGCGGCGACGGGCCGGTGGGGGCGACCGAGGTGCAGAATGCGAGGTGGGCCACATGGGTGAGGGGGAGGGGCACCGTGGGTCGGAATCGGAAGGAATCGGAATACGGGCCGTTCGGCGCCGGGTTGAACGGTCCATGAGCGACGACACAGCTTTCGACCCGCACGCCCTGCTCGCGCGGAGCCGGCTCGGCGTACTCGCGACGATCAAATCCGACGGCCGCCCCCAGCTCTCACCCGTCATGCCGGCGTACGACCCGGAGGCCGGCGTCATCCGGGTGTCGACCACCGAGAGCACGGCCAAGGCCAAGAACTTGCGCCGTGACCCGCGCGCCGCACTGGAGGTGACGAGCGCGGACGGCCGCGCGTGGGCCACCGCCGAAGGCACGGTCACCCTCACGGGCCCGGGAACCGACCCCGACGGCCCCGAGGTCGAGGCCCTGGTCGACTACTACCGCAACGCGGCGGGCGAACACCCGAACTGGGCGGAGTACCGCGCGGTCATGGTCGCGGACCGCCGCGTACTGCTGACACTGAGGGTGGAGAAGGTTTACGGGGCGGACTTGTCATAAGGCGAGCCTGAGGCAAAGTACGCGGCTTGGGCTCAGCCGGTCTTCACACTGCGGCAGACATAGGTGGTGTCCTGGAGGAGGTCCGGGGTGAGGCGGACGCCCGTCAGGTGTTCGGCGAGGGCGAAGGCCGCCTTGTCGCACAGGAATTCCGCGGTGTCGGAGGTCTCGCTCCAGAACTGGAATCCGCAGTCGTGCATGGCGTCCAGGAGTTCGTCCGGGGTCGTCCCCCAGCGGTGGTCCGGTGTCCCCGGCTCGAACTGCACCCGGCTGACGGTGTCCTCGGCCCAGAGGAACGCCTCGTGGCCCTCGATGTCGACGAAGTGCGAGACCCATCGCGTCCCGGCGGACGCCGGGAGGGCCGACTCCTCGGAGACGCCGAGGCAGCCGTTGGGCTCGATGAGGAGGGTCCAGTCCCGGACCGTGGTCATGGCGAGGAACTGGCGCGAGTTCTCCGCACGGTCGAGGTGTGCGAAGGACGCCTCGACCATCGCCGTCACCCCGGTCCGGGCGGGCTCGGTCCGGCCCCCGAGGCGGGCGAGTACGTCCGTGGGGGACAGGTCACGCACCAGGGTGATGCAGTAGGCCTCGGCGAGGCCCGGGAAGCGCTCCTCGAACCATCGGTAGTCGGTGGCAGTTGGGCTGGCGGTCATGCGCCGCATCGTCCCGTACGCCTCTGACATTCGGTGGGTGCGGTGGTCAGGGGGATGGTGTGAGGAGCGGGTCCTTGAGGGCGCGGGTCAGGGTGCTTCGGCCAGCGCGTGGCCTCCCGTACGCGCCCCTGTTCCGCCCTCGTCGCCACGAGCCGGCTCGTCCACGGCAAGCTGTCCGGTCCTGCGAACGCGGCCCGCCGCTCGACGAGAAGGCGCCCACCACGCGTACGGAGGTACACCCCGCACAAGAGACGTGCACGAGACTTGCCTCGCGCTCAACGGCCGTCCGTGCGTCGGCCACCGCCCGTTCCCGTACCGTCACTTCTGCCGCGGTCGCATCCGCTGTTGTCGGGCGAGCGTCGACGTCCTGATCAGCGGCTTCCAGCCGGGCAGCGCCGCCCATGACTTCGCGGACACCGTACGGCGCTCGATCGCCGATCCGACGGTGGCTCATCGTGATCGGTGCCGCCGGCAGCCATTCCCTCAGTCGATCTCAGTCAATCTCAGTCAATGCAGAACTCGTTGCCTTCGATGTCCTGCATCGCGATGCAGGACTCGTTGACACCGTCAGCACGCAGGAGGCGTACGCGTACCGCGCCGAGCGCGACCAGCCGTGCGCACTCGGTCTCCAGTACGGCGAGGCGCTCCTCACCCACGAGCCCGGTGCCGACCCGCACGTCGAGATGCACCCGGTTCTTGACGACCTTGCCCTCGGGAACGCGCTGGAAATACATGCGCGGCCCCACACCCGAGGGATCCGTGCAGGCGAACGCCGCACCCTGACGCTCGGGCGGTAGCGACCGATCGAATGCGCCCCAGGTGGCAAACCCCTCCGGCGGCGGCGGTACGACATACCCCAACACCTCGCACCAGAAACGAGCGACCCGCTCGGGTTCCGCACAGTCGAAAGTGACCTGGAACTTCTTGATCAACGCCATCGGGCCACCGTAGTGGGGCCCGCTGTCCCGTCTCAATGGAAGTGGGCCATCGTGAGGCGGTGACCTGAGCAGCTGTCCTTTGACATCGAACCCAGTCGCTCTGCCGTCGAGCGGAGTCGTGCCGCGTCTGGTGCGCCCAAACCACGACACGAGAGAGAACCGACGACAAGCCCGTCGGCCTCTACACTTGGCCGGGGTCCGCAGAAGGGGGCCCGGTCGGCGAACCCGATGACCACGCCATCGGTCGGTCCCGCGGCGGACTGACTGCGGCGTCACGTCCAGCCCCAGTGAGCTGTTGCACCCTCTTCTCCGAAGTCGTGGCGTGTCCTCAAATCGGCCTTCTCGGAGAATGGCTGTCGGGCCGATTAGTCGAGGTTTGTCTCCGGGCTTGATCCGCGCCAGCCGCCGTTGACATACCACTTGTCGGCCGCCAGGGCCTTGAACAGGGCATAGCCCATCGTGTTGGGGTTACCCCGGTAGCGCCAGCCCTCGGCCTTGTGCTCAAGCCAGGGGGCGACGGAGTTAGTGGGCATCATCGTGAGGTCGTGGTTGGTGGATGCGATGTGGCTACTCACCAGAAGGCTGTACCGGTAGTCCAGGTCGAACACCTTCAGGTGTTTCTGGAGGCGTTCTGTGAGTGTGTCGCTCCAATCAGGGTGGGGGGAAACGAAGAACTTCATCGACGGCTGCTCGTTGCCGCGTGGCCTCCTGAGACGAGCTCGAAGCCAGGGGTGGTGGGAGAAGTCGTCGAAGTAGGGGTGCAGGGTCTGGTCACCCGCATTGATGGGGACTGTCGCGCGCTTGATGGTGTTGCAGTCGCGGCAAGCCGGGATGAGGTTAACCGGTACCACGCTGAGCAGCGGGTACGTGTTCTTGGGTAGGTGGTGATCGAGCGTGGTTACCAGGCCCTCCCCGCACAGGGGACATCGGTTATCCCGTCGACGGCCTTCTTGGTCGGTCGTACCTTTGAGCGCCTCGTAGATGCGGCGGCCCGGAGCACGGTCCTTGGCCAACCGGTCGGTGTAAACCCCCTCCAGTGCCTTGCGGTCGCGACGGGTGCCAGGCGTGGCGGCGAGGCCGGTGAGGGTGTGAAGAGCCTGGCCCTGAGCGGCTGCCTCGTACGCGCTTGCTGCATCGGCCACCGCGTCGGTGAACGACTCCAGCCGTTTTCGGTTATTTGGGCGGGCGTTGGCGATGCAGGTGGTGTAGACGTCGCGTGCGTCGAAGGTCGGAGGATCTATGTGCTGCATCAGCCGTGTCCCTCCACGTCGTCGCGCTGGCCGAGCAAGGCGCTGAGCACCAACTGCGCCTCGCTGCCGAGCCGTCCGCTGAAGTGTTCCAGGACAGCGTCGTAGGAGTAGCCGACGTCGACCAGTCGCCGTAGTTCGTGCAGAAAGCCGGCTTCGGTGAGTTCCAGACCGAAGACCTCGTGAGTCAGCACGCCGACGTTCTCGCCGTACGTCTCGATGCGGGGCTGCGCGGCGCCGAGCTGCCCGCCGTAGCGCCAGAGCTTCCAGACGCAGTGGGCAGGAATCTCTTGGAGTACAACCGGAGAGTGTGTGGCGACGATGGCCAGCCCGTTGCGCTCGGCGAGCAGATCGGACAGCGCCCGCATGAACGCGGACAGCAGGGGCGGATGGAGGTGGGTTTCCGGCTCATCGATGATGACGAGGGTCCGCTCACTCACGTGCTCGATGAGCCGGGACATGGTGAGCAGAACAAGTCGGTGGCCGGCGCTGAGGCGGCGGAAGAGCTGCCGGGCTTTATTCTCGCGGCTGTTCAGGCTGGCGGTGTTCTCGAAGTTCTCCAGCCATCCCTCCTCCAGGAGTCCGCTCCCGGGATAGTCGAGGGTGCGCAATGCCCTGATCCATTGTGGGCTGCGCTCGCGCGTCAGACATGCCTTCATTGCCTGCGCAAAGTCTTTCCTGAGCCCGCCAGGGGTCTTGAACCTGGGGGATAGTGGGCCCTGAACACGCAGGCCCACATAGGAAGCGACGAACATCTCGTCGCCCTCGACGAGCGGGAAGTCGTCAAAGGCGCTGAACGAGACGGCCACCAAGTTGTTGAAGGAGCGGCCCTCGCGGCCATACTCGGTGATCCGCCCGAGCTCCAGTGTCTGTGGCTCGACAGCAGCGACGGCGCGGGCCAAGTGGGAAAGGACATATGACTTCCCCACGCCGTTCCGTCCGGTCAGGGCGTGCACATTGCTGGCTGGCCGGGAGCCTGGTTCGACCTTGAATTCGAACCGCACGGAGGCCATTGCCGGGGGCAGCGGCGGCTCGTAGGCGATATCGAAACTTACCCGGCGCGCTCCACCGCGTGCGAGACGCCGCAGCTGCCCGCGCACGGTCGACATCTTGACGAAGCGCAGTAGCGAAGTACGGGTCACATTTTGGTTCCGTGCGAGGCGGAAGGAGTCCTCGTCGTAGGCGATGTCCCGGAGCGCGGTGAGCACTTCCTCCCGGATGGCGCTGGGTATCTCGCTCAGCGTGTAGTAATAGCTTTCATCCTGGCCCACCGAGAAATAGCGCGAGCTGTCCAGGCGGCTGAAGCGCTCCGGGAGCAGATAGTTGGCGGGAACGTTCTCGCCATCCGTCGCCACGTGGCCAATCTTCACCGTGCCGACCTCGATCCAGCCCTCCCTGGTCAGAACGCGCAACGTGAACATGGTGCGGTATCCGTCGTCGTCCCAGGTGTCGTGGACGAGGAGCGCATCGAAAAGATCCTCCGCCATGGCGCCACCTTCGGCCAAGCGACGGTCATCATAAAATACGCCGAATCGCACGGTTTTCCTGGCCCTCCCCCTGCTTACTGTGCTCCGTCGTGATGTGCGATCTTAGGCGGCGGCGCGCACGGGTGTACGGGGGCGGACGTCGCGAACTCAGCGGCCCGGCTGGAGTGCGCCGCTGGAGTCTGGAGTAGGGCCGCCGTTGCTTTGCTGCGGGCTGGTGCGGCTATGTGTTTTTGCTGCGGTGGGGGCGTGCCAGAGGCGTCTGAGGGCTTCGAGCTCGGTTCGTGGGAAGTGTTCGCCCCACTTGCCTCGATAGCCGCTCTCGCCGTAAGTCTGCGCGACCTCGTCGAAGCAGCGGATCACGGTGCGGGCGAGCTGGTCGATGCCGAGCTGGCTGGACCAGATTTCGGTTCCCCTGTTGTCGTGATCGCTGCCGTCGCGTAGTTCCAGCACGAGGATCCAGATGTCCTCGCCTCCGCGGTAGAAGATCCACCGGTAGGCAGTCGGCTCGGCCTCGAACAGGGCACGGGCCTCTGTCTCGCCGGCGACGAGCCGGCCCACCGCGGTCAGGAGCTCCTCGGGCGCATTGGTGATGTAGGACGCGGTGAGCTCGACTTTTACCTGGCGATCTTCAAGGGTGCAGTCGGCCCACCCGGATCCTGCAACCGTCCAGGTGATGCGCATGTGGGATGTCACTGGTTCTCCTCGGCGAGGAAGGCCCGGACATCGGCGGCGAGGGAAGTCATCTGCTCGCCGGCCTCCAGCCAGGTGGTCACCGAGGCGCCCCAGCCGCCTGCGGCCTGCGTCCACGGCCGCAAGGCCCAGGTCAGCCCGACGTAGCCGCCGGACCGGAAGGCCGCCGACACCGTCAGGTCGCGGTCGTTGGCATGCCAGCTCCGTTCGCCGTCCCACCCCTGGTAGTCGGTGGCGAGCTCTTCTAGAAACGCGGTGAGGTCGCTGTCCCAGATCCAGGCGACGACCTCGTCGACGCGAGCGGTCAGCCCGGGAGCGCGCAGTTCGACGGCATAGTGCACGGAGTCGGCGTCGAAGTTGAACCGGTCGCAGAACGTCACGCTGACGGAGGCGTTCTCCTGGCAGCGGATGGACACGCTGGCCTCATCGTCAGTGCCGACGTCTGGTGTGGTCATGGGCGGAACGCTAGGTCAGCAGCCTGTTCGGCGTCACTTGGATTCGTTGTCGGTGAGGTGGAGCACGGCTTCGGCGATTGCACGGACGCGCTCCATGGTGATGCCGGTCCGCTGTTCGACTGCGAGAGGGTGGTCGGTCGGCTCCAGCTCGATGAAGGGACGCTGTCCGATGGGACGGGTGTGGACGCGGGTCTTCAAGTTGATGGTGCTGGGCGAGTAGAGGAAGAGGTCGGTGGACAGCCACCCGAAGTACGGCTCCTCGGTTTCACGTCCCGTGGTGTCCCAAAGATCTGCGGATCGGGAGAAGTTGTCCCGGCTGAGGGAGACCTATGCGGCCCAGGAGAACACCTCGTCGCTGCCGATGATCGGTATCTCGACCAGACCCTTGACGAAGTAGTGCTGTGCCTGGATCACGCACTGATCCGATGAGAGAAGGCAGTCCGCAGAGTCTGCGAAGTTCGGTTCCCAGACGTACGGGGCGGTGGCCGCGTAGTTCATCGGTAGCTCGGCGTGGTGGCTGCCGCAGCACGAGCATGTGAATCCGGGGTTGCTGGTCATGAGCGGAGCCTAATGATCGGCTCCGACGCAGCTGACGTCGGTCCCGTCTCGGTGACGGTGAACCAGAGCGACTGTGATCCCCGTGGGTTTGCGGAAGCTGAACGCTCTCAGCCTGAACCCGACCGTGGATTGCCATGATGCGGAGGCTGTCGCGGTCACCGAAATAGTCGGCACAGATGTGTCGGACCCACGTGGTACGACTGCAACCCAGCCAAGTTCGAGCAGACGGGCGGTTAGCAATGGGGCGACAGGAAGAAGCGATCCGCGTTGCGGACGAGCTCTTGGCCGACATCGAGCTTAAGCGGTTGAAGGCGTCCGAGGTCGTCCTGAAGGCGAGCAGGCTCGCCCGACTGGTCGGCCACACCGAGTTGACGGAGTTTCTCGGGTTCGAGCGCAGCGGGTATCCGACCGACGGCTCGGCGGGGACGTGGATCGGGCGGGCGGGCCGCTGGGCCGACAAGGAGAAGAACACCTTCTACACCGTGTCGATCGCGAAAGTGGAGGGTCATGTCGAGTCTGCCCGGCAGGCCATCGACGCGCTGCGCGGCGGGGGCAACTACTCAGGCGACATGCTCATCCCTGCGTCGCGCGACCATGACTCGCGGATCCTCCAGTCGTCATCGAACCTCGGCACGTGGATCGGAATCTGCGGGCAAGTCGTCGCGACCGTCTACAACATGGTTAACGAGATTTACCACGAGCTCCTGTTCAGCGAGCTCCAGGCGAGTCTGTTCGCGGATACCCAGGAGAAGGTCGACGGGTCATTGGCGGCGGCGAGCGGGACTGCACTCGAAAAGATCGAGCGCATCTCTGACCGCCTCCGGGACGGCGACCCCGAGTCTGTCAGCCAGGCCCTCACCACCTGCCGCCGGTTGATCGACTCCTCTGCGGACTACGTGTTCCCGGCCCGGGACGAGCTATACAAGATCGGGGACGAGGTCGACCTGAAGGTCGGACCACAGCAGGTGCTGAACCGTCTCCAGGCCCACACCCACGCCTGCGGGGCGTCGAAGAGCCGCAGGGACCGTCTACGTCGGACCCTGTCTGATCTCTACGCCCGGTGCTCCGCAGGCACTCACGCCGAGGTCACCATTGATGAGGCCCGCTTCATTTTTCTGCAGACCTACATCGCGCTCGGCGAGATCCTGACCCTGAGCGCGCCCGAGGGCGGCGACTCCTGACTTGAGTTGCCCGCCCGAGATCCTCGGCCATGCTCCCGCTGCCGTCGATCGCCCAGAGGCGATCAGTCCCAGAGGTGAGGGCAGAGGCAGTTCACCGTGCGTGTGCTGGGGAGCGCTTCAAGATCCTTCGGATGAGAAGGGGAGGGAACTGGTCGTGCGGGTGGGCGGTTACGAGCCCGTCGAGGCTGGCCTCATGGTGGCGGACGGCCTCGTCGACCCGTTGGGCAAGCCGCACGATCTCTTCTTGGAGCCATGGGATGGCGGTTGTCCTCAGCTTCCGCTCTACGGGTAGTCGCCTGTCGAACTCTCGGCGGAAGCGCTGAACCTCTCCCTGGCTTCCGAGGGCTTGTTTTCGCCAGTAGAAGGAAGCGAAGAGAGCGGCGACCTGGACGACGTCGGGGAAGTCGGCGGCCTCGGCGTATGGGTATGGCCGGTGCCGACTGGTCTCGTCCGGATGGATCAAGCGGAGTCTGCGCTCCGTGCGGTCTGCTGCGTAGCCGTGTCTGGTCAGGTCGCGCCAGAACTTGGAGCATTCGTCGTAGGCGGGCAGGATCCTGCGGTATCTGCTGTGACGGCAGAGCCGGTGGAGGCGCCGTTGAGCTTCAACGATCTCGGGAGCTTGCGCAACGCTGCACTGACCGGTTGAAGGGATCTCGATGCTTCGCTCAAAGTACGAGTCGTAGGCGGTGCCACTGCCTGTCCACCGGCGGTGCTTGACGCACAGCTTGTTGAGGTCTCGGAGCCCCCAGATCTCGATCCGCCAGCTGGTCTTTCCGGTATGTGCGGCCGCGCAGAAGTCGCAGGCCCAGGTCCGGTTGATCAACGGGTAGCCCGGATGGTGCCATGCCGTGGCGGTGGTCAGCTCGGGCAGTGCCTTCCTCAGGGATTTCGGTGTCTGACCGCTGCGAACGGCGAGGAGATCCAGCCTGTCCAGGGGCCTCTCCGCCGAGTAGAAGCGGCGGAGCACGTGCTTCGGGGGAACCCCGTTGAGCAGCGCGAGCCGCGCGGCATAGGACCGAACAGTCTCATTCGGAAAGGGCGGGGAGGCCAGAGGCAGAGGCCATGCCCGTCCGGTCGGGGCCTTGACCCCGATCATGCGGATGTCCGGTAGGCGCTCTCGCTGGCGTGGTCCACGTGGATGGCGTGTAGTTGTCGCCGGGTGATGCTTTCGCTGCCGTCCAGGATCGCGGAGATGGCTGCGGCACGGACAAGATGGGAGAGGCTGCCGATCATGCCGCCGGTCCGCTGGTAGAGGTATTTGTGCAACTTGGTCAATGTGTTGGGGGCGTGCCTGTGCAGGCGAAGGGTGCCCTCCATGGTCGCGACCAGCCCTTCCCATTCACGGCCCAGCGGGAAGGGTCCGGTATGCAGGAGGGTGCAGCGACCTGCGATCTGGCCGCCGCGGATGCCGGTGAACAGTCCGGAGTGTTCGACGTCGATGCCGGCGTAGATGAACGTGGCCGGCAGGTGCTCGCTGAAGTACTTCAGATGGTCGGAGAGTTCCTCTCCGGCAATCGTGCCCAAGTTCATGAGGTGGATCTCGTCGACCAGCACCAGGTCCGTGCGGGCCTCTGTCAGCACCTGACAGACGGAATGCGTGATGTCGGCGGTGTTGTGGCGTGGGGTGATGGTCGGAATGTTGAGGAAGCGGGCAAACTCCAAGGCGAGCTTCCGGGGTGATCCTTTTGGCGGTGCGGTGACATAGACCACCGGGATGCGTTGGCCTTCGCCGGATCTCTGCCGAACACGCAGTTCATGAAGGCGCCCGAGCTGTCGGAGTGCAGTGGTCTTGCCCGTGGTGCGGTCGCCGGAGATGATCAGGCCGCGGCGAGCTCCGTGCTCGCGTCGGTTGAGCAGGGTCAGAAGGCGTCCCTGGTGGGCGACTTCCTTAACTGTGGACGTGCGTACCACTTGGAGTTCTGAGTGGTAGTCGATGCGAGCTTCGTCGTAGTCGGTGCGTTCCTCGTCGTTCATCGACTCCCATCGAGGGCGGGGAAGCAGGTCGAAGGGGCGCGGGTCCTTCTCCACGAACCGTCGCCAGCCAGTGAGAGTGGTGGGCGGCTCCATACGTTCGTCTTTGTCGGCCCCAGAGCGATCATCTCCGGAGGGGCTCACCACCGTCTTTTCGCCTCCTCACGAGCGTCGAAGATCCCCAGCGGCACCACTTTCGCCAACTCCTCGCCCTCCTCAGCGGCATCGGAGACCTGAGCTGGTTCGGCCGGAAGCGCTTGCGAGGCGGCGGGCGTCTCGGGACGAGGCCAGGCCGGCTGGCTGGTGGCACGGGTGCGGCCGACGACCTTGCGGTCACGCCGCTCGGCCGCACGGCCCGAGCCTTTCCGCCGCCGGACAGGGCGTTCTCCGTGACCATCAGCGGCCCGGTCAAGCAGCTCGACCGCAGCCTCAGCGACCGCTTCCTCGTCCGGCTTGCGCTGTTCACGTTCGGCCAGCACCTGACGGGCCCGGTCGAAGACCAGTTCACCCATGGGGACGGGCGAAGTGCGTAGATGGCGCCAGGTTGCGGTGATCCAGCCCGTGCCACGGTGGTTGCGTACCCAGACGCAGGAGATGTCATAAGGGTCGTAGTGGACCTCCCACAGCCTCCCGTCCGGACCCGCCCCTGAGGGCTGGCGCCGAAAGGGGACAAGGTCGGAGGAATCGTAAGTACGGTTGTTGATCCGCACCCCTTCGGGACCGATGACCCTCCATTCGCGGGGCATGAGCTGGATGTACTCCTCCGGGCTCAGTGCGACCGGCACGTATCCGGCCGCCGCCACCAGCGCGGCGTACTTCTCGTTCGGACTCAACGGGCGATCCGGCATCAACGGGTCCCGCAGCCCGCCGTGCGGCCTGACCTGCCACGTCGAAACGACCCATTCCTGGAGCAGTTCCTGGAGCTCGTGGATGGACCAAACCGCTCGTGCGGATGGATCCCTGCCTCGCATCTCGGCACTACGGCCGGTGTAGCCGGGCAGATCCTGGGCGAACATCGTTGCCACGGAGCCCAAGGTCCGTTCAATGTGCGGCTTGTCGGTCGGGGTGTCCGGATGCGCGGGTTGGAACGAGATCCCCAAGTGGCGACAGGCATTACGGAAGTTGTCCGAGATGAACGCCTTCCCGCGGTCACTGACCACCATCTCCGGGACGATCACCGGCTTCGCGGCGGCCTTGGCCATCCGTTCGTCCAGCGTCAGCAGCGAGACATAGGGCAGCACCGACCGGGACATGCGCAACGCGTCCGACCAGCCCGGCCGCACCACCTCGGGCGTCATTGCCCGCGCCAGCAGCAGGGCGGCGTCCACCGCCTTCGTCGAGGGCCGCAACACCACCGCGGCCAGCGTCCTCGTCGCCAGATCGACCAGTCCGGTCAGCTCACAGCGGTCCACTGTCCCGTCGTCGTGGACGACCATTACGTCCAGTGGCGTGGAGTCGATCTCCATCACTTCACCTGGTCGTGCTGTCGCCAGCTGCCCAAACATCCGCTTCGGTTGTTTGCCCAGCGAGCGGCGGGTGCGGGCCGAGCCCAGCAGATGTTGTCCGGTCGAGACTGCCTCCAACAAGCGGTAGAACGTCGCCCTGGAGGGCATCGGAACCACTCCCGTGCCGTGCTCAGCAGCCAGCAGGCGTTCGACCTTGCGCCGCAGCACCTGCGCGGACACGGTCGGCTCATCGGTCCGGCTGCTGACGATCTTCTCGATGGCCCCGACCACCCGAGGATCGGCCCGGCTCGTGCCGGTGGCGGGCTTGCGCTGCCGACCGTCCACCAAACCCGCCATCCCTTCGCGCTCGAAGCGAGAGCGCATCCTGCGCAACGTGCTCAGCCCCACCTCCTCGCCTGCTTCGCGTAGTTGGGCGAGCTTGGCCAGCTCCCGCTGCCGCAAGGAGTTCACGGTCGGGTCGTACTCGGCCTTCACTGGGGTGTGCGCATCGACGTCTGGACGGCCCGTAAGCAGTTCGGTCAGGTGCCTTCGCCACCACTCGGCCCGCTCTGCGGCGTCTTCGGGCAGCCCCTCCAGGACCCCCGCATCGGGCAGCGGCGGGCGACTCGGCGCGCTGCTGAGTACGGTGAATCCCTCAGAGGCCAGCAAGTTCCCCAGTAGCACCACACTGGCGGCCAAGGCGTCATCCACCAGCCGCACCGAAGTGCCGTGCAAGGCGGCCACGGTGTGCTCGCGCCCGTCGTAGCGAACCCGATCACCCAGCGACAGCAGCTGCGGACGCGCCGGCATCCCCGCCCACCTCCTTCGCCACCGCAGGAACGAGGTGCACGCGCGTGGCCCCCGCCAGCAACTCGCCCCCCAAGTCAGCGGCCAACACACGGCGCCACAACAGGTGGAAGAGCACCGGCAGCGTGGCGATCGGATCCCCGACTTCCCGGGCTCCCGCAAGCAGTCCCTGCGGCTCTGCGAACACCGCTTGCAGGGCATCGGCGACCGGCTCGCGCCGCACCCGCGGGTGCCTGTAGCCCGATAGCCAGCGCAGATTCGCCGCCAGCACGGGATCGAGCATCCCGACTCGCTCGAAGCCCCAGCCAACCCGGGCGCAGGCCGCGGCCGTGGCCGCGAACTTCGCCGCGTCGTCTGGCTCAATCCGATCGTCCGGACGTACGTCCAGCACCACAGCGGTGCCGTCCCGACGGCGTACGAAGTAGTCCGGTGTATGGCGGGTCCGCCGGGCCCGGTCGCCGTGCCCCCACGACAGCCGGAACGGCTGCGAGGCCACCGCCACCACATCCGGCTCGGCGTCCAGCCTCATCAGGTGCCCGAGCTCCACCCACGACTCATAGCCCACCAGGTCACCACCTGTAGCAGCCCAGTACCAGCCCGGGAAGTTTCGCTGCCCCGGTACGAGGGGAACCCGCGTACCTGACCGGCTGCCTCGAAACGGGTCGGCCACATCACCTCAAGCGGCCCGCCGTGCGGCTTACCGCAGGCGTCTACGTACTCCAGCCAGAAGTCCGCCTCAGCCATCAGCCACCCCCGCTCGGCACCCACCCGATGCGAAGACCGTAGGGACCCCGGTGCGGCAGCGGGTCAAGAAGAGCGAGACAGATCGACAGATGGTCAAGGTTGACTGAGACGAGCGACCAGATGGTTCAGATCGACCGAGACTGGCTCACCTTCAGTGAGACACGTCACCCGCTGAGCGCGGCTTCAGGTGGTGTGGAACACTTTTGCAAGCGTCTGCTTGCAAAAGTTAGCGGGGCGGGGCAGGGTGGGGGTATGGCATCGCTCAACGTCGGCAACCTTGGTGAGTACCTGCGCGAGCAGCGGCGCAACGCGCAGCTGTCGTTGCGGCAGCTCGCCGATGCCGCCGGGGTGTCCAATCCGTATCTGAGTCAGATCGAGCGCGGGCTGCGCAAGCCGAGTGCCGAGGTGTTGCAGCAGGTCGCCAAGGCGCTGCGGATCTCCGCCGAGACGCTGTACGTACGCGCCGGCATTCTCGACGAGCGTGAGCGGGACGACCTGGAGACGCGCGCCGTCATCCTCGCCGACCCCTCCATCAACGAGCAGCAGAAGCAGGTGCTGCTCCAGATCTACGACTCCTTCCGCAAGGAGAACGGGACCGGAAACGCGCCGGGGGGCGCGATATCCGACGACGACCCGGAACCCCGTGACAAAGAGCTGTGATCGACCGACGTGATCAACAGATGTGATCCACGTTGTCGATGTGATCAACACGTGTGACAGAGACCCCGTACCAAAAAACCCTCATACCTGAGTGATCCGGGAGGACCGCTGACCATGGCCATCACCGACGATCTGCGCAAGACGTTCGCCGACCCGACCCCCCTCTACTTCGCCGCCGGTACGGCCGACCTGGCCTACCAGCAGGCCAAGAAGGTGCCGGAGCTGGTCGAGCAGCTCCGGGCCGAGGCTCCGGCCCGTATCGACGCCGTGCGCAACACCGACCCGAAGGCCGTCCAGGACAAGGCGACGGCCCGCGCCAAGGAGGTCCAGGAGACCCTTCAGGCGAAGGTCACCGAGTTCATCAGCACCCTCGACACCGACTTCAAGAAGCTCGGCGAGTCCGCCCAGGACCTGGCTCTGCGCGGGGTCGGCGTCGCCGCCGAGTACGCCGTGCGGGCCCGCGAGACCTACGAGAAGGTCGCCGAGCACGGCGAGGAGGCCGTCAAGACCTGGCGCGGCGACGCCGCCGGCGAGATCCTTGAGGTCGCCGAGGCCGTCGAGCCCAAGTCGGAGTCCGTCCAGGTCAAGGCCGTCCCGGTCAAGGACGAGAAGCCCGCCCCGGCGCCCGCCGCCTCCGCGAAGAAGCCCGTCGCGAAGAAGGCCCCGGCCCGCAGGACCACGAACGCCAACGCCAACGCCAAGAAGACCACCCCGCCCTCCGCCAAGTGAACAACCGCAGCAACCGGAGCAACCTCAGGGAGCCGGGCACGATCGGCGTGCCCGGCTCGTTGTGCGGGTACGGTGGCGGCGTAGGAATGATTCGACTCGGGTGGTGGGCACTGTGCTGATGACCGGATTCAGCGGCCTGATGTGGCTGCTCTTCACCGCCATGCTGGTGCTGGCGGTGGTGGCGCTGGTGATGGCGGCTCTGGCCCGCGATGACGCGTACCGCGCCGCCGACAAGCAGAACAAGATGTTCTGGCTGATCATCCTGGGCATCACCGTCGCGGTGAATCTGCTGGTGCCCATGCTGTTCCTGCAGATCGCCGGACTGATCGCCACGATCGTCTTCTTCGTCGACGTCCGCCCGGCGCTCCGCCAGGTCTCCGGCGGCGGTGGCGGTCGCCGTGGCCGCGGCAGCAGCAGCGACGGGCCGTACGGGCCGTACAACGGCGGGCGGTAAGCAAACGAGTGCGCAACTAGCGCGCAGCTAGTGCCGCTAGTAGTGAGTGCGGGGTCGCCTGCGGCTCCTGGCGCTCCTGTGGGTGCAGTGACGTTTCAGCTTCGCTGTTGCGCGCTTCCCCTCAGCCGGTCCAGGAGGACCACGGCGACATCGTCCGTGAGGTCACCGCCATTGAGGCTCCGTACCTCGTTGACGGTGGCCTCCAGGAGCGATTCCCCGTACAGACCCGCCGCGAACTGGCGGCGGACTATCTCGACCATCCCGTCCTGGCCCAGCCGCCGGTTCCCGTCGCCGACGCGGCCCTCGATCAGGCCGTCCGTGTAGAGCATCAGACTCCACGCACCGCCCAGCTCCACCTGGCGGCGCGGCCAGCGGGCGCGCGGCAGCAGCCCGAGCGCCGGGCCGCCGCTCTCGTACGGCAGCAGCTCCGCCGGGCGGCCGGCGCGGGCGATCAGCGGGGCCGGGTGTCCGGCGAGGCTGAGTCCGGCGCGGCGGCCGTCCGGTGCGATGTCGACCGTGCAGAGGGTCGCGAAGATCTCGTCGTCCGCCCGCTCGTGCTCCAGCACCTGCTGGAGCGTCGAGAGGAGTTCGTCGCCGCACAGGCCGGCCAGCGTCAGCGCGCGCCACGCGATCCGCAGCTCCACACCGAGCGCGGCCTCGTCGGGGCCGTGGCCGCAGACGTCGCCGATCATCGCGTGCACGGTGCCGTCGGGCGTACGGACCGTGTCGTAGAAATCGCCGCCGAGCAGCGCGCGGGAGCGGCCGGGGCGGTAGCTCGCGGCGAACCGCAGGGACGAGCCGTCGAGCAGCGGGTTCGGCAGCAGGCCGCGCTCCAGACGGGCGTTCTCCTGGGCGCGCAGGCGGGATTCGGTGAGCTGGTGCTGGGCGGCGTCGGCGCGTTTGCGCTCCACGGCGTACCGGATGGCGCGGCTCAGCAGCCGGGCGTCCAGTTCGTCCCGGAAGAGGTAGTCCTGGGCGCCCACGCGGACGGCCTCGGCGCCGCCCTCCGCGTCGCCGGAGCGGGTGAGGGCGAGGACCGCGTGCCGGGGGGCGAGGCGCAGGATGTGTTTGAGGGTGGCCAGTTCGTCACCGGCACCGGCACCGTCTCCCGCTCCCGGGCGTCCCGCGGGCAGCGCCAGATCGAGCAGGATGCAGTGCACGTCGTCGGTGAGCAGCCGCTCGGCCTCCGTGAGGTTGCGGGCGGTGCGGATACGGATGGGTTTGCCCGCCGGGTCCAGGAGTTCGGGGATGCTCAGAGCGCCCGCCGGGTCGTCCTCCACGACCAGGAGGGTGAGGTTCGTACCGGAACCGGAGGCGGAGGCGGAACCGGAAGCAGAACCGGAAGCGGGTTCGGGCTCTGCGGTGTCGGAGTTCTCCGCCCGGACCGCCGGCACCTCCGGAGTCATGGGCGCAGCAGTGGGCGCCGTCTCAGCCGGACCACTCTCCGCGGCCGGGATCGCTCTCTGCCGCGGTACGGGTGCGGGCATCGCGTGGTTTCCTCCCTCCCCCCGAGGGCAGGGTGGAACGACGATCGACGCTCCACCAGACGGGGACCATAGCGGGTGCCGACACCGCAATGGAATGGGATATGGAATGGCTCCGGGCAATCAGCCACCGTCATATGCCGCATCCCAGGGCGCAATTGGACGTGCTCGGTCCCGTGAGGGATGACGAACATCACGCGGGCAGGGTTGAGCCCCCGTCCCCAACGTGCCCCAGATCACGTGCCCCAGATCACGTGCCCCCGGTCACGTGCCCCAGGTCACTTGCCCCAGATCACGTCCCGCTCATCGCGCGGCGGCCGAGTCCCCTGGTGCCCTACTTGTCCGGCCGTACCACCGCGAGGATCTTCATCGAGCCGGCGCCCGCGATGGTCACCGTGCGCCCCGGGCGTGGGGAATGGATGATCGCTCCGTCGCCTATGTACATCCCGACATGGCTGGCGTCGTCGTGGTAGATGATCAGGTCGCCGGGGCGCATGTCCTCGATGGCGACACTCGGGAGCTGCCGCCACTGCTCCTGCGAGGTGCGCGGGATGGGCCGGCCCGCGGCGGCCCACGCCTGTGAGGTGAGCCCCGAGCAGTCGAACGTCTTCGGGCCCTCGGCGCCCCACTGGTACGGCTTGCCGATCTGCTTCGTCGCGTATGCCACGGCCTTTTTGCCCTGAGCGCTCGCCTTGCTGCTGATCTCGTCCAATATGCCGGAGTCGAGCCAGGCGGACTGGGCCTTGAACTCGGCCGCCTGCTCCAGCTTGAGGAGCCGCTCGCGCTCCTCCTTCTGCAACTGGGACTCCAGCTTCTCGGCGTCCGCGATCCGCTGCTTGATCTTCTTCTTGGCGGAGGCCTTGGCCTTGCGGTTGGACTCCAGCTTCTTCCAGCCGGCGGAGGCGTCCTTGGCGTACAGCTCCAGGTCCTCCTGGGTGCGCGCCATGTCCGTGAGCAGCCCCTTGGTGGCCTGCTGGCCCTGGCGGACGCGGCCCGCGCCGTCGAGGAAGCCCTTCGGGTCGCCGCTCAGCATCAGCTGGGCCTCGGTCGGCAGACCGCCCGTGCGGTACTGGTCGCGGGCGGCGGCGCCCACGCGGTCCTTCAGGTCGTCCAGCTTCTTCTGGCCCTTGACGATGTCCTGGGCCAGCTCCACGATCCGCTTCGACTGCTCGTCGGCCAACTCCTCCGCCGCGTTGTACTGGTCAGTGGCGACCGACGCGTCGTGGTAGAGCCGCTCCAGCTCCTTGCGGACCTCCTCAAGCGTCTTCGTACTCTTGGGTGTTGGGGTCGGGCGGGCCGCTGGATCGGCGAACGCCGTGCCCGGTGCGCCCAGCACGGTGATCGCGCAGACCAGCGCCACGGCCGCGGTGGTCAGACTGCGGTTCACGGTCACGCTCCGCCCCCTCAAACCCTCAGACCTCAAGCTGATTTACCGTCAGTAACTTGTGGTGCGCCTTCGGATGGTGCCATGTCGTCGCGCAATACGACAGAGCCGTGAAGCCGGACATGCCGCCCGAAGTCCCCACGGGTGCCCCGCCGATGCCCCTCCCGGATGGCCCCACCCGATGTCCCGCCGATGTCCCGCCCACCTGATCCGACGAGTGGGCCCGGGAGATCGTTCCCGCCCCCACCGCCGGATACGCGCCGGATCCCCACCGGATACACACCAAGCACCAGACATCAGACACCACGAATTCACCGTCGCGGCGCCAAAGCCTCCCACTTCACCGTGATTTCGCCCTGCCGCCATCTCGACGGGCCGTCCGTCACCGGCCAGTCGCCCGCGAGGGCTTGCGCGGCGCGGATCCAGCGCTGTCGTGCGCCGTACGCGGCGTAGGGCGCGGCGCTCGCCCAGGCGCGGTCGAAGTCGTGCAGGAAGGTGTGGACCGGCTGGCCCGGGACGTTGTGGTGGATGAGGGCCTTGGGGAGGCGTTCGGCGAGGTCGGACGGGCGGTCCAGGGATGCGAGGCGGGTCGCGAAGGTCACCGTGCGGGGGCCCTCCGGGCCGAGGGCGATCCAGACGTGGCGGCGGCCGATCTCGTCGCAGGTGCCCTCGACGAGGAGGCCGCCCGGGGCGAGACGGGCGCACAGGCGCCGCCAGACCGCGGGAACCTCGGACTCGTCGTACTGGCGCAGGACGTTCGCCGCGCGGATCAGTACGGGGCGGTGCGGGAGGGGGACCTCGAAGCCGCCGTGGCGGAAGGTGAGGCCCTCGCGCGCGTAGGGGTGTGCGGCGGTGACGCGGCCCGGGTCGATCTCGACGCCGACGACTTCCGTGGTGGGGGCGACCGTGCGGAGGCGGTTCAACAGCTCCACGGCTGTCCAGGGGGTGGCGCCGTAGCCGAGGTCGACCGCTGTCGGGGTCGGGGTGGTGCGGAGGGGGCGGGCGTGGGTGGCGGTGATCCAGCGGTCCATGCGGCGCAGGCGGTTCGGGTTCGTGGTGCCGCGGGTCACCACGCCGATGGGGCGTGGGGGCATGTCCTGAGGGTACGGGGGGCCGAGGGTACGGGGAGCTGAGGGTACGGGGGGCCGGGCGCGGGTGGTTTGCGTGGAACGTCTGCGCATGACGTGCCTCGGATCTCGCGCACGGTTGAGTAGGTCCAGGTAATTGTTTGGCAAAGTGGAAATGTGGGTGGGGGGAGGGCGTGTTCCTGCGTTCGGGGGCAGCGCAGGGACCGTAGACGCAGGAGCCGCAAGGAGGCCCGCTTCGTGAGCCAGTACGTCGGCAGGCTCGGGCGACGTTCCCCCGTATCCCCGTCCCGGCTGCGGCTGCCGGGCGGGTCGAGGCGGCCACGGCGCGTGGCCATGTTCAGCGTGCACACCTCACCGCTGCACCAGCCCGGCACGGGCGACGCGGGCGGCATGAACGTTTACATCGTGGAGCTGGCCAAACGTCTCGCCGCGATCAATATCGAGGTCGAGATCTTCACGCGCGCGACGACCGGCGCCCTGCCGCCGAAGGTCGAGCTGGCGCCCGGGGTCCTCGTACGCCATGTGGACGCGGGCCCGTACGAGGGGCTGGCCAAGGAGGACCTGCCGGCGCAGCTGTGCGCCTTCACGCACGGGGTGATGCAGGCGTGGGCCGGGCACCGCCCGGGGTACTACGACCTCGTCCACTCGCACTACTGGCTCTCCGGCCACGTCGGCTGGCTCGCCGCCGAGCGCTGGGGCGTCCCCCTGGTGCACGCGATGCACACCATGGCCAAGGTCAAGAACGCCGCGCTCGCCGAGGACGACACCCCGGAGCCCGCCGCCCGTGTCATCGGTGAGACCCAGATCGTGCGCGCCGCCGACCGTCTCATCGCCAACACCGCCGAAGAGGCCGACGAACTCGTCCGGCACTACGAGTCCGACCCCGGCAAGGTCGCCGTCGTCCACCCCGGCGTCAACCTGGACCGCTTCTGTCCCGCCGACGGACGCGCCGCGGCGCGGGCCCGGCTCGGTCTGCCGCAGGACGCCCTGGTGCCCCTGTTCGCGGGCCGTATCCAGCCCCTCAAGGCCCCCGACGTGCTGCTGCGCGCGGTCGCCGTCCTCCTGGGCGAGCGCCCGGACCTGCGCCGACGGCTCGTCGTGCCCGTCGTCGGCGGACCCAGCGGCAGCGGGCTGGCCAAGCCGGAAGGGCTCCAGAAGCTCGCCGCACGGCTGGGGATCGCGGATGTCGTACGGTTCCGGCCGCCCGTCGGGCAGGAGCAGCTCGCGGACTGGTTCCGGGCCGCTTCCGTCCTCGTGATGCCCTCGTACAGCGAGTCCTTCGGCCTGGTCGCCATAGAGGCGCAGGCGGCCGGTACGCCGGTGCTCGCCGCCGCGGTCGGCGGACTGCCCGTCGCGGTACGGGACGGGGTCACCGGCGTCCTGGTCCCCGGCCACGAACCCGTCGCCTACGCGCGCGTGCTGCGCGAATTCGCCGACAACCCGGATCTCTGTACGCGGATGGGTGCCGCTGCCGCCCGCCACGCCCGGTCCTTCGGCTGGGACACGGCGGCGTCGGCGACGGCGGAGGTGTACACCGCAGCGATGCGCTTCCGCACCCGACAGCGCTGAGGGGCTGCGCCCCTCGCCCCCGGTTCTCCGGGACGGTCGGTTCGGCACCGCCGGGTGCCACCGTCGTGGCTGAGCACCGCCGCGGCGGGAAATGAATGGGGCTGCGCCCCTCGCCCCCGCCGCCGCTGGAAGTGAGAGGGGCCGTTCCCCTCGTCGCCCCCGGTACGCTCGCCCCATGTCCGACGCTGCCACGATCATCGAGCACGTCCTGACCGACTCCGGCGTCGAGTGGGAGAGTCCGGAAGCCGGGGCGTTCGTCGTGAAGTTGCCCGGTTCTCGGAAGTTGTCGACGACCGTGTCCCTGATCGTCGGCAAGCACTCGCTGTCGCTCAACGCGTTCGTGGTGCGGCATCCGGACGAGAACACCGAGGCCGTGCACCGCTGGCTCCTTGAGCGCAATCTCAAGCTGTACGGGGTGAGTTACGCGGTCGATCCGCTGGGCGATGTCTACCTGGTCGGAAAGCTGCCCCTCGCCGCCGTCACGCCCGACGAGGTCGACCGGCTGCTCGGCTCCGTACTCGAAGCGGCTGACGGTGGTTTCAACACGCTCCTGGAGCTGGGATTCGCGTCCGCGATCCGCCGGGAGTACGCCTGGCGGGTGTCCCGTGGCGAGTCCACGCGGAATCTCGACGCGTTCACGCATCTGACGCAGCGCCCGGCCGACTGACGCGCCCCGGGCGCCTCAAATACCGTCCGCACAACCCTTTCCCCGCCCTCGCTCGCCATGGCATGCTCACCGCCGACGCAGATATGAACTCTGTTCACATCCATGGAAGGCGGGCGCATGGATCAGCGGCGCATGGATCAGGACCGTACCGGCAGGGGAATCGGCAGACGCGCGCTCCTCGGCAGCGCCGTCGCCGTGGCGGCCGTCGCCGCGACCGGCGGCGGCACCGCGATGGCCGCCACCGGCCACCCGGCGAGCGAAGCGGGCAAGGGGGGCGGCACGGCAGGGCAGACCCCCGCCCTGTGGCGCGAATACACCCGCGCCCCCTTCACCCACCCCCAGATCCCCTACGTCGGCCGCGCCGGCGCGTACGTCGGCGCGCGGCGCCTCCCCCGCCGCCCGGTCGTCGCGAACGTCCTCCAGTACGGCGCCAAGGCGGACGGCTCGGCCGACGCGGCGCCCGCGATCAACCGTGCCATCGCCGCTGTCGGCAGGACCGGCGGTGGCACGGTTCTCGTTCCCCCGGGCACGTACCGCATCGACGACCTCATCCACATCGGGCACGCGAACACCGTCCTGCGCGGCGCGGGCAGCGGCCGGACCAAGCTCTACGCGACGAAGAACCTCACCGAACTGATCGGCGTCTACGGCTCCCGCTACGGCGGCGACAAGTCGAGCTGGTCATGGGCCGGCGGTCTCGTCTGGCTCTGCCCGGAGGACCGTTTCCGCAAGCTGACCGACGCGATCCGGGCGAAGGCATGGCCCTTCGAGGGCTGGACCGGCAACAAACGCGACGAATGGTCCACGCTGACCACCGTCGAGCCCGCGCTGCGCGGCTCCTGGTCGGTCCGGGTCGCCGACGCGTCGAAGCTCCGCCGGGGCGACCTGGTACTGCTGCGGCTGGCCGACGACGCGGCGCACGGCCTCCTCCAGCACATGGCGGGCGACGGTCCGGGCCCGGAGGCGTACTCCTGGGACGACAAGACCAAACTCACCTCCTACGTGCCCTACGAATGGCCCGTACGCATCGCCTCCGTACGCGGGCGCAAGGTCACCTTCGAGCGCCCCCTGCCCCTCGACATACGCCCCGAGTGGGATCCCCGGATCACCACGCACACCGGCGCGCTGACCGGCTCCGGCGTCGAGGGCCTGACCCTGGAGGCCGTCGAGACCCCGCAGTCCCCGCACCTCCTGGACAAGGGCTTCAACGGCGTGACCTTCCAGTGCGCCTACGACTGCTGGGCCGACGACGTCTCCGTACGGCACGTCGACAACGGCTTCGGACTGGTCGCCGCCTCCGCGTGCACCCTGCGGCGCACCCGGGTCGGCGGACGCGGTTCGCACCACCCGTACTTCTGCCGCGAGGGCGCCCACGACAACCTCGTCGAGGACTTCACCATCGAGGAGCGCACGGTTCCGGCGCCCTCGGGCACCCAGTTGCACGGCATCAACGTCGAGGGTCTCTCCTCGTACAACGTGTGGTCGCGCGGCGACATGCGGATGGGCACCTTCGACAGCCACCGAGGGATGCCCTTCGCGAACGTCCGCACCGACATCACCGTCAACAACAACGGGCGGCACGGCGGCGACGCCATCGCGGGACCCCTGTTCGGCGCCCGGTTCACCCACTGGAACATCCGCGTCACCAACGGCCGCGCCGGCCTGATGAAGATCGACGGACTCGCGCCCTGGAGCGCCACCGTCGGCATCAACGAGGTCACCGAGTTCGACCAGATCGACGTACCCGACTTCACCGGCGATCTGCACGCGCGCCTGGAGCTGTACGGGACGGCGGACGTGGTCCGTCCGCGCAATCTGTACGACGCCCAGCGGGACCTTTAGGCATCACCTATAGGTCACGCCACCGAAAACGGCCTCCCGCGCGCGTGGGGGCCGTTTTCCCCTGAGCAGCCCCATAAGTACAGCCTCATCCGAGCAGCTTCCTCGTCAGGTCGTGCAGCCGTTCCGCCGACGCCGGGTCGAACGACGGGTCGTCCAGGGTGGCCGGTTCGTGCAGGACGAAAGCGCTCAGGGGCGCGGGCGGCGGGGTGTCGATCCGGGCGATGATCGGCTTGACGCCCTCCGCGACCGGCTTGCCGTACCTCTTCAGACGGGCGACATGGGCGGCGGTCGCCGCGTCGAACTCGCCGCAGAAACCAGTGGACACGGAACCGGGGTGGATCAGTACGTACCGCCGTCCGTCCGCCGCGTGCCGGGCCGCGTACGCCACGCCGAGCAGGTCGTTGGCCCGGCCCGCCTGGAACTGGGCCGCCATCCCGTCGTAGCCGCGCGTCAGCATGAGGTCGTCCCAGTGGATACGGCCGCCCGGGACGCCGGGTCCTGAGACGTTGACGACGGTCTTCGGGGCGGTCAGGCCGTGGCTGAGCAGGAACCGGCTCAGATAGTCCAGCGCGAAGACGCTCTCGATGCCTTCGGCGGTCTCGTGCCGGGTCGCGCGGAAGTACCGGGCACACAGCACCAGGGCTTCCACGGACGGGAATTCGGCGTTGATCCGCTCGATGACCCGCCGGTTCTCGCTGATCAGGCTCAGGTCCGCCGGGACGAAGACGGCGCCCGGCACGGTCCTCGCCTTCTCGGCGTCCCGTCCGACGATGACGACGGTGTCGCCCCGGGCCACATACGTACGGGCGATTTCCTTGCCCATTCCGTCGGTTCCGCCAGTGATGACGAGGGTTCTCATCGTGTCCTCTCGGGCTTGCGTACGGCAGGTTCGTGGACGGCGTCCCCGGAACCGGAGCCGGAGGCCGGGGGCGTGAGGCGGCCGGGGAGGAGAGGGAGAGCGGCCAGAATGATCAGGTTTGCGGTGACGGCCAGCCAGAAGACATTGCGGAAGCCGGAGATCGCGTCGCCGGACGTCTCCAGGACGAGCGTGACCAGGGCGACGCCGAGGGCCGCGCCGAGCTGGTTGAGCATGTAGAGCACGGAACTGCCCTGCGCCACCATCGGCGCCGGCAGCGCCCGGTACAGGGACCCCATCGTGGGCGCGGTGACGAACCCCAGTCCCAGACCGAGCGCGAACGCGGCCACCGAGGGCCACAGTTCGGGCGTGTCCGCGCCGATCCGGGTGAGCGCGAGACCGCTCGCGACGGACACCACCCCTCCGCCGGTGGCGAGTCCACGGGCGCCGAGCCGGTCCGAGAGCCGCCCGGCGAGCGGCATCGCGAGGGCGCTGCCGAGCCCCACCGGGGCCATCAGGAGCCCGGCGGCGAGCACCCCGCGCCCGTGCGCCTGCTGGTAGTACAGCGGGAGTGTGAACAGCGCGGCGAACGTGACCAGGCCGCTCAGGCCCATGATCGTGACGCTCGCCGAGAAGCCGCGGTGCGCGAAGAGCCGCAGGTCGATCAGGGGCGGGGTGCTCCGGGGGGCTGGGGTGCCCAGGGTGCCCGGGGTGACCGGGGTGCTTCGGGTACGGAGGGCGTGGACGCCGTAGCCGATGAGGAGCGCGGCGCCCACGGCCAGCGGGGCGAGAGCCTGCCAGGCGGCCGGCGTGGCGTGTGCGGCGGTCTGCGAGAGGGCGAGGACGAGGGCGGCGAAGCCGGGGCCGAGGAGGGCGAGGCCGAGCACGTCGAGGCGGGTGCCGGAGGCTGCGGTGCCGGAGACCGGGGTGGCAGAGGCCGACGTGGCAGCGGCCGGGGTGCCGGTCGGCGGACGATCGGCCGGAATCACCCATACCGCAAGCCCGTACGCGATCAGCCCGACCGGCACGCTGAGCAGGAACATCCACCGCCACGGCAGGGCGCTCAGGACCGCGCCGCCCGCGATCGGGCCGAGGACCGGGCCGAGTGACAGGACCACGCCCATCAGGCCCATCACCCGGCCCGCCCGGCGCGGACCGGCGGCGCGCGCCAGCAGGATCAGCACCAGCGGGTCGAGCAGCCCGGCACCGAGCCCCTGGACGACGCGGAAGGCGATCAGGCTGCCGATGTTCCACGCCAGCCCGGCGGCGAGCGAACCCGCCAGGAACAGGGCGAGCCCGGTCAGCCACAGCCGTTTGCCGCCGAACCGGTCCACCGCCCAGACGGTGAAGGGGATGGTCGCCGTGACGGTCAGCAGGAACCCGGTCGAGGCCCAGCCGACCGCGTTCAGCGAGGTGCCGAGGGCCGTGGCGAGGGTGTCGGTGGCCACGGCGGCCATCGTGCTGTTGAGGATGCCGAGGAGTCCGCCGAGCAGGATCACGGCGATCAGCCCGAGCAGGCGTGAGTCCAGACGGTCTTCGGTGCCGGGAGTCGGCGGCGTTTTTGAACTCATGGGTTCAAGCTAGCGACCCAGTGAGTTCATACACAACCACACCGACCAAATAAATGAACCCGTGCGTACAATCAGCGACATGGCAGCCACCAGCACACCCCCCTCCTCCCGCGGGGCGGGCGCCTCACCGGCGGGCGTCTCACCGGCGCGCGCCTCACGTGGCCGGATCGACAAGCGGCAGGCGATCCTCGACGGTGCGTTCACCGTGTTCGCCCGGCAGGGGTACGCCCAGGCCTGCGTCCAGGAGATCGCCGACGAGGCGGGCGTGGCCAAGCCCACCGTGTACAACCACCTCACCGACAAGGCCACGCTGTTCCGGCACGCGCTCGACGCGGCGGCCCGGTCCGCGCTGCACGACAAACTCGCCGCGCTCGACCCGCTCCTCACCCCCGGCGACGACCTGCGCGCGACCCTGCACGGAGTCGGGCTCGCGGTGCTCCGGCTGCACTGCGACGACCGCTCCTGCGCACTGCGGCGCCTGCTGTACGCCGAGGTCACACGGTTCCCCGACGCCCTGACCATCGTCAGCGAGCACGGACCCCACCGCCTGGTGCAGGCCCTCGCCGACCGCCTCGCGCGCCTCGCGCTCGCGGGACGGCTGCGCGCCACCGACCCGACCCGCGCCGCCGAACACTTCCTGGCCCTGCTCATCGGCCCGATGGAGGCCCGCTCGCAGATGGGCACCGTGGAGATCGCGGACGCCGAGCTGGTGGAGGTGACGGCGGCGGCCGTCGACACGTTCCTACGGGCGTTCGGACCGGAGGACGAGGGCGCCGCCAAGCTCTGACGGGCAGCTCTGACGGGCGGCTCTGGCGGGCGATCGCCCGGCCCTGTACGCCTCGTCCGCACCGGGCGCCTCAACTGCCCGGGAACTCAGGGCACTTGCCGGACGACACCTTGGGCATGAGCCGTAACGACGACCCAGTCTCGTACGACCCCACCACGGACGCCGCCACCACGGACAACCCCGCCTGGTACGCCGACGACACCCTCTGGGTGGACTTCGCGCCCGCCATGTTCTCCGGCGCCCGCGCCGAGTCCGTCGCCGCGCTCGTCCGGGACGCGTCCCTGCTCGACTTCCCCGCAGGATCCCGGGTCCTCGACCTGTGCTGCGGCCCCGGCCTGTTCCTCGTCCCGCTGGCCGAGCGCGGCCACCAGGTCACCGGCGTCGACCTCAGCCCCGCCATGCTGGAAGCCGCCCGCGCCGCCTGCGACCGGGCCGGAACCTCCGTACGCCTGGTCCGCGCGGACATGCTCGACCACATCGAACCCGGCGCGTACGACGTGATCCTCAACCTCTTCACGTCCTTCGGGTACTTCGCCGACCCCGCCGACAACCTCCAGGTCCTGCGCAACGCCCGCCGCAGCCTCGCCCCCGGCGGCCACCTCCTGGTCGACGTGATGGGCAAGGAGGTCCTGGCGGGCTGGATCGGCCGTCCGCAGGCCGTGGACCTGCCCGACGGCGCGTACGTCGTCCAGCGGGACACCGTCCTCGACAGCTGGCGCAGGCTCCGTACCGACTGGACCCTCGTACGCGGCACCACCGCCCGTACCGCCTCGATCCACTCCTTCCTCTACAGCGCCGCCGAACTCCACGACCTTTTCGTGGCGGCCGGGTTCACCGACGTCACCTGCTTCGGCGACTTCGACGGCGGGCCCTACGACCAGCACGCGCGGCGCCTCGTCGTCCGGGGCCGAGCCGCCGCCTGAACGCCCAGTCCCCGCCCACCCCCACCGGAGGACCCGTACGCCATGCACCAGTTGACACCCCCCGCAGGCGACACCGTCCGCGTGCACGAGCACATCACCGACGCCCTCAAGGACCCCGCCTTCGTACGCCTCTCGGACTCCGTGGTGCTCGCGCGCTTCGAGACGATGAAGGTGTACGCGGCGCTCGGCGCCGTCCGCGCGCTGCTCGACGCCGGGCGGGTGGTGAAGGGGCAGACCCTGGTGGACAGTTCGAGCGGCATCTACGCGCTCGCCCTCGCCATGGCCTGCCACCGCTACGGCCTCGGCTGTCACATCGTCGCCTCGACCACCGTGGACGCGGCCCTGCGCGCCCAGCTCGAAGTACTGGGCGCGACCGTGGACCAGATGCCGCCGTCGGAGAGCCTGCGGCTCGACCAGGAGCGGCGCGTCCGGCATGTGCGGGAGCTGCTGGACCGGCGGCCGGACTGCCACTGGATGCGGCAGTACCACGACGGCGTGCACTACGCGGGCTACCGCGAGTTCGCCGCACTCGCCGCCGCCGCGCTGCCCGCCGGGCCGCTCACCGTGGTCGGCGCGGTCGGCACCGGCGCGTCGACCGGCGGGCTGACGGAGGCGCTGCGCGGAACCGGGCGGGCGGTGCGGCTCGTGGGGGTCCAGCCCTTCGGGAGCGTGACCTTCGGGAGCGAGGGGTTCAGCGATCCGGAAGCGATCATCGCCGGAATCGGCAGCTCGATCCCGTTCGGCAACGTCCGGCACGAGCTGTACGACACCGTGCACTGGCTCGACTTCCGGCACGCGATGGCCGGCGCGGTCGAACTGCTGCGCGGGCACGCCGTGTTCGCCGGGCTCTCCACGGGCGCCGCCCATCTGGTGGCCCGGTGGGAGGCCGTCCGGGAGGCGGCGCCCCATCCGGCTGCGGCCGGCACGTATCTGGTCCTCGCCGCCGACACCGGCCACCGCTACACGGACCGCGTCTTCGCCCGCCATACGGAGGCCCTGTCTCCGGACACCTTGGCTCCCCGGCGGATAGACGCGCTCACCGAACTACGGCCGCCGTGGTCCGTGATGGAGTGGGGCAGGCGAGAGGCGCCGTCGGGGGCCAGGGTCGACGGTTCCCCCGCGAACGCGAAGGCCACGTCGGTCGGGGGTGCGCGGTGACCGTTGTCGCGCTCGAAGCCCTGTCGTTCGGCCTGGGCAGGACCGCTTCGGCGGCCCGCGCCGCCGGGCACCGGCTCGTACTGCTCACCGGGGACCGGAGCGTCTACCGGCACGAGCTGGCGACGCTCCCCGCCGACGCGCTCGACATCGTCGACGTCGACACCACCGACCTCGGTGCCGTACGCCGTGCCCTGACCGCCGTGCCCGATCTCGCGGGGCTGATCAACACCACCGACACCTGGAGCGTCCCGGCCGCCGACCTCGCGGCCGAACTCGGACTTCCGGGGCCAGGACCCGGCGCCGTACGGCTGCTGCGCGACAAGGCCCGGGTCCGCGCCGCGCTGCACCGGGCCGGGCTGAGCCGGGGGACCGCGTACCCCGTCGACCACCCGCACCCCGACCGCGCCGACGAGGTGGCGGACGCCGTCGGGCTGCCCGCCGTCCTCAAGGACTCGGCCGGCACCTCGTCGCGCGCCGTGTGGATCGCCCCGGACCGGGCGGCGCTGCGGGACGCCCTCGGCGAGGCGGCCGAGGCCGAGGCCGAAGTCGCCCTGAAGGGACGGCTGTTCGCCGAGCCCTTCCTCGCCGGGCCCCTCTACAGCGCCGAGACCCTGAGCTGGCGCGGCGCGACCCGGCTGCTCGGGGTCGCGAGTCGGCAGACCTCGCGCAGCCCCGCCGTCCGCGAGGAGGCCGCCGCCTTCCCGGTGGCGCTGCCACCCGCCGAACTCTCCACGATCGAACGGTGGGTCGCCCGCGTGCTCGCCGTCGCGGGCCACGACCAGGGCTTCGCCCACGTCGAGTTCGTCCTCACCGCGCACGGCCCCGAACTCGTCGAGATCAACCGCCGGATCGGCGGCGCCCTGATCGGCGAGGCGCTGTGCCGCGCGCTGCGGACCGATGTCTACTCGGCCCTGATCGACGTCACACTCGGCCGCCGCCCCGCCCTCCTCGACGCACCGACCGAACTCCAGGGCACCGGCCCCGCCGTGGCGTTCGTCCTCGTCTACGCCGACCGGCCCGGCGTCCTCCTGGAGTGGTCGGGCCTCGAAGGGCTGGCCGCCTTCCCGGGCGCCGTCGAGTGGTACCCGGTACGCGCACCGGGCGACACCGTCCCCGACATCGGCGACCAGCGCGGCTGCACCGGCATGGTCCTCGCCGAGGCCCCCACCGCCGAACTCGCCCAGCACCGCGCGTGGAGCGCGGCGACGACGGTACGGGCGGTCATGAAGTCGACACCGTGAAGCGCTTCACCGGTCCCTCCCTGTTCCTCCTGGGCGCCTCCTTCCTGATCACTCTCGGCAGCTTCGCCGTCCTGCCCTTCATGTCGGTGCTCCTGCACGAGCGGTGGGGCTTCGGCCTCGGCACGGTGGGCGCGGTGCTCGCGGTGGCCTCGCTGGTGCAGTTCGGCGGCGGGGTCGTCGGGGCCGCCGTCGCCCGCCGGATCGGGCTGCGCGCGACGATGCTGGTGGCACTCGCGGTCCGCACGGCGGGCTTCGCCTGTTTCGTACCGGGCCTCGACCGGCCGTGGCTCGCCGTGGTGGCCCTGTTCCTGGTGTCGGCCGGGGCCGCGCTGTATCTCCCGGCGAACAAGGCGTATCTGGTGGCGGGTTGCGCGCCGGAGCGGCGCCCCGCCCTGCTCGCGGCCAGCGGCTCGGCCTTCAACGCGGGCATAGCCCTCGGCCCACCCGCAGCCGCCCCCTTCGTCCTCACGTCCCCGACCACCCTGTTCGCGGGGGTCGCCGTGCTGTTCGCGGTGGTGGGGGTGGGGCACATGGGGTTGCCGGGGGTGGTGGACGTCGTTCCCGGGGTGGCGGGTGAGGATCGCGTCGTCCCCGAGGCCGCGGGTGAGGATCGCGTCGTCCTCGGGCGGACCCACGAGGATCGCGTCGTCCCCGACATGGCGGGTGAGGATCGCGTCGTCCCCGCGCGGACCCACGAGGATCGCGTCGTCCCTGAGCGTGCCGCGCGCCCGGACTGGGCTCGCGCCCCCTTCGCGTACACCCTCCTCTCCGTACTCGTCTTCATGTACTTCCAGCACTACCTGGCGCTCTACGCCGTACCCCGCACGTCCGCCGCCTTCTACGCCTCGGTGCTCATGGCGTACGCGCTGCTGCTCGTCGTGGCGCAACCGCTGCTCGCGGGCTGGATCGCCGGACTCCCGTACGGGCGGGCGCTCCGGCTCGGGTTCGCCGCGATGGCCGTGGGGACGGCGGTCATCGGGGCGGGCGGAATCGTCGGGACCGGGATGGGGGCGGGGTCGGGGTCCGGGTCGGGGACCGGTGATGGGGTCGGCCTCGGGGTGGGCGCCGGGGCCGGCATCGTGGTCGGGATCGTGGTCGGGTCGTTACTGCTCTGCTTCGCTGAAACCGTGCTCTTCCTCCGTAACGACCTGGAGGCACTGGATCGTTCCCGGGCGCCCGCCGCGACCGTCTTCGGCCGGCAGCGGCTGGCGGCGGGGTTCGGGGCCTTCGCCGCCGCCCTGTTCGGCGGCCCGCTGTACGGGGCCGCCGAACAGGTGGGCGACGCGGCCGTGTTCTGGTTCGCGGTCAGCGCGCAGAGCGTGCTGCTGCCGGTGGCGCTGTGGGGCGCGTCGGTCCGACGGGGACGTGCGCGGCAGCGGCATGCGGCGGCGGCTCGCTCGTAAGTACCTTCTCGGTCCTTCCAGTCGGTTCGTTCCACACCTCCGCCAGGTCCCGGCGGGCCCGCGCCACCCGGGACCGGATCGTGCCCACGGGACAGCCGAGCGCGTCGGCGGCCTCCGCGTAGGACAGGCCGAGCAGACAGGTCAGGGTGAACGCCTGCCGGCGACCGGGTTCCAGCGCGTCGAGGGCGTCCGTCAGCGCCACGGACTCCTCGAATCCGGGCAGATGGCGCGGCTGCGCGCGGTCGGCGGCGCCCAGCCAGTCGACGGTCTCGGCGATCCGGGGCCGCGCGGCGGCCCGCCTGTACCGGTCCACCACCACGCGCCGCGCGATGGCGAGCAGCCAGGACCGCGCGCAGGACCGCCCGGCGAACCCGCGCAGACTCGTGAGCGCGCGCAGAAACGTCTCCTGGGTGAGGTCGTCCGCGCCGCGTACGTCGGCGGTGAGATGGGCGACGAAGCGGCGTACGTCGTCGTACGTGGCGTGCACGAACAGCTCGGCGGCGCGGCGGTCGCCGAGCCCCGCGGCGATGGCCCAGGCGGTGACCTCGGCATCGCGTTCGTCCCGCGTACGGGCGGGCGGGGTCTGCGCACGGGCCGGGGGAACCGGCTGACGGGCAGGGGAAATGGGTGTGCGGGCAGGGGGAAGCGGCGTGTGGGCAGGGGGCATCGCGGATCGTCCTTCGCGTCCGGGCGCGGGGCCCGTGAGGGGGTGAGGGGGCGGCTCAGGACGGAAGGAGCGGGGGGCCGCGGCGCGGGACGGCGCGCAGCAGGGCGACGGAGGCCGGGAGCCGGGCCGGGCGGCGGTCCCGTACCGGTACGGGCGCGGCGGGCGGGAGCCCGGCGTAGGCACCGCCGAGTACGGCGGCGAGTACCGCGCGGGCGAACCGCAGCCGCGCGCCGGCCGACCGCAGCGGCGCTCCGGCGAACAGGCGCAGGGCGCGGGCGAGTTGGACGAGTGCCCGCTCGCCCCGCCACAGCCACCAGCCGCAGACGGCGCCGGCGAGGAGGTGGGCGGCGGTCATACCGGGGGTGAGACCGTCGAAGAGGACGGCGAACGTTTCGGCGACGACGTCGTCGGGGGAGCCGGCGGAGGGGTTCGCGGGCGCGGGGGGCGGGTGGGCGGATCCATGGGTCATGCCGGGCGCCATGGAAAGGGAAGGGGAGCCGTGGCCCGGGTGCGTACCGGAACGCGCCGCCGGACCATGGGGCTCGATCAGCCCGTACCACGCGTGCAGGGCGAGTTGGACGAGCGCGCAGAAGGCGACGACGGCCGAAGCGGAACGTTCCGTACGGGTGAGCAGCCAGCCGCCTGCGCAGAGCGGCGGGACGGCGAGCGCGTACGCCCACGGGGACGGCGACATGCCCGACGTCAGGGCGTGGCCGAGCCCGGACAGCACGAGGCACACCGCGGCGAGCACCGCGGTGTGGGCGACGCGGAGTCCCGGTCCTGCGCGCATGCCCGCCATGGTGCCAGGCACGTGGGGGAGGCGGGGAAGCACAACTGATGCGGACGGAACGGGTGTTGAGGGTGGTAATCAGGACACGGATGGTGCGTGATGCACATCACATTCGTACGGTGAGGGCTCGGGGGGAACTTTCGTGCGACCCCGCCCGACTCCTGCACGGGAGGCGCTGCGCGGGCGGGGGTGTGCGGGCTCGCTCCCGGTCTGTGTCCCGGTGTCGGCGGAGGGGAAACGATGGCGATGCGATCGAATCCGGAAGAAACAGCACCGGAACCGGGGTCGGTGACGGAGCCGGTGGCGGAACCGGAACCCCACCCGGATCAGGCGCCCCCCTCCTCCCCAACCTCCTCCCCCCGCGTAACCCTCCGCTCCGACCTCCGCGCCTCCCTCCTCGACGGCGCCATCGCCCTGGCGATCACGGCGGCGATCTTCGGCGTCCTCTATCTCCGTATCCGCGCGAAGACGTCGTCGACCGTGACGGTGATGCCGTTCATGGCGGACGCGGGAGCGTTCTGGGTGTACTTCCTCAGCCAGGCGTTCGGCTGGTCGGCGCTGCTCTGGGCGTGGGGGACGGTGATCCTGGGTCTGCTCCTGTCGGGCCCGCGCCCGGGGTGGCTGCCCTGGTCGGGCCCGTCCCTGGAACGCCTGCACCGCACCACCAGCCTGAACACCATCGCCCTGATCACGGCGCACGCGCTGCTGTTCGCGGTGGAGCTGATCCGCCATGACACGGACGCGTGGTACGCGCGCGTGGGCACGGCGTTCGTGGAGACCTTCGTCCCCGGCGGCTACGACTCGGGCACCGGCCGCATCGCCATCCCCGTGGGTCAGGCGGCGCTGTACCTGGCGATCCCGCTGGGCCTCCTCTTCTACGTACGCCACCGCATCGGCCCGAAGACCTGGCGCGTCCTGCACCGCTTCGTGATCGCGGTCTACGTCCTGTCGGTCTGGCACACGCTCCTCTACGGCACGAACGTCTGGTACGACGGCTGGTTCCGCACCACGATCTGGCTCCTCCAACTCCCCCTGGCCGCCCTGTTCCTGCTCCGACTGCTCGCCCCGGCCCGCCGCTCGGAACGCCTCCGCGCACCCCGGGACCACCCCGGCTCGGCGGCGGGCTGGACGACCCGCCTCACGGGCCGGGTGCTCGCGGCGGGCGTCCTCGTGGCACTGGTGGCGGTGCTGGCCACAGGCCGAGACGGCGGCCGTGCGGAACCCCCGGAGGACACGTCGTCGACGCACAACCACGGCTGATCACTACGGCTGATCACCAATCGCGCCACTTGTCGGTGATCTCATGGGCGCCCATGCCGTTGCGCTCGGCGAGGGCGGGTATGTCAATTCCCTGCCCGGTGAGCGTGAGGTGGATGTAGTCGCACAACTGCTCGCGCTCACTGGTCTCGAAGCCACTGCCGCCGTGGTCCTCATTGATCCCGTTGAGCGCGAGCACCACCCGCTCGACCACACCGAAAACGTCGGCGTCCGACGGCTCGGGCCCCAACGCGGCGACCGCCCCCTCGAACCCGGCGAGCGCCCCGTCGGTCGCATCGAGCAACGACTCCGGAAACAACCGCGCCCACACAGCACACTCAGGCGCCCGCCGCCCCGCGGCCACCTCCCGAGCCTCTTCCACCACACGATCACGCCACTGCTCAGACGGCTTACTGGTCATGCCCCCCAAGCTAACGCCCCCCACTGACAACGCCCCTGACCAGCAGGAACAGCCTGCTGCGCCGCTACTCCTCTTCCTCCGGAGAACTCAACTCGGCAAGACGCTCGGCGATGTCGTCCGCCCACTCCTGGGCCCATCGCCGCAAGTCACTGATGGCCTGGTCGTCGAGCCCGTAGGCGGCGAACTCGGTGTCGTCGATCCAGTCGGCACCAGTCAGCCGGGCTTGCAGCTCGACGAGTTCGAATGTGTCGCGGGCGTGCCGGCGCCCGACTTCTTCGAGTTCGGCCCGGCTACGGAGGTCCGCGGCGGCCCGAACGTCGATGAGATCCCGGGCCAGCCCCCGATCGGCCAGCGCCCGGACCTTCGTACCGATGACGTCCTCCAGGGAGAGGACGAGGCCGTGTTCGGTCCGCACGGGCGGGCGCCAGAGAGCTTCCTTCAGAACGTCGACCTCGCACTCCTCACCGCTCCCCGGGTCGGTGACGATCAGCCGAGCCGAGAGGGGATCCGTTTCCAGCGTGCGTACCGACCAGCCCCGTTGCTCCAGGCCCGTCCGGACAGTGGCGGCGATGGTCTCCATCGCCTCCGGGTTTTCGGTGGCGACATCAAGGTCCTGGCTGAGCCTGTCCACCAGACCGTGAGCTTGGACGGCGTAGCCGCCGGTGAGGGCGAGAGGGTAGGGCGTGCCCACGTTGAGTACGTCGGTGAGGAGACGGCGGTGCAGGTCGGTGAGGTTCACGCGACAGCCCTGTTGGGTGGGGCCAGTTCGGGGAAGGCGTGTTCCCAGACGTCACGCAGGTCGCGACTGACGAGCGTACGAAGGACTGGCCACATCTCGGTGAGCAGGTCTGCGTCGAGGTACCGGACCAGGTCCTCGCGCTGCCCCTCGGCCAGAACGATCCGATAGCAGCTCATCCGGAGACGCGGCTGGTCGAGGTCGAACTCGGTCAGCCCGGACCAGGCCAGGTGCAGCGGCAGAAACACGGTGCCGTGAACGGGACCGGCCAGCTCGGCGAGGCGACCGGGCCGACGCCGGTCGAACCGGTCACGCCGGAGTTCGGAGACAGTGGGCGTGGGAGCCATGCCCCGATTATTACGGGTCCTCGACTATTACGGGTCCTCGACCGGGGCGCCCGCCCTCCAGCCCGAGCCCCTTCCCGGCAACCGGCATCGGCCCCCCGCCCACGGATATTCCGCAGGCAGGAGGCCGCGAGACGCACGGCCAAGTTCAGCCGCGTCAAGAGGGGCTACTTCTTCTTCCCCTGATTCTTGACCGCCTCGATCGCCGCCGCTGCCGCGTCCGGGTCGAGGTAGGTGCCGCCCGGGTTCAGGGGCTTGAAGTTGGCGTCCAGGTCGTAGGACAGGGGGATGCCCGTGGGGATGTTCAGGGAGGCGATGGCCTCGTCCGAGATGCCGTCCAGGTGCTTGACCAGGGCGCGGAGGCTGTTGCCGTGGGCCGCGACCAGGACCGTGCGGCCGGCCAGGAGGTCGGGGACGATGTCGTCGTACCAGTACGGCAGCATCCGGGCGACGACGTCCTTGAGGCACTCCGTGCGCGGACGCAGCTCCGGCGGGATCGTCGCGTAGCGCGGGTCGTCCGACTGGGAGTACTCGGCGCCGTCCGCCAGCGGGGGCGGCGGCGTGTCGTACGAGCGGCGCCAGAGCATGAACTGCTCCTCGCCGAACTCGGCCAGCGTCTGGGCCTTGTCCTTGCCCTGGAGCGCGCCGTAGTGCCGCTCGTTCAGGCGCCAGCTGCGGTGGACCGGGATCCAGTGGCGGTCGGCGGCCTCCAGCGACAGCTGCGCGGTGCGGATCGCGCGCTTCTGCAGCGAGGTGTGCACGACATCGGGCAGCAGGCCGGCGTCCTTCAGCAGCTCACCGCCGCGGACCGCCTCCTTCTCGCCCTTCTCGTTGAGATTGACGTCCACCCAGCCGGTGAACAGGTTCTTCGCGTTCCACTCGCTCTCGCCGTGGCGGAGGAGGATCAGCTTGTACGGTGCGTCGGCCATGCCCCGAGCCTAATCGACCCCACCCCCGCGCCCGCCCCGCGCCCACCGCCCCGTCGATTGACGGTCGCCGTCAATTCACTGGCGCCGCCCGACCCGCCACTCGTAACTTGTGCTCACCATAAGAGCCACTTACAAGGGCCACTTACATTCCGGTTGTCGGGGGGACCCCTATGTCGCGCGCAGGTGAGAGACGGACAGGCGAGGGGCGGATACGGCGGGCCGTCCGGGAGAGCGTCTCGGGGCTGCCCCGCGCCTTCTGGTGGCTGTGGCTCAGCACCCTGGTGAACCGCCTCGGCGCCTTCGTGGCGACCTTCATGGCGCTCTACCTCACCCTCGACCGCGGCTACTCCGCCTCGTACGCCGGACTCGTCGCCGCCCTCCTCGGGCTCGGCGGCGTCGTCTCCTCGATCGGCGCGGGCGTCATGACCGACCGGCTCGGGCGCCGCCCCACCCTCCTCGTCGCGCAGTCGTCCACGGCCGTGACGGTCGCCGCGCTCGGGTTCGTGGAACACCCGGTCGCCATCGCGGGCGTCGCGTTCCTCGTCGGCATGGCCAGCAACGCGTCGCGCCCCGCCGTGCAGGCGATGATGGCGGACATCGTGCGCCCCGAGGACCGGGTCCGCGCCTTCTCGCTCAACTACTGGGCGATCAACCTCGGCTTCGCGGTCTCCGCCGCCGGCGCCGGTTTCGTCGCCGAGTACAGCTACCTCGCCGGATTCCTCGCCGAGGCCGCCATGACCCTGATCTGCGCGATCCTCGTCTTCGTCAAGCTCCCCGAGTCGCGGCCCGTGCGCACCGCGCAGGAGAAGGCGGCCGAGCCGGAGGTCGGGCTCGGCAGCGTGCTGCGGGACGGGCGGTTCATGGCCGTCGTCGGGCTGTCGTTCCTGGTCGCGCTGATCTTCCAGCAGGGCGCCGTCGGCCTGCCCGTCGCGATGGGCCAGGCCGGATTCACGCCCGCCGACTACGGCATGGCCCTCGCCGTCAACGGCGTCCTGATCGTCGCCCTCCAGATCCCGGTCACCCGTTTCATCGAGCACCGCGACCCCCGCCGCCTGCTCGTCCTGTCGTCGCTCGTCGCGGGATACGGGTTCGGGCTCACCGCCTTCGCCGGGTCGGTGGGCGTCTTCGCGCTCACGGTCTGCGTGTGGACCCTCGCCGAGATCGTGAACGCGCCCACCCAGACCAGCCTCGTCGTCAGCCTCTCGCCGACCCACGGCCGGGGCCGCTACCAGGGCATGTACACCCTGTCCTGGTCGGCCGCCGCCCTGATCGCACCCCTGATGTCGGGCTTCATGATCGACCGGTACGGCGCGGACTGGCTGTGGGCGGGCTGCGCGGTGGTCGGGACGGTGGCGGCCGTCGGGTACTGGGTCGTGATGCGGGGGCCGGCAGCCGACGTCAAGGACACCCCGGCGCCGACCATGGCCCCGGCGCCCACCCCTACGGACGAGGTCGCGGCCTGACCAAGGAGACACCGCCCGGAGCGGTACGTCATCCACAGGAACGACGGCTTCACCCAGGTCATCGGCGGGACCGCGCCATCGAAACAGCACACGATCCCGCCTCAGTACCGCAAAAGCCGCCTCAAAAGCCGCCTCAGAAAAGGGCGTTGTACTTGTTGAAGCTCGTGCCCAGCGACTTGCGGGCCCCGAACAACGCCGAGGACGCCTTGCCCGTACCGGGATACAGGTACAGCGTTCCCGACGAGGTGCGGGCCAGGATGTCGGCGATGCCGTCGCCGTTCATGTCACCGTTGGCCACCTGCGCCGTGAAGTTCCAGCCGGTACGCGCCTTGATACGGGTCGAGAAGGGCGTCTTCTGCTTGCCGGTGCCCCGGTACAGCCACAGCGTCTTGGACCGGTCGACGACGAGCAGATCGGCCTTGCCGTCCCCGTTCAGGTCCCCGTGGCCGAGCAGCTTGACGCCCTTCCACGAGCCCTTGACGGTCTGGACCTTGCCGTAGAACTGGCCGTTGCCCTTGCCGGGATAGAGATACGCGTTGCCCGACGAGTCCACGGCCATCAGATCCGGCCGCCCGTCCCCGGTGAGGTCCCCGGGTATCGCGTACGAGCTGTAGCCGCCCCACACCGAAGACACCTGCATCCACGCCCACTTGCCCGTGGAGTGGTTCAGGTAGTTCCGGTACAGCTTCCCGTCCGTCTTGTCCCGGATCAGCAGATCCTGGTAGCCGTCACGGTCGAGGTCGGTCTGCATGCCCCAGCTGATCGACTGCCAGTCCTTCGACACGTAGGCGGGCGTGGCGAGCGAACTGCCCTTGCTGTTGAGCTGGAACAGCCCGCCGGACGGGGTACGCGCCATCAGGTCGGCCTTCCCGTCCCAGCTCAGATCCGTGTCGTTGATACGGGCCGTAGCCGCCCCGACGTACGAGCTGACCTTGGTGAACACCGGGTACGCGCCCTTGGCCGTGCAGCTCTCGGCGCCCCACGAGACGATGCCCGCGATCTTGCCGCCGACCACGAGCGGACCGCCCGAGTCACCGCTGCACGTCGACTTCGTGCCCGCGTCGGCGCCGGAGGCGGGCGTCCCCGCGCACACCATGGAGCCCTCGGCGAACCAGTCCGCACCGAGTACCTGCTTCATCGCCGTGTTGCACGTCGAGTCGGCGACCATCGGCAGCGTCACCTTGCGGAGCTTCGACGCCAGGGTCGCGTCGGCGGCGCCGGAGGTCAGACCCCAGCCGTAGACGGTGGCGCTGGTGCCCGTCTTGTACAGGGCGCTGTCGTCGGACGCGGCGAGCCGGAGCCACGGCTTGTCCAGCGCACGGTCCAGCGTGAGGACCGCGATGTCGTTGCGGAGCGTCGTGGAGCTGTACTTCGGGTGCTGCCACTGGCGGTGCACCCCGGCGACGGTCCCGGAGGCCGCGTCGTCCAGCTTCGTGGCCCCGGCGAGCACCGCGCCGTTGCGCGACCAGTTGAGCCCGGACACGCAGTGGGCCGCGGTGAGGACCTTGTCGGCGGCGACCAGCGTGCCGCCGCAGAAGTAGCCCTCGTCCTTGGCCTCGTCGTAGTAGCCGAGCTGCACCATCCAGGGCGCCGACGAGATGGACGTCTCGGTGCCGCCGATGAGGAACGGGGTCGGACCGGCCCCGGTCCGCGCGGCCCGCGTCGGCGCCGCGCCCGGTGCGGCGCCCATCTCGGCCGCCGCCACCACGCGCTCGCGCAGCTCCGCGTCCGGCGCGGCGGCGGGCACGCCCCGGTTCGCGGAAGCGCCGGGGTACGCGTACGGGGCCGGCGTACCGGCCGACGCCCCGCGCCACGGTCCCGGCTCCGGCGAAGCGGCCGAAGCGGGCACGGCGAGCGCGCCCCCGGCGAGCGAGACGGTCAGCGCGAACCCGGCCAGAGCCGCGCCCCGGCGTCTGGACCGCCGACGCCGGTCAAGAACATGATTCATTCAGGAACCCCCCTGAGAGTGACGTCACAGTGAGACGTCACGGTGAGACGTCGCAGTGATACGTCACGGTGCGTGAGAACGAGACCGGGTGGGGCGGGGCGTCGTCTCGTACGCGTTACACGCACGCGCCTCAGCTCGGCGAACACCGCGGAGCCCCCCTCCGGCGGAGTGATATTAGGGCCGCGCCGACCCCCTGGACCACGCCCGCCCCGGGCGTCCCGGAGGTGTTCTTCCGTCGCGCGCCGGAGGTTGGCCGTACCGACCCGGTCAGGTCGCCCGGCGTTCACCTGGCGGGGTACGCGAACCCGTCGGCGCCGTCCCGCTTCGCGCGCGTGTGCGCCGTTGATGCGCCCGGCCGGGTGGGCATGCAATGGGCAGGAGGCGCAGTGCCTCGATGTCCTCGCTGGGAGGGAACCCATGGCCGAGTCCCCGAAGCCCGACACCATTCCCGAGCCGACCGCGTCACCGGGCGCACCCCTGCCGTACAGCGGCTGTCAGTGCGGCCCCGGCTGCTCGTGCGGCTGCCAGAGCGGCGGCCCCTGCCAGTGCGGCGGCGGCTGCGGCTGACGGCAGTACGGCACACCGCCCACCGCACACAGAACCGCCGACCGCCCACAGAACCGGCAGACAGACGAATGCCCCGCACGGCACTCGTGCGGGGCACTGTCAGAAGAAGAACCGGGTGTCCCTCCCCGAGGGGTCAGGCGCCCTCGACCGGCGTCGGCACGGCGGACAGCTCGTCCGCGTGCTCACCCGTCACCAGGTACACGACCCGCTTGGCGACCGACACCGCGTGGTCCGCGAACCGCTCGTAGTACCGGCCGAGCAGCGTCACGTCGACCGCCGTCTCTATGCCGTGGTGCCAGCGCTCGTCTATCAGGTGCTGGAACAGCGTGCGGTGGAGCTGGTCCATCTCGTCGTCGTCCTGCTCCAGCTGCATCGCCAGATCGACGTCCTTGGAGACGATGACCTCGGCGGCCTTCGCCATCAGGCGCTGCGCGAGCTGGCCCATCTCCAGGATCGTGGCGTGCAGGTCGTGCGGGACGGCACGGTCGGGGAAGCGCAGCCGGGCCAGCTTCGCGACATGCTGGGCGAGGTCGCCGGAGCGCTCCAGGTCGGCGCTCATCCGCAGCGAGGTGACCACGATCCGCAGATCGGTCGCCACGGGCTGCTGCCGCGCGAGCAGCGCTATGGCCCTGGCCTCCAGGTCGTGCTGGAGGTCGTCCACCTTCTGGTCAGCGGCTATCACGGTCTCGGCCAGCTTCAGGTCGGAGTCAAGGATCGCGGTCGTGGCGCGTCCTATCGCCGATCCGACGAGCCGGGCCATCTCGACCAGGTCCTCACCGATCGAGTCAAGTTCCTCGTGGTACGCGTCCCGCATGTGGCTCGTCCCTCTCTCAGGTCATCTCGGGGTTCACTCGGGTGTTCACTCCGGTATTCAGGGGCCCGTCAACCCCACGCTCCCACGTTCCGGCCCCTACGCGACGGTTTCCGGCATCGCAAGTGAATCACCCCTGTCCCCTCAGTGAACTCTGAGCGACGAGTGTTCGAGCTGACACCCGGATGGCTGTGGATGGGGGACAGACCGTGCATAACCTGGGGACATGGACGTGAACGCGGCGGTCGCCGCAGCGGCAGCGATCGCCGGGGTGTGCACCGGCGTGATCGCCATGCTGGCGTTCCGCTGGAGCGAGCGCGACCAGAAACGCCCCACGCGGACCTCGCTGCACACCGACCCCGTACTGCCGCCCGGCGTCGACACGGTCCTGTCGGTCCTGCGCTCGTCCGCCGTGGTGCTCGACGAGGCGGACGCCGTGGTCAAGGCCAGCTCCGCCGCGTACGCTCTCGGTCTTGTGCGTGGTGGAAAGCTCGCCGTGGAGCCGATGCTCCAGATGGCCCGTGACACCCGGCGGGACGGTGAGATAAGGCAGGTGGAGCTGGATCTGCCGCGCCGTGGCACCGGTCGCGGCGAGGCCCTGGCCGTGTCCGCGCGGGTCGCCCCGCTCGGCTCCCGCCTGGTGCTCCTGCTGGTCGAGGACCTCACCGAGGCCCGCCGCATCGAGGCGGTACGCCGCGACTTCGTCGCGAATGTGAGCCATGAGCTGAAGACGCCCGTCGGCGCCCTGTCCCTGCTCTCCGAGGCCGTCATGGACGCCTCGGACGACCCGGAGGCCGTGGAGCGCTTCGCCGGCCGGATGCAGATAGAGGCGACCCGGCTGACCAGCCTCGTCCAGGAACTCATCGACCTCTCCCGGGTGCAGAACGACGACCCGCTGGAGGACGCCGAACCGGTCCGCGTCGACGAACTCGTCGTCGAGGCGATCGACCGCTGCCGCCATCAGGCCGGCACCAAGCAGATCACCATGGCCTCCGGGGGGACGGCCGACCTCCAGATCTGGGGCAACCGCGGACAGCTCGCGGCGGCCCTCGGCAATCTCGTCGAGAATGCCGTCAACTACAGCCCGGCCCGTACCCGCGTGGGCATAGCCGCGCGCCGGGTGTCAGCCTCCGGCGGTGACCTCATCGAACTGGCGGTCACCGACCAGGGCATCGGCATCTCCGACAAGGACAAGGAGCGCATCTTCGAGCGCTTCTACCGGGTCGATCCGGCCCGCTCCCGCGCCACGGGAGGCACCGGTCTGGGACTCGCCATCGTCAAGCACGTGGCCGCCTCGCACGGCGGGGAGGTCACGGTGTGGAGCTCCGAGGGTCAGGGCTCCACGTTCACCCTGCGGCTACCGGAGGCGGGCGCGGCCCGTGACCGCGTGCCCCTGGAGCCCGGCCTCATCGACGAGGACGAGAACGGGCAGCCCGAGACAACCGTCTCATCCCCGTATGAACCGCTTCCTGCCCCGGAGGTCCTTCCGTGACCCGAGTGCTCGTCGTCGAGGACGAGGAATCCTTCTCCGACGCCCTGTCGTACATGCTCCGCAAGGAGGGCTTCGAGGTCGCCATCGCGACCACCGGGCCCGACGGTCTCGACGAGTTCGAGCGCAATGGCGCCGACCTCGTCCTGCTCGACCTGATGCTGCCGGGCCTGCCCGGTACGGAGGTCTGCCGCCAGCTGCGCAGCCGTTCCAACGTTCCGGTGATCATGGTGACCGCCAAGGACAGCGAGATCGACAAGGTGGTCGGCCTGGAAATAGGAGCCGATGACTATGTCACCAAGCCGTTCTCCTCGCGCGAGCTGGTCGCCCGTATCCGCGCCGTGCTGCGCCGCCGCGGGGAGCCCGAGGAGGTCACCCCGGCCGCGCTGGAGGCGGGCCCGGTCCGTATGGACGTGGACCGCCATGTGGTCACGGTCTCGGGCTCCAAGGTCGACCTTCCGCTCAAGGAGTTCGACCTCCTCGAAATGCTCCTGCGGAACGCCGGACGCGTCCTGACCCGCATGCAGCTGATCGACCGCGTGTGGGGCGCGGACTACGTGGGCGACACGAAGACGCTCGACGTCCACGTGAAGCGCCTTCGCGCCAAGATCGAACCCGACCCGGGCGCCCCGCGCTACCTGGTGACGGTCCGCGGCCTGGGCTACAAGTTCGAGCCGTAAACCGCAGCTCACCAACCATCGCACCGAGCAAAGGGGCGGGAACCGGCCGGTTCCCGCCCCTGCTCTTGTCCGCGTGCCCCCGTGAGGGGGCCGTGTCAGTGGCCGGTCGCCGTCTCCGATGCCGACTCCGACGGTGCGCCCGACGTGGACTCCGACGGTGAACCCGAGGGGGTGCTGCCCGGGGCGCCCGGTGAGGTCGAGGCGCCCGGTGAGGTCGACGGGGACGCCGGGGCGCTCGGGAGTTCGCTCGGGCCCCAGCCCGAGAAGTACCCGGCGGCGGGCACGACGAAGGACTCCAGCTTCACGTCCCCGGTCTTGCTGAACGCGAACGTCACCGGCTGAGCGTTCCCGTCCTGGACGGCCTCCCGGCCGCTCGGCAGCACGGCGGACGCGTTCCCCTTGCCGCCGATGATCACGGACCCGCCGGCCGGTACGGTGATCGGCCCGCTCCCCGAGGCGGGCTTGATGTCGGCCTTGGTGCCGGCGCCGCTGCCCGTCAGCGTGATGGAGTCGAGCGTCTGGTCCGTGGTGCCGTTGTTGAAGACGGTCGCGGAGACGACGGCCGGCCCGGTCGCCTTGAGATCCGGCTGCGTGATGATCAGCGCGTTCTGGATCTGGACGTCACCGACCGACGTGGCGGCGTTGTCCGGCTTGACCTGGAGCGTCTGCGCGTTGGTACCCGCGCCGCACGCGGCGAGCGAGGCGACGGAGAACGCGAGGACGGTGGCGGCGAGGCTGCCGCGTCGAAGGCTGCGGCTCACGGCGGCGGCAACTCCTTGAACGGGGACGGTGCGGACGGACGTACGGCGATACGGCGGTGCGGTGCTACGGCGATACGGCGGTGCGGACGGCGGCGAAGCCGTCCCGAGGGTGTGTCAGCGGCCTTAGGTTACCGAGCCGTTCCTGCGCCACCGCACCCGACCCGCCCCTACCGCCCCCGTGACGGTCGTATTGCCCGCTCGTTCACCATTCACATAAGCCCCCCGAACGGCCCGCGAACGACCTCTTGCGGATTTTTCGTTAAGGAATGCGGATCGCTCACAGGAATTGATCACGCCACTCGATGATCAATTCCGGATTCTCCGCGTACGTGTCCTGATTCCCTTCGGACAGTGCTCGGGCGGCCGAACGGAGTAGCGGGAACTCGAAGAAGTACGCCCTTACGAACCAGGCAAAACGGGACGTTCAGCCACTTGGCGTGCCGTTCCGGTGTGTGTAACGTGCGCGTTTCTCCCCACCCGGACAGCGCCTCCGACCTGCGCATACCCGTCGCATAGCAGCCTCCGCGCCCCCTCCGCAGCACGTTCCAGTCGTGGTTGTCAAGCCCCGAGATATGCCCTGACCTGCGAAAACGCCATTCAGAAGACGCCGTTCTCGTGTTACCCTGGATAGCCACGGAAGGGGTACCTGTCACATGACGTTCAAGGTTGGCGACACCGTGGTCTATCCCCATCACGGGGCCGCGCTGATCGAGGCTATCGAAACTCGCCAGATCAAAGGCGTGGACAAGACCTACTTGGTGCTGAAGGTCGCCCAGGGCGACCTGACGGTGCGTGTGCCAGCGGACAATGCGGAGTTCGTCGGCGTGCGTGATGTGGTTGGTCAGGACGGGCTGGACCGGGTCTTCGAGGTGCTGCGCGCGCCGTATGCCGAGGAGCCCACGAACTGGTCGCGTCGTTACAAGGCAAATCTTGAGAAGCTGGCGTCCGGCGATGTCATCAAGGTCGCGGAGGTAGTGCGCGACCTGTGGCGTCGTGAGCGCGAGCGCGGACTGTCCGCCGGTGAGAAGCGCATGCTCGCCAAGGCTCGCCAGATCCTGGTGAGTGAGCTGGCTCTCGCGGAGAACACGAACGAGGACAAGGCCGAGGCGCTCCTCGACGAGGTCCTCGCGTCCTGACGCAGCGGATCCGCTGCCCGGATCCGATACGCCCCGACGCACAGCGATGCCGCGGTGCCCGATGACGCCTGTGCTGGGAAGCACGGGCGGTCGCCGGGCGCTGCGGCATGTTCGGCTGCGGCATGTTCGTACACCTGCCACGGCGCTGGTGTGTCACGGTGCGGATCGTGACCCCGCGGCACCCGCCGAGTGACGGCTGTGTGCCGGGCCCGGACGCTCACTCGACCGTGTCACGGAAGGGTTCGGTCGAGGTGTCGCGCCCGGCACGCTGTGGCCATACCCATGTCGGCCGAGCAAACAAACCTGAACGGAACCGATGTCTGACGATTCGCGCCCGTCACCGCCGCTCCCGCGCACCGCGGCAGTGATCCCCGCCGCCGGCCGGGGCGTGCGCCTCGGCCCCGGCGCCCCCAAGGCCCTCCGCACGCTGGGCGGCACTCCGATGCTGGTCCACGCGGTGCGCGCGATGGCCGCCTCGCGGTCCGTGTCCCTGGTCGTGGTCGTCGCGCCGTCCGACGGCGCGCCCGAGGTCAAGGCACTCCTCGACGCGAACACGCTGCCCGAGCGCACCGAATTTCTTGTCGTACCCGGCGGTGAGACCCGCCAGGAGTCCGTACGGCTCGGCCTGGACGCGCTGCCGCCCGGTATCGGCATCGTCCTCGTCCATGACGCGGCCCGGCCGCTGGTGCCGGTCGACACGGTCGACGCGGTCATCGACGCCGTACGCGACGGCGCCCCCGCCGTCGTACCGGCGCTGCCGCTCACCGACACCGTCAAGGAGATCGAGCCGCGTCCGCAGGGGGAGCCCGAGCCGGTCGTCGCGACGCCGGAGCGGGCCCGGCTGCGGGCCGTGCAGACCCCGCAGGGCTTCGACCACGACACGCTCGTCCGCGCGCACGCCACCGTCACCGTCGGTGGCGAGGGAGCGACGGACTGCGCGGGGCTCGTGGAGCGCATGGGGGAGCCCGTGGTCCTCGTGGCAGGGCACGAAGAGGCGTTCAAGGTGACCCGGCCGCTGGACCTCGTCCTCGCCGAGGCGGTCCTGGCCCGCAGGAGGGCGAACGATGGCTACTGACATCCCCGCGACGAACCCCGCGACACCGCTGGCGCCGCCGCTGCCCCGGATCGGCGTCGGCACCGATGTGCACGCCTTCGAGGAGGGCCGCGAGCTGTGGTGCGCGGGCCTGCTCTGGCCCGACGAGACGTACGGGCTCGCCGGGCACTCCGACGGGGACGTCGCCGCGCACGCCGCCTGCGACGCCCTGTTCTCGGCCGCCGGCGTCGGCGACCTCGGCGCCCACTTCGGCACGTCACGGCCCGAGTGGTCCGGCGCGTCCGGCACCACCCTGCTCGCCGAGGCCGCCCGTATCGTCCGCGCCGAAGGCTTCGAGATCGGCAACATCGCCGTCCAGGTCATCGGCGTACGCCCCAAGATCGGCAAGCGGCGCGACGAGGCCCAGAAGGCGTTGAGCGAGGCCGCCGGAGCACCGGTCTCCGTCTCGGGCACCACGACGGACGGCCTCGGCCTCACGGGCCGGGCGGAAGGTCTGGCGGCGATCGCGACGGCCTTGGTGGTCCACCGGCATCCGACGGGCTGACAGGGCCGGAGGCCGAAATGTGCGGCCCCGAATCGGGGGCGCGGCAGGATCGGGCGCGGGAACTTCGTACGCCTGGAACTTCGTACGCCAAGAAAGGCCACCATGTCCGCCTCGCTTTCCGATGGGCTCAAGACACTTCTCGACACCCCCGTGTTCATCACGGTCGCCACCCTTCAGCCCGACGGCAGTCCGCAGGTGTCGCCGGTCTGGGTGAAGCGGGAAGGGGACGACGTCCTCTTCTCCACCACCGTCGGGCGCCGCAAGGAACTGAACCTCCGGCGCGACCCGCGCGTCAGCGTCGTCGTCCAGCCCTTCGACGCCCCGTACACCTACGCGGAGATCCGCGGCACCGCCACGCTCACCACCGAGGGCGGTCCTGAGCTGATCGACGAGCTGTCGCTGAAGTACACCGGCAAGCCGTACGCCGAGTTCAACCCGGCGGCTGCCGAGGACGGTCAGCGGGTCGTCGTGCGCATCACTCCCCGCAAGGTCGTCGGCCGGATCTGACCGCGCCCGCCCGCGCGCCCCGGTCACGAATCAGTGCCCCCCGGCCCAAGGGTCGCGGGGCACTGCCCTGCGCCCACTACCCTTGAGGAGTGACCATTCGCCTGTACGACACCAGCGCCCGGCAGATCCGTGACTTCGTCCCGCTCACCCCGGGCTGTGTCTCGATCTACCTCTGTGGCGCCACCGTGCAGGCCGCCCCGCACATCGGGCACATCAGGTCCGGGCTGAACTTCGACATCATGCGCCGCTGGTTCGAGTACCGCGGCTACGACGTCACGTTCATCCGCAATGTCACCGACATCGACGACAAGATCATCCGGAAGTCGGCGGAGCAGCACCGCCCGTGGTGGTCGATCGGTTACGAGAACGAGCGCGCGTTCAACGACGGCTACGCCGCGCTCGGCTGCCTCCCGCCCAGCTACGAGCCCCGCGCCACCGGCCACATCACCGAGATGGTCGAGATGATGCGCGGCCTCATCGAGCGCGGCCACGCCTACGAGTCCGAGGGCAATGTCTACTTCGACGTGAAGTCGTTCCCCGGCTATCTCCAGCTCTCCAACCAGGAACTCGACAACCTGCTCCAGCCGGAGAGCGAGGGCGAGACCGGCAAGCGCGACCCCCGCGACTTCGCGATGTGGAAGGCCGCCAAGCCCGGCGAGCCGTCCTGGGAGACCCCGTGGGGCCGGGGCCGCCCCGGCTGGCACCTGGAGTGCTCGGCCATGGCGCACAAGTACCTGGGCCCCGCCTTCGACATCCACGGCGGCGGCATCGACCTGATCTTCCCGCACCACGAGAACGAGATCGCGCAGGCCAAGGCGTACGGCGACGAGTTCGCGCGGTACTGGGTGCACAACTCGTGGGTCACGATCAGTGGCGAGAAGATGGCCAAGTCGCTGGGCAACTCGGTGCTCGTGAGCGAGATGCTCAAGCAGTGGCGGCCCATCGTCCTGCGGTACTACCTCGGCACCCCGCACTACCGCTCCACCATCGAGTACAGCCCGGAAGCCCTGCGCGAGGCCGAGTCGGCGTTCGCGCGGATCGAAGGGTTCGTGCAGCGCGTCACCGAGAAGGCCGGGGAGACCGTACCGGCCGCCGCCGAGGTGCCGCCCGCCTTCGCCGAGGCGATGGACGACGACCTCGGGGTGCCGCAGGCGCTCGCCGTCGTGCACACCACGGTCCGGCAGGGCAACAGCGCGCTGGCCGCCGACGACAAGGAAGCCGCCGTCGCGCGTCTCGCCGAGGTCCGTGCGATGCTCGGTGTCCTCGGGCTCGACCCGCTCGACCCGCGGTGGTCCGGTGAGACGGACCGGGGCGAGGATCTGCACGGCGTCGTCGACACTCTCGTACGCCTGGTGCTCCAGCAGCGCGAGTCGGCCCGTACGCGCAAGGACTGGGCGACCGCCGACGCCATCCGCGACCAGCTCAACCAGACGGGACTCGTCATCGAGGACTCCCCGCAGGGCCCGCGCTGGACCCTCGGCCCCCGCTGAGCCACACCCAGATCGTCAGATCGTCAATTTCCAGAGAATTCAGAGAACAGGTAGGTCATGGCCGCTCACAACCGCCGCATGTCCGGCAAGAAGGGCGCGCAGGTCGGCAGTGGCGGCCAGCGGCGCAGGGGACTCGAAGGCAAAGGCCCGACTCCGCCCGCCGAGATGCGCAAGGGCCACGCCAAGCAGCGCGCCGCGCAGGCCAAGGCGCGCCGCGCGACGGGCCGCACCGCGACCCCGAAGGGCCGCGGCGGCAAGGGCACGTCCGAGTTCGTCGTCGGCCGCAACCCGGTCGTCGAGGCGCTGCGCGAGGGCGTGCCCGCCACGATGCTCTACGTCCAGCAGTTCGTGGACAACGACGAGCGGGTCCGCGAAGCGCTCCAGCTCGCCGGAGAGCGCGGCGGCATCCACCTGATGGAGGCCCCCCGGCCCGAACTCGACCGGATGACCAACGGCCTCAACCACCAGGGCCTCGTCCTCCAGGTCCCGCCGTACGAGTACGCGCACCCGGAGGACCTGGCGAGCGCCGCGTACGACGAGGGCGCCGACCCGCTGATCGTCGCCCTCGACGGCGTCACCGACCCGCGCAACCTCGGTGCCGTGGTCCGGTCCGTCTCCGCGTTCGGCGGCCACGGCGTCCTCGTACCCGAGCGGCGCGCCGCCGGGATGACCGCGGGCGCCTGGAAGACGTCGGCCGGTGCCGCGGCCCGTACGCCGGTGGCGCGCGCGACGAATCTGACGCGGGCCCTGGAGGCGTACAAGAAGGCGGGCATCACCGTCGTCGGGCTCGCCGCCGACGGAGAGACCGAGGTCGGTGAACTCGCCGCGCTCGGCGGCCCTGTCGTCATCGTCGTCGGCAGCGAGGGCAAGGGCCTGTCCCGACTCGTGGGCGAGACCTGCGACTTCCGGGTCCGCATCCCGATGCCGGGCGGCACGGAGTCGCTGAACGCGGGCGTGGCGGCGGGAGTTGTGCTGTACGAGGCCTCGCGGCGACGGGCCTGAACTGGGGGTACATCCCCAGATGTCGGGACTCTGGTGATCCTTTGACGCGGCCCGGACATTTGGGCCGGGTCAAGGCAGTGTCCAAACCTCGCGTCACTCGGTTAGATGAGTGTGGACACCAGAACACCCCGCACACCCACGGGGGACCGCTCGTCGGGCTTCGACGACGCTCCCGCGCTGAGCATGGTGAAGGTGCCGAGCGATCCGGCGCAGGTCATCGTCAATCATGCGAGCTTCCGCGTGCAGCTCCCCACCGCGCCGCAGACCCGGTCCCCGCGTATCGCGCGGCACCAGGGCGCCGCCGGGGAGACCGCGCGTACCCCCGTCGCCGGCGCGGTCGGCGCGCGCCGCCGCGCCCCCGTCGTCTGGAGCGGCCGGTCAGCCCCTGGCGACCCCGGCGCCACCGGACTCCTCCAGGCCGTGCGCGGCAGCAGCGTGCGCCACGCGGACGGCGAGGCGGCAGCCGACGGGGGAGCCACGCAGGTCATCCCGCGGATCGACTTCGACGACACCGTCGAGACCCCCGGCCTCTCCCAGCCCTACCGCGCGGCGGGCCCCGAGACCCGGCTGCTCCCGGCGCAGATGCGCAGCGCGGGCAGCGCCTACGACGAACTCCCTTACGAGACCGACCGGACCGACCGGACCGACGAGTTCCGGACCTTCGACGGCGACTCCTACGCACTCGACGAGGCGGGCGACGAGCCCACCACCCGCAGACACGGCGCCGACCCGGTCCGGCACGCCTACTATCCGGGCCGCCGGATGAACCTGGGCGTGGTGCTCCTCCCGCTCCGCGTCTTCCTCGGCTTCATCTCCATCTACGCCGGCATGGGCAAGCTGTGCGACCCCGTCTACTTCGACGGCGGCGAACGCGGCTCCATGGTCAAGTGGCTCAACTCGCTGCACCCCTGGGCGCTCGCCGAGCCGCTGCGTGACTTCGCGCTCCAGCACCCGGTCGGCGCCGGGCTGTGCATCGCGTTCTTCCAGGTCATCGTCGGTGTGCTGACGGTGCTCGGACTCTGGCAGCGGGTCGCGGCCGTCGTGGGCGCGCTGCTCTCGGCCGCGCTCATCCTCACCGTGAGCTGGAAGACCGTACCGGCGTACGACGCGCCCGACATCATCTACCTGGCCGCCTGGTCCCCGCTGATCATCGCGGGCGCCCCGGTGTACTCGGTCGACGGACGGCTCGCGTCGGAGGCGTGGCGGACGCTCGGGCCGCGCGCCGAACTGTGGGAGCTGCGGCGGCGCGTGCTGCGGCGCGGCTCGCTCGTGGCGGCCGTCGTGGTCGGTGTGACGCTGCTCGTCGGCTCGCTGCTCGGCGGCGCTGTACGAGACGCGGACCGGGTCACCGTGCCCGGTCCCGGCGAGGCCCCGCGCAACGAACTGCCCGGCTCTCCGCTGCCGCAGGAGCCCGGTCGGAGCAGCGAGGGCAGCCAGAGCCCGTCGGCGTCCGGTACGCCGACACAGGGCCAGCAGGGCGGCGCGACCGCTGGTCCCTCCAAGGCGGCGGAGACGCCCGGGGCGGCGGCGCGGGAGACGGCGGGCGCGGCGAGCGCCGGGCAGCAGCCCAGCCAGACCCAGGGCACCGCGGGCCAGGCGCCGCCCCAGCAGACGGCCCCGCCGCAGCAGGCCCCGGCGACGAGTGCCGGGCCCGCGACGAGTGGCGGTACCGATGGCGGTACGGGGTCGGGCGGCTCCACCGGGGGCGGCACCGGATCGGGCGGTTCCGGGGGCGACTCCGGGCGGAAGCCGGGTCTGGTGGGCGGCCTGATCGGTGGGGGCGGCTGACGGGTCGGACGGATGACGGGAGGGGCCCGGCGCGCGGTGTGCGTGCCGGGCCCCTCCTCTGTGTCCCGTTCTGTGTCCCGGTGCGTGGTCAGGAGCGGGCGGCGGCCAGTTCCTTCGACGCCTCCGTGAGGTCCTTGGCGGTGTCGATGGCCCGCCAGTACGCGCCCTGCGGGAGCGGGAAGCCGGCCAGCCGCTGCTGCCGCGCCAGGCGCGGGAAGGTGGTCCGCTCGTGGTCGCCGCGGTCGGGCAGCAGCTCGGTGAAGGCGGCCGAGAACACGTACACACCGGCGTTGATGAGGTACGGGGACGGCGGGGCCTCGATGAAGTCCGTGATGTGACCGAAGGTGTCGGTCTCGACGGCGCCCCACGGGATACGGGGGCGGGCCAGGGCCAGTGTCGCCGTCGCGTCGCGCTCGGCGTGGAAGGCGGCCATCTCGCGCAGCGAGAAGCGCGTCCAGATGTCGCCGTTCGTCGCGTACCAGGGCCGGTCGGTGTGCGGCAGGTGCGCGGCGGCGTACTTGAGTCCGCCGCCGCGGCCCAGCGGCTCCTTCTCGACGACCGTGGTGACGCGCAGGGGGAGATCCGCCGCCTCCAGCCACTCCTGGAGCACCTCGGCGAGGTGGCCGCACGAGACGACCGCGTCCGTCACCCCCTCTTCGGCGAGCCAGGCGAGCTGATGGCCGATGATCGGGGTCCCGGTGCCGGGGATCTCGACCATCGGCTTCGGCCGGTCGTCGGTGTACGGGCGCAGCCGTGAGCCCTGGCCGCCTGCCAGGACCACGGCTTGCGTCGGACGCGCGTGGGCGTTCGGATCGGTCATGCCCGAACTGTACGGGTTACGTGCGGACCGGCTCGCTGAGGTTCCGTGCCGGTGCCGTGGGGGTCACGCCTGGGCGGCGACTCCGGTGGCGAAGGAGGTGTCGCAGACCGGGCGGGCGTACGACTGGGCGCGGGCCGGCCCGTACGTCCGGACGGCGGCGCGGCCCAGGGCGCGGGCGATGGAGACGCAGTGCGCGGCCAGCGAGGGCTTGCGGTTGATCTCCTCCTGGAGGTGCGTCAGGGCCACGCCCGGGTTCTTCTCCTGGAGTTCCAGGAGCAGTCGGTCGCGCAGGACGTCCTGCGGTGCGCGGGACTTGGCCCGGCTCGATACGTTCTCCGCGGAGGCGGTGAGCACCGAGTCCGATGAGTTGCCCGACCAGTTCACACTGGTGACCGCGAGGGTGCCCGAGAGCACCAGGACGACGGGCAGGACGAAGGCGAGGGTGCGGCCGATACGGCGGGCGGGGCCGCGCCGCGGCTGCGTCTTGTAGGAGTGCGAAGGCGTCACGCGGGAGAGCGTAGCGGTCAGTGATGATTTGGCGACATTTAGTCACTCGGGAGAGGGACGGCAACGCGTCCTTTTCTTCGCGGGTGTTGACGCACACTGCTCGAAATGCCCCGCTGTGCCGGGGTATTTGTCGACAACGTACGGGAGCCCCGCGCGGTGTGCGCGGGGCTCCCGAGGGCTGCGTGGCCCTGTGTACGTTTTTGTGTTGTTGGAGGCTCAGTCGGAGAGGCGCTCGCCGGTCGACGTGGAGAACACGTGGGTCTCGCCGGGCCGCGGCACGACGTGCAGCTCGACGCCCTTGTCCGGGACCTCACGGCCGCCGACGCGGACGACGAGGTCCTTCTGCTCGCCGTTGACCTCGGCGGTGCCGTAGACGTAGCCGTCGGCGCCCAGCTCCTCGACGACGTTCACGCGGACGGCGAGGCCGGCCGGGGCGTCGTCGCTCTCCTTCGAGAGGGACTTGGCGGCGGCGCCGTTGTGCTCGACGACGTCGAAGTGCTCGGGGCGGATGCCGACCGTGACGGTGGTGTCGCCCTTGTCGGCCGCGGCGGACAAGGCCTCGCGGTTGACCGGCACGACCGAGTTGCCGAACTTCACGCCGCCGTCGGTGATCGGGACCTCGATCAGGTTCATGGCGGGGGAGCCGATGAAGCCGGCGACGAAGAGGTTCGCGGGCTTGTCGTACATGTTGCGCGGCGACTCGACCTGCTGGAGCAGACCGTCCTTCAGTACGGCGACCCGGTCGCCCATCGTCAGGGCCTCGACCTGGTCGTGGGTGACGTACACGGTGGTGATGCCGAGGCGGCGCTGGAGCGACGCGATCTGCGTACGGGTCGAGACGCGGAGCTTGGCGTCGAGGTTCGACAGCGGCTCGTCCATGAGGAAGACCTGCGGCTCACGGACGATCGCGCGGCCCATCGCGACACGCTGGCGCTGACCGCCGGAGAGCGCCTTCGGCTTGCGGCCGAGGTAGTCGGTGAGGTCGAGGATCTTCGCGGCGTCCTCGACCTTCTTGCGGATCTCGGCCTTGTTGACGCCGGCGATCTTCAGGGCGAAGCCCATGTTGTCGGCGACGGTCATGTGCGGGTACAGCGCGTAGTTCTGGAACACCATGGCGATGTCCCGGTCCTTCGGCGGGAGGTGTGTGACGTCGCGGTCGCCGATGCGGATGGCGCCGCCGTTGACGTCCTCCAGGCCGGCCAGCATGCGCAGCGAGGTCGACTTGCCGCAGCCGGACGGGCCGACGAGGACGAGGAACTCGCCGTCCTCGATGTCGATCTCCAGGCCGTCGACGGCGGGCTTTTCGGTGCCCGGGTAGATCCGGGTCGCCTTGTCGAACGTGACAGTTGCCATGGCTGTGAAGCCCCCTTCACCGGCAGGAACGTGCCGGACGATCCGAGTAAAGAAGGTGACCACCGCGGGGTGTTCCGCAGTGGTGTAGTCCACCTGGGTGAACTGACTCCGGACGCTACCTCCCGTTCACCCGATCTGTCAGTAGCCGGGACCCTGTGAACTTCGACCCAATTCCCGTCGGGACCTCGCGCGGCACTGGGTACACTGCTCGGCAACGCCTCCTTAGCTCAGCTGGTCAGAGCGCCGCTCTTGTAAAGCGAAGGTCGTCGGTTCGAATCCGACAGGGGGCTCTTGTGGGGTCCAGGTCGGACGGTGTCTGACCTGGGCCTTTATCCGTTCTGTGATCATTTTGCGGTGGCGGGGCGGCGCTCCGTGGGAGCTGTGATCGCTACCGGTGGACATTCGGTGGACAGGCGTGCGGTGGGCGGGCGGGTGATTGCCGAGCGCCGAGCCCACATCGAACGCCACCGCCTCCTCGCCCTCTACGGCATCACATGATCAACCGGACATCCGAGGCAAACGCCGGGGACCTGCCGACGCGGTGAGGCCGATGGCGAGCAGAATGCCGGCCTGTGTCAGGGCCGATCGGGAAGAGGGTTCGTGCAAAGGCCACGCCCAGACACTTGGCGTGCCGTATCTGATGCCGAAGGCAGAGCACAGAATCGGAAACAGCGACACAACCGCAGAGGCGAACCGGGCACCCGCGAGAACTTGGAGGAGAAGAGCGAGGCCAAGGTAGCCAAGGAAGTTGCGGGCCATGCCGATGCCCAGTGATACCGCCGACCACCACGGGGACGGGGAGCTGAGCCTCCTGCGGAAGGCGGCGTACCTGCTCGGCGATGCGTACCTTGTCGGGGGCGAAGCCGGCTGATACGACGCCGGGGTCGGCTCCCGCCGTGAGTGAAAGCCGGACGCTGATCGGCCCCAAGGCGAAGCCGCCGGGCCAAGGCCCCGTGTGAGCGCACCTGGGGATGTCTTTGGGGACGGCGTTGGAGGCGACAAGTGACAGCACCTGGTTTCGGCGTAGCCCAGCGGGTGGACGGCCAAGGCGCTCACGGTGGCGGCGGCGGCCACCACGGCGGGTGCCAGGTGGCGGTACGGCCGACGCTGTGCAGCCCAGAGCCAGGAGGCGGCAATCATGCCTGCCGCGACCAGCGCGGGCGCCAGGATCAGTTCACTGACGTTGCCGCTGTATGCCAGCAGCCAGAGCAGCTCACGCCTCCACCGTCACCAGGCCGGCGTAAGAGAAGGACAAGGTACTGCCTGCAACACTGCCGCCGTGGAAATTACAGCCCGGTGCAGATGTCCATTGCGGTTGAAGGGGTGAATCCGCGTTTGCGGGGTTACATGTCATTCCCCGAGGTGCTCCGAAAGCGGTACCCCGGGGAATGGGTTTCTACGAGGTGTGTGTGAAAGGCGTGGACGTGACGCCGTTCACCGTCGCTCCGGCCTGCTGAAGCTGCGCCACGCCGCCCAGGTAGGGATAGGGGAAGGCGAAGGTGGGGGTGGTCAGTTCGGCCAGGGTGATGAGTTCCTCGTCGGTGAAGGTGACGGGCAGGGCCCGTAGGGCGCCCTCCAGGTGGGCCACCGTACGCGTGCCCACGATCGGGGACGTGATCAGCGGCTGCTGGAGCACCCAGGCGAGGGCGACCGCGGCCACGTCCGTGTCCTGGCGCTTGGCGATCTCGCCGAGGGCGTCCAGGACCTGGAAGGTCCGCTCGGACAGCAGGGTCCGGACGGTCGGGGCGGCGGTGCGGCCAGAGCCTTCGGGGGCGCCCCCGTCGCGGGTGTAGCGGCCGGACAGGACGCCCCCGGCCAGCGGGCTCCAGGGCGTCACACCGAGCCGCAGCTCGCGTGCCACGCCGAGCATTTCGCTCTCGGCGGTGCGGGCCAGCAACGAGTACTCGGGCTGGAGGGCCACGACGGGCGCCCAGCCGCGCAGTTCGGCGATGGTCGCGGCCCGGCCGATGGCCCAGGCGGGCACGTCGGAGAAGCCGACGTAGCGGACCTTGCCGGCGCGGACCACGTCGTCGAGCGCGGCGACCGTCTCCTCCAGCGGCGTGTGCTGGTCGTAGCCGTGCAGCCAGTACAGGTCGACGTAGTCGGTGCCCAGCCGCCGCAGCGAGCCGTCGAGTTGCCGCATGAGGGCCTTGCGGCCCGCTCCTCCGCCGTTGGGGTCGCCGGGGAACAGGCTGTTGCCGAATTTGGTGGAAATGACCAGCCGGTCCCGCAGCCCGGGGCGGGTGGCGAGGAACGCGCCCACTGTCTCCTCGGAACGCCCTTCCGCGTAGCTGTTCGCCGTGTCGATCATGTTGCCGCCGGTGTCCACGAATCGGGACATGATCTCGAACGCGGTGTCACGGTCGCAGCCGCGCCGGGTGTCCTCGAAGAGCATCGCGCCGAGCGTGAGCGGACTGATCCGCAGTCCGCTGCGTCCGAGGGTGCGATAGGAATCCATGCTCGTGGGCATCTCTTTCCCCTTTCTTGGGCGCCGTTCATTCGGAAACCGCGGGCTTCTCTGGCGCCGGCCATGTCCGATTCTCCCCGTAACCCATGCCGGAATTCCGCACCCGCACTCTCCCGAATCCATAACGCGTTTGTTTCGACGATGGGCCCGGCCCGGAAGATGGCCATGCCTTTCGTCGGACCAGGGTGTACGCGGCGGCGTCCAGGGAGCGGGGGCGGCGGTACCGTGCCCTGGGCCTGGCGCCCGGGGCACGGGACACGGCTGGTCAGGCGGCGGGAGCCTCCTTGTCCTGGGTGAGTCCGGCGGTGAAGAAGTCGGTCAGCTTGACCATCGCCGGGGTCACGTACTCGTCCAGGTCGTAGAGGTCGACATGGCTGGCCCCCTCGATCCAGAAGAGTTCCTTGGGCCCGCGAGCCTGCTTGATGCCGTCGATGCTGAAGTAGTCGGAGATCGCCTCGGTACCGGCGATCATCAGCAGTGGGCGGGGCGAGATCAGGCCGGCGTGCTGGAACGGGGCGAACTGGGTGAGCAGATCGACGCTTCGCAGGGCGAAGTAGTTCTCGGTGCGCGGGCTGAAGGCGCGGGGCGTGCGGTAGTACTCCCAGCCCTCGTACACATGCCGGGTCAGGCTCCGCTTGACGTCCCCGCGCTCCGGGTTGTCCGGGTGGATCGGCATCCGCGCCACCTCGCCGGTCCGCGCCTCCTCGGTGCGGGCGGCGCCGGAGCGGTCCAGCAGGGCGCTCAGCTCCGCCGGGCTCTGGCCGCCGGCCAGACCGTCACGGAACCAACTGCCCTCGTCGGCGGCGCTGACCGTGGCGACGGCCTTGATCCGGTGCTCGGTCGCGGACGCGGCGACCGTGTAACCGCCGGCCGCGCAGATCCCCAGCGCACCGATCCGGTCCGGGTCCACCTCGTCGCGGGTGGTGAGGAAGGTGACGGCGCTCTTGATGTCCTCGACGCGCTGGAAGGGGTTCTCCAGGAACCGCGGCTGCCCCTCGCTCTCGCCCCAGTGCGCCGAGTCGTAGGCCAGGGCCACGAACCCCTCACGGGCGAGCCGCTCCGCGTACAGGCCGGCGGTCTGCTCCTTGACGCCGGTCATGGGGTGGGAGACCACGACTGCGGGACGCGGGCCGTCGGCGGGCTGGTCGGGGGTGTAGAGATGTCCGGCGAGCTTGAGGCCCGCGCTGTCGAAAGTGACGTCGGTACGCATCGCTGATGCTCCTTGCACAAGACGGGTCAGGATTCCGGACCGGCCGGGCCGACCACTTCCCGCGGGCTGCGGGATCCGGGCGGGTCAGCCGGTCACACATCCAGATTCACCGCCTTGCCGGGGGTGTTCCAGAGACCGGGGAAGCTATGGAAGCCAGTACCAGGCAGCCGGCTCCGGGCGGACGGACACTGGCGGTATGGCCGACCGCAGCACTCCCGCCCACCACAATGAACTGGGCCTGTTCCTCCGCGCCCGGCGCGCCGCCACAGACCCGGGACAGGCCGGCCTGCCCGGCGACGTGGGGCTGCGCCGGGTACCGGGCCTACGCCGCGAGGAACTCGCCCACCTCGCCCACATCAGCTTCGACTACGTCGTCCGCCTCGAACAGGGCCGCACCCGGCGGATCTCCCGCTCGGTCCTGGACTCCCTAGCGGACGCCCTACAGCTCACACCCGACGAACGCGACTACCTCTTCAGCCTCGCCGACGTCCCCACGGACACCCCCGCCCGTGCCCCGGGCCGCCCCGACGTGGCCCCGCAACTGCGCGGACTCCTCGACGACATGCACGACATCCCCGCCGTCGTCCTGCACCGCCGCATGGACATCCTGGCCTGGAACCGCGCGGCCTCCGCCCTGCTCGGTGACTTCCAGGCACTACCGGTACCCCACCGCAACATCGTCAGACTGACCTTCCTCGACGACGGATTCAGGTCCCTGTACGTCGACTGGCCGAGAGTGGCCCGGGAATGCGTGGCCGTGCTGCGCCAGGAAGCAGGCCACCACCGTGACGATCCCGACCTCACCGCCCTGGTCACCGAACTGAACGACCGCGACCCCGACTTCCGCCGCTGGTGGGCCGACTACCAGGTCGCGGGCCCCCGCCAACTGGTCAAACGCCTGCACCACCCCACGGCGGGCAGCCTCACCGTCGACGTTCAGCAACTCTCCGTCGACACCGCCCGCGACCAACTCCTCGCCACGTACACAGGCCACGACACCGAATCCCGCCATGCCCTGCGCTTCCTCCTCCAATGGGCCGGGAAGCGGGCATGACACCGGGCCCGAAGGGGCGGGGGTAGCACCGCTGAGCCGCTGCTGAGCTTGTTCCCTGGCCACCAAGATCTTCCGGGCTTGCCGATGGCCTTGAGGGTCTCGGCGCGTTTGACGGTTCTGCCGACGTCGTAGCGGGGTGCCCGGTGTTTGCTCATGGCCCCGGGTGGCCGTCCTGGACCCCTTGCGCCACGCCGGCGCCGGACGGGCGGGTACTTCCCGGTATCGGCGGCGGGTCGGAACTGTCGGACCTGGCCCGCTCTCCCTTCGGTATGCCCCCCTCCTGCATGGTGAGGTACGAGTGGCCTGGATGGGCCGGACATCGACGGAGGACCAGCAGGATCCGCGCCAGTCCTTGATGCGTCAACTCCACAACAGCAAGAGCGCCCTGCCCGAGGCTTGGGTGATCGTCTGCCACTTCTACGACGTCGAGTCAGGCCGACTGGAACTCGATGCACGTGGACGCAAGAGGAACCACGAGCGGTTCGACATCCCCCGGGTACGCCGCCAAGCACTACCGGCACCCCAACCCGGCCAAGGCGGCGAAGGGCGCCACGAAGACACGACTGGAACCCAGCCGCGGGTCTGGTCTCCGGAACCCTCGCACGTTTCTGCGACCGCCGGATGCGTGGTGTCGAACGCAAGCAGCTCACCTATTACCAGAGCTGGCCGAAGGGCAACAGACGCGGCTGAACCCGCCGGGCCGGCCGAGAACATCATGGGCATCTTGGACGCGCTGCCCTTCCTTGAGATGAATCTGGCCCAGGCCCCGAAGCACTTCTTCGGCACCTGTTCGAGCTGACCCAGCTCGTCATCGAGCTGCGTGGAGGCACCGATGAAATCTCGCTCACCGTCAGACTGCCCGCCGGGGGCTCGCGTGAGGCCCAGGTCAGACATCTCTGACCTGGGCCTTTACCTTCGCCGTGATCGTTTCGTCAGGGGGTGACGATGGCGAAGTCCGGGTCGGGGGCCGCGAGGTGGCTCAGGAGTTCTGTGAGTTTGGTGGGGGTGCCGGTGAGCGTCACGCCCGGGTGGGTGGCCAGGTCGGACGGTGGGACCGTGCCGAGAAGTACGGCGCGCAAGGTGTCCTCGTCCAGGGCGATCTCGACATCGGGGTCGGCGGCGGCCGGTCCCTTGCCGGTGACGTGGGTGAGGACGCCGTTGCGCAGGCGGAGCGTGACGGGGTCCTGGTTCCGGATGTTCCAGCGCACGCAGATGTCGGCGTCCCAGCTGCGCGGGCCGTCGACCCGGATGGCGAGGGCGTCGAAGAGCTGGTCCAGCGTCAGCGCGGCCAGCACGTCCGGCGACGTGGTCGCGGTCGGCGTGCCCACCGAACCGTCGCGCAGCTCCAGGGAGCCCATGAGGTAGAAGTTGCGCCAGGTGCCGTTCTCGCTGCCGTAGCCGAGCTGCTCCAGGGCGTCCGCCTGGAGGGCGCGGGCCTCGGCGTTGTCGGGGTCGGCGAAGACCACGTGGTCGACGACCTGGGCCACCCAGCGGAAGTCGCCGTCGGCGAAGGACTGCCGGGCCCGGCTCAGCAACTGGTCGGCGCCGCCCATGAACTCCACGTACCGGCGGGCGGCTTCGACGGGCGGGTGCTCCCACAGGTGGGCCGGGTTGCCGTCGAACCAGCCCAGGTAGCGCTGGTAGATCGCCTTGGTGTTGTGACTCACCGAACCGTAGTAGCCGTGCGTGTTCCAGGCCCGCTCCAGGGCGGGCGGCATGCTCGTCTCCAGCTGTTCGGCGATCTCCGCGCCGGTCAGGCCCTGGTTGATCATGCGCAGCGTCTGGTCGTGCAGGTAGGCGTACAGGTCCCGCTGCTCGGACAGGAACCGCACCACGCGCTCGCGCCCCCAGGTGGGCCAGTGGTGCGAGGCGAACGCCACGTCGCACGAGCCGGTGAACAGGTCGATCGCCTCAGTGAGGTAGTGCGCCCACACCCGTGGGTCGCGGACCTCGGCGCCCCGTAGCGTCAGCAGGTTGTGCAGGTTGTGCGTGGCGTTCTCCGCCATGCACAGTGCCGCGTGGTCGGGGAAGTGGATGTTCAGCTCCGCCGGCGCCTCGGTGCCCGGGGTCAACTGGAACACCATGCGGATGCCGTCGACGGTCTCTTCCTGCCCGGTGCGGGTGATGTCCCGCGTGGGCGGGATCAGTCCGACCGACCCCGTCGAGAGCGTCTGCCCCAGGCCGGTGCTGATCTGCCCGCGCGCGCCTTTGGGCAGAGCCGCTCCGAACATGTACGCGGCGCGGCGGTTCATCGCGGTGCCCGCGTACACGTTCTCGCTGATGGCGTGCTCCAGGAAGCCCCGCGGCGCGAACACCGGTACGCCGCCGCTGATGTCGTCGTCGGTCACCACGCCCCGCACGCCGCCGAAGTGGTCGGCGTGGCTGTGGGTGTACAGCACGCCCGTCACCGGCCGGTCGCCGCGATGCGACCGGTACAGGGCCAGGCCCGCGGCGGCGGTCTCGGCACACAGCAGCGGGTCGATGACGAGGATCCCGCGCTCGCCCTCGACGAGGGTCATGTTCGACAGGTCGAAGCCGCGGATCTGGTAGATCCCGTCGGCCACCTCGAACAGGCCGTGGTTGGCGCACAGTCGGCTCTGCCGCCACAGGCTGGGGTTGACGGTGTCCGGGCAGTCCTGGGTCAGGAAGGCGTACGCGTCGAGGTCCCAGACCGCGCGCCCGTCCGCGTCCTTGATCAGAGGGTCCGATGCCGTCCCGACGAAGCCACGGCGCACGTCGTCGAAGTCCTGCGTGTCGTCGAAGGGGAGGTGTGACGCCGCCTTCCGGTTGGCGCCGCCGATGGCGGGCTGGGCGGGCCCGGGTTCGCTGTGCTGCGGCATCGCGGTCTCCTTCTTCCTTCTTCTTCGTCTTCTTCTGCTGCTGCTTCCTGCGGGCATCGGGCCGGCCGATGCCCGACCGGCACCACCTCGGCCAGCCTCACCCGGACAGCGCTGCCCCACGAGCGGGCCTGGTCCGTTCGAGGCAGCCGGTGCCTGAGGTCACTCACTCAGGTGGGTCTGCCAGGTGGCGGGCCCGGGGCGCCCCGTGGAGCTTGGGAAACGTTCTGGCCGTGGCGATCGGAGTACGGGGTGGAGGACCGGGGCGAGGGACAGGGCGGGGGACAGAGTGGGGGACGGGGTCGGGAGGGCGGCTCTGGGCGCGGGCCCTGGTGGAAGCGCGGCAAGGAACCCGACTACCGGGCCACCATGGCCAACGAACGCACCCTGCTGGCCTGGTCCCGTACCGCGCTGGCCTTCCTGGCCGCCGCGTTCGCCGTCGTCAAACTCACCGACGTCACGCCGCGCGCCCTGCGACTGGCCCTGGGCTGCTATCTGGTGGCCCTGGCCGGCACCGTCACCGTCGCCGGATACGCCCAGTGGCGCTCCCGCCAGCTCCGGATGCGCGAAGGCCGGCCGCTGCGCCACGCCGCGGGGCCCGCCGTTCTCATGACGGCCCTGCTGGTGCTCGCCGGTTTCGTCGTCGCGGTCATCGTCACCGCGTCATGAGTGCCGCGTCATGAGCGCCGCGGACCGCCTGCGGTCGCTGCTCGGCATGAACGCCATGAACGGCGCGAGCGTACGGGGCGACGCGCTGGGAGCGGCCACCGCGTGGGCACTGATCGTGCCGGAGTGCGTGGCGTACGCGCAGATCGCGGGGGTGCCGCCGCAGAACGCGTTCTACGCCGCCCCGGTCGCCCTGGTCGTGTACGTCCTGGTGGGCCGCTCCCGGTTCCTGATCATCGGGGCGACCTCGGCGGCGGCGGTCCTGTCCGGGGCGACCGTCGCGGACATCAGCTCGGATCCGAAGCAGGCGGTGGGGCTGTCCGCCGCGCTCGCCGTGATCGCCGGCGGTGTGCTGCTGGCGGCCGGCCTCGCACGACTGGGGTTCGTGACGAACTTCCTTGCGGAGCCCGCGCTCTACGGGTTCCTGTTCGGCATGGCCCTGACGATCGTCGTACGGCAGGCGGCGAAGATCGTCGGAACGTCCAGCGGCGACGGGCAGTTCTTCCCCCGGCTGTGGACGGTGCTGCGGCAGCTCCCCGACTGGTCGCTCGCGTCGCTGGCCGTCGGCGGGGCGGCCCTGGTGGCCCTGTTCGCGCTGGAACGCTACGTACCGCGCCTTCCCGCGTCCCTGGTCGTGCTGGTGGTGGCGCTGGTGGTGTCGGCGGCGGCCGAGCTGAAGGACCACGGCGTGGAGGTGGTGGGGCCGATCCCGGCGGCCGTGCCGGTCCCTCACCTGCCGGGCATTCCGGCCGCCGACTGGTGGCACCTGGCCGGTGGTGCCTGCGGTGTCGCCCTGGTGGTGTTCGCGGAGGCGTTCAGCATCGCCTCGCGCTTCGCCCGCGAGCACGGGGACGAGGTCGACGCCGACCGGGAGATGGCGGCCGTCGGGGCGGCGAACATCTGCGTCGGGCTGTTCCGCGGCTTCACCGTCTCGGGCAGCGCCTCGCGCAGCGCCGCCGCCGAGGCGGCCGGTGCCCGCTCCCGGCTGGCCTCGCTGATCGCCGCCGTACTCATCCTCCTCACCGGCGCGTTCCTCACCCCTCTCTTCACCGATCTGCCCGAACCGGTGCTCGGCGCGATCGTGATCGTCGCCGTCCGTGGTTTCCTCTCCACCGACCAGCTGCGCCGCTACGCGCGGGCGGATTCCGCGAGTATGTGGGTGGCGCTCACCGCCCTGTTCGGCGTGCTGCTCTTCGACCTGCTGCCCGGTCTGCTGCTGGCCGTCGCACTGTCCCTGGTGCTGTTCATCGCCTCGGCGAGCACCATCCGCGTCGCGGTCCTGGGGCGGCTCCCCGGCAGCCGGCCGAACGGCAAGACCAGTGGGCTGTACGGCGAGACCAGCGGACTCTACGGGGAGACCAGCGGACTCTACGGCGAGACCAGTCGGCATCCGGACGCCATCACCACACCCGGCGTCCTCGTCGCCCGCCCCGACGGCGCCCTCTTCTTCGGCAACTGCGACCGCATCCGCAAGGACGTACTCGCCCTCGCCGCGGCGGCCGAACCCGCGCCGCACACCGTCGTCCTGGACCTGGGCTCCACGTACCACCTCGGCGTCCCCGTCCTCGACGTCCTGGACGAACTCCGCGACGCGCTCGACCGGCGCGGGTGCGTCCTGCACCTGGCGGAGTTGCGCGCCGCAGCCCGCGGCGAGTTCGCCCGCCACCCCCTCGCCGCCCGGCTCGGCCCCGCCGCGGTCCACGCCACCGTCGACGACGCCCTGCGGGCGGCTGCCGATGCCCGGCCAGGGCAGGAGTGAGCCCCATGCGCGACGCACCGTCACGGCGCGAACGGCAGCGCACCTACCGTTCGCCGCGCGCCGCCTGGCCCAACCGCGGTCTCGCGGTCGCCCTCATCATCGGCGCCGTACTCCTGGGCTGGTGGCTGCCGCACATCGAACGCCGCCACCCCCTCGGCGGTCTGTCCTACGACACGGGCGCGGCCCAGGCCACCCTGGGGGCGATCGCGTCGGGCATCATCACCCTCACCGGCTTCGTCCTGACGGCCGTCACCCTCGTCATCCAGTCCGTGCAGAACACCTCGCCCCGGCTCGCCGGCCTCCTCGGCTTCTTCGAGCACTCCCTGGTCCTGTTCGGCGCGCTCACCGGCACCGCCGTCTACGCCCTGGTGGTCCTCGCGCAGGTCAGCCCGGAGCACGTGCCGCGCCTGTCCGTCACGCTGGCCATCGTCTTCGTCGTACTGTCCACCGGCGCGACCCTGGCCACCCTCGCCGGTCTGCGCGAGGTGGTCACGGGCGGCGGCCTCGCGCGGGCCGTCGGCCTGCGGGTCCACTCGGTGCTGGACAGCGTCTGGGAGTCTCCGGAGCCCCCGGCCACGGCGCGGAACGGACCCGGACCCGGCCCCGGCCCCGGACCCGGAGATCCCGCCACGCTCACCGCGCCCCGCAGCGGAGTCGTCCAGAACGTCGACGCACCGGCCATCGTCGAGGTCGCCGCACGCCACGGCGTGCACGTCACCTGCCTGACCGCCGTCGGCAGCTTCGTCGAACCCGGCGCCCCCCTCCTGCGCGTCACCGCACTGGACACCACCCCACTGGACACCAACTCGCCGCACACCACCCCGCGGACCGTGCCCAGGAGCGCCGCGCGCCGCCTGACCCGCGCGGTGCGCCTCGGCCCCTCCCGGCACGTCGACCACGACCCCGCCTACGGCCTGCGCCTCCTCGTCGACGTAGCGATCCGCGCACTGTCGCCCGCCGTCAACGACCCCACGACGGCCGTCCAGTCCCTCGACCAGATCGAAGCCGTCCTGCTGCGCCTCGCGCCCCGCCCCCTGGGCACCGCGACGTTCCACGACCGCGAGGGCACCGCCCGCCTCACCGTGCCTCGCCCCGGCTGGGACGAGATCCTCGACCTCGCGCTGGCCGAGATCCTCCACTACGGCTCCGACTCGCTCCAGGTCCAACGGCGCCTGCGCGCCCTCCTCGACACCCTCGCCCGGTCCGTCCCGCCCGCGCGGATCGCGGCCCTCACCGCCTACCGCGGCATGCTGGACCGCTCGGCACACACTCTTGCGGACCCCGCCATGACCGCGACCGCCACCACACCCGACCCCCAGGGCCTCGGCGGCCCGGCCTCCACCGACGACGGACCGGCACCCCGCCCCGGGCCGACCGAGTGAACCGTTCACGCCGTGACGAGCGTGACTAGCGTGACGAGGTGGTGTGCCGGGGTCGCCGTGGCGAGTTGGCGACGTGACGAGATCTCGTCAACGAACAGCGCTGTGTTGAGGATCTCCGGCCGATAGACACGCGGCATGACCTCGACATTCAGACGCAGGACCGCGCCGGTCGCCGCCGCGGTCGCGGCGCTGCTCGGAGGCGGGCTCGCACTGCCGGCCACCCCGGCAACCGCCGCCGACTCCGCCACGGCAAGGCCAACGGCATCAGCAACAGCGACAGCAAGACCAACAGCGACAGCAAGACCAACAGCGACAGCAACAGACGACAAGAGTCTCGCGCCCAGCTACGACATCACGCTGATCACAGGTGACGTCGTGCACTACACGGACCTGCCCGGAAGCAACGACATCGTCACCATCGACCGGCCCGCGGGCGCCACGGGCAACGTACAGGTGCACAGCTACGGCGACGACACCTACGTGATCCCGGCCGAGGCGGAGCCCCTGCTGGCGGCCGACCGGCTGGACCCGCGGCTGTTCGACGTCACCGCGCTGATCGCGATGGGCTACGACGACGCCCGCTCGGGCGGCATTCCCGTGATCGGGACCCCGGCGTCGCAGGCCCGGTCCGCGTCCGCCAAAGCCCCCGCCGCACTTCGCGGAGCCGAACACATACGGGACCTGCCCAGTATCAAGGGCACGGCCATGAAGGCGGACGCCCGGCGGGCCCGGACCTTCTGGCAGGACGTCGAGGCGAGCCTCGGCGCCGGCGGCACTGCCCGGTCCGCGAGTGGCGGCAAGCTGTGGCTCGACGCCAGGGTGCGGGCCACCCTCAGCGACTCCGTCGCCCGGATCGGCGCGCCCGCGGCGTGGGCGAGCGGCTACGACGGCAAGGACGTCAAGGTCGCGGTCCTGGACACCGGTATCGACGAGGACCACCCCGACCTGGTGGGCCAGGTCGTCGCGGAGGAGAGCTTCGTGCCCGGCGAGGCGGTCGACGACCGGAACGGCCACGGTACGCACGTCGCCTCCACCATCGCCGGAACCGGCGCCGCGTCCGGCGGAGTCGAGAAGGGCGCGGCGCCGGGCGCGAGCCTGCTCGTCGGCAAGGTGCTGGACAACAGCGGCTCCGGCGCCGACTCCGCCGTCATCGCGGGCATGGAGTGGGCCAAGGAGCGGGGTGCCGACATCGTGTCGATGAGCCTCGGGTCCCCGGACGGCGACGGTGGCGACGGCCCGCTGTCGCAGGCCGTGGACGCGCTGTCCGCCGATGGCGGCCCGCTGTACGTCGTCGCGGCCGGGAACACCGGCGGCAAGGGCACCATCGGCGCGCCCGGCTCGGCCGCCGCCGCGCTGACGGTGGCCGCGGTCGACGGCAACGACGTACGCGCCTCCTTTTCCAGCCAGGGCCCACTGACCGGCTCCTATGGGTTCAAGCCCGACATCTCCGCACCCGGTGTGGGCGTCACCGCGGCTGCCTCGCAGTCCGTCCCCGGGTGGACGGACGGCCCGTACCGGACGATGAGCGGCACCTCGATGGCCACCCCGCACGTCGCGGGCGCCGCCGCCCTCCTCAAGGAGCGCCACCCCGACTGGACCGGCCGGCAGCTCAAGGACGCGCTGATGTCCACCTCCCGGCAGCTCAGCGCGTACACCCCGTACTCCATGGGCACCGGCCGCGTCGACGTCGCCGCCGCGGTCACCGGCACCGTCGAGGCCACCGGCTCGGTACGGGAGGCCGTGTTCCGGTGGCCCCACACCGCGGCACAGCCCGCCCGGCGGACCCTCACCTACCGCAACAGCGGCGGCGCCGACGTCACGCTGAACCTGGCCCTGGACAAGCCGTTTGCCGCCGCCACCCTGTCCGCGACGACCGTGACCGTACCGGCGGGCGGCGCTGCCGACGTGACGCTCGTCCTGGACCCGTCGGCCGTCTCGCTGGACACCACGTACTCGGGGCAGGTCGTGGCCACCGACGCCGCCACCGGCGAGGTCGCCGCCCACTCCGGCTTCGCGCTCCACAAGGAGAGGGAGCTGTACGACTACACGATCAAACTGACCGGCCGCGACGGCAAACCCGCCCACGACACCGTCCTGCTTTCCTACGAGGGCGCGTCGGCGCCGGTCGCGGTGGACGTCGACGGTCAGTCCACCTTGCGCCTGCCGCCGAACACGTACACCGCGTGGGACTTCCTGGACGTCCCCGGGGACACCCCCGACTCCCAGGGGCTGGCGCTGCTCACCGCGCCGGAGACGAAACTCACCGCCGATACGACAGTCCGCCTGGACGCGAGCGCCGTGCACCAGGCGACCGCCGTGCCGCCGCGCGAGTCCGAGACCACCCAGACCGTGATCGACTACCACCGCTCCTTCCCGCGCGGCGGCGGCACTTCGGGCCTGGGTTTCGACACCACGGTCCAACTGGGGGCGATCTACGACTCGGTCTATGCGGCACCCTCCGATGCGCCCACTCTCGGCGAGCAGAAGCTGATGATCCACTGGCGGATGCGGCAGAAGAACCTCGACGCCAGGACCGGCACCGGCCGAGATGTGGCACTGCACGGCCAGCTCGGCACCACCGCGCGGGACGGACAACGGGTGCTGCGGACCGTCTACGCCGGCGCGGGCGCGGCCGGCGACTACGCGGGCCTGGACGCCAAGGGCAAGGCGGTCGTCGTCGACCGCGGTGGCGCCGTCCCGCCCGCCGAGCGGGCCCAGGCCGCCGCGGCGGCGGGCGCCGCCATGCTCATCACCGTCAACGACAAGCGCGGCCTGCTCTACGAGAAGTTCCCGTCAGGTACTGGACTGACCATCGCCGCCGTCATGACGGGCGACGGCCAACGGCTCATCTCCGAGGCCGAGTCCGGGCACGGCGTCCTCACCGTCCGCGAGCAGCGGTTCCCGGACTACCGCTACGACCTGGTCCAGGCGTACGACGGCGCGATCCCGGACCGCTCCCTGCGTTACGTCCCGCGCGTGCGCGATCTGGCCCGCGTGGACAACCGCTTCCACTCCCCGGCGGCCACGCCCGGCTCGGGCAACCGCTACTTCGTGCCCGCGTGGGGCCGCGGCGTCGGCCTCGAAGAGCCGGAGTCCTACCCCGCGACCAGCGCCGACTACGTCACTCCCGTCGCCGCAGGCTTCGGTACCTGGTTCGAGCAGCACACCACCGCTCTCGGCTCGGGCCTGCAGGAGAGCAGCGGGCTCGAAACCTACCGGGCGGGCCGGACCTATCCGGGTGAGTGGTTCGCCCCCGTACAGGCCCCGCGGTTCGGAGACGCGTACCAGACGTCCTCCTACTCCAGCACCGGCACCATCCGCTGGGTCGTGCCCGCCTGGTCGGGCGGCGGCACGGGCCACACCGCACCGGGCGGCGGTACCAGCGCCCTCTACCGCGGTGACACCCTGGTCCGCTCCGCCACCTCCACCGCGAACGTCGTCTTCGGCCAGCCCTCCGGCGACTACCGCCTCGTCGTCCAGGGCTCCCGGGACGCTTCGCTGTGGAAGACCTCGACGAGCACCCGCACCGAATGGGGCTTCACCACCGCTCCGTTCCCGTCCGGCACGTCGGGCAGCAAACCGCTCGACCTGCTCAACCTCGGTTACGACGTCGACACCGACCTGGCCAACGGCGTCCGGGCGGGCCACAGGACCACGCTCGGTCTCGATGCCGCCGTCCACCCCAGCGGGGTCTCCGCGACCGCCGCGACGCTCCAGGTGTCCTACGACGACGGCACCACCTGGCAGCCCGTGGCCCTGCGCCGCGCGGGTGACGGCCGCTGGACGGCGAACCTCGACACCCCGCGCCGGACCGGCGGCTTCGTCTCGCTGCGCGCCACCGCCCAGGCGCCCGGGGGGCTGACGGTCGGCCAGGACGTCATCCGGGCCTTCGGACTGAAGTAGCCGCAACGGGACTCCCCGAAGCTCCGGCCCGATCCGGGTCGGAGCTTCGGGCCCGGCGGTCCCGGGGGTCCCGGGATCACACCCAGTTGTTGCGCACGGCGTACCAGCCCAACTGAACGCGGGAGGACACGGCCGCCGCGTCCATCAGCACCCGCAGCCTGCGCTGCACGGTGCGGGGCGACGTGCCGAGCTGCTTGGCGGTCGCCGCGTCGGTCAGCCCGGAGAGCATCAACTGCAGGATCCGCTGGTCGGCCGGGCCCAGATCGCCCTCCTCGCGCAGGTACGGGCGCGAGCGCCGCCAGTGCGCCTCGAACAGCTCGCTCACCAGCATCACCAGCGGCGGCTTGAGCACCATCGACCGTTCGGGGCTCAACCGCACCATGGCCAGGCGGTCGTCGACCACGACCAGCTTGGTCAGCGGATGATCCACCACCCGGACCTGCTGGCCCTCCTCAAGTCGCTTGTCCAGGGCCCGCAGGGCGGCCGGCTCGGTCAGGAAGTCCCGGTCCACCAGGTTGCGGTAGTCCACACCGGCCAATCCGGTACGCGCACCCCCCGGCAGGGGCTCGATCTGCGGATCGATGATGGTCGACGGCACCGGAGCCACCAGGTTGGCTCCCGACTGGCACCCGACGAAGGTCGAACGCGCACCATGCTCCAACTCCAGCAGCCTGCGCCGCTGAGCCTCCCGTCCCTCCACCAACTCCACGAGCCCCGCCATCAGCGTCCCTTGCTGCTGCCGGTGCTGCCGCTCGCCGGCTTCGAGCATCCCGGTGACGGTCGCCTCGGCACGGCGCAGCTCCTCCTGGAGCCGGGTGAGCGCGGGGAGCGGTGGGTGCGGCGGGTACGGATCTGACGGCGGTATTCCTGGGTCGGACGGCATGCCGCACAGTGTCGTGCATGTCCCCGCCGGCAGCACAGGCCGTCCACGGACAGGCCCCGCCGGTGACGGCCCACATGGCTGCCGGCCCCGGCGGTGGGCCGAACGGGGGTTGGGCCGTGGCGGTGGGTGTGGTGGTGGGTGTGGACGTGGGTGTGGCGGGCGGAGCGGCACCAACCCTGTGGGTAGGGTCTGCTGCCCGCCCCGGGGGCGCGCGCCGAACGTCCCTCGTGCAACCGGCGGCCCCGCCACGAGGAGTGCCACCATCGCCGAGCCCCCCAGCCCCGCGAACCCCGTGCAACCCGCGCCGCGGAATCCGCAGGAGGTCCCCCTGCGCGAGATGCTGCGCCGACCGGGCTACCTGAAGGACCTGGTGTACTGCGGGATCATCGGCATCCCGGTCTCGCTGCTCGCGTTCTGGTTCCTGGCCGGTATGCACGAGCTGGAACACATCGTCTGGGTCACCTGGCCGCACGCCCTCGCGTACGGCACTCCGCCGTGGTGGTGGCCGCTGCCGATGGCCGTGGTGCCCGCGGTGGGCGTGATCCTGGCGGTGCGGTACCTGCCTGGCCGGGGCGGACACGTACCGGCTGCCGGGCTCCAGCCGGGCGGCGCGTCCAAGGCCGCCCTGCCCGGCGTCGTGCTGGCCGCCGCCTGCTGCCTGCCGTGGGGCGTGGTGCTCGGCCCGGAGGCGCCGCTCATCGCACTCGGCGGCGGGCTGGCCCTGTTCTTCCGCGGCCTGGTACGGCCGCCGGCCACGCCGGCGAGCACCGCGCTGATGGGCGCCGCCGGGTCGGCCGCGGCGATCTCGACGATCTTCGGCAACCCGCTGGTGGGCGCGATCCTGCTGATGGAGGCCGCCGGGTTCGGCGGCGCGCGGCTGGTCGCCGTGATGCTGCCCGCCCTGTTGGCCAGTGGCGTCGGGTCGATCGTGTTCACCGGTTTCGGCCGCTGGACCGGACTGCAGGTCGGCAGCCTGAAGCTGGGGCTGCCCGAGCCGCCGCAACTGGACACCGGGGACGTGGTCTGGTCGGTGCTGATGGCCGCCGCCATCGGGGCGGCCGTGCACTACGTGCTGGTGTTCGGGCGGCGCACCGCCGTGTCGGCCGCCGCCCGTCCGCTGCCGGTGATCGCGGCGTGCGCGGCGGCCATGGCGGTATGCGTCTCGCTGTACGCGGTGACGACGGGCCGCTCACCCGCCGAGGCGGCGCTGTCCGGGCAGACGGCGCTCGCCGAACTCGCCAAGGACCCGCGCTCCTGGCCGGTCGGCGCGCTGATCGCGGTGCTGGCGTTCAAGGGCGCGGCGTACGCCCTGTGCCTGGGCAGCCTGCGCGGTGGCCCGATCTTCCCCTCCCTGTTCCTGGGCGGCGCGGCCGGCGCTCTGCTGGCGCCGCTGCCCGGGTACGGGGTGGTGCCCGCGATGGCCGCGGGCATGGCGGCGGCGTCCGTGGCGGCGCTGCGGCTGCCGGTCAGCTCGGTGGTGCTGGTCGCGCTGCTGGTGGGCCACACGGACGCCCTTCCGGTGATCATCCTGGCGGCGGTGACGTCCTTCGTGGTCACCGAGCTGCTGCCGACGGGGCCGGATGTCCCGCCCTTTCGGGAGAGTTGACGGGGAGAGGTGACGGGGGAGGGCTGACGGTGGGGGGCGGCGGTGGCGGTGGCGGTCGCGGTGGTGGGCCGTTGTGGTCCGTGCGACGGTGGTGAGGCAGGACGGAAGAATGAGCAGGACCGAAGAATGAGCAGACAAGACTTCACCGTCTCCTTTCCCGAAGAGGAGAGGGTCCTGGTCACCGGTGGCAGCGGTTTCGTCGGCAGCCACACGGCCGTCCGCCTGCTGCGCGAGGGCCATCGCATCCGAGTGGTGGTCCGCAGCCCCGCACAGGAGGCTCAAGTGCTGGCGGCGCTCCAGCAGGCCGGGGTCGATCCGGCGGACCTGCTGGAGTTCGCGGTGGCGGACCTCAGCGCCGACGACGGCTGGGTACAGGCCATGGACGGGATCGCGCACGTCCTGCACCACGCGTCGCCCTTCCCGCCCACCCCGCCCGAGACGGAGGACGAGGTCGTCCTCCCCGCCCGCGACGGTGCGCTGCGGGTGATCGCGGCTGCTCGCGGCGCCGGGATCCCGAGGGTCGTCATGACGTCCTCCTTCGCCGCGGTCGGCTACACCCTGACGCCCGACGACCACTACACGGAGACGGACTGGACCGACCCGGACACCCCGGGACTCCCCGCCTACCACAAGTCGAAGGTGCTGGCCGAGGCGGCGGCGTGGGACTACGTCCGGACCAACGGCGGCATCGAGCTGGCGGTCGTCAACCCCACCGGCATCTTCGGCCCCCAACTCGTGGACCGGCCCTCCGGTTCGATCGGACTCATCAAGGCGCTGATGGCCGGGGAGATGTCCGCGGTGCCGGTCTGGAACTTCGGCGTCGTCGATGTGCGTGACGTCGTGGACCTGCATCTGCGCGCGATGCTGCACCCGAGGGCCGCGGGCGAGCGGTTCCTCGCCAACAGCGGATCGTCGAGCCTTTTCATCATCGCGAACATCCTTCGCGAGCACTTCCCCGCTGCGGCCGACCGACTGCCCGCCGCCGAACTGACCATCGAGCAGGTACGCGAGGCCGCGAAGACCGAGCCCGCGCTGCGGGACGCCGCCGTTCTGGAGGGGAGGATCCCCGACATCAGCAACGAGAAGGCCCGCTCCGTCCTTGGCTGGGAGCCCCTGGACGTCAGCGACACCATCGTGGCAACCGCGGAGAGCCTGATCCGGCTGGGCGCCGTCACCCTGCCGGGGAACGGCACCGCCACGTCTTCCGGGCAGCGCCGGTGAATCGGAGCCGTGCCCGTGCCGCGGTTCGAAGGGGCAGGCTCCGTCCCGGCCGGCTCCGGTGAGGCCGGGCGCCGCCCAGGTCCGCCTTGCCGTGGCGGGGTCAGAAGAACGTGGCGGCGTCAGAAGAACGTGGGGCGGCGGATGACGTACGGGGCTTCGAGGGCGTCGATCTCCTCCGTGGTGAGTTCGATGTCCAGCGCGGCGACGGCGTCGGCGAGGTGGTGCGGCTTGGTCGCGCCCACGATCGGGGCCGAGACCACCGGGTTCTTCAGGACCCAGGCCATCGCGATCTGCGCCATCGACACTCCGCGGGCCTGGGCGATGCGCTGGACGGCCTCGACGATGGCGCGGTCGCTGTCGAGGAAGATCGGCCGGTCCTGCTGGTCGACGGTCCGGTTCAGCTCCGCGCGCTGTGTGGAGCGTTCGCCCCAGGGGCGTGTGACCAGGCCGCCGCCCAGCGGGCTCCACGGGATGCTGCCCACGCCCTGGTGGGCGAGCAGGCCGAACATCTCGCGTTCCTCCTCGCGGTGGACCAGGCTGTACTGGTCCTGCATGGAGACGAACCGGGTCCAGCCGTTGGCCTGCGCGGCATGCTGCATGGTGGCGAACTGCCAGGCCCACATCGACGAGGCACCGATGTAGCGGACCTTGCCCGCCTTGACCACGTCGTGCAGCGCCTCCATCGTCTCCTCGACCGGCGTCTCCGGGTCGAAGCGGTGGATCTGGTAGAGGTCGACGAAGTCGGTGTCCAGGCGTCGCAGCGAGGCGTCGATCTGCTCCATGACGGCCTTGCGGGACAGACCCGCCCCGCCCGGACCCTCGTGCATCGGCGCCCACAACTTGGTCGCCAGGACGATGTCCTCACGCCGGGTGTACTTGCGCAGCGCCCGCCCGACGATCTCCTCCGATGTGCCCAGGCCGTAGATGTTCGCGGTGTCCCAGAACGTGATGCCCAGCTCGACGGCCTGGCGGAAGACCGGCTCGGCCGCGACGTCGTCGAGCGCCCAGCTCGTCCTCTCGGCGGGGTCGCCGAAGCTCATACAGCCCAGGGCGATCCGGCTGATCTTGAGCCCTGACGTGCCCAATCGCGTGTACTCCATCGCTCACTGCTCCTCGGTGACGCGGACGTGCGTACGGGGTCCAGAAGGCGGCTGCCTTCCCTCCCCACCGTGGCACGAAATGCCGCGCATGGCCTCCCACCAGGGAGTTCCTGCTGTTGCAGGTACTGCCAGGCCCCCTCACGCGCGCGGAAACGGACCTGTCGTGGACGGTGGGCGGACCTATCGTGGACGGCATGGACGCCCGCTCCGAGTTCCGCGACTTCCTCACGTCCCGCCGCGCCGGAATCACCCCCGAACAAGCCGGTCTCCCCGTCGTCGGCGGAAACCGCCGGGTGCCCGGTCTGCGCCGCGAGGAGGTCGCGCTCCTGGCCGGCGTCAGCGCCGATTACTACATCAAGCTCGAACGCGGCAACGCGCGCGGCGTCTCCGACAGCGTTCTCGAAGCCCTCTCCCGCGCCCTCCACCTCGACGAGGCCGAACGGGCCCACCTGTTCGACCTGGCCGCCGCCGCCAACGCCGGCACACGGACACCCCCGCGCACCCCCAGGCCCCAGGTGCGCCCCAGCGTCCAGCGCATCCTGGACTCCATGTCCACCACCCCGGCCTACGTACGCAACCGCCGTCTGGACATCCTGGCCACCAACCAACTCGGCAGAGCCCTCCTCAGCCCGATCCTCGCGACCCCGCGCCGGCCGCCCAACGGGGCCCGCTTCATGTTCCTGGACCCCGCGGCGACCGACTTCTACGTCGACTGGGAACGCATGGCCGCCGGCACCGTCGCGATCCTGCGCGCCGAAGCCGGACGCGACCCCCACGACAGAGCCCTGACCGAGCTGGTCGGGGAACTCTCCACCCGGAGCGATCTGTTCCGCACCCGCTGGGCCACCCACAACGTCCTCCAGCACCGCGCCGGCACCAAACAACTCCGCCATCCCGTCGTCGGCGAACTCACCCTCGCGTACGAGGCCCTGGAACTCCCCGCCGACACCGGGCTGACGATCATGGCCTACAGCGCCGAACCCGCCACACCCACCTGCGACGCCCTGAGGCTGCTGGCCAGTTGGGCCGCGACCGTCGACGGGGACGGCAAGGGTGTGGTGTCAGGTGAGGACCTCGTCGACCGCGGTCCAGCGCGGGATCGGCCTGAGTCCTGAGGGCAGCCTGACGGTCTTGCTGTAGCCGAACTCCCTGAGGGTTTCGGCGGCGTGCTCGCGGCCGTAGCCGCTGTGCTTCGTGCCGCCGAACGGCGACCCCATCATGGCCCGGTTGTAGTTGTTGACGAAGACGATGCCCGCCTCGATGCCCCGGCTGACGCGCAGGGCCCGCGCGCTGTCGGCGGTGTAGACGCCCGCGACCAGCCCGAAGTCGGTGCCGTTCGCGATCTCGACGGCCTCGGACTCGTCCGCGAACGGGATCACGGAGACCACCGGGCCGAAGATCTCCTCCTTCGCGATACGCATGTCCGGGCGTACGCCGGTGAAGAGGGTCGGGGCCACGTAGAAGCCGCCCGCGAGGTCGGGGTCCGCCGGTAGCTGGGCCTGCGCGGTGATCTTGGCGCCTTCCCTGACGCCGATGTCGATGTAGTCCAGGACGCGTCGCTGCTGCGCCCGCGTGACGAGCGGGCCGACGTGGGTGGTCGCGTCCAGGCCCCGGCCCACCCGGAGTTCGGCGACCGCACGGGCGAGACGGTCCACGACCTCGTCGTGCACCGAGCGGTGGACCAGCAGGCGGGAGGCGGCCGTGCAGGCCTCGCCCTGGTTGAAGAAGCCGCCCTCGACGGCACCGGCGACGGCGGCGTCCAGGTCGGCGTCCTCGAAGATCACCAGGGGGTTCTTGCCGCCCAGCTCCATCAGGGTGGGGGTCAGGTTGTCCGCGGCCGTCCTGAGGACGGCGGCGCCGGTGGTGGGGGCGCCCGTGAAGGACAGCTTGCGCACCAGGGGGTGGCCCGCCAGGGCGGCGCCCACGGAGCCCTTGCCCGGCACCGTGTGGACCACGTCGTCGGGCAAAACCGACTGGATGATCTCGGCCAGCCGCATGACGGTCAGCGGGGCCTGCTCCGGCGGCTTCAGTACGACGGCGTTCCCGGCCGCGAGCGCCGGGGCGGTCTTCCCGGCCGTATGGATCGGCGGCCAGTTGAAGGGAATGATGCCGCCGATCACCCCGAAGGGCTGGAGCGAGGTCACATCCAGCGCGTAGCCGCTGTCCCGCACGGAGCCGGGCAGGTCGTGGGTGAGTCCGGCGAAGAGTTCGAAGCAGGCGATGCAGGCTTCCAGGTCGAACTGGGCCTGGCCACGGGGCTTGCCGTTCTCGCGCGACTCCAGCTCGGCGAGTTCATCGGCGTACGACCGGATCTCCCGCGCGACGTCCTGGAGCAGCCGGCCGCGCTCGGCGGGGGTACGGCGGCTCCAGGAGAGGAAGCCCTCGTGGGCGGCGCGTACCGCGCGGTCGACCTCGGCTTCGCCGCTCCCCTGCACCACCGTCAGCGCGCGGCCGGTGGCCGGATCCTCGACGGTGAACCGGTCCTCGTCCCGCTCCGACGACCAGCGGGAGCGGGTCGTCCGGACGCTCTCGCCGATGTCGGGGGCGGGGGCGGGAGCGGAGACGGGGGCGTGATCGTGGTCGCGGTCGTGGGCGTTGTCGTGGGCGGGCTTCTGGTTTTCGTCGGTCGTGGTCATGGCTCTCCTCCTGGCGTCTCTTCCGTACCGGAATTTCCAACACTCGTGTTGGCTTCGCCTGGATCCGACTGTACGCCCGCAGATCTCCAACTGCAACGCTGGTGTTGGGATACGCTCGGGGCATGGCTTGGGACGTCGAAGGAACGAAGCGCAGGATTCACGAGGCGGCGCTGGCCGAGTTCGCGCGGTACGGGCCCTCGGGCACGACGATCGACAGGATCGCCAAGGGCGCGGGGGTCAACCGGGAGCGCGTGTACAACTACTTCGGCGACAAGGAGGCGCTGTTCGCGACCGTCATCCGCAGCGAGCTGGACCGCCTCGCCGCCGACGTCCCGCTCCAGCACGTGACCTGCGCGGAGGACCTGGCCCAGTTCGCCGGGCAGGCCTTCGACTACCAGCAGGACCACCCGGAAGCGGCCCGCCTGGTGCTGTGGGAAGGGCTGGCCGATACCGGCGGTGTACGGGACGAAGCGGCCCGCACCGACCTGTACACCGGCAAGACCCGGGCCGTCGAGGCGGCCCAGAAGGCCGGTCTGGTCGACGATTCCGTCGCACCGGCACATCTGGTGTTCCTGCTCATCTCCCTGGCCGGCAACTGGTCGGCCGTCCCGCAGATGGCCCGCATGCTGTCCGCCGAAGACGCGGGAGCCCGGGACTCACGCGCGCACCGACGGGACGCCGTCATGCAGGCCGCACGACAGATCGCCGCCCCGCGCGCACCGGACACGGCCGCGCGCGAGTGACGGGAGTGACGGGAGGGGAAAGGAGTGGGGTTCCGTGGAGCTGCGCAGCCTCAATCTCAACCTGCTGATCCACCTGGACGCACTGCTGTCGCACCGCAGCGTCTCTGGAGCGGCCGACGAGCTGGCGGTGAGCCAGCCCTCCATGTCCGCCGCGCTGGCCCGACTGCGCCGGCACTTCGGCGATGAGCTGCTGCGGCGCCGTGGCAGCCGGTACGAGCTGACCGCGCTGGCCGAGGACCTGCGGCCCGCGGTGGCAGGGGTGATCGTCGGTCTCGAAGGGGTCTTCGTCCACCGGACGGCCTTCGCCCCCGCCACCTCGCGCCGCGAATTCCGGCTGCTGGCAAGCGACTTCTGGCTTGAGACCATGGGCCCGGCGCTCAGCCGGCTGGTGAGCGAGGCCGCCCCGCTCGCCGCTGTCCGGTTCGAGATTCCCCGCGGCTGGGAACCACGCGAACCGCTGGAGGGTCTGCGGAACGTGGACGGGATGCTGGCACCCCACGGAGTGCTGAGCGGGCCCCCGCACCTGGATCTGCTGCGCACCGAGTGGCGGTGCGTCACCAGCCGTGACAATCCGAAGGTCGGTGAGGCCGCCGACCCGGCGGTCCTGGCCGCCCTGCCGTGGGTCGTGTACGCCGACCGGTTCTCCGCGACAGCGGATGCGGGGATGTCGATCGTGATGCGTCAGCTCCGGTACGCCGGGATCGCTCCCCGTGCCGTGGCCACCGTGGCGACGTTCTCCGTGGTGCCGGCCTTCATCGAGGGAACGGACCGCGTCGCGCTGGTCCACCGCTCCCTCGCCGAACGCGCCCGGCACCTCTACGGCCTGCGCGTCTTCGCGCCACCGTTCCCCGTCGGCGAGGTCGTGCAGGCGTTCTGGTGGCACCCCCATCTCGCCCACGACCGGGGGCACCGCTGGCTGCGCGCCATGCTGCGGCGCGCCGCCGTGCGGGTGGCGGCCGACGTCCCCGGATTCGACCTCGCCGAATCGATGGCGCCGGGTCGCCCGTACACCGAGGGCAGCGCATAGCCCCGCTCTATACGCCGCATCGGCAGATTCGTCTTCCGCCGGTGTCGTCGCGTGATCGACCGTTTACGGCGACACGACAGCGACGGAAAGGGGTGACGTCATGACTCCCGTATCCATGACACCCGGATCCATGACACCCGTGACTGTGACGGACGTACACGCGCACGCACTGGTGCCGAGTGTGGAGCCGCTCGTGGACGGCGATGGCCGCAAGCAGCGGGAACAGGAGGCGCAGGCCCGGCTCATGGGTCAGGACTCGGTGCGGATCACCCTCCGGATGTCCCAGGACGCGCACAGGTCCCTGACGGACCTCGACACCCGGATCAAAGCGATGGACGCGGCGTCGGTCGACGCGCAACTCGTCTCGCCCAGCCCGTCCCAGTACTACTACTGGGCCGAACCCTCGCTCGCCCGCGAGATCTTCACCGCCACGAACGAGGGCATCGCGGCGCTGTGCGCACAGGCGGGCGGCCGGCTGACCGGTCTCGGGGTCGCCCCGCTGCAACACCCGGCGCTCGCGGTCGAGGCGCTGGAGCACGCGGTCCTCACCTGCGGACTCAAGGGCATCGAGATCTCCTCGTTCGCGCCGTACGGCGAGGGGCGGCCGAACGGTGAGGGGCGCATCGACCTGTCCCACCCCGCGCTCGCCCCGCTGTGGGCCCGCGCGGAGGAGTTGGACGCGCTGGTGTTCCTGCACCCGCTGGGCTGCACGGTCGACGGCCGACTCGACCATTGGTACCTGTACAACGTGATCGGCCAGCCCCTTGAGCACACGATCGCCCTCAGCCACCTGATCTTCTCCGGGGTTTTCGACCGCCATCCCCGGCTCCGGATCCTGGCCGCCCACGGTGGTGGCTATCTGCCGGTCTACATGGGCCGGGCGGAGCACGCCTGGCGTGAGCGCGCCGACGCCCGTACATGCGAGCGCCCGCCGAGCGCGTACCTCAGCGAGATCTTCTTCGACTCGCTCGTCTACACCCCGCACGCGCTGCGGCACCTCGTCGACACCGTCGGCGCGGGTCAGGTCCTGCTCGGCTCCGACTACCCGTACGACATGGGCGTCACCGATCCGCCGGCACGTCTGACCGCCGCCGGGCTCTCGCCGGAGCAGCGGGACAGCGTGGCCGGTGGCAACGCCGCACGGCTGGGGCTGATCCCGTGAAGTGGGCGACGTACGACTGGAACGGCTCCACCCGCACCGGCGTCCTCGTGGGCCGTGAACTGTTCGCCCTGGACACCGGCCTCGGCATCCAGGACCTGATCGGCCTGGGCCCCGGCGTCCTGGCCGAGGCCGCCCGCGAAGCGCACCGCGGCGGAGTGGCCGCCGACATCGGTGAGGTCACCCTCCGGCCCGCCGTACCCCGCCCCGGCTCGGTGCGTGACGGCGCGTGCTTCCTGGATCACGTACGAGGGTGTCTGCGCGCCATCGGCAACCCGGGCGAGCTGCCCGAAGTGTGGGACCAGGTGCCGGCGTTCTACTTCGCCAACCCCGCCACGCTCTTCGGCGGGCGGGACGACGTGCCGGTGTCCCCCGGCGCGAAGTGGTTCGACTTCGAGGCCGAGATCGGGGTCGTCATCGGCCGCCCCGGCCGTGACCTGTCACCGGAGCGGGCCATGGACCATGTCGCCGGCTACACCCTCTTCTGCGACTGGACCGCCCGCGATCTGCAACTCCGCGACATCGCCCAGGGGATCGGACAGGCCAAGGGCAAGGACGGCGCACTGACCCTCGGCCCCTACCTGGTCACCCCCGACGAACTCGACCCGGCGGACATCGAGTTGCGCGCCTTTGTCAACGGCACAGAGATCGCCCACGGATCCAGCCGCGACATGGACTGGTCCTTCGCCGAACTCCTCTCGTACATCTCACGCGGCACCCCGCTGCGCCCCGGCGACGTCATCGGCTCGGGCACCATCCCGGGCGGGTGCCTCCTGGAACATGTCGACACCTCACCCGGCGAGTACCGGGGATGGCTGAAGGCGGGCGACACCGTCGGCCTCCGCAGCGAGCAACTGGGCGCCATCGAGAACCGCGTCGTCCCCGGTCCCGAGGTACACCGCCTGTCGACCGGCCACTGACGGCGGTACACCAGCCACCGGCACCCGTAACAGGCGACACCCGTAACAGGCGACACCCGTACCAGGCGACACCCACTACAGGAAGGCTTTCCATGCCCCCGTACACCAAGGGCCTGCACGCGCTCGCCGACGGCGTGTCCGCGTGGCTCCTTCCCGACGGCTCCTGGGGATGGAGCAACGCCGGCTTCATCGCCGGAGACGGCGAGGGAATGCTGGTCGACACCCTCTTCGATCTCGCCCTCACCCGCGAGATGCTGGACGGACTGGAGCCGCTGACCCGCTCCGCACCGATCAGGCATCTGGTCAACACCCATGCCAACGGCGATCACTGCTACGGCAACCAACTCGTCCCGCCGGACACCCACATCTACGCGGGCCCTCACTTCAACGAGGAACTGCACGCCTTCGCGCCAGGCGTCTACGCCGAGCTGACGGCGGCACAGACGGACCCCGAGGTCGCCGCGTATCTGCGGGAAGCCTTCGGGCCCTTCAGTCATGACGGCATCCAGCTCCGGGGCGCGACCGTCACCGTCGAGAACCACCTGACCGTGGAGGTCGGGGGGCGCCGGGTCGACCTCCTCGACCTCGGCCCCGCGCACACCGCCGGTGACGTGATCGCATGGGTGCCGGACAGTCGGGTCCTCTTCGCCGGGGACCTTCTCTTCATCCAGGGAACACCCGTCATGTGGGCCGGACCGGCGCATTCATGGAGCGCCGCCTGCGACCGGATGATCGCCCTGGAACCGGAGACGGTCGTCCCCGGGCACGGCCCCGTGACCGACGTCTCCGGAATCAGAGAGGTCCAGGACTACCTGCGCTTCATCGGCCGGTACGCCGCCGAGAGCCACGCGGCCGGGCAACCGTGGACCGAGGCCGCACACCGCGTCGACCTGGGCCCCTTCGCCGCTCTCGACGGCAGCGAACGCGTCGTCGCGAACCTGTACTCCGAGTACCGCCACCTGGAACCGTCCACCCCCGTCATGCCCCTCGACCAACTGGTGACCGAGATGGCGAAGTGGCGCACCCGCAGCCCCGCGCGGTGACGTTCTGGTCCGGCTAGTCCGGCTAGTCCGGCTACTCGACTACTCCGGCTACTCCGGCCTGCTCTGCCGCAGGATCGACGCGATCACGTCGTCCAGGCCGTGTTCTGTCATCGTGGCCAGGACTGGAACCGGCCGCCGGGGCGGAGCTTGTGGGTCGCGCTGGGCCCGGGGTCGCCGCCGACGGACTCCAGCACGATGCCGAAGGCGGCGCCCCCGACGCCCTTGGCGTCTGCCCTCAGGACGCCGGTGCCGGGAGGGGCTCGTTCGACAGGAAGGCTCGCAGGAGCGCGGTGTACAGGCGCGGTCGCGCATGCGCGATGCCGTGGCCCGCGCCCTGGACGTTGACCAGCCGGGAGTCCGGCAGGGTCTGGCGGTACTCCTGGGTGACCTCGGCTTTGATGAAGTCGCACTGGCCGCGCAGGATCAGCGACGGGACGTGCACCGTGCGCAGTACGGGACGCGGGTCGGGGAGCTGTTCGAAGTCCTTGACGGTCATCTGGTTGCCGTAGAAGCCCTGCGGGTTGTCGTGCGCCTTTGTGGGCGCCGCTCCCGCGCACGAGGCGCTGTCCTTGCCGAGCAGAGCCACCTCGTGCATCCAGTGGTCGAGTTCGCGGTCGCCGACCAGGGCGTGCGCGGCGCGCGGGTTGACGCCGAGGAGCACGCTCGCGGCGATCAGGCGGGGCCGGCTTTCCAGGTCGTCGCGCCGGGTGCGCTGGGCCGGCGTCAGGTCGTCCCAGGGCTCACCGGCCTTGGACCCCGGATACTCCCGCCCCCACAGGGCGCCCGGCGAGGTGAAGACAGCCTTCGCCACGTGCGAGGCGTGCGCCCGCAAGTACTGGGCTGCCAGCGAGCCGCCCCACGACTGGCCGACGAGGATGATCCGGTCCGCGCCGAGGCGTCGGCGGATCGCGTCGAGGTCGGCGACCTGGCGGGCGACGGTGTAGCCGGTGGCGTCCGAGAGCCGGGTGGAACGGCCCGCGCCGACCTGGTCGTACGAGTAGACGTCGAAACCGTCGGCGGCCAGTTCCCGCCCGCCGGCGGGGATGCCCTCCGCCGGGGTGCCGGGGCCGCCGTGCAGGAAGATGACGGGGGTCGGCCGGGGCGTGCCGGTGGCGGGCGCGTGAACGTAGGCGATACGGGAGCCGGTCGGCAGGTTCCAGAAGCGGACGTCGGACGGGACCGGGCCCGCGGCCGGGGCCGGCATCGGGTGGAAGACGGTGGTGGCCGCGAGGGCCGTGACGCCGAGGAGCAGGACGCCGGTGAGGGCGGCCGTGGCCCGCATGCCGCCCTTGCCGAGCAGGCCGAACGCCGCCCGGCCGAGCAGTGCGGCGACCGCCGATGCGGCGGCCAGACCGGCGACCGCGAGCAGCGGGACGCTCGCGGTCGCGAACGCCGCCGCGACGAAGCCGGCCGCCGCGGCTGCCGGTGTCAGCGCCACGGTGACGGCGAGCAGGAGGCCGCCGCATATGCGGCGGACGAGCGGGGGAAGCGGACCGGGCGAGGGAATCCTGCCGTTGCTGAGTGCCATGGCCGCGAGGCTAGGCGCCGATGCGGGGCCCGGTCGTCAGGCCGCCGGACGACCGGCAGGCGGCGATATCCGCTGGTGGAGGGGGTGGTGACCCCCGCCGCACGGCGGGGGTCACCACCCCGGTCGCCCCCCCGTCACGACCTCGTTCGCACCTCGTTCGCCATCCCTGGCCGCCTCAGCCGATCCCGGGGCGTACGAGACCGGTCTCGTACGCGGCGATCGTCGCCTGGACGCGGTCGCGGACGCGGAGTTTGGCGAGGACCACCGAGACGTGGTCCTTGACGGTGGCCGGGCTGAGGCCGAGTTCGGCGGCGATCTCGGCGTTGGCCAGCCCGCGGGCCACGTACCGCAGGACCTCGGTCTCGCGCGGGGTGAGCTGCCGCAGCCGGGTGGCGTCGGCGGGGACGTGTCCTGTGGCGTACCGCTCGATCAGCCGCCGGGTCACCACGGGGTCGAGCAGCGCGGCACCGCGGGCGGCGACGCGCACCGCGTCGACCACGCGCTCCGGCTCCGCGTCCTTGAGCAGGAAGCCGACGGCTCCGGCGCGCAGCGCGGCGAAGACGTACTCGTCGAGGTCGAAGGTGGTCAGGACGACGACACGGGTGCCGGGGGCGTCGGCGGTGATCCGGGCGGTGGCGGCCAGTCCGCCGCCGCCCGGCATCCTGATGTCCATCAGGGCGACGTCCGGCCGCAGTTCGAGCACGCGCGCGACGGCGGACTCACCGTCGGCCGCCTGCCCGACGACGGACAGACCGGGTTCGGCGTCGAGGATCGCGACGATTCCGGCGCGTACGACCGCCTGGTCATCGGCGACGGTCACCGTGATCGTGATGGGAACACCTCCGGCAGCCACACGCGTACCGCGTCGTCGGTCCGGGTGAGCGTACCGCCCAGGGCGTCGGCCACCGCCCGTACCTGCCGCCGCGTGCCCGGCGCCAGCGGCAGCGGTCCCGACACCTCGACGCCCGAGGCGCCGCACCGCACGGTCAGGGCGACGCCCTCGGCCAGCAGCATCGCGGCGATACGGTACGCGGCCACACCCACGACAACGGGTTCGGCGGTACGCGGCCCCTGGTAGGTGACGGTGGCACCGTGGCGAACGGCCAGCGCGGAGATGCCGGCGACCGTGGGCGGCGGTTCGGCGCCGCCACCGCTGCCCTGACCTTCACTGTCACCGTCCTTACTGTCACCGCCTTTGCTGTCAGCGCCCTTACTGTCACTGCCTTTGCTGTCAGCGCCTTTGCTGTCGCCGTCCGTGCCGCCGTCGTCCTCGCCGTGCAGCTCCGCGAGCAGTTCCCTGAGCGCGGCCAGGCCGGCCCGTGCCGCGGCGAGGACGGTGTCGAGCCGTCCCGCGTCGGCGGCGGCGACCACGTCGCACGCGTGCCGGTGCGCGGTGCGCAGCAGGCCCGCGGCGATGACGCGGCGCTGGTCGCGTACGGCGGCGTCGGCATCCCGTTCGAGCAGTTCGCGGCTGCGGGCCGCGGCGGCCCGGCCGCGCTCACGCCGCAGGGCGGTACGTACTCCCAGCCCCCACAGCGCGAAGGCGGGGACGGCCAGCAGCACGGTCAGCGCCGCCCAGGCCGCCGCCCGGCTGCCGGTGATGCCGCTGCCGTCGGCGAGGGCCAGCCCGCCGGTCGCGGCCACCGCGACGGGGGCCAGGGCGCCGCCGCGCACGGGCAGATACGCGCCGGCGCTGTACGCGAAGGTCAGCTCGACCCACCAGTAGACGAGGAAGATGTCGCTGACCGGCGGCTGCGTCCAGCCGGCCTGGTCGCAGCCCCACCACAGCACCAGCGCCGACAGCACCGCGGTCAGCCCCGCCCCGGGCGCTCGCGACCGCCAGCCGAGCGGCACGGCGTGCAGGACGGACAGGAGGACGAAGGGGAGGCCGGACAGCACACCGCGCCACGAATCGGGCACGTCGTCGGAGAGCAGGCCCGCACCGAGCGAGAGCGCTACGGCAAGCACGACCAAGGCCCAGTCGAGGGCGGTGGGCCCGCGCCAGAGGGGGTGGCGGCGCGGGCTGCGGGTGCCGGCGGAAGGGTACGCGGGCAGCAGCGGGCGTCCGCGTACCGCCGGTACCGCCGGAGGACGCGACCACCGGACCCGGCGGCGTACGCCCTCCGCCGACGACGGCTCTTCGGGCAAGGGGAGTTCGGCGTGGACGGTCCAGCCACGGGACGTCGGCCCGTAGGAGAGCGTGCCGCCGGCCGCGGCGACCGTGCCGCGCAGTCCGGTCAAGCCGTGGCCGGTGCCGAGGTCCGGTTCCGCGGCGGAGCCGCCGCCGTCCGTCACGGTGACCGTGAGGATTCCGGGGCGGCTGCCGAGGGTGACGCGTACGGCCGCGCCACGGGCGTAGCGGGCCGCGTTTGTCAGCGCTTCGCGGACCACGCGGTACGCGACCGCGGCCGTCGCGGCGGGGGCGTCCGGTCCGGCGTCGGTGGTCTCGTGCAGTTCGGCGCCGTACTCGGCGGCCAGCGCGGCGACATCGGCGAGTGAGACGCCTGCGGCGAAGCCGCCCGCACCTTCGCCCCGGTCCGCCAGGCGGTCCAGCTCCGCCATGGCCTTCCGGCCCGCGTCCGCCGCGTGCCGGAGGGCGTCGGCGGTCAGGTCCGGGTCGGTGAGCCGCTGGGCCGCCGCGGCGGAGACGACGACCGCGGTGAGCCGGTGCGCGGCCACGTCGTGCAGTTCTACGGCGAGCCGGTCCCGCTCGGCGAGCGCGGCGAACCGCGGAATGGCCGCGGCGCCGCTGCGGTACGCGGCCAGGGCGGCTCGTTCGGCCCGGCGCCGCCGCTGCGATCTGCCCAGCACCCAGGCCACGGCCGCGGCGCCGGCCGCGACCAGCGCCGTGCCCACGACGTTCCACGGGCGCAGTCCGGCAGCGGCGCCCGTCGCGGTGGCCGCGGCGACGGCGACGGCCGATCCCGCGACGGCGAGCCCGGCGGTACGCCGCAGCGCGAGGGCGTACAGCACGAGGAAGGCCACGACGGCGGCGGCCACGGTCAGGCTCACCGCCGCAACCCATACGGGCACGCGCTCCCGCGAGGTGACCGCGTCGCCCACCGAAACCACCGGGACCGGACCCGCGGCACAGGACACCGCATGCCCGCAGACTACCGACCCCCCTCCGGGGTCACGGTCTCTCAGACCACAGCACCGCCCACCAGAAAGAACCCAGACAGGAAGGAGACCCACCGTGCATCCGATCCTCAAGTACAGCGACGTGATGGGCGTCGCGGGCGGAGGAATCGTCCTCGCCGCCGTGCAGCCCGCACAGGGCTGGTGGATCGCGTGGGGCGTCATGGCCGCGACTGTCGTCGCGTCCCACCTGTACCGGTACCAGCTCGCCCGATACTGACGCCGACACTCGGGCCCCTTCCCGCACCGTGCGAGAGGGGGTCTTCGTCATGCCCAGGGCATTGACCGTCGCCGTACGCTGGCGAAGACGGCACCGCCACACAAGGGGGCACGCGTGGACATCCCAGACGACCTCAGCACAGGCGAACGCATCCGGGCCCTACGAGAGTCACGCGGCATGTCCCGCCCTGTCCTTGCCCAGCTCTGCGGCCGGGGCCCCGACTGGCTCAAGAAGATCGAGAGCGGCGAGCGGGAACTGAGCAACCACACGCTTCTTCTGCGACTCGCCGCCGCGCTCCAGATCTCGGACCTGGCGGTCCTGACGGGCCGTAACGACGGAGCGACGGTGACCGTGCCGCTCGGACGCCTCAGTCACCCGGGCCTGCCCGCGATCTGGTCTGCTGTCATGAACCGTAGCTTCGCGACCACCCCGGCGACCGGACCCGTTGACCCCGTCCTGCTTCAAGGCAGGGCCGATCAGACTTGGCGCCTCTGGCACAGCTCGCCCCGTAACCGCACCGAGGTCGGGGCTCTGCTGCCCGAGCTGATCAGCGACGCAGAAGCCGCAGTGCGCGCCCTTGACGGCGACCAACGGCGGGCCGCGCTCGGCACTCTCTCCGACATCTGTCGCCTCACGGGTCAGGCCACTGCGTTCGTGGCTCCCGCAGAGCTGGCGTGGGTTGTGGCGGATCGGGCGCTGTCGGCAGCGCAGGACGCCGACCAGCCCGCGGCCATAGCGGCCTCGGCATGGAACTTGGGCAACATCCTGCGGGAGACGGCCTATCCGGATGAGGCGCTGCGCGTGGTGACGGAGGCAGCCGAACTGATCCGCCCGCACCTGGACAACGCACCTGACGACTGGCACGGCGTGTACGGCGCCCTCCAACTCCATGCCGCGGTAACGGCCGCGCGGGAGGGCCGGGAGGGCGACGCGTGGCGGTACTGGGGCAAGGGCGACCAGGTCGCGAAGTCCCTGCCCGCCTCCTACATTCACCCCAGCACCGTCTTCGGCAGGGCCAACGTGGACTTCCACGCCGTGAGCGTCGCGACGGACTTGCGCAAGAGCAGCAAGGCGCTCGGCCTCGCCGATGACATCGACCCCGACATCATGCCGAGTCGGGAACGGCGGGCCCGTCTGTGGGTGGAAGTCGCGCGCGGGCACCTCCAGCGCGGCGACCGCACGGCCGCCCTGCACGTGATGAAGCTGGCTCACGAGATCGGTGCGGAGACCGTCGCCTACACCCCGTCCGCCCGCGCCATCGCTGCGGACCTGTGGCGGTCCGCACCCCGTGCAATGCGTAAAGAGGCGGGTCAACTCGCTGAGGCAGTAGGCGTTATGACTGCCGGGTAACAGGGACAGTTTGGGAAAGGGGGACAATCTGTCCCCCTTTCCGCTTGCGCACGGCTCTACGGTGACTCTCCCGCTGAGACCACCAAGGGGGAACCCATGAGCCCACGCCTGCGATGGCACGCGTCCACACGCCGCGATGAACCGCCGACTGTCGACCACGGCACCGGCGAGGTCCGCGTGCCCATCGCCCTGTACTCCGTCGACGAGTACCAGGGCGACAGCGAACTGGTGCTGTCACGGACCGAGGGCGAGAGCTTGCTCGGCAGCCTGGTCGCCGCGCTGCGCCGCCGCCCGGAGGCAGTCCAGTGACACAGCCTCAGCCGGCAGTAGCGGCGCCTCCGGCGGACAGCCCGCCCCTATTGACCGGCCAACTGGCCGTGTGGGTGCGGGACCAGCCCCACTGCGAGCGGATCGCTGTGGCCGCGCTCATCGAGGAGGACGAGTTGCTGGCGCGTGAGGATGTCCGCCGCCTCCTGGTCACCGAGCACGACGACGGTACGGTCTCGTGCGACTGGCTGGCGTTCGAGGCCCGCTACTCCCGCGCCCCGGGCCTGACTCCGGCGGACAAGGCGTTCCTCGGCTACGTCGTCGCCGTCCGGTTCCCCCGCAACATGACCTTCTGGAACCTGGAGTCGCTGGGCGACCGACGCCTGGCGATCGTGCTCCGGGCGATGGCCAAGCTGGCCGGGTCCGACAGGATCGCCGTAGGGACACGGGTATGACCAGGAGCCTGTTCACCCTTACCGAGGACGGCGACACGGTGATGTACCCGGACGCCGCCCTCGCCTACGAAGCCCTCATCACGCACACCATCACCTGCGCCCAATGCAACACGGACCAGAGGAAATGCGAGCCCGGTACGGCCCTGCGCCGCGCGCTGCGGGAGACCCGACGGTGAGCACCGCCGACGAGGACCAGGACCTGGCCGACGTCCAGTTCTTCGAAATCCCGCACATGCGCCTGCTCACCACCGAGCAGAACGAGGGCGGCGCCTGCGTGTGGTGCGCCGGTCCACTCGCCCCCGGCACTGGCGTCGACCTCCGCGCATTCTCCGGCTGGGCACCGCACGCCTGTCGGACCTGCTACCCGATCCGGGCTGCGGTCGTGAGCACCTACAGGGACCTCTACACCCACTGGACCACCTGCGAGCCGTGCGAGACCGCCGCCCTGCTCGGGGAACGACTCTGCGCCGGGGCCCTGTCGGGACAGGCGGCGCTCCTGCGGGCCCGCACCGCCGCCGACAAAGGCCGGCCGGTCTGCTTCTCCTGCCACGACCCCATCACCGAACAGGAACTGACGGCCGGCACCTTCGCGCCTCTCGTCTGGACGGGACCCAGCGCGACCCACAGAGGCTTCATCCACACCGGGGCCTGCATGTGGCGCGAGAGCCCGTGGTGAGCACCGGGCACCTACGACCCCCGCTCGCCAACCGAATGGAGACCGTGGCAGCGAACGCGTCGTCGCGAACCCGTACTCCGAGTACCGCCACCTGGAACCGTCCACCCCCGTCATGCCCCTCGACCAACTGGTGACCGAGATGGCGAAGTGGCGCACCCGCAGCCCCGCGCGGTGACGTTCTACTCCGACTACTCCGACTACTCCGGCTACTCCGGCTACTCCGGCTACTTCGGTCTGCTCTGCCGCAGGATCGACGCGATCACGTCGTCCAGTCCGTGTTCCGTCATCTCCGGTGGCAGCATGCCGCTCGCCGTCAGGGTGGCGTAGCCGTGGAGCGCCGCGAAGGCCGGAAGGGCGACCCGTTCCGGGGGGCCTTCGCGGACCTCGCCCGTGCGCTGGCCCGCGGCGATCAGTTCGAGGAGCTGGTCGCCCCACTCCTGGGCGGTCGTGCCGAGGGCCTGGGACGCCTGCGGGCTGTGCTTGACCGCGAACATCAGGTCGAGCAGCGCGGCGTTGGACAGGGCGAACTCCACGTAGGCGCGGGCCGCGGCGTCCAGCCGCTCGGCGAACGCATCCCCGGCCGCTTCCTGCGACGCCTCGACGGCCTCGGCCAGCCGCTCGAACCCGCGGAGCGCGAGCGCGCCGGACCGTCGTGGTGACCGGTGCCAACAGTGGGCTGGGCCTCGCCCCCGTCGCGGCGCTCGCCGGAGCGGGCGCCCATGTGGTTCTCGCCGTGCGGGACACCGGTCGCTGTGAGGCCGCGGCTGCGACCGTGCGGGGGTCCGTGCGGAGCGATGCGCGGGGGAGCGTGGAGGTCCGTCGGCTCGATCTGGCCGACCTCTCCTCGGTACGCGAGTTCGCCGCCGGCTGGCACGGCGGCCTGGACCTGCTCATCAACAACGCCGGTGTCATGAACATCCCCGAGGCCCGTACCAAGGACGGCTTCGAGATGCAGTTCGGCACCAACCACCTGGGCCACTTCGCCCTGACCAACCTGCTGTTGCCCCACATCACCGACCGCGTCGTGACCCTCGCGTCCAGTGCCCACCGGGTCGGCAACCCCCGTATCCACTTCGACAACCTCGACCTGACCGGCGAGTACAGGCCCATGGCGGCCTACAACCGGTCCAAGCTCGCCAACCTCCTGTTCACGCTGGAACTCCAGCGGCGGCTCGACGCGGCGGGCTCGCCCGTCCGCGCGCTGGCCGCCCACCCCGGCTGGGCCGCCACCAACCTCCAGGGCCACGACGCCAACGCCCTGCGACGTCTGGTCACCCGGCTCGGCAACCGGGTCATCGCCCAGGACAGCCGGGCCGACCCGGCCACGGCCCGACGCCTGTGGACCGTCTCCGAGGAGCTGACCGGCGTCACCTTCCCGGAACCCGCCCTGACGGCACACGCCTGACTGTCCGTCCGATCGTGCGCGGCGCAATGCGCCTGCCGATGCGCCCTCGTCCGCCCTCCGTCGGACGCCGACCCGGTACGAGTTCGGACGGTGGCGCGCCAACTCACCGCGGGGCGTGCCGCGTTGACCTCGGCGGGCACGGTGCATTACTCCTGGTAAGGCGCCGCCCATAGATGGATTCCGGCCGACCGCATGCGCAAAACTGGACTTTCTTACGATTGTTCCTCCCCGATACGGGTCTTCCTGCACGATGAGCCCCGAGAGCATCACTGTCCGTATAGATAGTCGAGAGAGACAGTCGAGCGGACAGTCGTCGAGCAGACAGTCAAGGAGAGAACGTGGTCCAGCAGCCGGCCGGTCCTGAGGAGCCTGGCGAAAGCGACGGCCAGAAGTCGGGCCGCAGGGTGCGGTACCTCCAGGACGAGGCCGCCCCCTCCGCCCCGCGGATGGTGCTGGGCAACGCGCTGCGCCATCGGCGTCAGGCGCTCGGCCTGAAGCAGGAAGAGGTGGCGCGCCGGTTGGGCGCGTCCCCGTCGAAGATCAGCAGGATCGAGAAGGGCCAGCACAAGTTCAAGGAACAGGACCTGCTGGGGTTCTTCTCCTTGTACGGGATCTCCGACCCGGAGGAGCAGCGGCAGCTCGAAGAGCTGGCCAGGACCGCCAACCAGCCCACGTGGTACCAGAAGCGGTCGACCGCGGCACAACGCTACTTGCAGGCCGTCGTCAGCTTCGAGGACATGGCCCAGCGCATCAGGTCCTACGAGTCCCAGCACCTGCACGGCCTGCTCCAGACCCCGGAGTACGCGCGCGCGTTGATCGAGCGGGGACGCGGTTCGCGGAGCCGGCACGAGTCGCTGCTCCAGCTCCGCAAGGAGCGCCAGGCCCGGTTCGCGGCGGCCACGGACAAGCGGCTGATCTGCGTCATCGACGAGGCCGCGCTGCGGCGCCTCGTCGGATCGCCGCAGATCATGCGCCGACAGGTCGAGCACGTGATCGACCTGTCCGCCAACCCGCGGTACGTCATCCGGCTCGCCGAGCTGAACCGCTACAACCTGCCCGTGGAGCTGTGCACGACCACCCTGTTCGACTTCGCGGGACGCATACTCCCCACCGTCGCCTACGCCGAGAGCTTCGACGGCGGCCTGATCATTCAGGACGAGGAGAGCGTGGACCGCCGGGAGAGGGCGTTCGACGCGCTGCGCGCCGCCTCACTGACACCCCCCAAGACGGTCCAGAAGCTGCGGGATCTGCTGGCGTCCAACTACTGCCGCTGACCCCCCGCCCCCTCAGGTCTTGCGGGCAACCCCCGCATAGAGCGACGCGTGGCCGTCGCTCACCAGGCTCGGGCCGCTCGCCGGTTCGGGGCGCCAGCGGTGCGCGACCACCAGACCGGGACCGAAGAGTTCCAGACCGTCGAAGAACCCCTGAACCTCCGCCTTGCTGCGCACCCGCAGGGGGGTTCCGCGCCGGGTGTAGGTGTCCACGATGGCCTGCCACGCCTCGGGTTCGAAGTCGCCCGTGCAGTGCGACAGGCTCAGACACGAACCCGGGGGCAGCTGTTCCAGGAGCCGGCCGACCAGGGCGTACGGCTCCTGTTCGTCGGTGACGAAGTGGAGCAGGGCGTGCAGGCTGAGGGCGACCGGGCGGTCGAAGTCGAGCACACCCTCGGCTCTCACCGCCGCGAGGACGTCGGCCGGCCGTCTCGCGTCGGCGTGGACGTAACTCGTGGTGCCCTCCGGTGATCCGTCGAGCAGTTCGTCGGCGTAGATGAGCACGATCGGATCGTTGTCGACGTACACCACACGGCACTCGGGGGCGACCTCCTGCACCACTTCGTGCAGGTTGGGCGAGGTGGGGATGCCGGTTCCGACGTCGATGAACTGGCGTATGCCCCGCTGGGCGAGGAAGCGCGCGGAGCGGTGCATGAAGGCCCGGTTGATCCGGGCCACCGTCTCGATCGCGGGGAACACCCGGATGACCTCGCGGGCCGCCTCGCGGTCCACGGCGTAGTTCGTCTTGCCGCCGAGGTAGTAGTCGTACATCCGCGCGCTGTGCGGTCTGTCCTGCCCGAGGTCCCCGTCGCCGCCGTCCCGTTCAGGTGTCGGCTGCTCCCCCACAGTGACCCTCCCCGGCGTCGGAATGACGCATCCGCGCACGTCAGGCATGAGCGGGATGCATGTGCATTATCCCCATGCCTACTGGTCGGTCAGCGGCGATGTCCAATGTTGAACGCTTTCTCGACATAGCGCGGCGGCCGGTCCGCGCGCCTGCCGCCTTTCGGTACGGGTCGGGGCCGGGGGTGTCCACCGGGCACGTCGTTGCAGAAGCAGACAGCGCGCCCGGCAGCGGTCGGCCGTCGCCTCACAGGGCGCCGCGGCGCACCGCGACGGTGAAGGCGGCTGCGGTCTCCCTGGAAACGCCCATCACGGGGCCTCGCGGATTCTTCGAATCGCGGAACAGGACCTGCCCGTCGGCCGGTTCCGCGATCTCCACGCACGCCCCTTCGGGGCTGCTGTGCGAACTCTTGCGCCATACGGCGTCGTTCCGCCGTCCGGCGCCCTGCGCCCGGTCCTGCGCACTCGTCGGTTTCCTCACCGGACAACCTCCTGCGGTGAACGAACTCCCCGTTGCCCGCATGCAATTGCATCCGGGCCCGACAGACTTGAGGATCGCCGCCCAGCAGGCCCCTCAAGCATGCGCGAGCACACATTGTCTCGATTTCAACTGTTGCGCCGTGTGCAAATGCGTCTTGGGGACCGTCGCGTTCATCGCACTGTCGGACAGTGTTCGCGGGCCGGCCGCGACACCGGAACGGCATTCGTACACCGGTGGCCCGTACGGAGTGCGCTCGGCTCGCAACAGGCTCACGGCAGGCTCTCACCAGGGAAAAGGGGGAGCGCGAGCGGGCGCATCCGGCCTGCCTCAATCGAACGCACCGGCGTCTTCCGGGAGGGCGCGGCGCTGTCGTAGGGCGCGTCGACGGTCGCGTTCCGCCCGCTCAGGGCCCGCGGACCACCGGAAAAGCGGCCACGCTCCGTTTACCGTCGATCGCGCTCGGCCACGAGGGCCGGGTGACACCAGGACCCCGGCTTACGGATTGCCAGCCTCCGCCGGGGTCCCGAGTCCACGACTCCCCTAGGAGATCGCGATGGCCACATCCCCCTGGCGGCGCCGCCGTAAACCGCGGCGCGCCCGCCCGCGCGCCCCACGTCCCGTACGGGCCTGTCTGCCCTGTCTCACCGAGTGTCTGGAACTCGTCGCCGCCACCGCCGCCCACGCCCTGCTCCAGCAACAGCCGGGGCACTGGCTGACGACCACCGCCACGGTCGCCGCCGTGGCCCTGCGGCTCGGCCGGCACCGCACGGCGGAACTCACGGGCGACTGCCCGAGCGACCGGCATCTGTGAACCCGTGGCGGGGGGGGCGCCCCCGGGGGCCCCGCCCCCCCCCCCCCGGCCCCCCCCCCCCCCCCCCCCCCCCCCCCCCCGGGCGGGGCCCCCCCCCCCCCCCCGGCGGGGCGCCCCCCCCCCCCCCGGGGCCCCCCGCCCCCCCCCCCCCCCCCCCCCCCCCGCCCGGGCCGGGCC